>NZ_CYGX02000095.1 GCF_900019265.1 Paraburkholderia ribeironis
CTGCTGGAGAACGAGGCGGATTGCCTCATTCGCCAACATAAAGCCGCGTGACCGGCCTCTCCCTGACCTCCGGTGTCAGACCGTAGCCCCTACCGCGCGAGCGGTTTAGTCCGTCGGCCATCAAGTGACATTCAACCAGCGCTATCGAATGACCGAAGTTAGGTTCACAGCCGACGTCGAATAGGAGTTGGGATTTGGTTGTACCGCCGCGTGGTGCGCGTCGGATACGCGGTGATGCCGGTCGCACGGAAGCGCGGGTTTCCGATTTTCGTACTGATCCCAGCTGCACGTGCTCGGCGTTGCACGTGAACATCACTTCGAGCACGGCGCGCGGATAAAGTCATTCCGGCATGCGCCTGCGTTGGTCGATTAATTGCGCAACCGAGCTGAGAGTATCGTCAAAGTAGGCGTCGAAGTCGGTGATGTCCGCCCGGTGATATTCGCTAAGGGCCGATTGGATGGTTTTCACTGCTTCCTCCAACCGGGCCGTGCCGCTCTCCCGCTCGCCCAAATTCCGCAGCGCATTACCGAGGCCGTTCTGGACCACCGCCCAATCCAGCGGAACGCGTTCGCGAGTGTATTCCATCAGCGCCGCGCGGAAGGCCGCCACCGCTTCCTCTAGGTGCGCCGTGTCGCCCACCCGCGTGCCCAGGCTCGAGAGCGCGGCCCCAAGATTATTTTGGGTGCCCGCCCATCCCATCGGGTCGCGCTCGCGAGTCCGTTCGGTGAGCACGATGCGGTAGATTGCTATCGCTTCTTCCAGTCGAGCCGAGTCGCTCTTCTGCTCGCCCAGATTCCACAGCGCAGCCGCGAGATTATTTTGGGCGATCGCCCAATCCAGCGGGAAGCGCTCACGCGCGTATTCCGTCAGCGCCGCGCGGTAGGCCGCGACCGCTTCTTCCAGTCGAGCTGTGTCGCGCTCCCGCTCTCCCAGCCCCGAGAGCGCGGCCCCAAGGTTGCTCTGGATGTCCGCCCAACACAACGGGTCGCGTTCGCGTGGGTATTCGCTTAGTGCCGCGCGGCAAGCCGCCACCGCCTCTTTCAGATGGTCCGTGCCACCCTCCCGCTCGCTCAGCCTCCACAACGCGATCCCGAGATTGCTTTGGGTCACCGCCCAGCCAAACGCGTTGCGTTCGCGCGTGTTTTCGGTCAGCGCCGCCCGGAAGGTCGCTATAGATTCTTCGAGATGAGCAGTGTCGTTTTGCCGCTCGCCCAGATTGCGCAATGCTAAGCCTAGTTGGTTTTGGGTCGCCGCCCAATCAAGCGGGACGCGTTCGCGCGTGTATTCGGTCAGCGCCGCGCGAAAGGCCGCCACCGCTTCTTCTAAATGAGCCGTGTCGCCTACCCGCGCGCCCAGCGTCCGGAGCGCAGCGCCGAGGTTGGTCTGAATCGCCGCCCAGTTCAGCGGGACGCGCTCGCGCGGTGCGTCGGCGAGCGCTTGGCGGTAGATCGCGATCGCAGCGGCAAGTGCATCGTTGTTTCCAGCACGAGAGCCAAAGTCGCACAGTGCTGCCGCGGCGTCCAACGCGTATGACAAGCGCAGGTCGGAATCATCAATGGGAGCAAGCACGTGCAAGCCTTCCTCGAACCGCGCATGAGCGTCCGCGACGTTGCGTTGCCCCAGGGCGGCCCGGCCGAGTAAGGCACAGGTTTCGGCCTCTGACTGTAGTCCGGCGACCCACTCCGCCTGTGCTTCTCGCGCCCTGCGACGTCTTTGCTCAGAGATCACGCTCTTTCGTGCACGGATGTCGTTGAGTATGCTTGTCGCATCGTCGAAGGCACCTGCATCTAAAGCAGCAATCGCCCGCTGGCGAAGTTCCGCGGTCTCACCGTCCTCACTGCCGGTTAGCGCCTGACGCATCGCGCAAAATTGTGTGGCGAGGGCGAGCAACGTACCGGACCAGCGCTCAGGCGGGACATCGTCGTGGCCAACGATGCGAAGCATCGACCGTACTGCCTCGCGCGTCATGCCCAACTGCTCGGCTAATTCTTTGAGTTGCGGGGTGAATTGTTGGATAAGTCCGTCGCGTTCAGCCTTGAGGAGCTGCGCGACCTGTGCCGCGCTGTAGCCGACAGAAAGACGCTTGCCCTGCAGCACGACCGCACCGGGCCCAACATCTCCGATAAGGTATCGTGGCAGCCCCGAGGGCATGGCGCTCTGGGAGCTCATGGAGCCTACTTTACAAACGCGTCAATAGCCGCTCTGGTGGCGGCCTCGGACACCGTGCCCAGAGTCTCCTGCGCCGCCTCGCTTTTGAGAATGTCGCCGAGCGCGTTCCCTACCCCAGACGCGCTGCTGCCGAACCACGACTTGGCGTCGATCAGCGCGCGACGGAGCACGCCGGGTGATTCCTGAGCCTTGGCGAGGCCTTCGGCAACCGCCGCCGTCTTGTCCTTGGCAAGCGCGCGGGTGTCATCATCTAGCGACGCGTCCTTGTCGATCTGGTCCAGTAGCGCGGCGAATTGCCGGGCGAGCGTCTCGCCTTCGGGCAGGTCAGCGACCCCTTCGATCCAGGAGATGTTCTCGCCCTGTGCGACGCGGGCGCCCGCGCCGACATAGCCGATCTGATAGCTGCGTTCCGGTGTGGGGTTCGGTTTTTCGGACTTGGATTTGTCCTTCGTCGGGGTACGGGGCTGGGACGTCCCCGTTATTTCGGGTTCAGTGTTTCTAAGCAATTTCGCGACGTACTTTTCGCGGCCAAGTTCTGACGGTTGATTCAACCCTTCTTTTATCGAACTGGCAACCTTATCTTCTGATTTCTCGAGAGTCTCGATTATCAGCGCCTTCAGCGCCCCGTATCTTTCGGGATCTTTCTGAAATACAGAACTATCATGAACAATCTCGTTCAGCAACTCCTCGGTCTTGGGCGATTTTCTTAGTACAAGAGCTAATTCCTTTTCAAAACTCCTTTCATACTTGCTTTTCACGAAAGTCTTAAGAATATCCCGAAATGCCTTGGCGACGCCCACTCCCATCGAGATTACTGCTCCTGATACCGCGAGTATAGAAAGTGTTAAAGGCTCCATTTTTAAAACCTCATCTCATGAAATCGGGGAATGGTTCCTGAAGCCGTATATGTCTATTGTATCTTTCAGCCGTGTGGCAAACAAACATCAAAAACATTCCCGCGCCACAGACAAATAAAATAAGGGCCTCGTGGGGCGGATGTCCCTTAACGCTGAGTCCATAAAATAATATATAGAAAACTGCTTCCATGAGCGCGACGCCAAATAGACCTTGGTATTTGGATGCGACCCCGATACCAATCGCATACATCGATGCCGTCAACGCGACAGATTCCGTTTTCACTGCGTCCGAGATGAGCCATTCGAACCCGAGGGGGAAAAGCGGCCAAAGTATCGTCAAGATCACGCAAAACAGGAATTGCTGCCATGACTTTGTCATATTTTTCCCCACCCGCGTTTACGAAACTAGCAACTATCGTGGGAAACGGATAGTGTCCTTTGTTACCAGCGCAGGCGTTCGGGCTTCGAACGCTCTAGCATGAGCATAGGCGCTCATGATTCCCCACACAACGCGAGTGGCCGCCTCCAACGGCGGAGCCGCCATGCAAACGCCCGTTCCAGGTCGCGACCAAGCGACCGCAATTGGGCCGAACTTAGGCGGACACTTACCTCGCACCACGCCGTTTGCGTCGCCTCCTCGAGTCGGTCGAAAGTTCAACGGTCGGCCGGTATTGCTGCCTGCCCGTCCATCCGAAAGGCCGTCGTCGAGCGAGTTCAGTGTTTGAGAGAACTGTCGGCTCGTTTGACTCTGGATCCGGTGCACCCACTGGAATGGGACTTCCGGCCGACCGGTTTAGATGGTGACTCACGGTTCGTCGGTCGAGCCAACTCCGTTTCCGCACGTTGCGTACGGCGGCCTAGATTCCGAAGGAGAGTTCGTGCCCGCGGGTCCGTATGGTTCAAGCGCATCGCGCCAATTGACCTGCCTATTCCAGTCTCGAATGATCTCTGCCCGCAGGAAAGGTGAATCTGTTACGGCGACTTGCGCTGGCGCTCTGCAATCAATCTACCAAGCGCGCCCAATGACTCGTCGAAGTAGGTATCGAGATCACCGATGCCGGCACTTTGGTACGCACTACGCGACGAGTCGATCGCTTTCTGCGCTTCCTGCAGGCGGGCCGTGCCACTCTCCCTCTCGCCAAGTTTCCAGAGCGCAGTTCCCAGGCTGAACTGGATCGTCGCAAAGCCCAGCGGGTCTCGCTCGTGCGTGCGTTCAGCTAGCGCCTCGTGGTAGGCCGCCACCGCTGCTTCCAGGTGGGCGGGGTCATTCTCGAGTTCGCCTAGCGTCGCGAGCGCGTTTCCCAGGTTGTGTTGGGTCGTCGCCCAGTCCAGCGGGACGCGCTTGCACGTGCGTTCGGTTAGCGCCGTCTGGAAGGCTGCCACCGCTGCTTCCAAGTGGGCGGGGTCATTCTCGAGTTCGCCCAGCGTCGCGAGCGCGTTTCCCAGGTTGGCCTGAATCATTGCCCAGAACAGCGGGTCTCGCTCTCTCGAGTGTTCAGTCAGCGCCTCGTAGTAGGCCGCCACCCCTTCCAGCAGGCGGTCCGAGTTTCTCTCGCGCCGGCCTTGCATCGCGAGCGCGTTTCCCAGGCCGGACTGAATCGTCGCCCACAACAGCGGGGCTCGCTCGCGCGTGCATCCAGTCAGCGCCTCGTGGTAAGCCGCCACCGCATCCGCGAGGCGGCCCGTGCCGCTCTCCCGCTCGCTCAGCCTCAAGAGCGCATTTCCGAGATTGTGTTGGACCGTCGCCCAGAACAGCGGGTCTCGCTCGCGCGTGCATCCAGTCAGCGCCTCATGGAAGGCCTTCACCGCTTCCGCCAGGCGACCCGTGTCACTCTCGCGCTCGCTGAGGCTCAAGAGCGCATTTCCGAGATTGTTCTGGGTCGTCGCCCATCCCAGCGGGACGCGCTCGCGCGTGCGTACCGTCAACGCCTCATGGTAGGCCGCCACTGCATCCGCGAGGCGGCCCGTACCGCTCTCCCGCTCGCCTAGCTTCGCAAGTGCATTTCCGAGGTTATTCTGGATCGTCGCCCAGCCCAGCGGGTCTCGTTCAGGTGTGCATTCAGTCAGCGCCTCGTGGTAGGCCTCCACCCCTTCCAGCAGGTGGTCCGTGCCTCTCTCCCGCTCGCCTAGCTTCGCGAGCGCTGTTCCGAGGTTGCTCTGGATCTTCGCCCATTCCAGCGGGAAGCGTTCCCGCGGTGCGTCGGCGAGTGCCCGGCGGCTGCCCGCGATCGCAGCAGCAAGTGCATCGTTGTTTCCGGAACGATCTCCGAAGTCGAACAGTGTTGCTACAACGTTCAACGCGTATGAGAAGCGCGGCGCGGGATCATCAATGGGCGCAAGCACGCGCAAGCCTTCAAAGAACCGCGCATAGGCTTCCGTAACGTTGCGTTGCCCCAAGGCAGCCCGGCCGAGTAGGGCGCAGGTCTCGGCCTCTGACCGCAGTCCGGCGACCCACTCCTCGTGTGCTTCTTGCGCCCTGCGACGTCTTTGCTCAGAGATCAAGCTCTTTTTTGCGCGGATGTCGGTCAGCAGGCTAGTCGCATTGTCGAAGTCACCTGCATCCAAAGCAGCAACCGCTTGCTGTCTCAGTTCCGCAGTCTCGCCGTCCTCGCTGGCTGTCAGATCCTGGCGCATGGCGCGATATTGCGTAGCAATGGCGATCAACGTGTCTGTCCAGCGCTCGGGCGGGACATCGTCGTGGCCGGCGATGTGGAGCGTCACGCGCACCGCTTCGCGGGACATGCCAAGTTGCTCGGCTAATTCTTTGAGCTGCGGCGCATATTGCTGGACAAGTCCATCGCGCTCAGCTTTGATGAGTTGCGCGACGTCTGCCGCGCTGACGCCGACAGAAAGATGCTCTCCCTGCAACACGACAGCGTTGTTGCCAACATCGCCGACCCGGAATAGCGGCACCTCGGCGGGCATGGCGCTATTTCACAAATGAGTCAATGGCCGCCTTGGTGGCTGCCTCGGACACCGTGCCGATGGTCTTTTGCGCCGCCTCGCTTTTGAGGATATCGCCGATCGCGTTGCCTACCCAGGACGCAGTGTTGCCGAACCACGACCTGGCATCGATCAGCGCGCGACGGAGCACACCAGGCGATTCCTGAGCAGTGGCAAGGCCTTCGGCAACTGCCGCCGTCTTGTCCCGCGTAAGCGCGCGGGTGTCATCATCGAATGACGCGTCTTCGTCGATCTGCTCCAGCAGTGCGGCGAATTGCTGGGCGAGCGTCTCGCCTTCTGGCAAGCCGGCGAGCCCTTCGACCCAGGAGATGTTCTCGCCCTGTGCAACGCGGGCGCCCTCGCCGACATCGCCAATATGGTAGCTACGTTCCGGTGCTGCGTTCGGCTCGTCGGCCATGGATACCTCCTCTGTCGACACACGGGGCGGGCGCCCCCGTCCATGCAAACATCCTCGTGTTTCATTGTAGCGCCGCTCACTGCAAGGGGCACAACGGCAACTTTGGAGCGGGGTACGGACATTCGCAGACACCAACCGAGCGGCAGGTCAGGGGCGACTTCGGCCGACCGCGACGAACAGTGGTCGGCGGCACACGACGTTCAGCGAGCGGTCAGACCTACTGTTCGATTCGCTGCACTGTTACGCAAACCAAGCGAACGAGCGACGCGCACGCGAGCACGACGATCCTACGTACATCGTGATGCTGTTGCAACGCGTGATCCTCGTCAGCATCGAAACGATGGGGATTGTTCGGACCGTCCCGTCGCTGCAAGGATGAGCGTTGGACCGTTGCGCCCTCGGAACGCCCAATGCGGGGCATCCGAAGGGGCGCGGACGTACGCTAGGTTTGATCGGTGGCTTGGGCCGGCTTAGCGACGCGAGAACGGCGAGGCCGAGGTCCTGCGGTTGGCTTGGTTGACCCTTCCTCTGTGGTTGGTCGCCGGTAATGGTGCGTTTCCACTCTTCTTGGGTTTGTAGCGGCACGCAGGGAAGTTCGAGCAGGAACGAAACTCCCCATAGGGACCGGTGCGCAAGACCAAAACCCCTCGTTTGCACGCGGGGCATTCCTCCTCGTGAACGACCTTGCCATCAGTGTCGGTGGTCGACACCGCGCCGTCCTGCTCAAGCTCCCGCAAGAAGCTCGAACACTGACCGCGTGCCGTGAACATGGCCACGGTACGCCGTGCCCTGGTAAGGGCCACGTAAAACAAGCGACGCTCTTCCCCGTGCGGGTAGTTGTCCCCGGCGGGCATGGCTAACGCCAGTACCGGGTCATCAGCGCGCGTGTTCGGGAAGCTACGCCCGCGTAGCACGCTCAGCATCTCCGGCAAGATCACGTAGTCGGCTTCGCTTCCCTTCGATCGGTGGATGGTGAGGAACGACACATCCACCCAGCGCTCGAAGCGGGCCTTGTTTGCCGGGACGTACTGCCGATCGGCGTTGTACCTGCCAAGCACGAAAACCGAAACCTTCCCATCGCGGCCGGCCGGGATACTACCATCGTGGACGCCATGGGCCAGTTTCATCACGAACTGGTCGATGGCGTCGACCAGCTTTTCCTTGTTGTCCACTTGAAACGCTTGGAGCACGGGCCCCATCGCGGGGGTGACCGACATCACGCGTTTGCCGATCTGCGTTGGGTTCTTGGACACGAACCGGCTAGACACGTCGCACAGCGCTTGGGGACAGCGGAACGTCTGTTCCAGCTTGAGAACCTGCCCGTGGCCGAACCATTCCCGGAAATCGGTCATCACCGACACGTCCGCGCCGGCGAAACGGTTGATGGACTGCCAGTCGTCGCCCACGGCGAACAGGTGTCGCCCAGGTTTCTGAACCAAGGCGCGGCACAAGCGGGCCCGAGCCCGCGAGGCGTCCTGGAACTCGTCGGCCATGACCAGCTCGTAGGGCGCCTCGTAACGACCGCTTTCCAAATGCTCGGCCGCCAGGTTGAGCATGTCTTCGAAGTCGATGCCGTCTTCGTCCGCCAAGGCGGCGTCCCACGCCTTGATGATGGGCTCCGCGATGTCGAGGAACATACGATGCCGGTGCTTGAACGCATCGTCCGGCATGGCGTCCAGACGCTGGCGCAGCGCCGCCGCGCTCAGGCAGTTGCTTTTGGCGTGGCTGATGAACGTTCTCACCAAAGCCACCAGTTCCGATGGCTCCATGGGCTTTTGACCTCCGGCGGGAATCTCGCGATCCGGATTGGGGTCGAGTTGTATGCCCCGGCGGGTCAGCTCGCCAGCGAGGTGCTTGAACACGTCGCCGGTGCGGATCTGATGCGACGTCGTTTCGATCAACGACGTGCCACGTTCCCGATGCAACTTGCGCTTCCAGTCGACGCCGGCAAGGTAGTCTGCAAAGTGAGGTGGGGCGTTGCCCTTGGCGTCCAGGGCGAAATGTTCGTGGTAGAGATCAATGCCCGGGTAAAAGAAGTCCGGGCGATATTGGCGATGATCTTCGTCGGCGGTCTTGAACTTGTACCGCTCCTCGTAGCGGTAATCCACACCGTTGTAAAAGAGCCAGTTGGAAAGGGTGGCCTCTTCCTGGCTGCGCACGCGCTTCCCGTCGGCGGTAAGGGTGCGGCCGTTGCCTTGATCGTCCCAGACGTCCGGTGTGCCGATTGACCCGAACGCCGGCAGGTCCCGGCCGAAGACGAATCTGAACAGATCCCACTGGGTCCGGAAGGTCGCCGAACGATCCTTGAGCTGATCGACGATCTCGGTGAGCTTGCTGATGCCACCGGCGGTGTCGGTTGCCCAATCCGGGATGTCAGGCTTTTCCTTCGTGGCCTTGCCGATGATGCGAAGGCCCAGGGCGTGGAAAGTTGAGGCTTCCACCGCTACATCGTCCATGCCCAGCCGCTCGAAAGATTTGGCGGCACGGTCCGCCAGTTCGACGGCGGCCTGTTTGTTGAATGCCAGCATGACGATCCGCTTCGGAGCAACGAAGCCTCGATGGATGGCGTAGGCGGCTTTTGCCACCATGGTGGACGTCTTGCCCGAGCCGGCCGAGGCGACCACCTGCACGCGGTTGTCGAAGCAGATCACCGCCCGCGCTTGTTCGTCGGTCAGGGGCTTGCGCTCCACGTGGTCGAACAGGTCCTTGCACGCCGTCAACTCGCGCTCCGTATGGGCCGCGTTGAGGGAGGCCCAGAAGGGCCGATGGTCGGCTTCCCATCGGATGAGGGAACGCTCCATATCGGCAGATTCTTTTCCCAGCCTGGTGTGCACGTTGGCTTTCTGCATGCGAGCGCGAAACGCCTTGACGTCGATGGACGGTCGGGCCGCTTCAATGGCCGCCTGCATCTCGTGCGTGATCCATCGGCGACCGGCTTTTGCTGCCTGCTCTTGCTGGGTCTTGTTTTCAAGCCAGTCGAGCGCGGTTTGATGAGCACCACGCAGAAACACCACGTCCTCGTGGATCTGCTTCTCGACCAGCGCGGCTTCAACAGCGCTGGTCAAATCGGTCCCTCGGGCGTTGGGCAGTCCGTCCACCTTCACGACCCGCGCGGGGCCTGGGCGGAGCGTGACGTCGGTCCAGAAGACTCCCCGATTCACCCGGTACGAGCCGGCGTCGTCGACGTTGACGTCGTATGTTTTTCCATCCACCGTCAACGATAGTTTCAAGCCTTGAAGGATCAGGCGCCAGTCCGGCGATCGTGTCAGCTTTCGGCCCCACGCGGAGGGAGCCCATTCTTTTGTCATCGTCTACCCTGCAATAACCCCGGAAACCGGTTTCGGTCGTGCCAGAGAACCGGTCGCGTCATGATAGCCTGAGCTGCTTTGCAGGCGGCCGACGCGTGCCGTTAGCCATTCGCGCGTCGTTCACTCTCAAACCCGGGCTTGCATGCTTTCTATGACGTCGTCGCATCCTAAAGTCTGTCTTTGCGGGTAGTATTTGAATTCCCATGTCCTCCGTCCTTGTCCTTATGGCGCACTCCTACTACTCCCAGCGTAAAGGAACAAATCCGAATCAATCTGGCCTGCCCCTAAAAGACATTATTGATCTTTACATTCGCGTGTACGACCAAATGTCCGAAGGCGGATACTTCTCCGAAGCCTTCGGATATGAGTGTGTGGACGCTGGGCATATCAATGGGAACGTGCGCGACATTGATCTCGAGTTGCTCCTTACCGTTCGCAAGAAAGACCTATGGCCTCCGCACGCCTTCGGACAAGGCTACACGGAAGACGATTTTTTTGACGTCGTCGAATTCCTGTTTCAGCAGGTTTCAAAGCCGATAGACGGCTCCTTTCATAGCTACGCTCAATGTGGCATGCACTGGGAGACGTTCAATAAGCAGCAAGGTCAAATCGAGTACCGCGAAAAAGTGAATGCTGTGCTCGGCCACTATGCGAAGCCGTTTGAATTGTCAGAGAACGGCGAAATACTTCACAAGCCACAGCAGGGGTTCGAGAAGATCTTTGATGCTGACATCCCTTCAAACGACTCCAATATATCAAATCGAATCAACGCTGCGATCCTACGTTACCGTCGCCATGGTGCGACGCTCGACGACCGCAGGCAAGCCGTTCGCGATCTCGCTGATGTGCTGGAGTACACTCGCGCCGAGATCAAATCTCTTCTTACTTCAGCCGACGAGAAGGATTTATTCAATCTTGCGAACAACTTCGGGATTCGTCATCACAATGACCAACAAAAGACGGGGTACGATGCAAGTCTATGGTTGAGCTGGATGTTCTACTTTTATCTCGCGACCATTCACGTCGTTTTACGGAAACAGCAACAGGGTCGCACAGGCCTATCCACAGATGGATAAGGCACAGCTAAGTCACCATAGCAGCACGCGCCTTCTACCGTTCGACATTTCCCGCGGGAATGGGCGCTTTATGCCCCTTGCATGAAAGGCCGCGCCGCGGCGATCGCCGCGCTCTGTCGTCGGGCGCGAGCCGGCCATCCTCAGCCGTTCGTCCGAGCGTTCACGGGGACGCCCGAACGGCCGGTCCACCTTCGGGAGCAGACCGTTGCCGCGCGGCTGTGCCTATCAGATCATCGGCTATTGCCGCCATTTGCCGTTTATGCGCGGTTTTACGCAGCCGTTACCGTGCGTGGCATGGAAACCGAAGACATGACGACAACCGGCGACGCACGTAAGGAAGCTTAGGCTCCCTTTTTTTCATCCCCCTTTGAAAGCGGCGCCTTGTCCGTCTTCCGGTTTCAAGTTGGGATCACCGCTCAAGTTATATTTTTTAGGATCTATGTTCTTGCTGACCCAAAGTAAGAATGATGCAACAGTTGGGTGCTTACGCCCTACGATCGCGATGTAGTTGACCATCGCCTTCATAATTGCTCCGAAGGCGCATTCCTCAGGGTCCATGTCAACGAACCCATCTTCCTCTTTGTCCATATGCTTCATGTCGTTGATGAAGAGGACGTCGTTAATCGCGTGTCCGTGCTCTGCGCGGGTACGTTCCGCAGCGCCATTGCGCATCGCTTCCTCCATCAACGTGTCTGTGAAGTTGGAATTGTCCTTGTCTAGTGCGAGTTGCGACAGGATTACGTCTGCAGCCCCTGCAAGGGTAACCACGGCGAATCGGTCGCGGCCAACCACGAACAGACCAATAGCTGCCTCAAGCTGGCGTTCTGCTAGTTGAAGGCGAGTGTATTCGCGGAATGTCATTTTTGGGGCCTCTGCCTCTCAGGGACTGCTTGATACCGTTCCATGATCGCCTTGCCGTCAGAGTTCTGCCAAGTCCATTGCAGTATGTCCTTGACGAATGATTCCTCTTGCCCTTTCAGAACTATGTAGTCGCTAATCGCACGCACAAGCGCATTTGTGGCTTGCTTCTCCAAGTCAAGTTTGACCGTGGGTGTGTCCTTGTCGGAGTAATGTTTGTGGGCGCTGATGCCCAACCGCTTCTCGATGTGATGGAAGGCGGACCGTCTCGGCGGTGTCCTGCCAGCAAGCTCACGATGGACACGACACGCGTAGTCAACAAAGGGCTCCTTTCCTTCGCGCCTAACAAGCTCGTCGAGGATGCCGCTTGCAGCACCTGCGAGCGTGATCACAGCCGAGAAGTTGCGCTGGTTGAAGAATATTTCGGTTGCCGTGACTAGCTGCGAGCGTGCGATATCGAACTTGTGAAATCGTGGCATCCTTAGCTCCTTCATCAGGTAGCCGGGAACGATTGTTGGCGTCGACTGGTTGCGCCAACCGACGTGCTGACCGAGCGTCACTTCGGCAAGGTAAGCTTCCGCAAATCTGCCGCCTCGCGATCCTCCGCAGCCTTCTTCCGCGCATCGACGAGGCGCGTGGCGACCAGTACCAGCAGGTTGGGCACCCCGATCAGCGCGCGCGCTTGTTATGCTATCCCTCTCTCAAACCACGCGTGCAGCTCGTCAGAGGGGCTGCCCCTTCGCCATGGCGAAATACGACGCCCTCGAAACGTACCTGCGCAGCCTTGCTGGCGATACCGTCCGGCTCACATTTGACGAAATCAACAAGATTCTCCCGACGCGGCTGCCGCGCTCGGCCTACGAGCATCCGCCTTTCTGGAGCAACACTGAGGTCGGGAGCTCGCATGTCTGGGCAGACGCATGGCAGGGCGCGGGGTGGCGAACCGTGGGGCACAACCTTGAGCAGCAGTACGTGGAATTCCGCCGATTCGCGGCCGGGCCGTCCGGGGAACTGCAGGACCATGCCCAGCCGCTTATTGAAGAGGACGCCGTCGCATCGGGGCCGATCGCACGAGATGCAACTCGCAACGAGGATAGACGGAACACGAGTGAGGACAGACAACTCGCCTCAATCTGGACGCGCCGCGGACAACAAAAATTCCGGGGGCGGCTGCTGCGTGCCTATGGCTCGGTCTGTGCGGTCAGCGGCTCAACCGTCGAACCGTTGCTTGAGGCCGCCCACATCGTCCCGCATGCACTCGAAACGAACTACGCCGTCACCAATGGGCTCTTGCTGCGCGCCGACATCCACACGCTTTTCGACCTGCACCTGATCGCCGTCGACGCGGACGGACGCGTGAGCGTTACGCGGTCGCTCGAATGGACGGAGTATGCCCAGTTCCGCGGTCGTCGCCTCGTCGCGCTTCCGGTCGACCAGGCGGAACGCCCCTCACCGGAGCAGCTGAAACGCCATCACAATCTGTTCATCGCGCGCGAAGAGGCGCTGGACGACGAAGCCCCCAAGACAAGCCGCGATGAGCTCTCCTGCCGTCCAGACTGAAGCGATCTTCCTCCTCGACCGCAACGTCGTCTCACTCATCAAGGACGCCGTCGCGGGCAAGACGCAGACCGACGCGAAAAAGCAGGCCTACCTCGAATGGCTACGCACACTCGACGTTCCGGTGCACAGCATCAGCCCTCTCCTGTCTACCATGGAGGGCGAGAAGGGTTACGAAGACAGCATCAGAGAAAAGGCCGCAAGCCTGGAGAAAGAAACGTACGCGGTTGGCCAGTTCTTCAAGTGCGCGAGCACGGACGCGGCCCATCTCTTGGGCTTCAGAGACTCCGTTGCCGGGCTGTTCACGGGCATGAAGGAAAGCCTGTGGGATGAAAGGGCGGATTTCCTCATAAAGGCTGCCCCGCTCGTTGCCCAGAAGGTCGCTGTAAGCAAGCGCCGCGGCTTGGAAAACGAACTTGTACAACTCGCGCGGGCAACGGGGCTGGCTGCAAACGATGCAATCGTGATCCTGTTCCTCGCCTGCTTGTATGGAAGCGATGCCGCGCGCCGGGTGATCAAACCTGCTAAGCCGAGCGTTCACAACGTCCTTACGGATCTCCACGCGATTCCGCGCGTCGGCATGGTGAAGGCCATCGCAAAGCAACTTCCCAGTCCACTCAGAGTCCGGCTTCTGACGCGTGACGAAGGGTTGTTCGACGTACTGAAACACATGCGCATCGTACGCCCTCGGTTTGCCACAGCCAACAGGCTGGAAATGCAGATCGAGTACCGTCCGGCGCTTTTTCCCGCGCTTGCCGCTGCGGACGCATTTGCGCTGCTGCAGCGGCTTGAAGATGCTGCCACGAGTAACACGAGTTCCGGTGCAATTTGACAGTCGAGAGTCTTCGGTCGCTGACGACCGTTATACTTGGGGACCTGCCGTTGCCGTCGTTACGAGTCGAAAGGCCGTAGTGGGTCCTTAACCGCGTCGAGGTCTCAAAGGCTGTATGGGTGTCTCGTGGTGGGGCCAAACGATGGAGAGGTCGTCCGGAACCTTGAGGGTCAAAGGTTGACCGGAAATAAAAGATTTGTAATTTTTGATGCTTGGACCAGTTTTGTGAAAGTCTGCCCCCTTGAGGAGCTACCCGGTTATCGCAGTCGCACGGTTCCAAAGCAAGCACGAATGAATGCGTGGCGTACCCGTATGCAATTCGTCCAAGTAAGATTTGGTTGAAATCGCAAATAAGCATATATCCGAGGGGACTGTGGCAAAAACCGCGAAGGCGAGCGAAAGCACAGCAACAACAGCGCTGCCGATTCCGACACCGTGGCCCGGCGCCAACGCCCGCCTGCTAGGGCTGGGCGTTGGGCTTCCCGTTGCGCCCTTAACTCGCCTCGCCCAATTTAGCGCTGCGGAATTTGAGAGATTTACGCTCGAATGGGCGAGCGAATATCTTTCGAAGCAAACTCAGGTGTTCGAAGTCCAGGCGCGGGGAGGCTCTGGCGATAAAGGTCGAGACATTATCGTCTGGCTTGATGCGGCGAATATAGTCCCACGCCGCTGGCAGCTCTTTCAATGCAAGCACTATGATGCAAAACTCGGCCTGTCCAAAGCGGGTATCGAGATAGCCAAGGTGCTGTACTACACGCACATCGGTGACTACACGCCACCAGAGAGCTATTACTTTGTGACGCACAAAGGTGTCACTTCGCCATTCCAAGATTTGCTCGACGCGCCAGAAAGTCTCAAGAGTGAGATGATTGATACGTGGGATTCCTATTCGAAGGCTATAACCTCGAAGGAAACAATTGCGCTTTCTCCTGAACTCAAAGCGCATATCTTGAACTTCGATTTCAGCAATTTTTCCGCCAAGCAGCCACATGACTTAATTGCGGAGCATGCGCAAACCAAATATCACCTGACGGTGTTTGGCGCGCCATTGCTGAATAGGCCTCCGCCGCCCCCTCCTCCGTCGACGGTTGCAGCAATCGAAGCAAAATACATTGGGCAACTGTATCGCGTCATCGGCAATGACATTGGCACTGTTGTCGGAAGCTCCGAAGACTTCAAGCACAGTTCTTATCATGCCCGGATGTTCGAGCGTTCGCGATTGACCTTCTACAGCGCGGAGGGTCTGAAAGAGGTGGCGCGAGACCAGATGGCAGACCAGGCATATTTCGATACGTTGCTGGACGAGTTCTCCGACGGGCTGTACTACCAATACACCGAGCCCAATGGAACTCCGATTGCGCGCCTGAAGGCGACGGTAAGCGCCGCGCAGAGCATCCAGCTTGGGTCACACCCGCTCGAGCCGCATGTCACCAGCAAAGACCGTGAAGGCATGTGCCATCAGATGGCTAACGAAGAACGTCTCGATTGGTGCAATCCATGATTAGTGCGGACAAGCCAATCCGAACGCCTCAAGTTCGCCCGTTCAATTCAGCCCTAGAGTACGGGTTCCGGACGCTGTTCATCCTGAACGCTGCGGGCGGTCATGCAATGGACCTCCAGCGACTTGTATCCTACGACTACCTGCTCGTCCACTCCGGTGACGTGGATGATGGCCCAGCCAGCTTGCATCCGGCGATGCCCCATCGAGGCACGGAGCTGCTCGTGAAGCGCAATGTCATCCATGCTGGGCTGACCCAGATGCTGGCGAAGGAATTGATTCAAATCGTCTTTGCCCCACAAGGCTTCCTGTACCGAGCTACCGATATGACGGCCGCGTTCATCAAGCTGCTGAAATCAGCCTACGCGCATGAGTTGGGCGCGAGAGCGAACTGGATAGTCGACCGGTTTGGTCGTTACACCGACCAGGAGCTCGAGGCTTTCATGGCGCAAAACGTGGGACGATGGGGCACAGAATTCGACCGCCTCACCGCCGTTGATTTACTGGAACTTTGACTATGCTTCAAATCAGAAAGATTCTGCTCAGGGGAGCTGGGCTGGAAGACGCCGTCGTCCAGTTCTACAGCGGCGCCAATGTGCTCGCGGGCGAGTCTGACACTGGGAAAAGCTTTCTCCTGGAATGCATCAACTTCATCCTTGGAGCGGATAAGCTGAAGCATGTTGAGGAAGCGGTGCATTACACCCACCTCGTCGTCGAATTCGTCAATTCCAAGGATGAGACCATCACATTGGTGCGCCCGACAGATGGGGGCAATCTGATGGTGTATAGGGTACCCATTGAAGATATTTCAGGAAACGGCGAGGTGATAGCGCCGACCCGAAAAGGCACGAGCAAAGGCCCCGACGTCACGTCGGTCTTGCTGCCGTTTGCGGGCATCAAGGAAGCTCGCCTTCGGAAGAACGTCGGTGGCGAAACTCAACGCTTTACTATCCGCACGATTGAACCGCTATTCCTAATCGACGAAGTCTCTGTCATCGACCAACACTCCCCGGTAACGGGGAAGCCCGGATTCGGCGATACGGCCCGGAAGCGCGCCATCTCATACGTCCTGACTGGGATTGACGATGAAAGCGTGGCCGCCGGTGAAAAGAACGAAATCGTGAAGGCGCGACTGAAGGCACAGCTCGAACTTGTGGGCGAGATGTTGCAACCGTTGAACGAGCGCTTCGCACTGCCAAGAGAGTTGAATGTCTCGACAGATGATACAGAGCTAGACTCGTTGATTGGTAGCCTGACCGACGAGCTAGAGGGTCTCGCTACCGCTCGGGATGAAGCCCTGGAAAAATCGCAAGAAGCAACTCGAAATATCCTGAAAGCCGATTCGCAACTGCTCGGCATCCGTGAACTGCTTTCGAGGTATCAACTGCTGGACGAACGGTACACCTCTGACTTGGACCGGCTGGACTTCATTTCTGAAAGCTCTTTTTATTTCGAAGCGCTCCAGGAAGTCCCCTGCCCAGTATGTGACCAGATAATGGCACCGGGTCACTCGCACAGTCCGGATTCCGCCGCTCGACCAATCCGAGAGTCTGCAGTGGCCGAAGCTGCAAAAATCCACGCACATCGAACCGACTTAGCGGCGGCAATTCGCGACCTC
Source organism: Paraburkholderia ribeironis (assembly GCF_900019265.1). GTDB lineage: Bacteria > Pseudomonadota > Gammaproteobacteria > Burkholderiales > Burkholderiaceae > Paraburkholderia > Paraburkholderia ribeironis. The sequence goes on from NZ_CYGX02000095.1 coordinate 17,136, forward strand.
AAGGCTCGACAAGGAGTCGTCGAATTTGACAAAATGATTTTCGATTTCGACCTCGATGTGTTGAACGCAGAGTTGAATCGCACTTTGGCCCCACGTTTGGAGTTCACTACTGAGCGCCTCGAGCAACTCATGAGTCGACACACTGAACGTGAGACTACGCGAGTCGAGCGAGAACGTTGGCAAAGTTTGGTCAAACGCCAAAACGACATTAATTCGGCTCTCGCCGAGAGTGGCGCGTCGAAGAAAAATTGGTCCGGCATTCCTCCCAAAGAACTCGGGGAATTTTGCGCTGAGATTCAAGCTGTGTTGGTCGAGTGGGCGTGGAAAGGAACTCCACATGTCCAATTCGATGAAAAGGCATACGACATCGTTGTGGATGGGAAACCGCGTCAGTCCTCGGGCAAAGGCGTCCGGGCAATACTGTACGCCGCCTTTGCAATTGGGCTACTCCGATACTGCGCAAAAAACAACCGCCCACACCCCGGCGTAATCGTCATCGACTCACCACTTACGAGCTACAAGAGTAAAAAGAGCGAAACTGTAAAAGGGGAAAATGGACAGATTGACGCGGGCATTGAAGCGGCATTCTGGAAGTCGCTGGCCAATACCTCAAAAGACATCCAAATTATAGTGATAGAAAACAAAGAACCTCCCAGCGAAATCGCCGAGGAAGTTCATTATCAGTGGTTTGCAGGCGAAAACGCGAAAGCAGATGACCGCGCTGGATTTATTCCGACGAAATCCTAGTAGACAAGCTGATACTTCTATACCGCATCTGGCGTCGAAATGGAGGAGCAAAATCTGACGCTTGATGCGACATGATTCGACCTTGTGAAGCATGGCGCCGTTTTCACTCACGCCGGATAATTTTTTTTATTTCGGAGAGGCGCTGCCGGGCTTCCTCTCTCGGAGTAATGACGACAATCTCCGGAATCGTCACACCGAGCACCTTTGCTAGATTGGATACGTATGGGCGAGTGCGGCCGGCAAGTTTTTGGCGCGCGTTAGCAACCCGCGTTTCGCCACACGTCTGGATCAAATAAGCATACCCACGGAGGTCGCGGTCGGATTCGATAATAACGTCAGCAATGGAAGGGGTAGGCTCTTCCATCGCTGCACCTCCGCAATCGGCTTTAGGTTGAATTTACAGTAGGACCTAAATCGATAAATCCAAATTTATTTTTAGCGGATTGTGCTATCTTTTCCGCGCCCCTCCCCCAGACCCCCACCCCGGTTTCGGGCATGCTTGCCCTCAACCAAAAGCGGCTCGGCTCCCTGCGGGTCGCCTTCGAAACCTTAGAGAGTCAATGCACGTAAACCCTACTCGGTCACAAACGGCTGCTTTTCGGGATACGACATATGTGTTCGATTGGGCATGGGCCGACGCATACAAACGCAACGGTCTGCCGTATTACCCGAAGCTGCTGTGCGCGGTGCCGTTCACACCGGTGCAAGGCAACCGCCTGCTGGCGGTGGGCGCGCATGCGTTGCGGCATCTGGCTGCGACGCTGATGGCGTTTGCCGAGCAAGCCGATGTGTCGTCGCTGCATGTGCTGTTTCCGACGCAGACCGAAGCGGATGCGCTGACCGGTCTCGGCATGATGCAGCGAGAGGGCGTGCAGTTCCACTGGCTCAACGACGGCTATCGCGACTTCGACGATTTCCTCTCGACGCTCGAACAGAAGAAGCGCAAGAACATTCGCGCCGAGCGTCGCAAGGTCCGCGAGGCCGGTGTGACGATGCGGCGGATTCGCGGCGAGGACATCCAGGATGCCGACTGGCGCTTCTTCAGCAAGTGCTATCGGCAGACCTACCGCGAACATTTTTCGAGTCCGTATCTGAACCTGGATTTCTTTCGCATGATCGGCGCGTCGATGCCGGAGAATCTGATGCTCGTGATCGCCGACTACGAAGGCAAGCCGATCGCCAGTTCGCTGGTGGTGTATCAGCGTGACGCGCAAACCGGCGGCACCTTGTATGGCCGCTACTGGGGCGCGCTGGAACACGTGCCGTGCCTGCACTTCGAAACCGCGTACTACCAGCCGCTCGAATTCTGCATCGAGGAAAAACTCGGCGCGTTCGAAGGCGGCGCGCAAGGCGAGCACAAGATGGCGCGCGGGTTCCTGCCCACGGTGACGCGCTCCGCGCACTGGCTCGCGCATCCGGCGTTCGCCGATGCGGTCGGCCATTTCCTCGACAACGAAAAGCACAGCATCCACGCGTACGTGGACGAGCTGCGCGACCACAATCCGTTCAAAGGCTGAAGCGCATCCATGGCGTGGTTTCTTTATTTGCTCGAATGCTCGGACGGCAGCGTCTACACCGGCATTGCCACCGACGTGCAGGCGCGCTTCGACAAACACGTGAGCGGCGCGGGCGCGCGTTATACGCGCTCACGCAAACCGGTGCGCGTGCTGGCGTCGTTCGAGCTGACGGACCGGTCGAGCGCGTTGCGTGCGGAGTATTGGGTCAAGCGGCTGTCGCCGATCGACAAGCGCGCGCTTGCCGCGGGCTCGCGCACGCTCGAATCGGTGCTGCCGGTGCCCGAGCCGTTGCTGGATGAAGGCGAAGAGGCGCAATGACAGATGGGCGCTTCGTGAGAGCGTGTTGAGTCACCCCACGCCCCTTCACACTACCCCCGCACCTCCCGCATCCGCTCAGTCAGCAACCGATGCATCCGCGCGAGTTCACCCACCGCATCGGCCTCCAGCGACGTCAATCTGTCGCGTGCGGGAAGCTCGCGCTGAACCGGCTTTAACGTCCGGTTCAATGCCGCGTCGATATCGGCGCTCGTCGCCGCGACCCAGCCGGCGAGTTCGTCGTGCATGTCGCGCCAGGTCGCACTGAGGCGCAACTGGGTCGCGGTCCCGGCCATCCTGCGCAACAGACTCAGCACCGTCAGCGCCACGGTATCGACCATCGAGTCTTCGAGCTTTTCGAGGCGCATCCGGCCGATGGCCTCCTCGGCATTATTGCTGCCGAGGCCCGCGGCTCTACGCAAGCGCTCCATGTTCTTTTCGCTCGCACGCGGCGACGCCAGCGCAGCCAGCAGATACGCGAGATTGGCCCGCACCGCCTGCGTCAGGTAAGCGCGGTAGTCGATCTTCTCGCGCGTCGGCCACAAGCAGAACGTGGCCAGCAGCGCCAGCACGCAGCCGAGCACGTTGTTGCCGAGCCGCGTCAGCGCAAACGCTAATTCGTTGGCGCCCGGCGTCGCGAAGTCGGCGACCAGTACGAAGGTCGGCGTCAGGAACAGCACGAACAGGCTATAGCTGACGGGCCGCAGCGCCATCGTCGCGATCACCAGCGGAAACACCGCGAGGGCAATGCCGAGCGGCGAATCGATCGCGTAGCCGATCGCCGCCGCCAGCACCCCGCCGACGATACTGCCCGCGGCGCGTTCGATGCTGCGTGGCCAGGTTGCGCCAATCGACGGTTGCAGGATCAGCAGCGTCGCCATGGTCGCCCAGTAGCCGAACGGCAGCCCCAGCGCGCGAATCACCAGAAAGCCCGTGGTGGTCGTCACGCCGACGCGCGCCGCATGCCGCAAGCCGACCGACTGGCGCGACAGATTGGCTTTGAGCGTCGCCCATGCGCGCGTTGTCAGCCGGGCCGCGCTCGCGGTCCACGGTTCGGGGCGCGCATGGAGCGGCGCGAAATCGACCAGTTCGAAGTCGGACTTCAGCTTGACGGGTTCCATCAACGCGGTTTCGAGCCGTCCCGCGAGACGGCGCAAGCGCCGCTGCAGATCCGCCAGCCGCGCCCAGCGCGCTTCATTGGCCGCCACCCCGATGCCGCGCAGCAGCTCGCCGATCGCGCCCAGCAATCGGACTGCACGCTTGACGCGCCATGCGTCGTCGGGGACTTTTTCGCTCGCGCCGGAAACCGCGATCAGATAGGCAAACAACGCTTCGCCATCGGTCAGCAAGGCGAGCAGCGTGTCGTAAGTCTGCCCTGCATCCGTTCGCGCTACGGGCACCCTCGCCAGCGCCGCCCGCGAGCGCTCCAGCGCGGCGCGAGCATCGGCGCGGAATTGCGCGGCATGCGTGGCCCACTCGCGCACGCTCGCGCGGTGCTCCAGCAGGCGGGCGCTGTCCAGCGCGACATCGGCGAGCCGCAGATACACGCCACGCAGCGACGACCGGCTCGCGCCGAACGGATGGATGCGCCACACGGTCAGACTCAGCGCGACCGCAAACAGGCAGCCGGCCAGGTAGACCGCGAGAAACGCCATGCCGGCGCGCGGGTCGTGCATCGGCCGGTCGACCATCACCACGCAGGCGGTCGCGGCGAGAATCATCACCTGCGAGGTGGCGGCGCCCCAGATGCGGCCGAACGCGCCGAGCGTCGTGAACACGAGAAGCGCCAGCGCCGCGTAGCCGGTCCCGGCTGCCGACGCGAACGCGGTGAGGCCGCCGCATACGGTCGACAGCAACGCGAAGCCCATCATCGACGCGAAGCGCGCACGGTTGGAACCCGCCGCGTCGGCCAGACAGGTCCAGAAAGCGCCGATCGCGGCCCACGCGAAGCTCGGATCGTGCAGCACGTCACCCAGCGCGAGCATCGCCGTCGATGCGCACGCCGCCCTCAAGCCTTCGGACAGACTGGCCTCGCTCGTCGCGAACGACACCATCCATACCGGCCGCTTGCGGTAGATCGCGGTGGCGATCGTGTACAGCCAGCTCGACCAGCGTGGCGACGACGGGTGGGACTTGCGGTTCATCATCCGGACGGTGGGCTCCTCAAAACGCGTGTGGGCGCGGCGTACGCGCATCGGTCCAGCCGGCGGTCACTGCTGCGATGGTGCGTACGACAGTGCGTACGACAGTGCGGCAGATGATAAGGGTTTATACCTAAATATAAAAATGCCTTCGCTTCATCCATTCGATGCACGACGGCTATGCACGCCACGCGAAGAGGTCGACTGCCCACCCGTCGCGAAGTGAGTCGCGGGTACACCGGATGCATCGACGATGCCGGGATTGAAGCGGGGTGTTCCGCGTGCTGCACCGCTGGCGCCCCATCACACTCACTGCTTCTGCAGTTTCATCACAGTGAGTGCGCCGTCCACTTCTTCCGCGACGAAGTCAATCTTGTCGCCGACCTTCACCTGGGACAGCATGGCCGGGTCCTTGACCTTGAACACCATCGTCATCGCTTCCATGCCGAGGTTTTCGAGGGGACCATGCTTGATGGTCAGCTTACCGGCGGCGGCATCCACTTTCTTCACCTCACCGTGCGACATGTGCGACATGCCGTTCTTCGCGTCTGCACCTTGTTGCGGGCCGCCTGTCATGTCCATGTTGCCCATATCGCCGGCTGCGTCGGCGGTTGCCGAAACGGTCACAGCACTAACCATCACAATCAAAGCCATCAGGTTCTTCATCAGGTTCTCTCCAAAGCCCAAGTGACAAAAACAAAGTGACAAAAATCTGGCCGGGCGAATGGCCCGGCTCCCAGCGCAATCAGCTATCCGGCAGTTCACCGGTGTACTCGTACGCCACGGTCCCCTTCGGGTGTCTGAACCAGCCCGGGTCGCGGTAGTCGTTGCGGCCGAGTCCCTCGCGCACCTTCACGACGCTAAACATGCCGCCCATTTCGAGCGCGCCGAACGGCCCGGTTCCCGTCATCATCGGCAGCGTGTTGTCCGGTAGCGGCATTTCCATGTCGCCCATCGAACCGCCTGTGCTGCCCATTGCCATGTAGTCCGGAATGAGTTTGTTGATGCGCATCGCGAGGTCTTTCTGCGGCACGCCGATCAGATTCGGCACCTGATGACCCATCGCATTCATCGTGTGATGCGACTTGTGGCAGTGAAACGCCCAGTCGCCCGGACGGTTTGCCGTGAACTCGATGGCCCGCATCTGACCGACCGCGACATCGGCAGTCACTTCCGGCCAGCGTGCCGAAGGGGGAATCCATCCACCGTCGGTTCCTGCCACCTCGAAGCTGTACCCATGCAGATGGATGGGGTGATTGGTCATCGTCAGGTTGCCGAAGCGGATGCGGACCCGGTCACCGGCGCGCACGGGCAGCGGGTCGATGCCCGGAAAGACCCGGGCATTCCATGCCCACATGTTGAAGTCGGTCATTTCGTTGACGCGCGGCGTGAAGCTGCCAGGGTCGATGTCGTAGGCCGACATCAGGAACACGAAGTCGCGGTCCACCGGCATGACGCTGCGCTCCCTCGGGTGGACGATGAACGTGCCCATCATGCCCATCGCCATCTGCACCATCTCGTCGGCATGCGGGTGATACATGAACGTGCCATGCTTCTCGAGCTGGAACTCATAGACGAACGTCTTGCCTGGCGGGATGTGCGGTTGCGTCAGCCCGCCCACGCCGTCCATCCCGGACGGCACCAGCATGCCGTGCCAGTGAACCGTGGTGTGTTCCGGCAGTCTGTTGGTCACGAAGATGCGGACCTTGTCGCCTTCGACCGCTTCGATGGTCGGGCCAGGCGCCTGGCCGTTGTATCCCCAGAGATTCGCTTTCATGCCCGGCGCCATTTCGCGGACCACAGGCTCGGCGATCAGATGAAATTCCTTCCAGCCGTTCTTCATGCGCCACGGCAGAGTCCAGCCATTGAGCGTTGCCACGGGTGTATAGGGGCGGCCATTGGGGGGGACGAGCGGCGCCTGGGTGCCGGTCTTATCCATGCTTGGCGCTTCTGGAAGTGACGCTGCGCCAGCCTTGCTGACCAACGCCGCGCCGAGGAGCGCAGCACCCGAGCCGCCGAGGAAACTTCGACGTGAGACCATGTTCATTGACCTTCTGAGTTCGGCGGCGACGTCGGCGACGTCGATTGAGTCGCGGGAGCGGGAGCGCTAGCGGGCAATGGCGAATCCTGCACCGGAGCCGATGGTGTTTGCGTCGCCGCAGCGGGTGTTGCTTCGCTGTGCTCTGCGCCCGGCGTCTGCGTCATCGCAAGCGGCGGGAGTCGGCCGCCAAGCGACTGTTGCAGCTCCGTCTGCGCAAGCCAGTAGTCTTTCAGCGCATCGATGTATCCGTTGACGGCAGCGATCTGATCGCGCGAATCGGCAAGCAGCTCGAATACGCTTGCGAGCATGCCGTTGTAGCGCAGCAGCATTTCGTCCGAGATGGTCTTGCGCACAGGCACGACCTCATCGCGGTAGTGGCGGGCGACGTCGTAACTCGTCACGCAGGCGGAGTACGACTCGCGTACTTCGGAACGGGCGTCGATCGCCGTCTGGGCGAGCCGGTTCGCCGACTGCATATAGATGGCTTCGGCGCGTGCGACCTTCGCACTGCCCCAGTCGAAGAGAGGAATCTCGACACTGATTTCGTACCCGTGCTCATGCCCCTTGTCGGTCTCGAAGTTGTCGAGATAGCCGACGTCGAGCGCATTGATGAAGCGGGTCGCCTGGCTGAGTCCCAGAGAGGTTGCGACGCTTTGTGTTCTCAGCTGCGCCGCCTGAATGTCCAGACGGTTCCGCATCGCAAAGCTTTCGAGGTCATCGAGTTGCGGCCTGTCCTTCGGCAGGTCAGGCAAACGGTCCGGCAGCTTGTACTGGGTTCCTGAACCCCATAAACCCATTGCACGTGTGAGCTTCTCGCGGGCCATGACTGACTGCTGCTTCGCCTTCGCCAACTGCGCGACTGATTCCGCGTAGAAAGCCTGCTCGCGCGCATAGTCGAGCTTGCTGAAATTGCCTGCCTGGCGCATGCGCAAGGCGAGTTCTGCTCCGGCCTCGGCGGAGTCCTTGACCTGAGCGGCATACAACGCAGCCTGCTCGGCGGCCACGGCGTTCACATAGGCCTTGCGAGCGTCGGCGGCCACCGCGAGCATCGCGTTAGCAGTCTCGAGCTTCGTTTGTTCAAACCGCCGGCTCTCGATGCGCGTCGCCACCGGCAGCGTGAGCACAGCCAGTACGCCCATCGAAAAGGTCCGGCTGATGCCGAAGCCATCGCTCCAGTGCGTCCGGCTGAACGTAAAGCCCGGATTGGGCAGACGGCCCGCCTGGACGAGGTCAGCCTCGGAGATGCCGAGTTCACCGTACGACGCCTGCAGTCCACTGTTGTTCAGCAGTGCAACCTGGACAGCGTCGTCCATGCCGAGCGGCTTCGAAAGGAGTTCTTGCGTACGCTGGAAAACAGCGTCGCGGTCTGCGTCGGTTTTGACGTAGACGGCGTCTTTGCCGAGGCGCTCGAAAGCAGTCGTCGATACGGTGTTGAATCCACCGTCTTTCGAGAAGGTCGTGCAGCCTGCAAGCAACACCGTCGCGATGGCAATGCAGATCACGCGGTTGTGCACGAGGTATCGCTTCATTTCGTCTCGCCCTCGTGTTCACGACCGCTCTGTTCATGACCGCTCTTTCCGTCTGGTGTCGCACCGGGTTGCTGAGCGCGCTGCATCCCGGTCATGCGTCGGCTCGGCGTAACGGCGCGATTCAGTTGTTGCCAGCTCGGGGCTTCCCCGTCCTCGTAGGACCCCTCGTAGGCCCTATAGCCGTCGAATGCGGATGACGCCGAGGCGACCGGCATCGATGCCGCTGCGTCCGTTGGGTCGGGCACTGCCGTCGCGGCATGCGCGAGCAACGGCAACACTGCGCCTGCGCAGATAAGCGCCGCAGAAATTGTTCGCATGAATTGTTCTCGTCGTGAATCATCCGGAGACCGTGACGGACTCCAGAAAAACTTGCTGGTCGCAGCCCGTGGCCGCGAGTGCGTGGATCAGATGAGAATCGCGCGGGGAGGCCGTTCGATGCCGCCGGTCAGGAACAACACGACACCGGCAGCGGGAGGCAATGGGACAGGGAAATGAGCCGGCTCAGCCGCAGCGCAAACCGCAGGCACAACCGGTAGCACTGCACCGACACAGCAGGACGCGCAGGTCAAACACGCGTGCATGTGATGGCCGCCGTTGTGGTGATGGCCATGGTGGTCATCGTCTTCGGCGATAACGGCATGTTGGTCCGCCGACCCGGATTGATGGAGATGATGGGCGGTCGCTCCGTCGTCGGCCGCTGCCGAGACGGCACAAATCATCGAGACGGCCGCAAATGACTGAACCGGCAGGCTCAGTGCAAGCAGCACGACAAGAAAGAGTTTGCGCCAGTAGGACATGGGGGCAGAGTCTAGCACGGGGTCGGGACCGCTGTAGGCGCGCGAACGTGTGAGTGCGTAACGGCAAAGCGGCTGGGTTGCGGCAGCTTCATCAGCGCGCGAGGTTTGCGAGTCGGATGAGTCGACGTGTTCGTGACGGCATCCATCGCGTTGCTCCGTCAGACCGGCAACGTCGCCCCCGTTGACATTCCCATTATGGGAAGCTTCATGCTGTAAGCGTTTCTCGTTATAAGGAGCCGCAAAAATGGAATTCAATGTAGCCGACATGTCATGCGGCGGATGTGCGAGCGCCGTAAGCAGGGCGATAACAAACCTGGACCCGGCTGCCAAAGTCGAGATTGATCTCGCAGCAAAAACGGTGAAGGTCGAGTCAGCGCTGGAGCAGGAGCAGATCGCCGGCGCAATCGAGGAAGCTGGCTTCGATCCCGTCGCCACCGCGCCGTAAACGCGACAGCCGGGGCGGTTCGCAAGCCTCACCGTCAAAATCCAGCTGAGCAAACACAAAGAGGCAAGCCGTGGTGGCTTGCCTCTTCCTGTGCTACCTGTGGTCCGCAAAGCGAAGTCAATCTCTTGCCTTGCGACTACCCTGCTCTACTTCTTGTAGTTCGCGACGCCTTCGCTGATTTCCTTGTGCGCGGCTTCGATGCCCGTCCAGCCGTCGACCTTCACCCACTTGCCCTTCTCCAGCACCTTGTATTGCTCGAAGAAGTGCTTGATCTGGTCTTTCAGGTAAGCCGGGACGTCGTCGATCGACTTCAGGTCCGCAGTCATCGGGCAGATCTTGTCGTGCGGCACGGCGATCAGCTTCGCGTCCACGCCCGATTCGTCGGTCATTTGCAGCATGCCGAGCGCACGTGCGCGCACCACCGAGCCGGCCAGCAGCGGGAACGGCGTGATCACCAGCACGTCAACCGGGTCGCCGTCGCCCGACAGCGTTTGCGGAATGAAGCCGTAGTTGGCCGGATAGCGCATGCCGGTGCCGATGAAACGGTCGACGACGAGCAGGCCCATTTCCTTGTCGGCTTCGTACTTCACCGGATCGCTCTGCGCCGGGATTTCGATGATGACGTTGAAATCTTGCGGAAGGTCTTTGCCTGCGGGGACGTGATTGAAGCTCATGAGCGCTCTCTGATCAGGATGGAAGTCGGAACACGGCGTACGGCGCGTGGGCTCTGGCGGCATGCATCGTGGATGCCTGGATCTCGCCGCGAGCGGCCACGGTACGGCCGCACAGTGCGGAATGCGCCATTATAGCCAATCGGCCGATGCCACCCGTGCGGGGATCGGCGCGATAATCGTTGGGCGTCTCTCGCTTGTGCGTCCCGCTTGTGAGTCCCATTCGTGAACACCGTGTGGCTCGACCCGGCCGCGCGACATTTCAAGGAGCATGCATGGAAGAAGCCCGACACTTCATCGGCGGCGAGTGGTGCGCCGCTTCCGGCGGCGAAACGATCGCCGTGCTCGATCCGTCGGACGGCCAGCCGTTCACCGTGTTGGCGCGCGGCACCGCGGCCGATATCGACGCCGCCGTGCACGCCGCGCGCCGCGCGTTCGACGGCGCATGGGGCGCGGCCAGCGCCGCCGAACGTGGCCGCGTGCTGTACCGGCTGTCGATGCTGGTGGCGGCCCGCCAGGAAGAGCTGGCGCAGCTCGAAGCGCGCGACACCGGCAAGCCGCTCAAGCAGGCGCGCGGCGATGCGGCCGCCCTCGCCCGCTATTTCGAGTTCTACGCAGGCGCGGCCGACAAGCTGCACGGCGAAACGCTGCCTTACCAGAGCGGCTATACGGTGCTGACGATCCGCGAGCCGCACGGCGTGACCGGTCACATCGTGCCGTGGAACTATCCGATGCAGATTTTCGGCCGCAGCGTCGGCGCGGCGCTCGCCACCGGCAATGCGTGCGTCGTCAAACCGGCCGAGGACGCCTGCCTGTCGGTGCTGCGCGTCGCCGAACTGGCTGCCGAAGCGGGCTTGCCGGTCGGCGCGCTGAATATCGTCACCGGCTATGGACACGAAGCGGGTGCCGCGCTCGCGCGTCATCCCGGCATCGATCACATTTCGTTCACCGGCTCGCCCGAAACCGGCAAGCTGGTCACGCAGATGGCCGCCGAGAATCACGTGCCGGTCACGCTGGAACTGGGCGGCAAGTCGCCGCAAATCGTCTTCGCCGACGCGGACCTCGACGCGGCGCTGCCCGTGCTGGTGTCGGCGATCGTGCAGAACGCCGGGCAGACCTGTTCGGCGGGCAGCCGCGTGCTGATCGAGCGGGCCATCTATGAACCTTTACTCGACCGGCTGGGTAACGCGTTCCAGGCGCTGCGCGTCGGGCCGTCGCATGCCGACCTCGACTGCGGGCCGCTCATCAACGCGAAGCAACAGCAGCGCGTGTGGGACTTCCTCTCCGACGCGCAGCACGACGGCATCGCGATGGCGGCACACGGCGAAGTGATTCCCGAAGCGCCGGAGAGCGGCTTCTATCAGGCGCCCACGCTGCTGCGCGACGTGCCCGCCGGCCATCGCCTCGCGTGCGACGAAGTGTTCGGGCCAGTGCTCGCCGCCATGTCCTTCAGCGACGAAGACGAAGCGCTCGCGCTCGCCAACGGCACGCAGTACGGCCTCGTAGCCGGCATCTGGACGCGCGACGGCGCGCGCCAGATGCGTCTCGCGCGGCGTGTGCGCTCCGGCCAGGTGTTCATTAACAACTATGGCGCGGGCGGCGGCGTCGAATTGCCGTTCGGCGGCGTCAGGCATTCGGGCCACGGGCGCGAAAAAGGTTTCGAAGCGCTGTACGGCTTCACCGTGCTGAAGACCATCGCGATCCGGCATGGCTAGCCGGTTGCGGGTTCGAGGCCGGCACGCATCACCATTCAGTTGCAACACCGTCCACAACAAATAGCGGAGACATCATGCGGTTGACAGGTAAAACAGCCATCGTCACGGGTGGCGGCTCGGGTTTCGGCGAAGGCATCGCGAAGACCTATGCGCGCGAAGGCGCGAACGTGGTGGTCAACGATCTGAATGGCGCGGCCGCCGAGCGCGTGGCAAGCGAGATCGCGCTAGCCGGCGGCAAGGCCATCGCGGTGCCCGGCAACGTGGCGCTACGCGATGACTGGCGCGCGTTGCGCGAGGCGGCGCTGGAAGATTTCGGCAGTGTGCAGATCGTGGTCAACAATGCCGGCACCACGCATCGCAACAAGCCGGTGCTGGAAGTGACGGAAGCCGAATTCGACCGCGTCTACGCGGTGAACGTGAAAAGCATCTACTGGAGCGTGCAGGAGTTCGTGCCGTATTTCCGCGAGCAAGGCGGCGGCAGCTTCGTCAATATCGCGTCGACGGCCGGCGTGCGGCCGCGGCCGGGGCTCGTCTGGTACAACGGCAGCAAGGGCGCGGTGATCATCGCGAGCAAGTCGCTCGCCGTCGAACTCGGTGCCGACCGGATTCGCGTGAACTGCGTGAATCCGGTGATCGGTGAAACGGCGTTGCTTTCCGAGTTCATGGGCGTCGAGGATACGCCGCAAAATCGCCAGCGCTTTCTCGCCGGCATTCCGCTCGGGCGCTTCTCGACCCCGCAGGACGTCGCCAACGCGGCGCTCTATCTGGCGTCCGACGAAGCGGAGTTCATCACCGGCGTGTGTCTCGAAGTGGACGGCGGGCGCTGCGTGTGAGCGCCGCGACGCGTTTGCAGCACCACTCGCGCAGGCGAGGGCCGCGTGCGGCTCTCGCCGAAGCCAGGGTCAGTGCCGGTGTCAGTGTCGGTGTCGGTGTCGGTGTCGGTGTCGGTGTCGGTGTCGGTGTCGGTGTCGGTGTCGGTGCCGGTGCCGGTGCCGGTGCCAGTGCCGGTGTCAGTGACGGTGTCAGTGCCGGTGTCGGTGTCGAGGTCGATGCCGAAGTAAGTGTTTCCCCCCGGTATCGATTTGCCTGCAAATGATCCCACACGGCTAGAATCGCTCGACAGCGGCACGTCAATTTCACAACAAAAGAGGAGACACGATGGCTAGTCCCGCAGACCCGCTTCACCATCCCGGCGCAGGTGCGCCGCCTTCCACCTTCGAAGAGGCGACCTACCGCAAGGTCAGCTGGCGGCTCGCGCCGTTCCTGATGCTCTGCTACGTGGTCGCGTATCTGGACCGCGTGAACGTCGGCTTCGCCAAGCTGCAAATGACCAGCGACCTCGGCTTGAGCGATGCGGTGTATGGCTTCGGCGCGGGGATTTTCTTCATCGGCTATTTCATCTTCGAGATTCCGAGCAACGTGATCCTGCACAAGGTGGGCGCACGCGTGTGGATCGCGCGGATCATGGTGTCGTGGGGCGTGATTTCGATGCTGACCATGTTCGTCACCACGCCGACCATGTTCTACGTGATGCGCTTTCTGCTCGGTCTCGCCGAGGCGGGTTTCTTCCCCGGCATCATCCTGTATCTCACCTACTGGTATCCGGCGCACCGGCGCGGCCGCATGACCACCTGGTTCATGACGGCGATCGCGCTGTCGGGCGTGATCGGCGGGCCGCTGTCGGGCTATATCCTGAAGAGCTTCAACGACCTCAACGGCTGGCATGGCTGGCAGTGGCTGTTCCTGCTCGAAGGGATTCCATCGGTGATCGTCGGGATCATGGTGTTCCTGATGCTCGACGACCGCATCGCGAACGCCAAATGGCTCACCAGGGAAGAGCAGCAATTGCTCGAAAGCCAGGTGTCGGCCGAAGAAGCCACCAAGCACGATATGCCGATCCGCCAGGTACTCACGAGCGGCCGCGTGCTGATGCTTTCGCTCACGTACTTCTCGTTCGTGATGGGTCTGTACGGCGTGAGCTTCTGGCTGCCGACCATCATCAAGGCGACCGGCGTCACCGACGCGTTCATGATCGGCCTGCTGTCCGCGATCCCATTCGCGGCGGCGGTGGTGGCGATGGTGTTCGTCGCGCGCAGCGCGGACCGCACGCGCGAGCGGCGCTGGCATATCGCGTTGCCCGCGTTCGCAGGTGCGGTCGGCCTCGTGCTGTCCGTGGTGTGGGCGCAGAGCACGGTGCTGGCGATGGCCTCGCTCACGCTCGCGACCATGGGCATTCTGACTACGCTGCCGCTGTTCTGGAGCCTGCCCACGGCGATCCTTGCCGGCACGGGCGCGGCCGCCGGTATCGCGATGATCAATTCGATCGGCAACCTGGCGGGCTTTCTGAGCCCCTACGCGGTGGGTTGGCTCAAGCAGGCGACCGCCGCGAACGACTCCGGCATGTACATGCTGGCGGCGTTCATGGTGCTAGGCGGCCTGCTCGCGATCAGCGTACCGGCGCGAATCGTCAACAGGTGAAGCGGTGCGCCGCCTGAGATCGGGCGGCGCGCGCCCGCGAACGTCGCGAACGCGGCAACGCGGCAACGCGGCAACGCAGCAACGCAGCAACGCAGCAACGCAGCAACGCAGCAGCGTGTCAGGTTAAGGCTCGGGATGCATCGCGCACGCCCGAATCTTCACGCGCCACACGTGTCAACAAAAAAAGCCCCGAGCGTCTCGTAACGCCGGGGCTTTTTCGGTCTGCCCACCTATCGCGCGAACCACACGGCGCAGGGAGCCAACCGCAGCGTGCCAATATCGTCACACCACGTTCATCGCCAGCGCGCTTTCGCGATAGTGCTGGCTCGCCTTGTCCGCATCGCCGAGCTGCTCGTGCAAACGCGCCAATGCACGATGCGAGCGGATTCTGAGCGTCTCATTGTCGGCCAGCTTCAGCGCACGTTCGAGGAACGATTGCGCCTTGCCCCACAACTGCTGATGCAGGCACAAGCGACCCAGCGTGAACATCAGGTCCGCATCTTCCGGACGATCCTTCTGCCATGCCTCGGCCTTCTGGATCAACGGCAGCGCGTCGCCCGCGGCCGTATCCGGATAGCGGCGCAAGAGGCGCGCGTCCCAGTTCTGCGCAAGCGCTTCCTCGACGATCTTGCGCGCTTCCTGCGGACGATTCAGCGCCACCAGCAGTTCCGCGGCGAGGTCGGCGAGACGCGGCGAATGACGCTCGGTCGCCGACAGCGAGTTCCACATTTCCAGCAGCGCATCGGCGTTATGACGCCGGTCGCGCAGCAGATTCTCCGCCGCCAGTTGACGCAGGCGCACCGCCACCGCCGGATGGATCGCCTCGCGCTTTTCCAGCGTCTTGACGAGCTTGTGCACCTCGCCCCAGTTCTTCAATTGCTGTTGCGCACGCAACATGATCTGCTGCGCGTGAATGCGCCGCGCGCCCTGCGACTGCATTTCGGTCAGCGCGGTCAATGCGCCGTCGGCGTCGCGGCCGTCGGCGCGCATGTCGGCGGTGGCCATCAGGCGCGCGTCCTGCCAGTCGGCGCCGTCGATCTGCGCGAGCCATTCGTCGCGCCGCGCGTATTCACGCATGCGATGCGCGGCGGTGGCGGCGATCAGACCGGCCGCGCCCTTGTTGTCGACGTTCGCGAGCGCATCTTTCGCGGCCTTTTCCGCACGCGTGAAACGCCCCGCATACAGATTGCCGATCGCATCACGCAGCGCCGCGTGCGCCTTCGCGACGCGCGAGCGCGCACGGTACGCGGCCACGCGCTGCGGCATGCGCCAGATATTGCGGACGATGCGCAGCAGTGCGTACAGCAGGATGAACAGCACCACCAGCCCGACCACGAACAGATTCAACGACATGTCGACGCGGTACGGCGGATAGATCAGCAGCACCTGCCCCGTGTCGAAGCGCCCGACCACCGCCAGCGCCACCGCGATGGCGAACAGCAACGCAAGCCATAGAAGTCCCCGGATCGCCATGATTAACCTCGGCTCCGGTATTGATTGACGGCCTGCAGGCTCGTGTTCAGATTCGGCAGTTCGACCGCGGCCGAACCCGCATCCACCTGCTTGACCAGATCGACGACGGTCTGCGTCTCTTTCGACGCGTTGTCGAAGTAGCGTGTGAGCGAGGTCTGCGCCGCCTGCAGGTCGGACTTCAGCGTGGTCTGGTTGCGCGAGAGCAGCGCGACCCGCGCGGACAGCAGACGCAGCTTCAGGTTCTGACGCACGAAGTAGCCCTGGTCGGGCGTGACCAGCATCGCATCGGCGTTGTCGATGCGGCGCACCTGCACGAGGCTCGTCAACTGCTGGCCGACACCTGCCGTCACCTCATGCAGCCACACTTCCCAGCGCGGCTTGCCGGTAGCCGCGGCCACCTTCGCGGTGTCGGCCCATGTGGCCGCGTGCGGGGTGGCATGGGGGATCGGCGCTTCGCCCGCGAGCGGCAGGCTGTCGATGTGATCGATCGCGTCGTCGAGCTTGATGGCGAGACCCGTGAGGTCGGTGGAAGGCGCGGCCTTCAGCTTGTCGATGTCTTGTGCGATGGCCTTGCGAACCGCGACGGCCTGCGGGCTGTCCGAGGCGGCGAGGCGCGTATCCGCGCTTTGCAGCGCGAACAACGCGAGCTGCGTGTTGCCGGTGAGCTGCAACTGCTGGCTCGCGGCCGACAGCATCTGTCCGACTTCGGCGAGCGTCCAGTCGTCGCGATTGCGGGCAAGGTCCGCGTACTGCTGTTGCAGCGCCTGCTGCGCGGCTTGCGCATCGGCGAGCTTGCCTTCGAGTTGCGCGACCTGCGAATCGGACTGATGCACGGTGGCCAGCGCCTGCTCGGTCTTGATGCGCAGTTCGTTGGTCTGGGTGTCGTTGGCCTGCTGGCGTTGCGCGAGCCGCTGTTCGCTGCGCTCCACCTTGCGATTGAGCGCAAAGCCGCCGACGCCCGCCGCACCAGCAATGATCAGGACGACCAACCACAGCAGCGGTCCGCTCGCGCTGCGGCGCTTTTGCGCTTCGTACGGCGTGAAGGGTTGATTCGGCGGCAACGCGGTGGTCGCGGCTGGCTGGGGTGAAGCGTGCGTGGATGCGTTCGTTTCAGTCATGCGTGAATTAGCCGGTGAATGAGCCGGGTTGGACGGTACCGGTTGGACTACGGGCGGGACGGCGGCAAGCAGTGCGCGGACAATGCGCTCGTCGCCCGGGCCGGACACCGTCATCCTATCAAAACCCAATGCCCGCGCGGTTTGCGCGATTCGGGGATGAGGTGTGACGAGGTTCGCGCGCTTGAGCTGCACGATCTCGTCGGCGGTCAGATGCTCCTGGGCGAGTTCGTGCAGATTGCGCACGCCTTCGGAACTGGTCAGCAGCCATGCGTGCGGCGCGCCGGCGAGCAGCGCATGCACGCGCGCCCAGCCGCGGATCGACGGCTCGGGCACGACGCGCCGATACGCGGCGACCGCTTCGACTTCGGCGCCCGCTTCGCGCAGACGGTCGGCGAGCCACTCGCGGCCGCCATCGCCGCGCACGATCAGCACGCGCTTGCCGTCGAGACTCGCCGCGCCGAGCGAGGCGTCGAGCGCCGCGAAGAGGCCTTCGGAATCGAAGCCGGTTGCTTCGTCATCGGCGGCGCCTGATGCCGGGCTGATCACGCGATGCGCCGGCGCGGCGACGCCGTGGCGCGCGAGCGCCTGCACGCTGCCCGGCCCGACCACGCCGATCGGCAACGCATGCGGCCAGATGCCCTGGTGGCGGGCGAAGGCGTGGTCGACCGCATTCGGCGACACGAACACGACGAGCGCATAGCGCTCCAGCGAAGCCAACGCAGCGCGCAACGGCGCGTCATCGGCGACGGGCGCGATCTCGATCAGCGGGAACTCGAGCGTGGCGAGGCCGGCAGCGTCGAGTTGCCTGATGAGCTCGCTCGACTGACCGGCCGGTCGCGTAATCACGACCGTGAACGCCGCCTCGCGCGACGCTGTGGCGGACGAAGCCGCGTGACCTGGGATGTCGGCCGCCATCACTCGCCGGACGCCGCGCTGTCCGCCGCCGCACTCCCGCGCGACGCGTCGGCGGGGTCGGCGGGACCACTGGCGGTGCTGAGCGCACGCACGATGTCGAGCGCGCCCTGCTGTTCGAGCGCGCTCGCCACTTGCTGGCCCAGCGCGAGCGCGTGCTCGATCGTGGGCGCGGGCGCCGAGGCCTGCGCGCTCAGCACGCGCTGCCCATCAGGCGTCGCGACGATGCCGCGCAGATGCAGCGCGCCGTCATGCCAGCTCGCATACGCGGCGAGCGGCACCTCGCAACTGCCGCCGAGCGCACGCGACACCATGCGTTCCGCTTCGACGGCCGCGGCCGTGTGTGCGTGATGCAGCGGCGCGAGCCACGCGGCGAGGTCTGCGCGATCGGCGCGAATCTCGATGCCGAGCGCGCCCTGCCCCGCCGCCGGCAAGCTGTCTTGCGGATCGAGCAAGGCGCGGATGCGCTCGCCCAAACCCAAACGCTTGAGCCCGGCGGCGGCGAGAATGATCGCCGCGTAGTCGCCCCGATCGAGTTTCGCCAGACGCGTATCCAGATTGCCACGCAACGGCCGCACCTCGAGGTGCGGGTATCGCATGCGCAGCATCGCCTCACGACGCAAACTCGAGGTGCCGACCACGGCGCCCGCCGGCAACGCGGCAAGCGAGTCGTACTGATTGGACACCAGCGCGTCGCGCGGATCTTCGCGCTCCATGATCGCAGTCAGCGCGAAGCCCGCGGGCAATTCCATCGGCACGTCCTTCAGGGAGTGCACGGCGAGGTCGGCGCGGCCATCGGCCAGCGCGGCTTCCAGTTCCTTGACGAAGAGGCCTTTGCCACCGACCTTCGACAGCGTGCGATCGAGAATTTGATCGCCGCGTGTTGTCATTCCGAGAATTTTTACGTCACAAGATGGATATAATTTGTGCAGCGCACATTGCACATGCTCCGCTTGCCACATGGCCAGGCGGCTTTCTCGCGACGCAATCACAAGCGTGTGGGGTGGCGTCGAAAACGTCTCGGTGTTCATTAGCTTGCTGATCGAATGACGGGATGTAATAACAATCAATGTTAGCACGCGCCCTTGTGTCCCAAGGCACAGCGAGGCGCCGTGCCGGCGCGGTATCGATGGAGGAGATGGGCTTCGCGCGACGCGCGCCGGCCCCATCCCGGCTTGTTCACGCACGGTCGTTCGCGCACCGGGGCGTGGCATGCGGGATGATGCAATGCGGCGTGACTGCGTCGCCTGCTCGCGTGCACGCGGCACATCCCGTGCGCATCCGCGGCCCCCTCTCCGGCGTCACGCCATCGGCCCATGCCGTTTCGCGCAGTTCACGTTTCACTTCACGTTGCAGTTCGTAGTGCAGTTCCGCAGTAGCAGTTCATCACTCAACAGACCCTGGCTTCCCTGAGGAAACCCATCGTGACGTCTTCCGGATCGGCGCGCTCTACCCGCCGCAACACTGCATCGCCCAACGCTCGCGCGGCCGACGCCGCCACTGCGTCCACCGCTTCCACCGGCATCGACGCCGCATCGACCCCTGCCAAACGCACCCCACGCGCCGGCAAGACTGCCCAGGCCGCGCAAGCGGCCAAAGTGCCGAAGGCCGCGACCGCTTCCACGTCGATCAAGGCGAAGGAGGCGAACAAGGCAGACAAGGCAGACAAGGCAGAGCAGGCCACGGCCTCCGCTCAAGCGCGCAAGCCGGCCAAGCCCGGCGCCACGAAGATCAAGGTTGTCGCGAGCGCCGACGCCGCGCCGCCGATCGCGCCAGCGCGCAAGCAAACCATGCCAGCCGGCAGCCCCGAGGCCGCGCTGAAAAGCGCCGGCCGCACGCGCGAAGACAAGGACCATCCGCTGTTCCAGGACATCCGTTATCTGGGACGTCTGCTCGGCGACGTGCTGCGCGAACAGGAAGGCGATGAGGTGTTCGACGTCGTCGAAACGATCCGGCAGACCGCCGTGCGGTTTCGTCGCGAGGACGACAGCGCCGCCGCGCAGACACTCGACAAGAAGCTGCGCTCGTTGAGCCCGGGCCAGACGGTCAGCGTGGTGCGCGCATTCAGCTACTTCTCGCACCTCGCGAATATCGCGGAAGACCGCCACCACAATCGCCGGCACCGCATTCACGCGCTCGCCGGCTCGACCGCGCAACCGGGCACCATCGCCCATGCGCTCGACCGGCTCGTCACGGCGGGCGCGGCCGCGACCCCCGTGTTGCAGCAGTTCTTCAACGACGCGCTGATCGTGCCGGTGCTGACCGCGCACCCGACCGAAGTGCAGCGCAAGAGCATTCTCGACGCGCAGCACGACGTCGCGCGACTGCTCGCCGAACGCGACCAGCCGTTGACCGACCGCGAACGCGCGCACAACGATGCGATGCTGCGCGCCCGCGTCACGTCGCTGTGGCAAACGCGGATGCTGCGCGACGCGCGTCTGTCCGTGGCCGACGAAATCGAGAACGCGCTGTCGTACTACCGCGCGACCTTCCTCGAAGAGATTCCGGCGCTCTATGCCGACATCGAAGAGGCGCTCAAGGAACACGGGCTCGCCGCGCGCCTGCCGCCGTTCTTCCAGATGGGCAGCTGGATCGGCGGCGACCGCGACGGCAATCCGAACGTCACCGCCGAGACCCTCGAACACGCGATCACGCGCCAGGCCGCGGTGATCCTCGAACACTACTTGGAGCAAGTGCACAAGCTCGGCGCGGAGTTGTCGGTGTCGAACCTGCTGGTCGGCTCGAGCGATGCGTTGAAAGAACTCGCGGCGGTGTCGCCCGACCAGTCGCCGCATCGCACCGACGAGCCGTATCGCCGCGCCTTGATCGGCATGTACACGCGGCTCGCCGCGAGCGCACGGGTGCGCCTCGGCGAAGGCAGCGTGCCGTTGCGCAGCGCGGGCCGCGGCGCGGCGCCGGTGCGCGCCAAACCCTACGGCGACGCCGCCGAATTCGTGCGCGACCTGCACGTGCTGCTCGACTCGCTCACCGAGCATCACGGCGCGCCGCTCGCCGCACCGCGCCTGGCGCCGCTCGCACGCGCCGCCGAAGTGTTCGGCTTTCACCTGGCGAGCATCGACTTGCGGCAAAGCTCCGACATCCACGAAGCAGTGATCGCCGAACTGCTCAAGCGCGCGGGCGTCGCGGACGATTACGCGGCGCTCTCCGAAGCCGACAAACTCGACGTGCTGCTCGCGGAACTCGCGCAACCGCGCCCCTTGCGCGTGCCGTACGCCGACTATTCCGATCTCGTGAAGAGTGAGCTCGGCGTGCTCGAAGAGGCGCGCGTCACGCGTGAAAAATTCGGTGCGCGCGCAGTGCGCAACTACATCATTTCGCACACGGAAACCGTCAGCGATCTGGTGGAAGTGATGCTGCTGCAAAAGGAGACCGGCCTGCTGCGCGGCCGTCTGGGCGATGCGAACGATCCGGCCCGCGCGGGCCTGATGGTGATCCCGCTGTTCGAGACGATCCCTGACCTGCGCAACGCGCCGCACATCATGCGCGATCTGATTGCGCTGCCGGGCGTCGATGCGCTGATCGAACATCAGGGCAACCAGCAGGAAGTGATGCTCGGCTATTCCGACAGCAACAAGGACGGCGGCTTCCTCACGTCGAACTGGGAGCTGTATCGCGCCGAACTCGCGCTGGTGTCGCTGTTCAACGAACGCGGCGTGACGCTGCGGCTGTTCCATGGACGCGGCGGCACCGTCGGCCGGGGCGGCGGTCCGACCTATCAGGCGATTCTGTCGCAACCGCCGGGCACCGTCGACGGTCAGATCCGCCTGACCGAGCAAGGCGAAGTGATCGCGAGCAAGTTCGGCAATCCGGAGATCGGCCGGCGCAATCTGGAAACGGTGGTCGCCGCGACGCTCGAAGCGTCGCTGCTGCCGCACGGCAATGCGCCCGCAGACCTGCCCGCGTTCGAACAGACCATGCAGCAGCTGTCCGACGCGGCGATGGCCGCGTATCGCGCGCTGGTCTACGAAACGCCGGGTTTCAAGGAGTACTTCTTCGAGTCGACGCCGATCGCGGAGATCGCCGAACTGAACATCGGCAGCCGGCCCGCGTCGCGCAAGCTGCAGGATCCGAAGCAACGCAAGATCGAAGATTTACGCGCGATTCCGTGGGGTTTCTCGTGGGGCCAATGCCGCCTGCTGCTGACCGGCTGGTACGGTTTCGGCAGCGCGGTGGCCGCCCATCTCGACGACGCGCCGAGCGAAGCCGAACGCGCACGACGTCTCGCGCTGCTGAAGAAAATGCACAAGACGTGGCCGTTCTTTTCGAACCTGCTGTCGAACATGGACATGGTGCTCGCGAAGACCGACCTCGCGGTCGCATCGCGCTACGCGGCGCTGGTGACGGACAAGAAGCTGCGCAAGCACGTGTTCGAGCGCATCGTCGCGGAATGGGAGCGCACCTCGAAGGTGCTGTCGGAGATCACCGGCAAGAGCGAGCGCCTTGCGGAGAATCCGCTGCTCGCGCGCTCGATCAAGAACCGCTTCCCGTATCTGGACCCGCTGAATCACCTGCAGGTGGAGCTGCTCAAGCGTCACCGCGCGGGCGACACCAATGCGCGCGTGCGGCGCGGGATTCATTTGTGCATCAACGGGATTGCGGCGGGGCTGCGCAATACGGGCTGAGCTTGCGCTGACCACGAGCCGGTTGCAAAAGCCGGGCGCGGCCTTGTCGGCCGCGCCCGGCTTTTTTCAATGCGCGTCGATCATCAACGCGTCGAGCTTGAACGAGCCGTCTTGCTGCACGTCGAAATATTGACGCACTTCATCCGGCGCGTGGTCCCACAGCGAGTGGATCGCCACCACGCGCGCCTGCGGCGTGCGCATGCGCGCCACCCACGAACTGAACTCGATATCGATGCGCCAGCGTTCGCGAATCGATGCGTTGAAACCCGCCGCCGCGAACAACGCGACCCACTCGTCGGCCCGGTAATCGCGAATGTGCGAACCGTCGCGCAATAACTCGATCGCCTGGATATGCGTGTCGAGCAACGGATGATCGATGCCGGCGATATCGATGAACAGCACCTTGCCACCCGGCTTCAATACGCGCCGGACTTCGGCGAGCGCACGCGGCACATCGTGCCAGTGATGCGCGCTCATCCGGCTGATTACCCAGTCGAACCCATGGTCGTCGAACGGCAGCGCCTCGGCCGCGCCCTGCTGCGTGCGGATGTTGGCGAGGCCGCGCTCGTGCGCCGCGCCGGCGACCGTGGCCAGCATCTGCGGCGCGATGTCGTAGGCAACGACTTCACGCGCGTGCGGCGCGACCGCGAAACTCGCGTGGCCCGCGCCACAACCCATGTCGAGCACCGTCGCCCCCGGCGTCGCGGCGATCGATTCGGCCAGCGTCCGCAGGTCCGCTCCGGTTGCATGGGTCTGACTCGTCAAGTAGGCGGCGGCGGTCGAGCCGAAGGCGTCGGCGACCTGATCGTGATGCTTCATGGGAGGCTCCGGTTGTTTGTTGGGGGTAGCGGCTGGAAGGCGGCTGGAAGGCATTGCGCCATTCCAGCCGCTACAATAGAGCCCGCCATGTACCAGTACAAGTTAAGCAATTATTCTGGTATCTCTATTACCCCCTCCGCGCGCCGCCCGCTCCGAATGATCACGCCGTCTTCCGCAGACCACCCGCCGCCGCTCGACGCCACCCCGGCTCGCGCGCTCGGCGACTTCATCCGCGCGCACCGCGAACGGCTCTCGCCGCAAGCGGTCGGCCTGCCGCCCGGGCCGCGCCGCCGCACGCCCGGCTTGCGCCGCGAGGAAGTTGCGCAGCTGTGCGGCGTGAGTCCGACCTGGTACACATGGATCGAACAGGGCCGGCCGGTCTCCGCGTCCGCCGATGCGCTCGCGCGGATCGCGGTTGCGCTGCAACTGTCGCGCGCCGAGCGCGCGTACCTGTTCGAGCTGGCCGCGCAGCGCGATCCGGCCGAGCCCGATCCGGCCGCCGCCGACGCGCCCGCCACACTGCTCGAAACGGTGCAGCTCGTGAACGCGCCGGCCTACGTGCTCGATCGCCAATGGAATGCGCTCGCGTGGAACGAACGGGCCGCCGATCTGTTCGTCGGCTGGCTGGACGGCGCGCATGATCGCAATCTGCTGCGCTACACGTTTACCGAACCCGCCGCGTGCGCGCTGATCGTCGATTGGGAAACGCGCGCGCGACGGCTTGCCGCCGAATTCCGCGCGGACTCGATCCGTCATCTGAACGATGCGCCGACCCGCGCGCTGATCGATTCGCTGTCGGCGGCAAGCGACGCGTTCGCGCGCTTCTGGGCGTCGCAGGACGTTGGCGGCCGCGAGGGCGGACGGCGCGAGTTCAACCATCCGCGCGACGGCCGCGTCGTCTACGACCAGATCACCTTCAAGCCCGCGCATCGCGAAGATCTGAAGCTGGTGGTGCTGGTACGCGAATAGCCGGCTGGCCGATGGCACCTGTTTGACCGGCGCGAGCGGCGGGCGGTGTTGCGCGTGGGCGGACCGCTCCGACTGCCTGCGCCTGCCTGTGCCGACTGCCCGCTTGCGCGCCGCATCTTGAAGCCCGCCCGCCGGTGTTAAAATCCCTGTCTTTCCTCGCTTCGGCGGCAGCTTTGCGCAGCACGCGCCGGCGCGCCGTCAGCCTCTTCACCGCTCGCTCAACTGCTGCTTAACTGCCGCTTAACTGCCCAACACCATGACGTCCCAACTGCACAAAAAAGGCGAAGCCTGGTCGGCTCGCTTCTCGGAGCCGATGTCGGAACTCGTCAAACGCTACACGTCGTCGGTTTTCTTCGACAAGCGTCTGGCGCTCGTCGATATCGAAGGGTCGCTCGCGCACGCTTCGATGCTGGCCGCGCAGAAGATCATCGGCGCCGACGACCTCGCTGCGATCCAACGCGGGATGGCGCAGATCAAGGGTGAAATCGAGCGAGGCGAGTTCGAGTGGCAACTCGATCTGGAAGACGTCCACCTGAATATCGAAGCACGCCTGACCGCGCTGATCGGCGACGCCGGCAAGCGCTTGCACACCGGCCGCTCGCGCAACGACCAGGTAGCGACCGACATCCGCCTGTGGCTGCGCGGCGAGATCGACCGGATCGGCGCTCTGCTGACTGAATTGCGCACCGCGCTGCTCGATATCGCGCAACAGAACGCGTCGACCATCATGCCGGGCTTCACGCATCTGCAAGTGGCACAGCCAGTCACGTTCGGCCATCACCTGCTCGCCTACGTCGAAATGTTCTCGCGCGACGCCGAGCGCATGATCGACTGCCGCAAGCGCGTGAATCGTCTGCCGCTCGGTGCGGCGGCGCTCGCCGGCACCAGCTATCCGATCGACCGCGATGCGGTGGCGAGGACGCTCGGCTTCGACGGCATCTGCGCGAACTCGCTCGACGCCGTGTCCGACCGCGACTTCGCGATCGAATTCACCGCGGCATCCGCGCTCGTGATGACGCACGTGTCGCGCTTCTCCGAAGAGCTCGTGCTGTGGATGAGCCCGCGCGTCGGCTTCATCGATCTGGCCGATCGCTTCTGCACCGGTTCGTCGATCATGCCGCAGAAGAAGAACCCGGACGTGCCCGAACTCGCGCGTGGCAAGACCGGCCGCGTGAACGGCCATCTGGTCGCGCTGCTGACGCTGATGAAAGGCCAGCCGCTCGCGTACAACAAGGACAATCAGGAAGACAAGGAGCCGCTGTTCGATACCGTCGACACGGTGGCCGATACGCTGCGCATCTTCGCCGAGATGGTCGCCGGCATCACGGTGAAGCCGCAAGCCATGCGCGATGCCGCGTTGCAAGGCTTCTCGACCGCGACCGATCTGGCCGACTACCTCGTCAAGCGCGGCCTGCCATTCCGCGACGCGCACGAAGCGGTGGCGCTGGCCGTGCGCGTGTGCGCGGATCGCGGCTGCGATCTGGCGGACCTGACGCTGGAAGAAATGCGCACCGAACTGCCGAACGTCGCGCATCTGATCGGCGAGGACGTGTTCTCGTATCTGACGCTCGAAGGCTCGGTCGCGAGCCGCAATCATCCGGGCGGCACGGCGCCGCAGCAAGTGCTCGCAGCGGTGAAGGCGGCACGCGCGGCGTTGAAGTAACGAACGATGTGGCAAGCGCCGGGCATCGCCCGGCGCTTGCAGCAAAAAGCGAACTCGTCGATGGGTTCGCTTTTTTTTTCGTCCTGGTCTGACAGCGTGCAAACGCACCGCACACGAAAGAAAGCCCGCACGAAGCGGGCCAAATAAAAGACTTCCACCGATGCCTCTTGCAAGAGGCCATCAACGTGTAGGCGCGTTTTTTTGCGTCGACCAATCCCCGCACATTTCACGCCATTACATGCGCGCGCAACCGCACACAGAGGGCGAACGCCAATTGAATCCCGATGGTTTTCGACTACCATCAAGTAAGTCATGTTCGTGCTGTTCGCCGCCGATGCTCCTCCGCACGCGTCACCTTCGCGGTCTCGCCAGACGCCTCACTCGACGCTTCGTTGCATACGGCGGCACATCGTCGTGGCGCACGGATTGCGTGCTGCTCACCGGGGCTTTGGCCGTCACGGTGGCCGGCTGCACGTTCACGCTGCCAGTCCACGAAAAGACTGTCGTCAGCACACCGGTCGCCGCCATCAATAGCTTGACGCTCGACGAGTACCGCAATGCGGTTGCCAAACGCATCGTCGAACGCAACCCGTCCTATGTGTTGCACGGCAAGCCGCAAGCGATGCTGCGCTCGCTGGTGGTGGTGTCGTTTACGGTCGATGCGAATGGGCACGTGGTGGAGTCGAAGATCTATCGCACCAACGGCGACGACGAAACCGAAAGCACCGCGCTCGCCACTCTGCGGCGCGCCGCGCCGCTGCCGCAACCGCCTGGCAAACTGCTGAATGGCCGTGGCCAGCTCGAGCTGTTCGAAGACTGGCTGTTCAATGACGACGGCAAGTTCCAATTACGCGAACTCGCGTCGCCGCAAGCGGAAACCTTCAACTGAACCCGGTTTGAGCCGCGCCGATATCTTGTGGGGGGCGCGTCACGCACTAGCGCGCCGAACGCATCGAACACGTCAACACGTCAACACATCAACACGCCAACACGCCAACACGCCAACACGTTGGACACACCGGACCTTGTGCCGCCATTGCTGCGCGAGGGCGACGCTCGCTATAATTTTCCGATTCCCTGCGCCGGAGTCTTCCGGCATGGCTCACGCCGCCCGCACACCCGCTGGTGCGACGCGCAGCCGATTGAAACGCCGCCGCGCCATCCGCGAGCGGCGCCTGCCCGATGCGCGATGCACGCGACGCCTGATGCCGGACGATCAGCGCGTCGTGCCGCAACGGCCGCTCGTCACCCGCACGCGTCACGCAACCCACCGGGCTACTCTGCTGGCACGGCCGCTTGCGCGGGCGAATGGCGGCAGCAGCCGTTGTATGCTGTTGCGTCGTCGCTGGCGTGGTGTGTGGCTTCATAGCAGCCCGCGACGCACGCAGAACCTGCAACCTGAACAAAAATACTGCCCTCGCGTGCCGCCAATCTTCCATGCACGGCGCGCGGCGGCCTCACGACACATGGAGACCCTGCATGTCCACTTCGCCGATTTCCGCCGCTCAGCCCGATGCAAGCGGGCAAAACAGTAGCGCGCGGATCATCTTCGCGAGCTTCATCGGCACCGCAATCGAGTTCTACGATTTCTACGTCTACGCGACCGCCGCGGCGCTCGTCATCGGACCGGTGTTTTTCCCGCACAGCTCGGCCACCGCGCAGGCGTTGTCGGCGTTCGTCACCTTCGGCATCGCCTTCGTCGCGCGGCCGATCGGCTCGTTTCTGTTCGGCCATTTCGGCGACCGCATCGGTCGTAAATCGACGCTGGTCGCTTCGCTGCTGGTAATGGGCCTGTCGACCACGCTGATCGGCTTCGTGCCGGGCTACGACGCGATCGGCAGCCTCGCGCCGATCCTGCTGTGCGTGCTGCGCTTCGGCCAGGGCATCGGCCTCGGCGGCGAATGGGGCGGCGCGGCGCTGCTCGCCACCGAGAATGCGCCGGCCGGCAAGCGCGGCTGGTTCGGCATGTTCCCGCAACTCGGACCGTCGATCGGCTTTCTCGCGTCCAATGGCTTGTTCTTCGCGCTGGCCATGTCGTTGAGCGACGAGCAGTTCCGCAGCTGGGGCTGGCGCGTGCCGTTCCTCGTCAGCTCGGTGCTGGTCGCGCTCGGCTTGTACGTGCGGTTGAAGATCGCCGAGACGCCGGCGTTCCAGGCGGCCATCGAGCGCAAGGAACGCGTCAAGGTGCCGATCGCCACGCTGCTGTCGCAACACTGGCTGCCCACTGTGCTCGGCGCACTCGCGATGGTGGTCTGCTACACGTTGTTCTACAACGCCACTACGTTCTCGCTGTCATATGGCGTGTCGGCGCTGCATATTCCGCGGCAGACGTTCCTTGGGCTGTTGTGCATCGCGGTGGTGTTCATGGCGCTCGCCACGCCGCTGTCGGCGCGCGCCAGCGACCGCTTCGGGCGCAAGCCGGTGCTGATCACCGGCATCATCGCGGCGATCCTCTCGGGCTTCACGACGGCGCCGCTGCTCGGCAGCGGAGAACCGCTGCTGGTGCTGCTGTTCCTCGTGATCCAGCTGTTCCTGATGGGCGTGACCTTCGCGCCGATGGGCGCACTGCTGCCGGAACTGTTTCCGACCAACGTGCGTTACACCGGCGCGGGTGTCGCGTATAACCTGGGCGGGATTCTCGGCGCATCGGTCGCGCCGTATATCGCCCAGCTGCTCGCCGCGCACGGCGGCTTGCCGTGGGTCGGCGCGTATGTGTCGGTTGCCGCCGCTGTCAGTCTGATCGGCGTGCTGTGCATGCGCGAAACGCGCGATACGCACCTGATGTAATCCAGCGCGCCGCAATGGCGCGTTAGTCGTCTGCAAATGCTGCAGATGCGATGCCGTCGCGCGCATGTTTTCTCGCGCGACGGCACCGGCTGAAACTCGCCTTGCGCTCTTCTGTATTACGCTCTTATTACTCGCTGATTATCCAGCACTCCTGCGTAAATCCCCTGGCCTTACGCGCCATTCTGATTTGCCTATACTCGGCCTTGAAAACCCTAAAACAAACAGGGAGGCTGGGATGAACATTCATCTTCACAACGCGGACGTCGTGATGATCATCGCGCTGGCGCTGCTCGGTTCGTTGCTGCTGGCGTTGCGCTTTCGTCCAGCGACGTGGAAGGGCATTGTCGTCGAAGCGTTGGCTGCGAACGCGGCCGCCATTGCGGCGGTAGTCGCGTTCGAATTGCTGGTGGCTTGACTGGCTTATCGGTCTAAGCGGTCCTGGCGGTCTTATCGGTAATAGTAACCGCCGCCGTGGTGGTAGTAGCCGCCACCGCCGTAGTAGTAACCGGGGGCCGGCGCGACGATGCAGCCGCCGAGCGCCGTTGCCAGCAGCGTGCCCGCGACGAGAGTCAGGATCAAGCGTTTCATATTGTTCTCCTTCGAGTCAGATTGATTCGAGCCACAACCCCGAATGACCTGATTGAACACGACGCCGCCTCGTCGGAACGTTGCCATTTGTAAGAGAAAATCACCAAGCTGTTACATGGTCGGCGCGTGTCAATCGTCGTGTCCGAAGCATGCGCGTGCCTGACTCACAGCCGCGGAAAACACCGCCTATACTGCGTTGAACATGCTCTTGCGGCGCATGCCTTGCTGGCGTGGCGTATGCGGCTCGACGGGTGGTCGATGGACACCGGTTTGAACACCAGCACGCCGCGCGGTAGCGCTCGGCCACTTCGACCGAGTGTCTGTGAGCGCGTACAGCATTCAACGAAAAGCGACAGATTTAACAGGCGTGTAATGCACGACTGCGGCACGACTGCGGCACGACTCGCAGCACGAATCGCGGCACGAGTCGCAGCCTTCGTTCCGCCGACACGGCAGCAAGATGGTGATTTGCGACGATTCCTCTGCGCCCGCTGTTCCCCGACGCGGGCGTTTTCGAGGCGTAACGTGACAGCGCCCGTTGCTTGGGCGGACGGCACGTCACGCCTCTTTTTCTATTGAGCAAACGATTGCGCGACAGCGCGACAAGCTGCGCTCAGGCGACGGCTGAACGGCGGACCTGCATCGCGGGCTCGCGTGGACTCGCATACACGTGGTCGATCGCAGCGAGAGCGGCACTGACGGGCGGCACCGAGCGGCCGTCGCCGACCGAGATCGAGCGATACGGCGATTCGATGCCGCAATGCGATGGCGAGGTCGCCACGAAGATCATCACGGTGCGCTTCTGCAACGCATGCGCAAGATGAACAAAGCCGGTATCGGTGCCGACCACCAGCGCGCAGGCGTCGATCATCTGCGCGATTCCGGTCACGCTCATTTGCGGCAGCACCGTCGAGCCCGGCACCTGGACGGCGATCTGCTCCGCCTCGGCGCGCTCGCCGGCCGAGCCCCACGGCAACATCACGCGAAAGCCGCGCTGTGTGAGCTCGCGGCCAACCGCCACCCAATGATTCGATGGCCACTTCTTCTCGTTCTTCGAAGTGGAGTGAAAGAACGCCGCGACGGGCGCGCCGTCGACCGTGAATGGCGGATTGACCGGTTCGGGCAGGCGCAGGTTGTAGAGCGCCGGGCCTTCCACCTCGTAGCCCAGCGCCTCGCTCGCGCTGATCCGCATGCCATGCCATGCATTGCACTGCGGACGCGGGCCGAATCGTCCGGTGTACGCGAATGCGGCGCCGCGCTCGCCCAGATCCTGGGACTGGTAGCCGATGCGCCGCGACGAGCGGGCGAGAAACGCGATGATCGCGCTCTTGTAGACGCCGTGAATGTCGATGATGAAATCGTAGTGATGCACCCGCAGCTCGGCGATCGACGCCCAGATCGCCTTCAGATCGTCCCAACGGCGGGTCTTCTTGAAGCGGCGCAGCGGCGCGCACAGCACGCGGTCGATGCTTTCGTTCCACTGCACCAGTTCGGCGAATGCCTCATCACCCGCCCAATCGACCTGAACGCCCGGAAACGCGCGTTTGATATCGGCGACGACCGGCAACGCCTGCACGATATCGCCGAGAGACGTGACCTTGACGATAAGGACTCGCTTCATTGAAGACCTGTTAATTGTTCGAAAATGAATTCATTCTAGTCGACGATTGAAACATTCCTCCCCAAATCGTACATTGCGCGGGCTGCTTCTCAATACGACTTATTACATTATCAACCTGACAATTGGCTATTCTGCCGTATTTCAAAATACTTTCGCCGATATCCACCGACGCCGCGGGTCTTATACTGCATTCTTTGCGCCCGCACTTCGTCATGTCCCAGCCCTTCCCTCTGCGTTCATCCGCACTCATGCGTCGCGCGAAACGCCTCTGGCGGCAATATGGCATTTTCTGGCTCGGTGCGATCGCGGTCGGCCTGGTCGCGGTGCTGTACGCACGATTGATCGATTGGGGCTACGCCGAGTTCCGCACATTGCAACACCGGTTCGTGTGGGCGCCGCTGATCGTCACGCCCGCGATCGCGGCGCTTGCCGTCTGGCTCACGCGCACCTTCTTTCGCGGCGCCGAAGGCAGCGGCATCCCACAGGTGATCGCCACGCTTCATTCGAAGCCCGCCGAATACGGCGCGCGGCTGCTGTCTTGGCGGATCCTGTTCGGCAAGATCGCCGTATCGTTCCTGGGGATTCTGGGCGGCTTCACGATCGGCCGCGAAGGACCGACCGTGCAGGTCGGCGCAGCGGTGATGTTCAACCTGCGGCGACTCTATCCACGCTCGAACGCGCTGATCGAGCGGCAACTGGTGCTGGCCGGCGCGGCCGCGGGCCTGTCCGCCGCGTTCAACACGCCGCTTGCCGGCATCGTGTTCGCAATCGAGGAATTGACGCGCAGCTTTGAAGCGCGCACGAGCGGCGTGCTGATTACCGCGATCATCATCGCCGGCGTGGTCGCGCTCGGACTGAACGGCAACTACACCTACTTCGGCACCATCCAGATCGGCGTGCACTTCCCCGATCTGCTGGCGCTCGCCGTGCTGCTCACCGCCATCGTCACGGGAATCGCGGGCGGCGTGTTCGGCTGGCTGCTGTTGAATACGGCGCGCTGGATTCCCGCGCCGCTGCGCCAGTTGCATGGCGAGCGGCCGGTCGTGTTCGCCGCGCTGTGCGGGTTCGCGATCGCGGTGGTCGGGCTGGTTGCGGGCGGCGCGACGTTCGGCAGCGGCTATGCGGAAGCGCGCGGACTACTCGACGGACACGAGCAGATGTCGGTGTTCTATCCGTTCCTGAAGATGATCGCGATGATCGGTTCCTACCTGCCCGGCATTCCGGGCGGCATCTTTGCGCCGTCGCTGTCGATCGGCGCGGGCTTCGGCAATCTGCTGCACATGGTGTTCGACACGATGCAGTTGCCGATGCTGATCGCGCTCGCGATGGTCGGCTATCTGGCCGCCGTCACGCAGTCGCCGATCACGTCGTTCGTGATCGTGATGGAGATGATCGACGGCCACGCGCTGGTGATTTCGCTGATGGCCACCGCGTTGATTGCGAGCCGCGTGTCGCGCCTGTTCGCGCCGCCGCTGTATGAGTCGCTGGCGCAGCGCTATATGGCGCCGCTGCCGCGACCGGCGCCCGCGCCGGTGCCTGAAGTGCCCGAGGTTCAAGCGCCTGAGGTTCAAGCCCATGCAGCCGACGCGTCCGAACCGGCGGCGCAACAGGTCGACGGCAAGCCGTCCGCTGATGACGGCACGGATGCCCGGCACCGATAGTCGACGCTGCGTACCGCGTGCGGCACGCGGCCTCAGGTCATCTCAATGCAACACCGCGCACCGCACATCAGGAAGAACGCACGATCACACCTGGGGTATTTCGATCTTGACCTCGAGCACTTCGAGGTCGTCCTGACGTTCGAGGCTCACGCGAATATCGTCATCGGAAATCTTCACGTACTTCGAAATCACGGCCACCAGTTCGCGTTGCAACGCAGGCAGATAATCGGCGGGTGCATGGCCGCCCGCGCGCTCGTGCGCGATGATTAACTGCAGGCGTTCCTTCGCTACCGACGCGGACTTTTTCTTCTCGCCCAGCAAAAACGAAAGAATCGACATTGCGTGCGCTCCCCTTACTTGGTGCCGAAGAGGCGCTGCAGCAGCCCGGGCTTCTGGTAGTCGGTAAAGCGAAGCGACTTCTGCTCGCCGAGGAAACGCGACACGACGTCCTTATAGGCTTCGGCCACATCGGTGCCGTCGAGGTGCACCGCCGGCAAGCCCTGGTTCGACGCATGCAGCACCGCTTCCGATTCCGGAATCACGCCGATCAGATCGATGCGCAGAATTTCCTGGATGTCGGTGAGCGACAGCATTTCGCCTTCGCTGACACGCTTGGGGTTGTAGCGGGTGATCAGCAGGTGTTCCTTGATCGGCTCCTTGCCGTCGATCGCGCGCTTGGTCTTCGACGACAGGATGCCGAGGATGCGGTCCGAGTCGCGCACCGACGACACTTCCGGATTCGTGACGATCAGCGCTTCGTCGGCGAAGTGCATCGCGAGCAGCGCGCCCGACTCGATACCGGCTGGCGAATCGCAAACGATGTAGGCGAAGTCCATCGCGATCAGATCGTTGATGACCTTCTCGACGCCTTCCATGGTCAGCGCGTCTTTATCGCGCGTTTGCGAAGCCGGCAGGATGAACAGGTTCTCGCACTTCTTGTCCTTGATCAGCGCCTGGTTCAGGTTGGCTTCGCCCTGGATCACGTTGATCAGGTCGTACACCACACGGCGCTCGCAGCCCATGATGAGATCGAGGTTACGCAGGCCGACGTCGAAGTCGATCACGGCGGTCTTGCTGCCACGCAATGCGAGGGCCGATGCAAAACTCGCGCTCGTGGTCGTCTTGCCCACGCCACCCTTGCCCGAAGTCACCACAATGATTTTTGCCATTACCCTTACCTTGTGTTCGTCAAATGCGTCAATTATGTACGGTCATATTTGCCGTGAAACGCCGCGTGTCGCCATCGCTCAGGGCCACGCGCGCTTCGCGTCGCTTATGTGAGCCGCAGTGGTTCGATCATCAATTTCTCTTGTTCCAGCCAGATCTGCACCGGCTTGCCGAGCACGTCGGCCGGCAGCGGGTTCTCGGTCGTTCGATAGATGCCCGCGATCGAGATGAGTTCCGGCTCGAGACACGTGCAGAAAATGCGTGCGTCGTGATTGCCCTGCACGCCGGCCAATGCGCGGCCGCGCAGCGGCGCGTAAATATGGATGTTGCCTTCCGCGATCACTTCCGCGCCGTAGCTCACGAGACCGAGCACGACCAGATCGCCCTTCGCGTAGATGCGCTGACCGGAGCGCAGCGGCTTGTCGACCACCATCGTTTGCGACGAGGTGGCGAGCCGCACCGGCTCCGCGGCAGGCACCGGCTCGACCGCTGCGGCGGCGGGTGTCTCGGCTGCGGGCGTCCCGGCTGCGGGCACCTCGGCTGCGGATGCGCCGGCGGCGGGTGTGCCCGCGTTCGACCCGTCGGCAACCGGCGCTTGCACCACCGCGTTCGCGCCGTCTTCGTCCGCCGATTTCGACGCAGCGCCGCGGCGATCGCGTGCTTCGAGCAGCGGCAACGCCGATTCGGCCGCCCACGTCTGCTGCGCGTCGGCGACCACGCCGACCGGGCGCATGCGCACGCTATCGAGCAGTTGCGCGATGTCGGCGAGCGGCACGCGCTCGTCATCGGCGAGACGCCGCACGTCGATCGCGACGACATCGTTAGCGAAAAATTCGGGGGTCGCCTCGAAGCGCCGGGTCAGCTCGGCACGCATGGCCTCGAGGTCGGTGGTCTTGAGCACGAACAGGAGCGTATCGACAGAGCCGCTGCGAAGTTCGAAAAAGGGCGATTTCTTGGGCGACATAGCGTTCGGCAAAAAATTTTGCGTATTTTACAGGCGTCCACGCGTGCGGACAGCTTTTTTGCCGGAACATGAGCCACTTCGATTGCGGCGTGGCCATGTGTTGGCCATTGGGAGGGCGTCGGGCCGATGGAGGAGTCCATGGCCAAATCGCTAATCGAGTCGATCATCGAGTCGATCACCGGGCCAATGAGCGGTTCGACCATCATGTCGATGGGCCGGTCGCTCACGCGGCCACGATTGCTGCACAGATGCGCGAGGAAATCGAGCGGCAGGCTGTTGCGCCGCTCGCGAGATCACTGCTGGGACGCCTCGGAGGGGGGCGCCACGTGCCGCACCAGCAGACTCTCGGCCTGCCCGGGCGGGCGCGCGACG
Source organism: Paraburkholderia ribeironis (assembly GCF_900019265.1). Taxonomy (GTDB): domain Bacteria; phylum Pseudomonadota; class Gammaproteobacteria; order Burkholderiales; family Burkholderiaceae; genus Paraburkholderia; species Paraburkholderia ribeironis. The sequence goes on from NZ_CYGX02000095.1 coordinate 52,289, forward strand.
CGCCGCGTTTCGCCAGTCGGACCGAAGCCGAGCGCCTCGTAAAAGCGCATTGCGGTGCGGTTGGCGTCGGCGACCCACGCGTAGATTTCCGTGGCTCCCGCGCCGGCGAGCCAGTCGCCGGCGGTGTCGACGAGCAGTTCGCCACCGCGCAGATGACGCACGGCCGGCGCCACCCACAACTCGCAGACGAACGCGCGGCGTTCCCCAGCGTTGTCGAAATGCGCTTCGATCAGCCCGGCCGGATGACCCTCGGTGTAGAGGATGAAGGTACCGACGGACGAGGACACTGCGTGCTCCACAGCGGTCGCGTCGAAACTGGCGGCGTCCGCCGACAGTGCGTCCTCGAGCGTGGCGCCGAACGCATAGGGCGCCTCCCGCAGCGACGCAGTACGTAGTTCGCGAAAAACGGCGCCTTGATCGGCGGCGATACGGCGAACAGTCAATGACGGACTCATGCAGACGAAAACCCTTTGAAATCCTAAGGCGTAGCTTTAACCGAACCGGCGCGCGAGTCAAATCATTATTCAACGGATGTGCCGCCGCGCCAAGCATCGACACGAGGCACGAGGCACGCGCAAGCCGGGCCGCATTTTACGCCGCCGGCATTCGCCGCAAGCTTCGGATGCCGCGTGCCGCGTGCCGCGCGCTCACGGCGCTTCGTAGCTGCCGGTGCCGTCCGGCCATGGCGTCAGCAGCTCATAGCCATCGTCCGTCACGGCGACCATGTGCTCCCACTGCGCCGACAGCGAGCGGTCTTTCGTGACCACGGTCCAGCCATCGCGCTGCACCGTGGTGCCGGCGCGGCCCGCGTTGATCATCGGTTCGATCGTGAAGACCATGCCCGGCTTCAGACGCACGCCCTGGCCCGGCTGTCCGTAATGCAGCACTTGCGGATCTTCGTGATAGACCTTGCCGATACCATGACCGCAGTAGTCGCGCACGATCGAGAAGCCGTCACGCTGCGCCACCTTCTGGATCGCGTGGCCGACGTCGCCGAGCGTGGCGCCGGGCTTCACTTCACGGATACCGGCGAGCATCGCCTCATAGGTTGTGTCGACCAGTTGGCGCGCCACCGTGCTCGGCTGGCCGACGCAGTACATGCGGCTGGTATCGCCGAAGTAGCCGTCCTTGATGATCGCGACGTCAATGTTGATGATGTCGCCGTCCTTCAGGATCTCGCCGCGATTCGGAATGCCGTGACACACCACCTGGTTGACCGACGTGCAGACCGTCTTCGGAAAACCCAGGTAGCCGACATTGGCCGGAATCGACTTCTGCGTGTTGACGATGTAGTCGTTGCACAGCGCGTCGAGTTCGTCGGTGGAGACGCCGGCCCTGACGTGCTCGCCGATCATTGCCAGCACATCGGCTGCGAGGCGGCCGGCAATGCGCAGCCTGGCGATGTCGTCGGAAGTCTTGTAGGTAATGGCCATGAATTCAATCGATGTGGGGCGGAGGTCATTCGAGGTTCGACGGACGCGATGGATGTTACGCCGCCGCAGACGACGCGGCGCTCCATGCTCACGCCGGCGATGGATCGGCCAATTGTACAGAGGATCGCCACCGGACCCCGGCGAAACGGGACATTCGGGCTGGCGAAACACTTGCGCGACGGCCTCGGCGGGCATCTTGCGCACCATCTGGCGCTGCGCGCCAGCGCGAAGTTGCGCGCGGCCGGCTAGCTCGACACGACGGCCGAGCCAGACGGCACCGGCCGTATCGCGGCAACGCAGCACGGCTCAAATAATAAGGATGTCGAAGTTAAATCACTATCCACGCATCGGCTGTTGCGCGCTGACCGCGATGCAGGAGCGGCTGCGCGGCGGGGCCGGGTAGCAATACGTTCGACCACCCAGGCGATCACGGCAGCGACGGTGATGCAGCAGATCGAAGCGACGATGACGCGCGTATCGCATATCGCGCTACCGACAGACCCGGAAAAAGCAAAAGCCCCGCAAGCGTTTTAACTTGCGGGGCTTTTCTATCAATCTGGCGGAAAGGGTGAGATTCGAACTCACGGTACCCCTAAAGGTACACTGGATTTCGAGTCCAGCGCATTCGACCACTCTGCCACCTTTCCGGGGTTTCCAACTCAAAGCAGCCTGCTTGTTGCTTGACGGTGCTTCGTCAGAACCAAGCGGGTCGTTGCTTGGGAGAGAAAGATTATAGAACAGCTAAATTGGATTTCCAAGCCCCTCGCGAAAAATTTTTCGAAGAGGACTGGCAACCCAGTGCGACACGTTACGACACGACACCTCACTGCACTTCACGAAGCAGCGGGCATCACACAGCACGTCGCTGCATCAGCCCGTCAGCCCGGCATGCAATCAAGCCACCGCGATTTCCAGCCGCTCCGCACCGCCAAGGTACGGCCGCAGTGCCCCCGGCACCGTCACCGAGCCGTCGGCGTTCTGGAAATTCTCCAGCACTGCCACCAGCGTGCGGCCCACCGCCAGGCCCGAGCCGTTTAGCGTATGAACCAGTTCCGGCTTGCCCTGCGCATTGCGATAACGCGCATGCATGCGCCGCGCCTGGAACGACTCCGTGTTCGAGCAGCTAGAAATCTCGCGATACGTGTTCTGCGCGGGCACCCACACTTCGAGGTCGTAGGTCTTCGCCGCCGAGAAGCCCATGTCGCCCGTGCACAGCGTGATCACGCGATACGGCAGCTCCAGCTTCTGCAGGATCGTCTCGGCGTGGCCGACCATCTGCTCCAACGCGTCGTACGACGCTTCCGGCGCGACGATCTGCACCATCTCGACCTTGTCGAACTGATGCTGACGGATCAGGCCACGCGTGTCGCGGCCATACGAGCCCGCTTCCGAGCGGAAGCACGGCGAATGCGCGGTCAGCTTGATCGGTAGCGCGTCCGCTTCGACGATACTGTCGCGCACCGTGTTCGTCAGCGAAATCTCCGACGTGGAGATCAGGTACTGCGTGACCGTATTCTCTTCGCCGCCCTTCTCGACGCGGAACATGTCGTCGGCGAATTTCGGCAGTTGACCGGTGCCGAAGAGAATCTCCGGATTCACGATGTACGGCGTGTAAATCTCCGTATAGCCGTGCTGTTGCGTATGCGTGTCGAGCATGAACTGCGCGAGCGCACGATGCAGCCGCGCAACCTGTCCGCGCAGCAGCGTGAAGCGCGCGCCCGAGAGCTTCGCGCCGGTTTCGAAATCGAGCCCGAGCGGCGCGCCGACATCGACGTGATCCTTCACCTCGAAATCGAACTGGCGCGGCGTGCCCCAGCGGCGCACTTCGACATTGCCGGTTTCGTCGTCGCCGACCGGCACGCTCTCGTGCGGCAGATTGGGCACGCCGAGCAGCAGGTCCAACAAACGTTTCTGGATATCGTCGAGCTTCGCGGCCGACGCCTTCATCTCGTCGCCGATGCCGCCGACTTCGGCCATCACCGCCGAGGTGTCCTCGCCCCGCCCTTTCATCGCGCCGATCTGCTTGGACAGGCTGTTGCGGCGTGCCTGCATCTCTTCGGTACGGGTCTGGGTATCGCGGCGTTCCGCTTCGAGCGCGGTGAATGCCGCCACGTCGAGGGTAAAGCCGCGGTCGGCGAGGCGCCTGGCGACGCCATCGAGGTCTTTGCGCAGCAGCTGAATGTCGAGCATGGGATGGGACGGGTGTTCGTTGTATGAAGAGGGGATTTTAGCGCACCGGCGCATGCGGCCGGTGGGTTGGATGGTCGACGCATGCGGATTGCCGGTGGCGCCGTGCGCCGCCATGCGATCTCATGCGCCGGAGCAAGGCTCAGCCTTTCTTCGGCTTGTTCTCGCTGCGCCATTGCGCGTCCAGTTCGGCCAGACGCGCCAGCTTGTCGCCGATCTTGCCTTCGAGACCGCGTGGCGTCGGCTGGTACCAGTGCGGCTCACGCATGTTGTCGGGCAGATAGGTTTCACCGGCCGCGTATGCATCGGGCTCGTCGTGCGCGTAGCGGTAATCGTGGCCGTAGCCCAGCTCTTTCATCAGCCTGGTCGGCGCATTGCGCAGATGCACCGGCACCCCGCGCGACTGGTCCTTGCTGACGAAGCGGCGCGCTTCGTTATACGCGTTGTATCCGGCGTTCGACTTCGGCGCGACCGCCAGATAGATGATCGCCTGCGCCAGCGCCAGTTCGCCTTCCGGCGTGCCGAGGCGTTCGTAGGTTTCGGCGGCGTCGAGCGCGATGCGCGCGGCGCGCGGATCGGCGAGCCCGATGTCCTCCCACGCCATGCGCACGATACGCCGCGCCAGGTAGCGCGGGTCCACGCCGCCGTCGAGCATCCGGCAGAACCAGTACAGCGCGCCGTCCGGGTTGCTGCCGCGCACCGATTTATGCAGCGCGCTGATCTGGTCGTAGAAGGCGTCGCCGCCTTTGTCGAAGCGGCGCAGATTTTCCGCGAGCGCGCTGCCGAGCAATGCACCGTTGATCTCGGTCGTGTTTTGCCGCGCCGCTGCACGCGCGACGATCTCGAGGTTGTTCAGCAGCTTGCGGCCGTCGCCGTCGGCCGAGCCGATCAGCGCGTCGCGCGCTTCGTCGGTGAACGTGAGGCCGCCCAGTTCCTGCTGCGCACGGTCCAGCAGTTCGCGCTGCTCGTCGTCGGTGAGGCTTTTGAGCACGTAGACCGCGGCTCGCGAGAGCAACGCGCTGTTCACCTCGAACGACGGATTCTCGGTGGTCGCGCCGACGAACACGAACAGCCCCGACTCGACGTGCGGCAAGAACGCGTCCTGCTGGCTCTTGTTGAAGCGATGCACTTCGTCGACGAACATCAGCGTCTGACGGCCATTCGCGCGATGAATCTGCGCGGTCTCGACCGCTTCGCGGATATCCTTCACGCCCGAGAGCACCGCGGATAACGCGATGAATTCGGCGTGAAACGCATCGGCCATGAGCCGCGCGAGCGTGGTCTTGCCGACGCCGGGCGGGCCCCAGAGGATCATCGAATGGGCTTCGCCGGACTCGAACGCGACCCGCAGCGGCTTGTTCGGGCCGAGCAGGTGCGTCTGACCGATCACTTCGTCGATATTGCGGGGCCGCAGGCGTTCGGCGAGCGGAACATTGGCACGGGTTTCTTCAAACATGACGTTTTGGGGATAATCTCGGCTTTTGCGGACGCGGTCCGTGTGGTCCATATGATCCATGTGGTCCGTTTGGTCCGTTTGGTCCGTTTGGTCCATAGGTTCCGTGTGGTCCTTGCGGTCCGTGTAATGGCGGCGTGCTGTCGGATGAGCGCAAAGCCGGCACGCGACGCGCGGGCAACGTCCCGCATTATGACAGCGACGGCGGCCGGACGATGGCCGCGTCGATCGACGCGCAAGAACCGCACCGCAAACGATTCAGCAAGCAACAGCAACAGGGACAAGAAGGGACCAGACCAGATGGCACAAGATCCACTCGCCGGCGACGCCGGTTCCACCTACGCGCCGCTCAAGCCGGTGCCCGACGCGCGTCGCGCATTCCGCACCGGCGACGCGTTCGCGCTGTGGTTTTCACTCGGCATCGGCCTCCTGGTCGCGCAGGCCGGCGCACTGCTGGTGCCTGGGCTGTCACTGCCGCATGCGTTGCTGGCGATCGTGATCGGCAGCGTGATCGGCGTGATGCTGCTCGCGCTGGCCGGCGTGATCGGCACGGACACCGGGCTCGCCGCGATGTCGTCGCTGCGTCCGACGCTCGGCGTGCGCGGCGCGTCGGTGCCGGCGGTACTCAACGCGGTGCAGCTGGTCGGCTGGGGTTCGTTCGAAGTGATCGTGATGCGCGATTCCGCCGACGCCCTCGCCAAACAGGCGTTCGGCCTCTCGATGCCATTGATCTGGACCGTGGCGTTCGGCCTGCTCGCGACGCTGCTGGCAATCAGCGGCCCGCTGTCGTTCGTGCGGCGCTTTCTGCGCACCTGGGGCATCTGGCTGCTGCTCGCGGGCGCGCTGTGGCTCACGTGGAATCTGCTCGCGCGCCACAACCTCGCCGAACTGATGCGCCGGCCGGGCACGGGCGAGATGTCGTTCGGCGGTGCGATCGACCTGGTGGTGGCGATGCCGTTGTCGTGGCTGCCGCTGATCGCCGACTACACCCGCTTCGGCCGACGCGCCGGCGAGACGTTCCGGGGCACGCTGCTCGGCTATGGCATCGCCAATATCTGGTTCTACGCGCTCGGTGCGATCTACGGCCTCGCGGCCGGCGGCGGCGATGCGCTGCTGACCGGCGCGCTCGCGCAAGCTGGCGGCGGCTTCGCGTTGCTGCTGATCCTGATCGACGAAATCGACAACGCGTTCGCCGACATCCACTCGGCGGCCGTTTCGACCGGCACGTTCTGGACGCGCGGCAGCGTGCCGATGCTGTCGGCGGCGTTCGGCGCGCTGTGCACGCTGATTGCGCTGCTGGTGCCGATGGCGAAGTATCAGAACTTCCTGCTGCTGATCGGCTCGGTGTTCGCGCCGCTGTTCGGCGTGGTGCTGATGGATCACTTCATCGTGCGCAAGCGCCGCATCGAAGCCGCCGTGCTCGCCGACGTGCGCGGCCGCTATGGCTTTTCGGGCGGCTGGCATCTGAGCGCGTTCATCGCGTGGGCGATCGGCATCGCCGCGTACCAGGTGATCAATCAATGGCTGCCGAATCTCGGCGCGACGCTGCCGTCGCTGGCGATTGGTGCCGTGGGTTATCTCGCGTTCGTGTCGGCGCGCAAGACCGCATACGCATGATCTGTTCGACTTGAGGGCGCTGTCTTCGACTTGCGCGCGCTCACATCAGAAACGGAAAAAGCCTGCATTTGCAGGCTTTTTCCGTTCATGCATCACTGTGACGCGTGACACACCACGCGTCACCTCGTAGCGCGGCCCGGCTCAGCGCGTGGCGGTCCGATACTCGACACCCGGCAGCACGCACAGCAATTCGAACGCGAGATTCGCGCCGAGCAGCGCGGTCGTACCGAACGGATCGTACGGCGGTGCGACCTCGACCAGATCGCCGCCGACGATGTTCAACCCGCGCGCCCCGCGAATGATTTCCAGCGCCTGCGGTACCGTCAGCCCGGCGATTTCCGGCGTGCCCGTCCCAGGCGCGAACGCTGGATCGATGCCGTCGATGTCGAACGTGATGTACACCGGAGCGTCGCCCATCCGTTCGCGCACACGCGCCATCAACGGCGCAAGCGACTGGTTCCAGCACGCTTCGGCTTGCACGACCTCGAAGCCCTGATCGCGGCACCAGTCGAAGTCTTCCGCCGCGTAGCCGGTGCCGCGCAAACCAATCTGCACGACGCGCTCGCAATCCAGCAAGCCCTCTTCCACCGCGCGGCGAAACGGCGTGCCGTGGGCGATCTTCTCGCCCATCATCGTGTCGTTGACGTCGGCGTGCGCATCGACGTGAATCAGGCCGACCTTGCCATGCTTGCGATGGATCGCGCGCAGGATCGGCAGCGCGATGGTGTGATCGCCGCCCAGCGTGATCGGCTTGCAATCGTGCTGGAGGATTTCGTCGTAAGCGGTTTCGATCCGCGCGATCGAATCGTGCAGGTTGTACGGATTGATCGCGACATCGCCGAGATCGGCCACGCGCAGCGAATCGAACGGCGCCGCACGCGTGGCCATGTTGTACGGGCGCAGCAGCACCGATTCGCTGCGAATCTGGCGCGGCCCGAAACGCGCGCCGGTGCGGTTCGACGTGCCGAGATCGAACGGCACGCCGACGAAGCATGCGTCGAACCCCTGGGCCGAGCCGACGTTCGGCAGGCGCATCATCGTCGCGATGCCGCCGCAACGCGGCATCGCATTGCCGGACAGCGGTTGCGGCCGCTCGCCGGCCTCGGGGGAAATGAAGGAAGAGGTTTTCATCGTGACTCGGCAATGAAAGATGCGGTACGCGGAAGTGCCCGCGCGGACCGGCCGAAACGCCGTGTAAAACAGCACTCGGTCGGACAAACTTTGATTCTTGAGCCGTTTGCCTGGAGTTAAAATAGCGGCGCGACGAACTTCACATCGATTTATATCGATGTATGCTGACGTATGTTCTCCCAACTCACCGACCTCGACCTGCGACTGATCCGCGTCTTTCTCGCTATTGTCGACGCGGGCGGCATCACGCCGGCTCAGGCGACGCTGAACATCGGCCAGTCGACTATCAGCACCCAGCTCGCCACGCTCGAAACGCGGCTGGGCTACCGGCTGTGCGAGCGCGGCCGCGCCGGCTTCAACCTGAGCGCGCGTGGCGAGCAGTTCGTCGACGCCGCTCGCGCGCTGCTGTCAGCCGTCGATACGTTCGGCATGCAGGTACGCAACGTCGGCCGCAAGCTGGTCGGCACGCTCGACATCGGCATGATCGGGCACACGCCGATGTCGGCCAGCGCGCGCATCAGCGACGCGATCGGCCGCTTTCGCGCACGCGACCAGTCGGTGCGTTTTTCGATTCTGGTGCGCTCGCCGGGCGAGCTCGAAGAGTTGCTGCTCAATGGCCGGATCCAGATCGGCATTGGCTATTTCTGGCATCGCGTGCCTTCGCTCGAATACACCGAGGTGTTCGCCGAGGATCAGTTCGCTTATTGCGCGAAAGGGCATCCGCTGTTCGCCCAGGCGGGCAAGGTGACGGCCGACGCGGCTGCGCAACATGAATGGGCGTGGCGCAGCTATCCGGTGCCCGAAGCCGAGAGTTCGAGCCCGCCGCGCAACGTCACCGCCGTCGCGGACAACATGGAAGCGGTCGCGATGCTGGTGCTGTCCGGACATCACCTCGGCTATTTGCCGGCGCATTTCGCGGCGCCGTTCGTCGCGCAAGGGTTGCTCGCCGCGTTGAATCCGGCGCGGATGCGCTACCGCGTCGCGTTTCATATGGTCACGCGGGCGCGGCCGCATCGCACGGATATCGTCGCGGCGTTCATCGACGACATGAAGGCCGCACACGCAGCACCGATGCGCGACGTCGACGCGTAGCGCACGCAAAACGCACGGCGGCAATCGGTCCGCGATAAAAAAAACCGCGCTCGAAAGCGCGGTTTTCTTGCCAGTCGCACTACGCCGACAGCCTCACCCGTTGATCACGTCCGCGCCCTTGGGCACCGTGAACTTGAAAGCATCGGCCGGCAGCGGCGGGTTCTTCTGAATGTTCGAGAAGGTCAGCAGCGTCACGTTGCCGAACACGTCGTGCAATTCCATCGCTTCGAGATTGCCGTCCTTGAAGCCGATGCCGACGCGTTGAAACTGCGTGTCTTTCGCCTTCGGCGTCAGTTCGAGCCAGTCGATGCCAGCCTTCTCGCCGGCATCACGCAGCGTGAAGTTCTTCTCCAGATCGTTGCTGCCGAACAGGATCGCCGCCGGGCTCGCGCCGAGCGCGCCGCCGAGGCTGCGCACGGTCACCTGGTTCAGATCCTTGTCGTACACGTAGAGCTTGTCGCCGTCCGCCTGCAGCAGTTGCGAGTATGGCTTCTCGTATTGCCAGATGAACTTGCCAGGACGCGCGAACGTGAACGTGCCGCTCGACGTGCCGGTCTTGCCCGCGCCCGTGGTGGACAGCGTGCCGCTCGCGCCCTGCGCCTTGCTCGGCGCGCGCACTTCCTGCTGCACGAAGGTGCCGCGCGCCGAGTGGACTTGCGCGACGAACGCCTTCAGTTGTTCGGTACCGCTCGCGAACGCCTGCGACGCGACCAGCACCGACGCGCCGATCGCCACGCTGCCGACGCAGCGCACGATGGTGCGCGCGAGTTGGCCGAGACGGTCCCCTTCAGTTCGGTGTCGGGCGTGCTGCTGCGCGACTGGTTGCATGTGGTTTTCTCCGTTGATTGAATTCGGTGGGCGGCCGCGATGGCGGCACGACGCGCGGCCGCCGCATCCCGCGGTGGCACGCGCAATGGATGCGGCTTATTCCGCTTCGCGCGCCGGCGCAAGAATCTCGCGATTGCCGTTCGACGACATCGCCGACACCACGCCCGAGTTTTCCATCTGCTCGAGCAAGCGCGCCGCCCGGTTGTAGCCGATGCGCAAATGCCGCTGCACCAGCGAGATCGACGCGCGGCGGTTCTTCAGCACGACATCGACCGCCTGGTCGTATAAGGGATCGGACTCGCCGTCGCTCGCGCCGGTTCCCGCCGAGCCTTCGTCGCCCTCGCCGGTCACGCCGCCTTCGAGAATGCCCTCGATGTAGTTCGGCTCGCCCTGCTCCTTGAGTTTGTCGACGACGCGATGCACTTCCTCGTCCGACACGAACGCGCCGTGCACGCGCACCGGCAATCCGGTGCCCGGCGGCAGATACAGCATGTCGCCCATGCCGAGCAGCGATTCCGCGCCCTGCTGATCGAGGATGGTCCGCGAGTCGATCTTCGACGACACCTGGAAGGCCATCCGCGTCGGCACGTTGGCCTTGATCAGACCGGTGATCACGTCGACCGACGGGCGCTGCGTCGCGAGAATCAGGTGGATGCCGGCCGCACGCGCCTTCTGCGCGATCCGGGCGATCAGTTCTTCGACCTTCTTGCCGACCACCATCATCAGGTCGGCCAGCTCGTCGATCACGACGACGATGTGCGGCAGGCGCGTGAGCGGTTCCGGATCGTCCGGCGTGAGGCTGAACGGATTCGGCAGCTTCTCTTCACGCTTGGCAGCTTCGTCGATCTTGTTGTTGTAGCCGGCGAGATTGCGCACGCCGAGCTTGCTCATCAGCTTGTAGCGGCGCTCCATTTCGGCGACCGCCCAGTTCAGCGCGTGACCCGCCTGGCGCATGTCCGTCACGACCGGACACAGCAGATGCGGAATGCCTTCATAGACGCTCATTTCGAGCATCTTCGGATCGATCAGGATCATCCGCACCTGCTCGGCGCTTGCCTTGTAGAGCAGCGACAGGATCATCGCGTTGATGCCCACCGACTTGCCCGAACCGGTCGTGCCCGCCACCAGCAAGTGCGGCATCTTCGCGAGGTCGGCGCATACCGGCTTGCCGCCGATGTCCTTGCCGAGCCCCATGGTCAGCGGCGACGCGGCATCCGCATACACCGCCGAGCCGAGAATCTCCGACAGGCTCACGGTCTGACGGCGCTGGTTCGGCAGCTCCAGCGCCATGAAATTCTTGCCCGGGATCGTTTCGACCACGCGGATCGACACGAGCGACAGCGAACGCGCGAGGTCCTTCGCCAGATTGACGATCTGGCTGCCCTTCACGCCGGTGGCCGGTTCGATTTCATAGCGCGTGACGACCGGGCCCGGATAGGCGGCGACCACGCTCACTTCGACGCCGAAGTCCTTGAGCTTCTTCTCGATCAGACGCGAGGTGAATTCCAGCGTGTCGGCGGAGATGGTTTCCTGCGCGGCGGGCGCGGGATCGAGCAGCGCGATCGGCGGCAAGGTGGAATCGCCCGGCAGGTCGGTGAAGAGCGGCACCTGCCGTTCCTTCTCGACACGCTCCGATTTGGCCGGCGTGACAAGCGGCGGCACGATCATGACCGGCTCGTGCTCTTCGATCCGCACGCGATCCTTCTCGACCTTGCCCTCGCGCTTCACCGCGGCCGCTTCGCCGAGCTTGCGGTCGCGGCCGGCCTCGCGACGCAGCTTGGCGAACGTCACCGCGGAAATGATCGACTCGCCGACCTTCTCCGAGACCGACAGCCACGAAAAACGGAAGTACAGCGACAAGCCGATCGCGAGCGCGATCAGCAGCGCGAGCGTGCCGCCCGTGAACCCCAGCGCATGCGACACCCCACGCGCGACGGCCTCGCCGACCACGCCGCCCGGGGCGCGCGGCAACTGCACCTTGAGCGACCACATGCGCAGCGCTTCGAGACCGTTGCACGCGAGCAGCACGAGCATGAACGCGAACGCGTCCGCGAGCCAGCCGACGCCGCGCGGCTCGTCGTCCTGCGAGTCTTCGTGACGGGTGATGCGTTTGTAGTTGGCGGAAATGTGGCGGCCGAGCAGCACGATCCACCAATAGGCGGACAGGCCGAACAGCAGCAGCAGGATGTCCGAGGTCCACGCGCCGACGCGGCCCGCCCAGTTGGCGATATGGTCGACCTGCGCGGCGTGGGTCCAGCTCGGATCGTGCCTGCTATAGCTGACGAGCGCCATGAGCAGGAACACGCCGAGCGCCACCTGCAGGATCCAGCGGATTTCGGTGAAAAGGCGCGACATGCGGTGCGGCAACGCCTGCGCGCTCGCGGAATAGGGAGCTTTTGCCATTGATCCTGTTGCGTGGGTAGCCGGCCGTCGCCCGGAACACGCGGCCGGAGCCTCGCCCAGCGTGGCTGCGGGTCCGATCCCGGCGACCGGTAACTTCGATCGGGCCTATTGTAAACGCACTACCACGCGCAAGGCTGTAAATGACGGTAACGTGGGCGATTGCCCACAGAAACGCGCTGCCGGCACGCGGCGACGCTATCGCCGCGATCGGAAAGCTTCATGGAGCAGCCGCGCGTGCGGCCCTTTATAATGCCGCATTGACACCCATCTACAGTTCCAGCTCAAGTCGCACGGCCTCGCATGGGCGAGCCGCGCGCCGTACAAGGATTCGATCATGCCCGCAACTTCAACGAAACACGCCAAGGTTCTGATTCTCGGTTCCGGTCCCGCCGGCTACACGGCAGCGGTCTACGCGGCGCGCGCCAACCTGGCGCCGGTGCTCGTCACGGGTCTGGCCCAGGGCGGCCAGCTGATGACCACGACCGACGTCGAAAACTGGCCCGCCGACGCCCACGGCGTGCAAGGCCCGGAACTGATGACGCGTTTCCTGGAGCACGCCGAGCGCTTCAACACCGAAATCATTTTCGACCACATCCACACGGCCAAACTGGACGAGAAGCCGATGCGCCTGATCGGCGATTCGGGCGAATACACCTGCGACTCGCTGATCATCGCGACCGGCGCATCGGCGCAGTACCTCGGCCTGCCGTCCGAAGAAGCGTTCATGGGCAAGGGCGTGTCGGCCTGCGCGACCTGCGACGGCTTCTTCTACAAGCAGCAGCACGTGGCCGTGGTCGGCGGCGGCAATACCGCGGTTGAAGAGGCACTGTATCTCGCCGGCATCGCGAAGAAAGTGACCGTGATCCATCGCCGCGACAAGTTCCGCGCCGAGCCGATCCTGATCGACCGTCTGCTGGCGAAAGAGAAGGAAGGCGTGGTCGAGATCAAGTGGAACCATACGCTCGACGAAGTGACCGGCGACCAGTCCGGCGTGACGGGCCTGCGCATCAAGCACACGCAGACCGGCGAAACCACCGACATCGCGTTGCAAGGCCTGTTCGTCGCGATCGGCCACAAGCCGAACACGGACATCTTCCAGGGCCAGCTGGAGATGAAGAACGGCTACATCATCACGAAGGGCGGCCTGAACGGTTTCGCAACCGCCACCAGCATGCCGGGCGTGTTCGCCGCCGGCGACGTGCAGGATCACGTGTATCGTCAGGCGATCACCAGCGCAGGCACGGGCTGTATGGCCGCGCTGGACGCGCAACGCTATCTGGAAACCATCAACGAGATCGGCGAGCATGTGATGAGCGCGGAAGCCGAGCGTTGATCCACGGCGCCGAACAGCAACGATAGGCGCGACGGTAAAATGGCGGCTGGGCGTGACCCGGCCGCTTGCTCGACAGAAGGCCGCGGCTGAAAAGCCGGCGGCCTTTTTTGCGTCTTTTGCGTCTCTTGCGTCTTAGTCTTATTGCGGCAACGCTACGCGGCGGCACCCGCAAAGCCCGAAGAAGGCGTCGCGCGATCGATCTACTTTTCTGCGTGTATTACCGATATGCCGAAGAATCAGCCTCATCCAAGCGAACCGAAACGTGCGCGACCCGTCGCGCGGTCCGCACCTGAACCGGTCGCGCCCGCGGCCAAACCGAAGCTCGATCCGGCGGCGGGTCTCGCCGGCCTCGGCGCGTTGCGCGACGCACTGAAGGCCGATACGCAGCGCCGTGAGCGTGAACGCGCGGCCGCCACGGCGGCGCAGCGCGAAGCGGCGGCGGACGCCGATCTGTTCCGCCGCGAGATCGGCGCGGTTGCACCACTTGCGGTACCGCCACGCGCGACACTGCCGCGCAATCCCCCGCCGCCGTTGCCGGTGCAAACGCTGCTCGACGAAGAAGCCGTCCTGCACGAAGCGATTTCCGACGAGTTCGACCCCGAAGTCCTGCTCGACACCGACGAGACGCTCTCTTATTGCCGCCCCGGCGTGAGTCAGGATGTCGTGCGAAAACTGCGGCGCGGCGACTGGATCGTGCAGGCGCAAATCGACCTGCATGGCATGCGGCGCGACGAAGCGCGCGAGGCGCTGGCCGAGTTCGTGCGCGAATCGGTGAAACGCGGCTTGCGCTGCTTGCGCGTGATCCACGGCAAAGGTCTGGGATCGATCGGCAAGGAGCCGGTGCTGAAGGGCAAGGTGCGCGCGTGGCTCGTGCAGAAGTCCGAGGTCATCGCGTTCTGTCAGGCGCGCCCGCACGACGGCGGCGCCGGCGCGGTGGTGGTGCTGTTGCAGCCCGGCGCGTCGCCGGCTCACGCCAAGCCCTGACGGAGCCACAGTGATTCATCCAAGGCTGACGCTGGCGCTGACCATCATGGAAGCGCTGGCTATTTTTGCGTATGCCATTTCCGGCTTCATCGAAGCCCGCAGCCGCCGGCTCGATGCGGTCGGCACCTTCCTCGTGGGGGTGGCCACGGCCTTCGGCGGCGGCACGTTGCGCGACGTGCTACTGGAGCGGCGGCCCTTCTACTGGGTCGAGCATCAGGACTATCTGATCGCGATCTTCGTGATGGCGATCTTCGCGCCGACAGTGCTGAAGATGACCTCGCGCCTGCTCTCCGAGCGTGTGCTGCTGGTGGCCGACGCAGTGGGACTCGGCCTGTTCAGCATCGCGGGCACCTCGATCGCGCACGACGCGCAGATGCCGTGGTTCACTTCGGTGATGATGGGCGTGCTGACGGGCGTGTTCGGCGGCGTGATCCGCGACGTGCTGTGCAACGAAGTGCCCCTGCTGCTGCGCGACTCGCGGCCTTACGCGACCTGCGCGTTCGTCGGCTGCTGGTTGTACGTGCTGCTGGACTATGTGAACTTCGACACGGTGTATAGCGTGCTGCTCGCGACCGCGTTCATCCTGCTGGCGAGGCTGGTGACCTTCAGGTTCGATATCCGCTTGCCGCATTGAGCGTGGCTGGAGCGCTCGGGCACTGATCGCGCTCGGGATGCCCGGAGTGCTCGCGGCGGCGCGACCCTGACGGCTGTCGATTTTCGCGGCCATCGACCGTCGTGTTGTAAACGGCCGTTCCGGCCGTCATTGCGCGATGGCGCACCCCGCAACCGCCCAAGGTGACCGCGATGACTCTCAAGCTCTATGCCCACCCGTTCTCCTCCTACTGCCAGAAGGTCCTGACCGCGCTCTACGAAAACGGCACGTCGTTCGAGCTGCGCCTGCTCACACACGACGACCCGCATGTAATGGCCGAATTCGCCGCGCTGTGGCCGATCAAGCGTTTTCCGGTGCTGGTCGACGGCGGCCGGACCGTGGTCGAGGCGACCATCATCATCGAATATCTCGGTCTGCATCATCCGGGGCCGGTGCCGCTCGTGCCGGCCGACGCGCGTGCCGCGCTCGAGGTGCGCAGCATGGACCGCTTCTTCGACAACTACATCTCGACACCGCAACAGAAGATCGTCTACGACAGTCTGCGCGCCGAGCCCGAGCGCGATCCGCGCGGGGTCGCCGACGCCCGCGCGCTGCTCGACACCGCGTACGGCTGGCTGGACGACGTGATGGCCGGGCGCGAATGGGCCGCAGGCGATGCCTTCAGCCTCGCCGATTGCGGCGCCGGACCGTTCCTGTTCTATGCCGACTGGACCCATCCGATCGACCCGGCATTCGTGCACGTGCGGGCCTACCGTCAGCGGCTGCTGGCGAGGCCGTCGTTTGCCCGCGCAGTGGATGAAGCGCGCCCGTATCGTCCGCTGTTCCCCCTCGGCGCGCCCGAGCGCGATTGAGCATGGTTGATCACGATCGAGCGCGGCGCCGGAGAACCGGCCGCGATCCCCTTCGAGACAACACTTTTGCCTCCCGGTAGACTGAACGTCGACAACTGCATTCGCCCACCACCGATAAGGCAAGACATGGACCGTTTCGAAGCGATGGAGATATTTACGCGCGTGGTCGAGGCGAACAGCTTTACCAAGGTATCCGAATCGCTCGACCTGCCCCGCGCCAAAGTCAGCCGCACGATCCAGGCGCTCGAAGAGCACGTCGGCGTGCGGCTGCTGAACCGTTCGACGCGCCAGGTGAGCGTCACCGAGGACGGCGCGGCGTTCTACGAGCGCTGCGTGCGCATTCTCGCCGAAGTCGCCGACGCCGAGTCGTCGCTGTCGAACACGCGCGAAAATCCGGCCGGCACGATTCGCGTCGATACCTCCGGCACGCTCGCCCGTGCGCTGCTGCTGCCCGCGCTCGACGATTTCTATCGCCAATACCCGCAGATCGACGTGCGGCTCGGTCTCGCGGATCGCAATATCGATCTGATCCAGGACGCGGTCGATTGCGTGATCCGCATGGGCACGCCCGAGGAGTCGAGCCTCGTCGTGCGGCATATCGGCGACGCGCGGATCGTCACGTGCGCATCGCCGGCGTATCTGCAGAAATACGGCACGCCGACCACGCTCGACGATCTCAGCGAGCATCGCGCCGTCAACTACGTGTCCGCGCGCACCGGCAAGACCTTCCCGTTCGAATATGAAGTGGACGGCGAGATCGCCAGGGTGCCGATGAAAAGCGTGCTCGCAGTGAACGACGGCTCGGTCTACATCGGCGCGGGCGCGCTCGGCCATGGCATCATCCAGCCGTCGCGCTTCATGGTCGCCGAGCTGATCCGGCAAGGCGCGCTCAAGGAAATCCTCACGAACTACACGAGCCCCACCACGCCGCTTTCGATCCTCTACCCGCACCGCCGCAATCTGAGTTCGCGGCTGCGCGTGTTCATCGACTGGATCGCTGAACTGGCGCGCAACAATCCGGATCTGCGCCTCAGGAATGCGTGAGGCCGCCGCAATACAAAGTACAAAGCAAAGCCCCATGCGTCGCGCGACGCATGGGGCTTTTTTTCAGGCAGCGGATCAGTCGCGGCAGGCGACTGCGTGACGCTCAGGCAATCCGTTCTTCGTTGGCCGGATCGAACAGCACCGCCTTCGACGTATCGAACAGCAGCGTCGTGCTCATCGTGGGCTGCGGATTCGACGCCGGGTGCACGCGGCTCACCACGCGCTTGCCGTTGACCTGAGCGAACACCAGCGTGTCCGGACCGGTCGGCTCGATCACGTCGACCATCACTTCGACCGGCTGCAGCTTCGAGTCGTCGCCATGTGCGCCACGTGCGTCGGTGATGCGCTCCGGCCGCAGGCCGAGCACCACCTCGCGGCCCAAGTGCGACTTCACTTTCGCCGAATCGAAAGGCAGGACCAGCACCTTGCGCGCGACACCCGTATCCAGTTCGATGCCGACACCCGCACCCTGCTCGACCAGCTTGCCCTCGATGAAGTTCATCGGCGGCGCGCCGATGAAGCCGGCCACGAACAGGTTCGACGGCGAGTCGTAAATCTCCTGCGGCGCGCCGAACTGCTGCACGATGCCGTCCTTCATCACCGCGATGCGGTCACCGAGCGTCATCGCTTCGATCTGATCGTGCGTCACGTAGACGATCGTCGTGCCGAGGCGTTGATGCAGCAGCTTGATTTCCGAACGCATCTCGATACGCAGTTTCGCGTCGAGGTTCGACAGCGGTTCGTCGAACAGGAACATCACCGGATCGCGCGCCAATGCGCGGCCCATCGCCACGCGCTGACGCTGGCCACCGGACAGTTGGCCCGGCTTGCGGTCCAGCAGGTGCTTGATCTGCAGCGTGTTCGATACGCGCTCGACGATCTGCGTCTGCTCCTGCTTCGGCACCTTGCGGATGTTCAGGCCGAACGAGATGTTGTCGCGCACCGTCATCGACGGATACAGCGCGTACGACTGGAACACCATCGCGATGTCGCGATCTTTCGGCGACAGGTTGTTGACCGTCTTGCCGTCGATCTGGATCTCGCCCTTGGTCACGGTTTCGAGGCCGGCGATCATGTTGAGCAGCGTCGACTTACCGCAGCCCGAGCCGCCGACCAGAATCAGGAACTGGCCGTCTTCGATGTCGATATTGACACCCTTCAGAACCGGCACCCCGTTCGGGTAAGTCTTGTACACGTCACGGATGGAAAGGCTTGCCATGCTGTGAATCCTCTTGTCTCTGGTACTGCCTGAAAACGTCTTTGACGGCGGCGCTCGTTCAGTGAAGCGCCGCCGCGCTCGAAGGGTCTAGCCCCTGGTTTAGCCCGGTTTAGCCTCGTTCAGCCCTTCACCGCGCCGGCCGTCAGGCCACGCACGAAATAGCGTCCGGCGATGATGTAGACGAGCAGGGTCGGCAATGCCGCGATGATCGCGCCGGCCATGTCCACGTTGTATTCCTTCACGCCGGTCGAGGTGTTCACGAGGTTGTTCAGCGCCACCGTGATCGGCATCGAATCGACGCCGGAGAACACGATACCGAACAGGAAGTCATTCCAGATCTGCGTGAATTGCCAGATCAGGCACACCATGAAGATGGGCAGCGACACCGGCAACAGGATCTTGGTGAAGATCGTGAAGAAACCCGCACCGTCGATACGCGCCGCCTTCACGAGTTCCGCCGGCACGCTGACATAGAAGTTGCGGAAGAACATCGTGGTGAACGCGATGCCGTAGATCACGTGCACGAACACGAGGCCGCTCACCGTGTTCGACAGGCCGAGGATGCCTTCGAGGCGCGCCATCGGCAGCAGGATCGCCTGGAACGGAATGAAGCAGCCGACCAGCAGCATCGTGAAGATCGGATCGGCGCCGCGGAACCGCCAGTGCGTGAGCACGTAGCCGTTGAACGCGCCGATGATCGACGAGATCAGCACGGCCGGAATCACCATGCGCACCGAGTTCATGAAGAACGGTTGCATGCCGTCGCAACGCACGCCCGTACACGCGCCGCTCCATGCCTTGATCCACGGCGCGAAGCTCCAGCTCGTCGGCGGCGTCAGCAGGTTGCCGGTACGCAGCTGATCGATGTCCTTGAACGACGTCGACAGCATCACGTACAGCGGGAACAGGAAGTACAGGGCGAACAGAACCAGGGCCGCGTAAATGACGGCACGGCTAATCGTCATCTTAGGCTGCATTGCGGGTGCTCCTCGATTCCAGATACATCAGCGGCACGAGCACGGCCACCACGGTCGCGAGCATCATGATCGACGATGCCGCGCCGACGCCGAGCTGCCCGCGATTGAACGAAAACGTGTACATGAAGATGGCCGGCAGCGACGTCGACGTGCCCGGACCGCCTGCGGTCAGCGCGACGACCAGGTCGAACGTCTTGATGGTGATGTGGCAAAGGATCAGCAGCACGGAGAAGAACACCGGCCGCATGCTCGGAATCACGATCTTGCGGTAGATGGTCGGCAAGCCCGCGCCGTCCATCTGCGCGGCCTTGAAGATTTCGCTGTCGACGCCGCGCAAACCGGCGAGGAACAGCGCCATCACGAAGCCGGTGGACTGCCAGACCGCCGCGATCACGATACAGAAGATCGCCTTGTCCGGGTCGCCGAGCCAGTTGAACGAAAAGCTCGTCCAGCCCCAGTCGTGAAACACCTTCTCGATACCGATGCTCGGCGTCAGAATCCACTGCCACGCGGTGCCGGTCACGATGAACGACAGCGCCATCGGATACAGGAACACGGCGCGCAGCGCGCCTTCGTTGCGGATCTGCTGATCGAGCAGGATCGCGAGGAACAGGCCGAGGCCGATACAGATGGCAATGAACGGAATGCCGAACCAGCCGAGATTAGCGGCCGAAGTCCAGAACACGTCGTTCTGGAACAGCTCGCGATAACGCTCGAGACCCGCGAACTCCCAACGAGGCATCAGTCGCGAA
This sequence comes from Paraburkholderia ribeironis, assembly GCF_900019265.1. Classification (GTDB taxonomy): domain Bacteria; phylum Pseudomonadota; class Gammaproteobacteria; order Burkholderiales; family Burkholderiaceae; genus Paraburkholderia; species Paraburkholderia ribeironis. The sequence continues at coordinate 72,206 of NZ_CYGX02000095.1, forward strand.
GTGGACAGCGACAGATAGCCGGTGATTGCGATGAAGCCATACACGAAGATCAGGCTGATCACGACGCTGGGTGCGAGCACCAGCTTCGGAATCAAGCGATCGGCGAGGGCCGCCATAGGGGACGTGCGGCGGGTGACGGTGGCCGTTTTCCCGTTTCCGCTGATAGAAGCAGTCACTACTCGACTCCTGCTGAAACTGTACCGCCCGGATGCTCGCGCGTGCGTCACGCAAGGCCGCGGCGGCACGGTGTGACTCCATGAAACCTGGGGAAAGCCGCCTGCAATTCGCGCACGAAGCGCCATCAGCGACCTGAAGCGTGCGCCCGGCGCTTCGTCGGGAAGCACCGGGCGCCACTTCGCTTGCTTCACTTACTTCACTTACTTGGTCTTCGCCGCCTTCGCGAGCGCCTGCACCGCGCTCTTCGAATCCTGCTGCGAGTTCATGAACTTCGTGACGACGTCCGAGATCGCGCCGGCTGCCGCATCGGGCTGAGCCATGCCGTGTGCGAGCGAAGGCACGTAGCCGCCTGCCTTGATCGCGATCTGCTCATCCGCGTACGACTTCTTCGCGCAGTCGTCGAACTTGTCCATCGGCACGCCGAGACGCACCGGGATCGAGCCCTTGTACAGGCTGAACTGCTCCTGGAAGCCCGGCGACATGATCGTCTTGGCGAGCGCGAGCTGGCCCGGCGTGGCGGCCTTCTGCCCCTTCTGCTCGAAGAACACGAACGAGTCGACGTTGAACGTGTAGGCCTTGTCGGTGTTCGGTACGACCGCGCAGATGTAGTCCGTGCCCGACTTCTTGCCGGCATTGGTGAACTCGCCCTTCGCCCAGTCGCCCATGAACTGCATGCCGGCCTTGCCGTTGATGACCATCGCCGTGGCGAGGTTCCAGTCACGGCCCGTGCGGCCCGCGTCGAAGTAGCCCTGGATCTTGCGGACCGTGTCGAACACGCCGACCATCTTGTCCGACGTCAGCGTCTTTTCATCGAGGTCGACCAGCGCCTTCCTGTAAAAGTCCGAACCCTGGGACAGCACGACGTCTTCCCACAGCGTCAGGTCTTGCCACGGCTGACCGCCCATCGCGATCGGCTGGATGCCCGCGGCCTTCATCTTGTCGGCCACCGCGAAGAACTCGGGCCACGTGGTCGGCACCTTGCCGCCCGCCTTGTCGAGTGCCGCCTTGTTGATGTACAGCCAGTTCACGCGATGCACGGAAAACGGCGCGCCGACATAGTGACCGTCCGCGCGCATGATCTTGTCGATTTCCGGCGGCAGGTTCTTCTTCCAGTCGCCCGTCACCGAATCGACCGGCACCAGCACGCCTTGCGATGCCCAGTCCTGGATCAGCGGACCCTTGATCTGCGCAGCGCTCGGCGCGTTGCCGGAGATCACCTGCGTCTTGAGTGCCGTCATGGCAGCCGCGCCCGCGCCACCCGCCACCGCGAAGTCCTTCCACGTGTAACCCTGCTTCGTCATGTCGTCCTTGAGGACACCGACGGCTTTCGATTCGCCGCCCGAGGTCCACCAGTGCAACACTTCGACCGCCTCGGCAGCCTGCACGGCCGAGACGCCACACATCAGACCCGCAGCGCACAGAGCGCCCATGATCGCGCGAAATTTCATTGCTTTTCTCCTCCAGACACCTGAACAAAAAACAAATGGCCCCTGATATCGCCAGGGTGCTTGTGGTTGGTTCTAACAGGCAAAACACTGGGCGATCGGGCACGGTCGGGCGCATGCCTGGAGCATGTGCCGGCGGACCGATGTCCGGCCGCTAGACGTTCAAGAGATGAGTGGTTCGGGATGCAACTGCTGTCTCCTCTTTTGATTTTTGCCTGCCCGCGTCGCGCGGCAGACTCGAGGTACTTCGCACATCACCGGGGCAACCACGTTGCCGACCGCTCCACTTTCCCCGGCTTTCCAGCTGGTGCGCCGAGGCATGCTGGCCCGGGCCGACACGCAATGTCCGTTAACATGCAGGGCACGCCAGCCGACTTCGGGAAAACGCGCATCCTGCCGAACAGCGCACGCTTTTTTCATCGAATTAGCGCTACCTCTTGATTTGGATTGTAGTTAAACTACAATTCAGTGTCAAAAAATATTTTATCGGACTACGGTCGCCCTTCCGGTCAGCGCGGCGGCCCCTAAGCACATCGACGGAGACTCATGCAAACCGACTCAAGCTTCACTTTCGTTCTCTTCGGCGGCACTGGCGATCTGTCGATGCGCAAGATCCTGCCGGCTTTGTTTGAAGCGCACCGTGCGGGCGGCATGCTGCACGACCACGGCAAGATCGTCGCGGTGGCGCGGCATGCGGCGGATCGCGACGAATACCTGCAGTGGGTGAACGAGCACGTCAAACCGCATGTGTCGAAGAATGTGGACCAGGCGGCATGGGCGAGCTTCCTCGCGCGCATCGAGTTCGTGAAGATCGATCTCGGCAACCCGCAGGACTTCGTCCATCTGCGCGACGCCATCCAGGACCTGCCCGGCATCCGCGTGTTCTATCTGGCCACGGGCCCGTCGCTGTTCGTGCCGATCTGCCACGCGCTCGCGTCGGTGGGGCTGAACCAGAACGCGCGCATCGTGCTGGAAAAGCCGCTCGGTTACGACCTCAAGTCGTCGAACGCAATCAACGATGCGGTCGGTGAAATCTTCGCGGAAGAACAGATCTACCGGATCGACCACTACCTCGGCAAGGAGCCGGTGCAGAACCTGCTCGCGCTGCGCTTCGGCAATGCGCTGTTCGAGCCGTTGTGGCGCCGCGAGTGGGTCGAGAGCATCCAGATCACGATTGCGGAAGAACTCGGCGTGGAAGCGCGCGGCGACTTCTACGACAACACCGGCGCGTTGCGCGACATGGTGCAAAACCACTTGCTGCAACTGCTGTCGATCGTTGCGATGGAACCGCCTCATTCGATGGATTCCGACTCGGTGCGCGACGAAAAGCTGCGCGTGCTGCGTGCGTTGAAGCCGATCGATCCGCGCGACATCGGCAAGGTCGCGGTGCGCGGCCAGTACCATTCGGGCGTGATCCGCGGCACCTCGGTGCCGGCCTATGCAACCGAGGCTGGTGTGAAGCCGGATAGCACGACCGAAACCTTCGTCGCACTGAAGGTCGAGATCGAGAACTGGCGTTGGGCCGGCGTGCCGTTTTTCCTGCGCACCGGCAAGCGGCTTGCGGATCGCGTCGCCGAGATCGTGGTGAATTTTCGTGCGGTGCCGCATTCGGCGCTCGGCGCATCCGCGCTGCGCGCCGGCGCGAATCGCCTGGTGATCCGTCTGCAGCCGAACGAATCCATTCGCCTCTACTGTCTCGCGAAGCAGCCCGGCGAGGGGATGAACCTCGCGAGCGTGCACCTCGACCTCGCCTTCGACCAGTTCTTCCGCGAAGGACGGATGGAGGCGTATCAGCGCCTGCTGCTCGACGTGATCCACGGTCGCCTCGCGCTGTTCGTGCGACGCGACGAACAGGAAGCCGCATGGCGCTGGGTCGAACCGATCCTGAACGAATGGCAGGCCGCGAACCGGCCGCCCAAGCCGTACGCGGCGGGCACGTGGGGTCCGGCCGCGGCGAGCGCGATGCTGGCGCAGCACGGCACCTGCTGGCTCGAAGAAGAGAATTGATGCACGGCGCCGCGTGCTTCGAGTGAACCGCACGCGGCGCCAGCAAGACCCACCGACGAACTGAACGGAATGGCGCCGGTATCGCGAAGGCGCCTGCAAGTCATCCCACTTTGCAGGCAGCGCGTGAGAGCAGTACGGCAAATTCCGCAGAGCTAACAAAAGAAAGCAGCACGGAGGAGAAGTGATCGAGCTTCACGCTTTCGACGACCAACGCGCCCAATCCGACGCGTTGGCGAAAGCGGTCGGCGACGCGTTACATGCGTCGCTCGCCGCACAGGCGGCCGCCACTGGTGCGGCCATGACTGGCGCGTCCGCCACCGGCACGTCCGCTACCAGCACGTCCACCACCGGCACGTCCGCCCCAGGCGCGCGCCAGGCCATGCTTGCAGTGTCCGGCGGCAGCAGTCCGCGTCCGTTCCTGCAAACGTTGTCCACGCAAGCCTTCGACTGGGCGCGCATCGCGGTGACGCTGGTCGACGACCGCTGGGTGCCGGAGACGGACAGCGCAAGCAACGCGCAACTGGTGCACGCCACGTTGCTGCAGAACGCCGCATGCAACGCCACGTTCTGGCCGCTGGTCGATACCGCCGAGGATCTGCACGCGCACGTCGCCGCGCTGAACGCCGACCCGCGCTTCGCCGCGGTGCCCGATGTCGCGATTCTCGGCATGGGCGAAGACGGCCACACCGCGTCGATCTTCGCCGACGCGCCCGAATGGGATCACGCGATCACCACCGCCGGGCACTTCGTCGCCGTGCATCCCGGCAGCGCGCCGCATGCGCGCGTGAGCTGGTCGCTCAGCGCGTTGAAACAGGTGAAGCACCTGTTCCTGCTGATCTCAGGACCACGCAAGATGGACGTGCTGAATGCCGCCGCCGCTTCGCTACAAAAAAATGCCATCTCGCAGTTGGCAAACGACAAGGGAGTGAGACTCGATGTCTACTGGTCTGCAAACTAAGGCTGTACCGGGCGCGGGCCAGCACGCCGACGGACCGAGGCTGCTGGCCGACATCGGCGGCACCAATGCGCGCTTCGCGCTCGAGACGGGCCCGGGCGAAGTCGGCTCCGTGCGGGTCTATCCGTGCGCCGACTATCCGAGCGTCGTCGATGTCATCAAGAAGTATCTGAAGGACAACAAGATTGGCCGTGTGAATCATGCGGCGATTGCGATTGCGAATCCGGTCGACGGCGATCAGGTCAGCATGACGAATCACGACTGGACCTTTTCGATCGAAGCGACGCGGCGCACGCTCGGCTTCGACACGCTGCTGGTGGTGAACGACTTCACCGCACTGGCGATGGCGCTGCCCGGCCTCACCGACGCGCAACGCGTGCAGGTGGGCGGCGGCGCACGGCGTCCGAACAGCGTGATCGGCCTGCTCGGTCCGGGCACCGGCATGGGCGTATCCGGCCTGATTCCCGCCGACGACCGCTGGATCGCGCTCGGCAGCGAAGGCGGCCACGCCACCTTCGCGCCGGTCGACGAACGCGAAGACATCGTCTTGCAGTACGCGCGCAAGAAGTGGTCGCACGTGTCGTTCGAACGCGTGGCCGCGGGCCCCGGCATCGAAGTGATTTACCGTGCGCTGGCGGGCCGCGACAAGAAGCGCGTGGCGGCCAGCGTCGACACCAGCGAGGTCGTCAAGCGCGCGCTCGCCGGCGAGCCACTCGCGGCCGAATCCGTCGATGTGTTCTGCGGCATTCTCGGCACCTTCGCGGGCAATATCGCGGTAACGCTCGGCGCACTGGGCGGCATCTACATCGGCGGCGGCGTCGTGCCGCGGCTCGGTGAGTTCTTTGCGCGCTCATCGTTTCGCAAGCGCTTCGAGGCGAAGGGCCGCTTCGAGGCGTATCTGCAGAACGTGCCGACCTACGTGATCACCGCCGAATACCCGGCATTTCTCGGCGTTTCGGCGATTCTTGCCGAACAGCTGTCGAACCGCGCGGGCGGCAGTTCGTCGGCGGTGTTCGAGCGGATTCGCCAGATGCGCGATGCGCTGACGCCAGCCGAGCGCCGTGTCGCGGATCTCGCGCTGAACCATCCGCGTTCGATCATCAACGATCCGATCGTCGACATCGCGCGCAAGGCCGACGTCAGTCAGCCGACGGTGATCCGTTTCTGTCGCTCGCTTGGCTGCCAGGGTCTGTCCGATTTCAAGCTGAAGCTGGCGACGGGTCTGACCGGCACCATTCCGGTGAGCCATAGTCAGGTGCACCTCGGCGATACGGCGACGGACTTCGGCGCGAAGGTGCTGGACAACACCGTGTCGGCGATTCTGCAGTTGCGCGAGCATCTGAACTTCGAGCACGTCGAGCGCGCGATCGATCTGTTGAACGGCGCGCGGCGCATCGAGTTCTATGGGCTCGGCAATTCGAACATCGTCGCGCAGGACGCGCACTACAAGTTCTTCCGCTTCGGTATCCCGACGATTGCCTACGGCGATCTGTACATGCAGGCCGCGTCGGCCGCGTTGCTCGGCAAGGGCGATGTGATCGTCGCGGTGTCGAAGTCGGGCCGCGCGCCCGAGTTGCTGCGCGTGCTCGATGTGGCGATGCAGGCCGGTGCCAAGGTGATCGCGATCACGTCGAGCAACACGCCGCTCGCCAAGCGCGCCACCGTCGCGCTGGAAACCGATCACATCGAGATTCGCGAGTCGCAGCTGTCGATGATTTCGCGGATCCTGCATCTGGTGATGATCGACATTCTGGCGGTGGGCGTCGCGATTCGCCGCGCGGTGCCGAGCGCCGATGTGGCGGAGACGGTCGCGAAGGCGCGCGAGGGCGCCGACGACGATGCCGCCGCGGTGCTGGACTGGCTGAGTCATGGAGCAGCCTCGTCGGCTCGCGATTGAATCGGGCCTGCGGGTCGGCATGCGGGTCGGCATGTGGGTCGGCATGTGGGTCGGCCTGCGGGTCGGCCCGCGCCGCGGCATCGTCGATGATGCGCGGTGCGGTCGGCCCCTCGTTGCGCGCCTGAATACGGCGCGCAGCGAGTAGCGCCGCGCGGACAAAAAGCGATAATAGGTCTTCTATCGCCCGAGACGCCGCGCCCAACCCGATGATCATCCGCCCGCACCTCCATTGGTTCCGCATGCTGCTCGCGTGGCGGGGCTCGGTCCTGCCGCAGTTGCTGCCGCGGCTCGGCCTGATCTTCTGCATTTCCGTCGTCGCGGTGGCCGCCCACGACCACCTGCTGCCGGTCACGCTGAATCTCAACACCACTGCGCCCTTCTCGCTGATCGGCATCGCGCTCGCGGTGTTCCTCGGCTTCAGAAACAACGCCAGCTACGACCGCTGGTGGGAAGCGCGCAGGCTGTGGGGCCAGCTGTTGAACGAAACGCGCTCGCTCACGCGCCAGGCGCTGACGTTGCCGAGCAGGCACTTGCCGCAAGAAGAATTCGGCGAATTCTTCGCTGCGCTCGGCGCGCTTCCTCATGCGCTACGCCATCAGCTGCGCAAGACCGAGCCGCGCGACGATCTCGCCGCGCGTCTGCCCGCGCCGCTCTTCGAGCGCGTCATCGCATCGCGCTACAAGCCCGCGACCTTGATGCTCTTCCTCGGCGAATGGGTGCAGCGCCACGCACGCGCGGGCGCGATCGATCCGATGGCGGTCATCGCGTTCGACCGGAACCTGAATGGACTATCGGATGTAATCGGCGGATGCGAGCGCATCGTGTCGACGCCGCTGCCGTTCGCGTACTCGGTGATGATTCACCGCACCGTGTACTTCTTTTGCGCGTCGTTGCCATTCGGACTCGTGGACAGCATCGGCATCTTCACGCCGGTGTTCGCGGTGTTCGTCGCGTACACCTTCATGGCGCACGAAGCGATCGCCTCGCAACTCGAAGAGCCCTTCGGCACCGACGACAACGACCTCGCGCTCAACCTGATGTCGGTGATAACCGAGGATGCGCTACGCGACCTGCGCGGCGAATCAGCGCTGACGCTGCCCAGCCCGCAAGCCGAGGACTACCTGCTCGATTGAATGCGCGGCGTCCGCGCGGTGCCCATAGCGTGGCGTTCGTAGCATGACGCGCGTTCAGTGGTTGCCGACCGTTTCCGACAAGCGCTTGAGCGTCGCCACCCGCGCGCCGATGATATCGATGCGGCCGCGCTCGTCGACCACCGCCGTGGTGTCGGCCAGATACGCGTTCCAGGCTCGTTGCGCGCGCACCAGCGTCGGACGCGAATGCGCCGGCATTTTCGCCTGCAGGCGGCGGTAGTAACGGTTCAGATCGAACATCGCGTGTTCGCATTGCGCGTCCGCGCCACACGCACGTGGACGCAGCGGCGGCGTGCCGCCGGCGTCGGCCACCGCGCGGCGCACCACCAGCGCCCGGTCGCGCACTGGCTGCAACTGCATGTCCGCTTCGGACAGCACGTACATCGAGCCTTGGGTCGTCGCGAACACGGCGGCGAGCAACTGCTTCTCGGCTTCGCGCGAGGCCAGCCAGCTTGCCTGGCTCTTTTGCCACAGCTTGCGCCGCGCGGGCGGCAACTTCGCCAGAAGCTGCTGCCACGCGCTGTCCAGCGCGGCCTTCCAGCCGATCCGCGCGTTGTCCATGCACTGCACCTGCCCCGCCGTCGTCGACATGTCGCTGCGCGCCAGACACGAGCGCATCGCCGTGTCGATGGGATCGGCGGCGCCGACCTCGGCATGCGCAGCCGGCAACGCCGCACCGAAGAGCGTCGCCGACGCCACCGTCAGCGCACACAACCCGCGCCGCCAGCCAGCGACGCGAGGGCGGGACCTCAGCGAGCGCATCGTCAGCCGCGCACGCAATCGACGAAGTATTCGATGCGCCCGTTGATCATTTCGCCGACGAGCCCGTGAATGTCCGTGTGGAAACCCGGGAAGCGCTCGTTGAATTCGCGGGCGAAACGCAGATAGTTGACGATGGTCCGGTTGAAGCGCTCGCCCGGGATCAGCAGCGGAATGCCCGGCGGATACGGTGTCAACAGGATCGACGTGACGCGCCCTTCGAGCTCGTCGATCGGCACCCGGTCGATCTCGCGGTGCGCGAGCTTGGCGAACGCATCGGACGGCTTCATCGCCGGCTCCATGCTCGACAGGTACATCTCGGTCGTCAGGCGCGCGATGTCGTTCGCGCGATAGACGCTGTGGATCTGCTGGCACAGGTCGCGCAGGCCGACGCGCTCGTACATCGGATGATGCGAGACGAACTCGGGCAGCACGCGCCACAGCGGCTGGTTGTTGTCGTAGTCGTCCTTGAACTGCTGAAGCTCGGTCACCATCGAGTTCCAGCGGCCCTTGGTGATGCCGATCGTGAACATGATGAAGAACGAGTACAGCCCGGTCTTCTCGACGATGATGCCGTGCTCGGCCAGGTACTTCGTGACGATCGCGGCCGGAATGCCGGTTTCGCCGAAGCCGCCGTCCATATCCAGACCCGGCGTGACGATGGTCGCCTTGATCGGGTCGAGCATGTTGAAGCCTTCGGCGAGCGGGCCGAAGCCATGCCACGGATCGTTCGGCCGCAGCATCCAGTCTTCGCGCGAGCCGATGCCTTCCTCGGCGAACTGGTCGGGGCCCCACACCTTGAAGAACCAGTCGTCGCCGTACTCGGCGTCGACCTTGCTCATCGCGCGGCGGAAGTCGAGCGCCTCGGCGATCGACTCCTCGACCAGTGCCGTGCCGCCCGGCGCTTCCATCATCGCCGCGGCCACGTCGCACGACGCGATGATCGCGTACTGCGGGCTGGTCGACGTGTGCATCAGATACGCTTCGTTGAAGCGATGCTTGTCGAAGCGGCTGTTCTTCGAATCCTGCACGACGATCTGCGAGGCCTGCGAAATGCCGGCGAGCAGCTTGTGCGTGGAGTGCGTCGCGAACACCATCGCACCGATGCGCGGACGGCCCGCGCCGATCGCGTGCATGTCCTGATAGAACTCGTGGAATTCGGCGTGCGGCAGCCAGGCCTCGTCGAAGTGCAGCGTGTCCAGCCAGTCGCCCAGCATCTGCTTGATCATCTCGACGTTGTAGACCACACCGTCGTAGGTGCTTTGCGTGATCGTCAGGATGCGCGGCTTCAGGTTCGGGTTCTTCGCGAGCGCTTCGCGGGCGAACGGATTCGCCTCGATCTTCTTGCGGATGTTCTCCGGCTCGAACTCGCTGCGCGGAATCGGGCCGATGATGCCGAAGTTGTTGCGCGTCGGCGTGAGGAACACCGGAATCGCCCCGGTCATCGTGATCGCGTGCAGGATCGACTTGTGGCAGTTGCGGTCCACCAGCACGATGTCGCCCGGCGCCACGGTGCCGTGCCAGACGATCTTGTTCGACGTCGAGGTGCCATTGGTCACGAAGAACACGTGGTCGGCGCTGAAGATGCGCGCGGCGTTGCGCTCCGAGGCCGCCACCGGACCCGTGTGATCCAGCAGCTGGCCGAGTTCGTCGACCGCGTTGCAGACGTCGGCGCGCAGCATGTTCTCGCCGAAAAACTGGTGGAACATCTGGCCGAGCGGACTCTTCAGGAACGCGACGCCACCCGAGTGACCCGGGCAGTGCCACGAGTACGAACCTTCTTCCGCGTACTGCACCAGTTCCTTGAAGAACGGCGGCGCGAGCGAGTCCAGATACACCTTCGCCTCGCGGATGATGTGGCGTGCGACGAACTCCGGCGTGTCCTCGAACATGTGGATGAAGCCGTGCAGCTCGCGCAGGATGTCGTTCGGCAGATGGCGCGAGGTACGCGTCTCGCCGTACAGGAAGATCGGGATGTCGGCGTTGCGGCGGCGCACTTCGGTCACGAACGCGCGCAACGCGACGATCGCGGCCGCGAGCTCCGGCGTCTCGCCTTCGACGACCACGTTATCGACGTACGGCAACAGTTCATCGTCGTCGATCGACAGGATGAAGCACGACGCGCGGCTCGACTGCTGCGCGAACGAGGTCAGATCGCCGTAGCTCGTCAACCCGAGCACTTCCGCGCCTTCTTTCTCGATGGCTTCGGCCAAAGCGCGGATGCCGGAACCGGAGATGTTCTCGGAGCGGAAATCTTCGTCGATGATGACGACGGGAAAACGGAACTTCATGGACGGTTCTCCAAAAAGAACGACCGCTGCATTCTCTAAATTGCAGCGGTCACCCTGTGTATCTGGTGGGTCAGTGCGCTGCCGGGCTCACGTCTTGGGCAACGTGACGCCGTGCTGACCTTGATATTTGCCGCCGCGATCCGCGTACGACGTTTCACAAATCTCGTCGCTTTCGAAAAACAGCACCTGGGCGACGCCTTCGTTCGCGTAGATTTTCGCAGGCAAAGGTGTCGTGTTCGAGAACTCGAGCGTGACGTGGCCTTCCCATTCCGGCTCGAACGGCGTCACGTTGACGATGATCCCGCAGCGCGCGTACGTGGACTTGCCCAGACACACGGTCAGCACGCTGCGCGGAATGCGGAAATACTCGACGGTGCGCGCGAGCGCGAACGAGTTCGGCGGGATGATGCAGACGTCACCCTTGAAATCGACAAACGACTTCTCGTCAAAGTTCTTCGGATCGACGATGGTCGAGTTGATGTTCGTGAAGATCTTGAATTCGTCGGCGCAGCGGATGTCGTAGCCATAGCTCGAGGTGCCGTAGCTGACAATCTTCCGGCCTTCTTCGGAGACGCGAACCTGATCGGGCGCAAACGGCTGGATCATCTTGTGCGACTCGGCCATGCGCCGGATCCACTTGTCGGATTTGATGGTCATAAAGGTGAACGCTGCTCGACGTGAATGACAGGTGTGTGACGGATAACAACCCGGTGATACCGGGCAACTTTCAGGTTATGGGCGCTGACTTCGCCGTCCCTGCGGCCGGCGGCGCGGGCCGCGTGCCCTGCAACGGGCCATGCCGCGACGGCTGGGCGCACGCCCAGCGGCGGACTCGAGGCAGCCCCCCCGACGGAAGGCGCTCATTTTACGCGATCACGAGCATGGTGCCGCAGGTGAGCTCCGCGACGCGCACTGGCCACCGCAAGCATGGACCGCAACACGGACCGCAAACCGGGCGCGGCCGTCGCTCACTGACGAATCACGCCGCAGGCGAGCGCGAGGCCCGCGCCGTGCTGCGGATAAGCATACGGATCGCTCACATCGTGATGCAGTACGATCGCGCGCTGCAACACCGAGCGGATGCCGTCGAGCGACACGTCCGGCGCAACGATGAAGCCGGTGGCCACACCGTTCGCGTCCGCGTGAATGTTGGCGAGATCGCCTTCGACCCGCGCGCCCGCTTTCAGACGCCCGGCGGCCGGCGAGAAGATCTGGCCCGCGCTGGAGCCATCGGCGGCGATGCAGTCGCCCCGCTCGTGGATTTGCAACGCGTGGTCGCTATTGGGCGGCAAGCCCGCGAGATTGTAGGTGACCTGCACGCCGTCCGAGTGCTCGATGAACGTCACGAGGCCGCGCGCCTGATTGCCCACGGTGGGCAACAACTGCGCGTCGGCGCGCTTTTCCTGCGGTCTTAGGAACACGCTACAGCCGCACAACAGCACACAGCTGGCAGTCAGGACGATGAACGCATGCACCGCCTGCCCGTCGATTCGTTTTCCCATGCGATCCTCTTGCCGACCTGGCGGCCGCCCCTGCGGCCGCCGAGCCGAACCTGTGAAGTCGACATGATACCGCGAGACCTGGCGCAAATAGACGCCTCGGGCCCTTGTCCGAAAGGCTAGTCAGGTGTTTTGCACAACGATATTGGGAAACTTCGACGTCATGTCGCGAGCCCGCTCGGCGATATGGATCGCCATCTTGCGCGCGATCGACCGGTAGATCTCCGCAATGCGCCCGTTCGGGTCGGCTACGACCGTGGGATTGCCCGAGTCGGCCTGTTCACGGATCGCGATGTCGAGCGGCAGGCTGCCGAGCACGTCGACGCCGTATTCCTTGCTCATCCGCTCGCCGCCGCCGGCGCCGAAAATAGGCTCTTCGTGGCCGCAGTTCGAGCAGATATGCATGCCCATGTTCTCGACGATGCCGAGGATCGGAATGCCGACCTTCTCGAACATCTTGAGACCCTTCTTCGCGTCGAGCAACGCGATGTCCTGCGGCGTCGTGACGATCACCGCGCCGGTCACCGGCACGCGCTGCGACAAGGTCAGCTGGATGTCGCCGGTGCCCGGCGGCATGTCGACGATCAGGTAGTCCAGATCACGCCAGTTGGTTTGCCGCAGCAACTGTTCGAGCGCGGAGGTGGCCATCGGGCCGCGCCACACCATCGGGTTGTCCTGCTCGATCAGGAAGCCGATCGAATTGGCCTGCACGCCGTGGCCGGTCATCGGGTTCATCGACTTGTCGTCGGGCGATTCGGGGCGGCCGACAATGCCAAGCATCATCGGCAAAGACGGACCGTAGATGTCCGCGTCGAGCACGCCCACCGACGCCCCTTCGCTCTCCAGCGCGAGCGCGAGGTTCACCGCGGTCGTGCTCTTGCCGACGCCGCCCTTGCCCGACGCCACCGCGACGATATTCTTGACGTTCGGCAGGAGTTTCACGCCGCGCTGCACCGCATGCGCGGCGATCTGCTGCGATACCTCGACGCGCGAGTTCGCGACGCCGGGCACGGCCCGCAACGCATCGGCGAACTGCGTGCGGATCGCTGCGAACTGGCGCATGGCGGGATAGCCGAGCACCACCTGAAGGCTGACGGTATCGCCCTCCACGGCGACATTCCTGATGTTCCTGGCTGCCGCGTACGGCGCACCGGTGTTGGGGTCAGTGACGGCCGCGAGGGCAGCGTCGACCAAAGCCCGATCGATACTCATTGACACTCCGTGGGGAACAGATACGGCGCGGAAAATCGAAGTTTCGCCCACGCGCCGGGATTTGAAAGAAATTGTTATGCGGCATTGCGAAAAAGAGGCGCGCCGGGCACCCTTCGGGCAGGCGAAACGCCGTGGGGCCTCATCACTGCGTGCTTCAGCCATCATTGTAGTGGCTGACGCCGGGCGTTGCCGGAAGACCCTTCTTCGCTGTCGGACCGGACAGAAGCAAGACTAGGATTTCCGTACTTTGAGTGCTCCGCCGCCGTTTCGTCGTAAGGTTGATGAGCTAGATTGATCCCTAGCGCTGGTTTTATTCGCTTCACTCAAGAGGATTCGAAAATGAACGCAAAAATCATGACTCGCCTGGCCGTTTTCGCCGTTGCCGGCTCGCTGCTGGCGGGCTGCGCCACCCAACAGGGCACCAACACCGCGGTCGGCGCGGGCGTGGGCGCCGGCACCGGCGCGGCATTGGGGGCGATCTTCGGCGGCGGCAAGGGTGCGGCGATCGGCGCCGCCGCCGGCGCGACGGTGGGCGGCATCACCGGCTACAACTGGCAATCGATTCGCAACCGCATGTCGGGCGCGACCAAGGGCACCGGCACGCAGATCACCGAGCAGCCGGACGGCTCGCTCAAGATGAACATTCCGAGCTCGGTCACGTTCGACACCAGCAGCTACGCGATCAAGCCGTCGTTCTCACCGGTGCTGGACGAGCTCGCGCAAACCCTGCAGCAGAATCCGGAAGTTGTCGCCTCGGTGGTCGGCCACACCGACAGCACGGGCTCGGCGGCTTATAACCAGACGCTGTCGGTCAATCGCGCGCAAAGCGTGACGGGCTACCTCGCGCAACGCGGTATCGCGCCGCAGCGCCTGTCCGCGACCGGCATGGGCCCGAACCAGCCGATCGCCGATAACAACACCGAAGCCGGCCGTTCGGCCAACCGGCGCGTGGAAATCTATCTGCGCGCCACGGCTCAGCACGCGACGCAATAAGGACAGGGCTTCAGGAGCGTGACGCGGAAGGGCGCCGGGTCGTCGGCAGTGGCGCCCGGCCGGACGTAAAAAGCGGCGGAAAGAAAATTTCGCACGACGACGAAAAAATTTCGAACTCTAGCGAAAATCCGCGGTCTTTATTTACGGTACGTGGCTGGCGAAGCCGCCGCGTCACCATTCTCCTCTTGTCGTTGTTGCTCCGGGGTTAATAGCCCCGGTTTTTTTTGGCCGCACGGTTTGCGCGCCCGCCGTTTGCAAACCCGCCGTTTGCAAACCTTCAAGCGCCGCGACGGCCCGGCTGTACGCCCATGCGGCCCACCCCGCGCCGGGCGCCCGCCCTGCTAGAATCAATCTTTCGTCCCACCGCAGGCTCCCACCATCCTTATGTCAGCACCCGCAACCGATCTCTCCGCAGACGCGCCGTCAGGCCGTCGTCAGATTCTCGTCACGTCGGCCCTTCCGTATGCGAACGGGCAAATCCATATTGGCCATCTGGTCGAATATATCCAGACGGACATCTGGGTCCGGACGTTGCGAATGCACGGGCACGAGGTCTACTACGTGGGCGCCGACGACACGCACGGCACGCCGGTCATGCTGCGCGCGGAAAAGGAAGGCCTCACGCCCAAGCAGCTGATCGACCGCGTTTGGAAAGAACACAAGCGCGATTTCGACAGCTTCGGTATTTCGTTCGACAATTACTACTCGACCGATTCCGAAGAAAACCGCGTTCTCAGCGAAAGCGTCTACCTGGCGCTCAAGGAAGCGGGCCTGATCGAGGCGCGCGATATCGAGCAGGCGTACGACCCGGTCAAGGAAATGTTCCTGCCGGACCGCTTCATCAAGGGCGAATGTCCGAAATGCGGCGCGAAAGACCAGTACGGCGACAGCTGCGAAGTATGCGGCTCGACGTATCTGCCAACCGAGCTGATCAATCCGTACTCGGTCGTCTCGGGCGCCACGCCGATCCGCAAGACATCGACGCACTATTTCTTCCGCCTGTCCGATTCGCGCTGCGAGAATTTCCTGCGCGCGTGGGTGGGCGGTCTGGCGCAGCCGGAAGCCACCAACAAGATGCGCGAGTGGCTCGGCGACGCTGGCGAAGCCAAGCTCGCCGACTGGGACATCTCGCGTGACGCGCCGTACTTCGGCTTCGAGATCCCGGGTGCGCCGGGCAAGTATTTCTACGTGTGGCTGGACGCGCCGATCGGCTACTACGCGAGCTTCAGGAACCTCGCCGAACAGCGCGGCCTCGACTTCGACGCGTGGGTTCGCGCCGGCTCGAAGGCCGAGCAGTATCACTTCATCGGCAAGGACATCCTGTATTTCCACACGCTGTTCTGGCCGGCCATGCTCGAGTTCTCCGGCCACCGCACGCCGACCAACGTGTTCGCGCACGGCTTTCTGACCGTCGACGGCGCGAAGATGTCGAAGTCGCGCGGCACCTTCATCACTGCGCAAAGCGTGATCGACACGGGCCTGAATCCGGAGTGGCTGCGCTACTACTTCGCGGCCAAGCTGAACAGCACCATGGAAGACCTCGACCTGAACCTCGACGACTTCCAGGCGCGCGTGAACAGCGATCTGGTCGGCAAGTACGTGAACATCGCGAGCCGCGCGGCAGGTTTCCTGATCAAGCGTTTCGATGGCCGCGTGCAGGACAGCGCGATGCAGCACCCGCTGCTCGCCACGCTGCGCGCCGCCGTACCGCAGATCGCCGCGAACTACGAAGCGCGCGAGTACAACCGCGCGCTGCGTCAGACCATGGAACTGGCCGATGCGGTCAACGCGTACGTCGACAGCGCGAAGCCGTGGGATCAGGCGAAAGATCCGGCCAACGCGGTCGCGCTGCATGAAACCTGCAGCGTGAGCATCGAGGCGTTCCGCCTGCTGTCGCTCGCGCTGAAGCCGGTGTTGCCGAAGCTGGCCGAAGCGGTCGAAGCCTTCCTCGGCATCGAGCCGCTGGTGTGGGCCGACGCGAGTGTGCCGCTCGTCTCCAGCCGGCCGATCAACGCCTACAAGCATCTGATGACGCGCGTCGATCCTAAGCAGATCGAAGCGTTGCTGGCCGCCAATCGCGATTCGCTGACGGCCACGCCCGAAGCGGCGGCGCCGGCCAACGCCAAAAACAAGGCCAGCGCAAAGGCGGCAGCCGCGGCGAAAGACGAAACCAAAGACGAAACCTCCGACGTGATCTCGATCGACGACTTCGCGAAGATCGATCTGCGCATCGCGAAGATCGTCGACTGCAAGGCGGTGGAAGGCTCGGACAAGCTGCTGCAACTGACGCTCGACGTCGGCGAAGAGAAAACCCGCAACGTGTTCTCTGGCATCAAGTCGGCATATCAGCCGGAGCAGCTGGTCGGCAAGCTGACGGTGATGGTCGCGAACCTCGCGCCGCGCAAGATGAAGTTCGGCCTCTCCGAGGGGATGGTGCTGGCGGCATCGGCAACCGACGAAAAAGCCGAACCGGGCCTGTACGTACTCGAACCGGATAGCGGCGCGAAGCCGGGCATGCGCGTGAAGTAACGCGCCGCGGCCCCCGCAGCGTCTTGCGCTATGGGCACATACGAAAAAGCGGCACGCTTGCCAACGCGTGCCGCTTTTTTTTGCGCGTGCGCTTTGCGAGGCGGTTATGCGGACGTCCGCGCCCTGAACATCACCAGTTGAACCGGTCGAAGCGCCGCGTATACAGCACGACGAATCCATAGAAGGTGCCGCCGTAAGTCACCAGCGACCAGTAGCGCGTCAGGTTGATGGTCGCCTTGACCGCATTGCTGGCTGATTGCAGGCCCTGCTCGTAGCCGATCACGAGCCGCTCGTTGA
Source organism: Paraburkholderia ribeironis (assembly GCF_900019265.1). Classification (GTDB taxonomy): domain Bacteria; phylum Pseudomonadota; class Gammaproteobacteria; order Burkholderiales; family Burkholderiaceae; genus Paraburkholderia; species Paraburkholderia ribeironis. The sequence continues at coordinate 89,418 of NZ_CYGX02000095.1, forward strand.
TCGCCTTCGACACCATCACTACCTGCGGATCGGTCAGCCCGACCTCGCTGCGGCCGATCGAAAATTCGTCGAGCCCGACGGTCTTCGCGATCCGCTGGCCCGTCGCGCTGCCGAGCAGCGCAAGCGCCGTGGTCATCGTGCTCTGCTGGCCAAGGTTGTTGCCTTGATCCGTGCCGTGGCCGAACAGCAGCCACGAGAGCTTTTCGTTATCCGGCACGCTCGGCTCCGACAGCAGCCGCACCACCGGCGACTGAATCGTGCCCGTGACCTGCACGCCCGCCTCGACCTGCTGATTGCGGCGCATCGCCAGAATGTTGATGCCGGGATTCGCCACCGGACCATTGAACGTGAAGAAGCCGTTCTCGATGGCCAGCTTGCGGCCGAACGCGGTATACGTCGAGCCTTCGGTGACCCGCACGTTGCCGACCACGCGCAGCGGCAGGTTCGGCGCGCTCATCGCGGTGATCGTTCCGGTCAGGCCGAGGTCGGCACCCTTGCCGCGGAAGCGAAAATTATTGCCGAGGCTGATGTCGATATTGGCGTGCGGCGCAAATGGGCTGATCGGCTGGTTGCCGCCCGCCACCGGCCTCGGCCGCCCGCCCGAGCGGGTGCCGTCCGGGCGGATCACCACCACGTCGTCGCCGAGTCGCGGCGCGGCCTGCTCCGGCAGGTCGAACAATGCACTGTCGACCACGAATTTGCCGTTGATCGCCATGCCGCGCTGCGCGCCGCCGTTCGAGACGCTCGCGCTGCCCGACAACGACAGATTGCGATCCGGCGACGCGAACAGTTCAAGCTTGTCCGCCACGATGCTCGCGGTCAGATCCGGCTCCGCGCCGTCCAGACGCACGCGGCCGATGGCGCGCAGCGTACCGCTCGCGCCGTGAAACTCGACCTGCTGGAAGTCCACCAGATTCTCCGACAGCGCAATGCGCACCACACCGTCCTTCAACTTTATGCCCTGGTCGACCATCGTCGCGGACAGGTCGTCGCCGACCAGCGAGCCGGTCACGCTCGGTTTGGCGACCGTGCCACCCAGCGCGAGCCGCAGCGCGAGGCGGCCTTCGAGCAGATAACCCGGACCGAACAGGCCGCCGGTCGTTGTCAGTGACGGCACATTGGCGTTCACGCTGCCCGCCAGCGCGCCTTCCGGGTTGACCGTCAGCAGGCCGTCGCGCATCGCCAGCGTCGTGTGCGCGTCGGCGTCGATCACGCCGATCCGGCTCGCCTGCGCGTGCAACGTCGCGTTCAGGCGATCGCCGCCGCTGAATTCGGCGCGCGCCGTGATATCGGCGATGCCCATCGACGCGAGGCCCCGGCCGATTTCGACGGTGACGTCGCCGCTGCGCCGGTGCAGCTGGATGTGGCCGCTTGCCGTGGCGCCGAGCGAGAAATCCCAGTCGCCATCGAACATCAGGTCGGTTCTGACGGCCGGCGGCTCGCCGGTGATCTCGTGCCGCAACTCCTGCAGCCGCGCGAGCGAAACGTCGGTCAAGCTGCCCGCCGACTGGATGCGGCCGTGATCGAACGCGAACGATTTCAGGCTCAGCACCGCGCTCTCTAGCGTCAGACGTGTCGCGCCGAGCGTCAGCCGGCTCGGCGCGACACTCACCGCAAGCGGCGAGTCGAGATTCAACGCCGGCGTGCCACGGTTTTGCAGCCGGGTCACGGTGCCGTCCCAGCGCGTGCCGTCGCGCGCTTCGGTCAGCTTGCCGTTGGCGGCAACCGTCAGATCGAGCGGGCGGTCCTGCAGCTTGCCGGTGGCTGCGGCTTCGAGCGTGTGATTGGCGCGCGTGCCGGACAGGCGCGCCGTGAGCGTGGTCAGATCGACGCCACCCGCGCTGAGATTGCGCGCGTCGGTGGTGAACGCGAGCACGCCGTTCGTGCCATCGCGCAGTTCGGCGCGGCCTTGTGCATGGCCGACACGGTTGCTGCCGAACACCACGCTTTCGGCCTTGTAGTTCAGCACCACGTTGGGATGCGCGAATGAGCCGGTGACGTCGCCATCGGCGGCGATCAGGCCCGCGAGGCCGAAGCCGAGCCGCTCGAGCTGCGGTGCGTCGACGCGAAACCGCAGCCGGTCGCCGCTCGCGCCGAAGCTGCCTTGCAAGTCCACCTGGTTGCCCGCCACCGACAGATTCGCGCGACTCGGCAAAATCCTGGAGCCGGCCAACTGGATCGTGCCGCTGCCCGTCAGCGGCAGATTGTCGTAGACGCTCGGGCCCAGCATGAATTCAGCCTTGGTGGTGAAGACCGGACCGAGCATGCCGGCCGCGCTGAGCGTGCCGTTCACGCGCGCTTCGATCTTGCGCGCCGGCGTTGCGCCGCGCGCCGCGGCACGAGGCGACGCGGGCGGTAGTGGCGTTCTGCGCTGGACGACTTCGGCCTCCACCACGGCTTTGGCGGTGTTTTGCGCCATGGCAGCGGCCTGATCGCCCGGCGCCGCGCTTTTTGCGCCGGCGGTGCTGCCCGCCAGTGCCGCGGCGTGCGCGGTGCGCGCTTGCGGCGGGCGGCTCGCCGCGGGCGACGGCGCCGTCACCGGCGTGCGCGACGGCATCTGCGAAGTCAGCGTCAACGGGTCGAAATCGGTTAGCTGCGCTTTCAGGTTGTAGGTGGAATTGGCGTCGTGCTTGAGCGCGCCGGACAGATCGATGCGGCCTCGGCCCGATGTGATACGCACGTCGTTGAAGCTCATCCGCGCGGGATCGAACGTCACCTTGCCTTGCGCGCGCAGCGCCGCGCACGCCTGCATCCCGGAGATCGGCATGCCGGTCGCCTTCAGACGCATCACGAACTGCAGCCAGTCGAGATCGGCCGGCCAATACAGGCG
>NZ_CYGX02000060.1 GCF_900019265.1 Paraburkholderia ribeironis
GTCAGCAGTCTGAGGCCCCGCCAATGCGGGGCTTTTCTGTGTGTGCGCGTTGTTCGTGCGCACACGGCCGGGGTTGCTCGACGCCTGGCCGTCGCTTTATTCGTTGCTTATTCGCCGCTTATTGCTCGTTTGCCTGCACGCCGCCGCTTTCGAGCGAGCCGTAGAACTTCACCTTCGAGCGCTCGCGCAAGGCTTCGACATACGCTTGCACATCGGACTGCGCATTGACTTGCGCGATCTGCTGCTGCGCGGCGGCCAGATGCTGCGGATCCACCGCCGCACCCGCCACGACCGAGTTCACGCGATAGATCGCGTAGCCGTCGTCGCCGAGGTCGACGCCGACGTAAGCCGGCAATTTCTGCGCATCCGCCTTGTAGATTGCACTCAATGCAGCCGGCGGCACGCCCTGCGCGTCGTTGCGCGATACCTTCAACGGCGACGAGAAACCGGTAGTCGCCTTCGATTTCTCGAATTCGGCCAGCTTCGCCACGCCATCCTTGTGCGCCGCATCGTTCGACTGTGCCGCGATCACCCTCTGACGCACGGCGTCCTTGATGGTGTCGAACGCCGGCACGGCCGCGGCTTTGTAGTCGGTGACGCGCGCCGCGATCAGCGTATTGCCGCCGACGTCGATTGCCTGCGTGTTGTTGCGCGCCGTCACCGAGTCGTTCGCAAATACCGCAGCGAGGAACTTCGGGTTGTTCAGCGGGCTGTCGGGCGGCAGCTTCGGATCCGGCCGCGGCGTCACCGTGGCGGTCTGCAGTTGCAGCTTGAACTTCTCAGCGGCCGGTTGCAGGCTCTTCGCCTTTTCATAGACGATCGACGTGAAGCCTTCCGAGCCATCGCTGAATGCCTTGCTCGCCAGCTGCGTCTTCAGGTCTTTCGCGATCTGATCTTTCACTTCGTCGAACGGCTTCGTGGCCTCCGGCTTCACGTCCGTCACCTTGATGATGTGATAGCCGAAATCGGTCTGCACGATGCCACTGACTTCGTTCTTCTTCAGCGCGAATACGGCGTCGTCGAATGCCTGGCCGCCCGCGATCATGCCGCGGCCGAAGAAACCCAGATCACCGCCCTTTGACGCCGAACCCGGATCCTGCGAATTCGCCTGTGCGATCTGAGTGAACTGGTCCGGATGCGCCTTGATCTGCGCGAGCAACTCTTCGGCCTTCTGCCTGGCCTTGGTCTTGTCGGCCGCGCTCGCGTCTTTCGGCGCGACGATCAGGATGTGGCTCGCGCGCACCTGAGCCTCCGTGCGGTAGTGCGCGATGTTGTCGTCGTAGTACTTTTTCAGATCCGCGTCACTCGGCTGGATCGACGCGCCCAAGGTTGCCGCCGACATCACCAGGTACTGGATCGTGGCGGTCGCCGGCGTCGCGAAGTCGTTGCGATGCGCGTCGTAATACGCCTGCAGCTGCGCGTCGGTCGGCTGGACCTTCGCTGCGTAATCACGCGGATGGAACGCAATGCCCTGCACTTCACGCTGCTGCTCGGCCAGCTCGGTCAGATGCTGCGCGAGCGTCTTCGACGTGAACGCGCTGCCTAGAATGCTCGCCGGCAACTGCTGCGTGGCGATGCTGTAGCGCACGCGTTCGTCGTACTGGTCGGGCGTCATACCCTGCATCGCGAGCATCTGCTTGTAACGTTCGACGTCGATCGAGCCGTCGGGATTCTTCAACGACGAAATCACCGGATCGTTGAGCAGTACGCGGCGCACGGCGTCGTCTGACGCAGTCAGATGCAGGCGTTGCGTTTCATCGGCCAGCACCCGCTGCTCGATCAGACCATCGAGCATCTCGCGACGTCGCTCCGGGGTATCGAACGACTTCATGTCGAACTGTGCGCCCAGCATCTGACGCGCGCGGTCGAGCTGCTGACGCATCACGTCGTCATACTCGACGCGGGTGATCTTGTGACCGTTGACGCTTGCGACGTTTGCACTTTCGTCAAAGAAGCCGCGGAAGCCCTGGATACCCACAAAACCCAACCCCGGCACAATGACGAGGATGAGCATGAACATCATCAGGCGTTTGTGATTGCGGAAAAAATCGAGCATGCGTGAGGAGTGCCAAAAACAGAACGCCCGATCTTACAACAGCGGGCAACAAAAAAGGCGAACCGGAGTTCGCCTTTCGTAGATACTGGCGGAGTGGACGGGACTCGAACCCGCGACCCCCGGCGTGACAGGCCGGTATTCTAACCGACTGAACTACCACTCCTTATACTGCGCTTATACTGCGCTGACTGCACCGGAACACTGATGCCAAACCGGAAACTGGTGGGTGCTGAGAGGCTCGAACTCCCGACCTACGCCTTGTAAGGGCGCCGCTCTACCAACTGAGCTAAGCACCCGTTTCGCGATTCAGCGTGCTTCCGTTGTTGCTGCCTGATGATTCAGATTCACTTTGGTGCAAAGTCACGCGGCACCAAGCTTACAGTGTTCGCCATACTTCTCGCACTTCCGTTCGGGCGAATCCGGCCTTCCTCAAGCAGCAAGCCCGTTAGTTTAGCGCATCCTTCAGCGCTTTGCCAGGCCTAAATTTAGGAACTTTTGCCGCCTTGATCTTGATAGCGGCTCCGGTGCGCGGATTGCGCCCCGTACGCGCCGTGCGCTTGCCGACCGCGAACGTGCCAAAACCCACCAGCGTCACTGAACCGCCTTTCTTCAACGTACCTTTGACGCCACCGATCACCGCGTCGAGTGCACGGCCTGCTGCAGCCTTCGAAATGTCGGCTTGCTGTGCAATGTGATCGATCAATTCCGTTTTATTCATTCCAACCCCCGAGAATGTTTATGGCAACCGTGACGGCGCTTTTCTAGCACCTGGCATCACGCCGCTGGCGGGTAGCGCCGAGCCGCCTCATTAGAATTGGCCGAAACCTTAGTGTCAAGCGGGATTGAGCCTGATTCGGGGCGTTTGGAGGTGGCATTTCATCACCAGATCTTACTTGCCATCTAAACCCAGGCGATCAGAAATAAAAAACCCGCGGCCGTGACCGCGGGTTTCCTGCCCTGCAAACAGCTTCGTTGCTGACTGCCTCAGTGCTTGACGACTTCGGTCGCGGGTTCTTTGCCCGGCTCCCCTGCGACAGGCGCAGCAGTCTTCGGCTCTTCTTCCGGCAACGCTTGCGGCACACGTTCGAGCGCCAACTCGAGCACCTTGTCGATCCAGCGGACCGGCACAATTTCGATCGCGTTCTTCACGTTGTCCGGAATCTCCGTCAGATCCTTGACGTTTTCTTCCGGAATCAGCACCAGCTTGATACCACCGCGATGCGCCGCGAGCAGTTTTTCCTTCAGGCCGCCGATCGGCAAGACTTCACCACGCAATGTGATTTCTCCCGTCATCGCGACGTCGGCACGCACCGGAATACCGGTCAATACCGACACCAGCGCGGTCGTCATCGCGATACCGGCCGAAGGACCGTCCTTCGGCGTGGCGCCTTCCGGCACGTGAATGTGAATGTCCTGCTTCTCGAACGCTTCGTCCTTGATACCGAGACGACGCGAACGCGAACGCACGACCGAGCGCGCCGCTTCGACGGATTCCTTCATCACGTCGCCGAGCGAACCCGTGCGGATCACGTTGCCCTTGCCCGGCATCACCGCGGCTTCGATGGTCAGCAGATCGCCGCCCACTTCCGTCCACGCGAGACCCGTGACCTGGCCGACCTGATTTTCCTTCGCAGCCAGACCAAAGTCGTACTTGCGCACGCCGAGGAACGTGTCGAGATTGATGCCGTCGACCTTCGCCGCGCCTTCCGCCTTCTTCAGCAGCAGCATCTTCACGACCTTGCGGCAGATCTTCGAAATTTCACGCTCGAGCGAGCGCACGCCCGCTTCGCGCGTGTAGTAACGAATGATGTCGCGGATCGCCGTTTCCGTCACTTCGACCTCGCCATCCTTGAGGCCGTTGTTCTTCTTCTGCTTGGGCAAAAGATAACGCTGCGCGATGCTGACCTTTTCGTCTTCCGTGTAACCCGACAGACGGATTACTTCCATCCGGTCGAGCAACGGCGGCGGGATGTTCAGCGAGTTCGACGTCGCCACGAACATCACGTCCGACAGATCGAAGTCGACTTCGACATAGTGATCGGCGAACGTGTGGTTCTGTTCCGGATCGAGCACTTCCAGCAGGGCCGACGACGGATCGCCGCGGAAATCCTGACCCATCTTGTCGACTTCGTCGAGCAGGAAGAGCGGATTGCGCACGCCGGCCTTGGTCAGGCTTTGCAAAATCTTGCCGGGCATCGAACCAATATATGTGCGACGGTGACCGCGAATCTCGGCTTCGTCACGCACGCCGCCCAGCGCCATGCGCACGAACTTGCGATTCGTGGCGCGAGCGATCGACTGACCCAGCGACGTCTTACCGACACCCGGAGGCCCAACGAGGCACAGGATCGGCGCCTTGACCTTGTCGACACGTTGCTGGACCGCGAGATACTCGAGAATGCGTTCCTTCACCTTTTCGAGACCGAAGTGGTCTTCGTCGAGCACGCGTTCCGCATTCGAGAGGTCGTTGTTGACCTTGCTCTTCTTGCGCCACGGCAAGCCGATCAGCGTATCGATATAGTTGCGCACGACCGTCGCTTCCGCCGACATCGGCGACATCAGCTTGAGCTTCTTCAGCTCGCCATCGGCCTTCTTCTTCGCCTCCTTCGGCATGCGGGCAGCCGTGATGCGCTTCTCGAGTTCTTCGAGATCCGCACCCTCTTCGCCCTCGCCGAGTTCCTTCTGGATCGCCTTGACCTGTTCGTTCAGGTAGTACTCGCGCTGGCTCTTCTCCATCTGGCGCTTCACACGCCCGCGGATGCGCTTTTCGACCTGCAGGATGTCGATCTCGGCTTCGAGTTGCGCGAGCAGATGCTCGAGGCGCTCGATCACCGGGAACATTTCGAGGATGTGCTGCTTCTGGTCGAGCTTGAGCGGCAGATGCGCCGCGATCGTGTCGGCCAGACGCCCGGCTTCGTCGATACCCGACAGCGACGTCAGGATTTCCGGCGGAATCTTCTTGTTCAGCTTCACATACTGGTCGAACTGCGACACGATTGCGCGACGCAGCGCTTCGGTTTCAGCGCTGTCGGCGTGGTCGGGCTCGAGCGGCATGACTTCGCACGAGAACTGCGTTTCCTGTTCTTCGATGGAGAGCGTTTTGGCGCGCTGCAAGCCCTCGACGAGCACTTTCACGGTGCCATCGGGCAGCTTCAGCATTTGCAGGATGTTGGCAACACACCCTACTTCGTACATGTCCTTTTCGGTCGGTTCGTCTTTCGCAGCCGTTTTCTGGGCGACGAGCATGATGTGCTTGCCGCCTTCCATGGCTGCTTCGAGAGCCTTGATCGACTTCGGGCGGCCTACGAAGAGCGGAATCACCATGTGCGGGAAAACGACTACGTCACGCAGCGGGAGCAGCGGGAGCGTAATGCGTTCCGGCGGAAGGAGTTGGGTTCCTGACATTTCATTTCCCCATGAGTGGAATCAGTTCGTTCGATAGGTGAGGCCAGCAGAAAATATTGCAAGCCTCCGCGTGTGGGAAAAGTTCAGTGACTCCATAGTGAAAACAACCATCCTGACCACACGATAAACGAAAAAGCCGTTCACGTCGCCATGAACGGCTTTTTTGCAGAACCCGCAAGCCGATCAGTTCGAACCCGCCACCTTGGGCGCGTCTTCGTAGATCAATAGCGGTTTGCCGTCGCCGTCAATCACGTTGTCGTCGATGATGACCTTGCTGACACCTTTCATTTGTGGCAGATCGTACATCACGTCAAGCAACGCCTGTTCCAGGATCGAGCGCAGACCACGCGCGCCCGTCTTGCGGCGGATCGCCTTACGCGCCACGGCCTGCAGCGCCGCCGGACGAATCTCCAGTTCGACGCGCTCCATGTTGAACAGCTTGTGGTACTGCTTCACCAAGGCATTCTTCGGTTCGACGAGAATTTTCATCAACGCTGCTTCGTCGAGCTTGCCGAGCGTGGCGACCACCGGCAGACGGCCGATCAGTTCCGGAATCAGACCGAACTTGATCAGATCTTCCGGCTCCACTTCGCGCAGCACTTCGCCGGCGTCGCGGTCCTGCTTGCTCTTCACGCTCGCGCCGAAACCAATGCCGGTCTTCTCGGTACGATCGACGATGACCTTCTCGAGGCCATCGAACGCGCCACCGCAAATGAACAGGATGTTGGTGGTGTCGACCTGAATGAAGTCCTGGTTCGGATGCTTACGGCCACCCTGCGGGGGCACGGACGCCATCGTGCCCTCGACAAGCTTCAGCAAAGCCTGCTGCACGCCTTCGCCCGACACATCGCGGGTGATCGACGGGTTGTCGGACTTGCGGCTGATCTTGTCGATTTCGTCGATATAAACGATGCCGCGCTGGGCCTTATCGACTTCGTAATTGCAGTTCTGCAGCAGCTTCTGAATGATGTTCTCGACGTCTTCACCGACGTAGCCGGCTTCCGTCAGCGTGGTTGCATCGGCAATCACGAACGGAACGTTCAGCAGGCGTGCGAGCGTCTGCGCGAGCAGCGTCTTGCCGGAGCCGGTCGGGCCGATCAGCAGGATGTTGCTCTTGGACAGCTCGACCTCGTCCTTCTTGTCGAGATGCTTGAGACGCTTGTAGTGGTTGTACACCGCGACCGCGAGAATCTTCTTCGCCCGCTCCTGACCGATCACGTACTGGTCGAGGATTTCACGGATTTCCTGCGGACTGGGTAGGTCGGACTTGGACAAGCCCGCCTCGATGCCCGCGCCAGCAGCCTCGTCGCGGATGATTTCGTTGCACAGGTCGATGCACTCATCGCAGATGAATACCGACGGCCCCGCAATCAGCTTTTTGACCTCATGCTGGCTCTTGCCGCAAAACGAGCAATACAACAGCTTTTCGCTGTTAGAACCTTTCTTGTCCGCCATAGATGTGTGAGCCTCCGGACCACTGTGTTACATGATACGCCGTTTGCCCCCGCCTCGCAGTTTGGGCGGGGCGGGGCTAGTGAGCAAGGTGACGGCGCTTGCCGCAGGCGCTCGGACGAGCCTTGATTATTTCACATTCGACCGGACGGCGAATTTGCCCCAATCTGGGGCAAATTCCCATTCGATCAAGGGCGCTTGTGCGCGACCTGGTCAACCAGACCATAAGCTTGCGCGTCGTCGCCCGACATGAAATTGTCGCGGTCGGTGTCGCGTGCGATACGCTCGACGGGCTGTCCCGTATGGTGCGCGAGCAGATGATTCAGCCGTTCCTTCAAATACAGGATTTCGCGCGCCTGGATTTCAATGTCCGACGCCTGACCGCGCGCGCCGCCCAGCGGCTGGTGAATCATCACGCGCGAATTCGGCAGCGCGAAACGCTTGCCCTTCGCACCCGCTGCCAGCAGGAACGCGCCCATGCTGGCCGCGAGCCCCATGCAGAGCGTGGAGACGTCCGGCTTGATGAACTGCATCGTGTCGTAAATGGCCATGCCCGCCGACACCGACCCGCCCGGGCTGTTGATGTAGAAATAGATGTCCTTGTCCGGATTCTCGCTTTCGAGAAACAGCATCTGTGCCACGACGAGATTGGCCGTCTGGTCGTTCACTTCGCCGACCAGGAAAACGATGCGTTCCTTCAGCAGACGGGAATAAATGTCGTACGAACGCTCGCCCCGGCCGCTCGTTTCCACGACGATCGGCACCAGTCCGAGCGCCTGCGCTTCGAGATCCCGGGACGACTGGGAGGTCAACGTGTCCAGCATTTGGGCGCGAAAGGTCATGCAATGGATCCTTGTCTGGAAATATTCTAAATATCAGATGCTAGACAGGTGTGTGCGACGAGCCCCGTATTCAAGTGCACGATCAGTGCAAACGCGTTGCGCGACACCATGCAAAACGCAATGCACGTTCACAGCACAAAAAAACGGCGTGCGGGCCGTCGCTCCGACAGCCGGCACGCCGTTGCAGCGACGCTTACGCTTGCGCCGTTGCGCTTGCCAGTTCTTCGAAGCTCACTACCTTGTCCGTCACCTTCGCCTTACCGAGAACGAAATCGACGACGTTCGCTTCAACGACGTACGCTTCCATTTCAGCAAGACGTTGCTGGTTCGAATAATACCAGCGGACGACTTCCTTCGGGTCTTCGTAGCTTTTCGCGAATTCGTCGACCTCGGCGCGAATCTGCTCCGGCTTGGCCTGCAGCTCGTTGGCCTTGACCAGTTCGGCCAGCACGAGGCCCAGCTTGACGCGACGCTCGGCCTGTTCCTTGAACATGGCGGCCGGGATCGGCGCGTCCTTGGCGTTCGGCACGCCGCGTTGCTCCAGATCCTGACGGGCCATCGCGACGAGGCGCTCCTGATCCTGTTCGATCAGCGCATTGGGCACGTCCAGCTCCGAAATCTTCAGCAGCGCGTCCATCACCTGGTTCTTGACGATGGCTTGCGTGCGGCGCTTCGCTTCACGCTCGAGGTTGTCCTTGATCTCGCCGCGCATCTTGGTCAGATCGCCGTCTTCGATACCGAGCGACTTCGCGAAGTCTGCGTCGATTTCCGGCAGGTGCGGCCACTCGATCTTCTTCATCTTGATCGTGAATTGTGCCGTCTTGCCCGCCACTTCCTTGCCGTGGTAGTCGTCCGGGAATTTCAGGTCGAATTCGTTCGACGCGCCGGCCTTCAGACCCAGCGCCGCCTTTTCGAATTCCGGCAGCATGCGGCCTTCGCCCAGCACGAATGCGAAGTCTTCGGCGCTGCCGCCCTGGAACGCCTCGCCGTCGATCTTGCCGGCGAAGTCGACCGTCACGCGATCGCCCTCTTTGGCCGCCGTGTCCGCGCCGCCGTCACCGTGCTCACCGGCTTCGCCGCGAGCGTGGAAGTGCACGCGCTGCTTGCGCAGGATTTCCAGCGTGCGGTCGATTTCGGCTTCGCTGATGGTGGTCGTGGTGCGCTCGATTTCAGCCGCGGCGACGTCGCCCAGCTTCACTTCCGGGTACACCTCGAAGGTCGCGTCGAACGCGTAGTTGCCCTCGGCGACGTCGGACTTCGGCGCAAAGCTCGGCTGGCCGGCAACGCGCAGATTTTCAGCGCGGCTGATATCGAAGAATTCCTTGCCGACCTTGTCGCTCAGCACTTCAGCTTCCACCTGGCCCGAATACTGTTGCGTCACCATCTTGAGCGGCACCTTGCCCGGGCGGAAACCCGGCATGCGCACGTTCTTCGCGAGTTGACGGATACGCGAGTCCACTTCCTTCTGCACGGCGTCCTTCGGCAGGGAAATCGTTACGCGGCGTTCGAGCTTGCCGAGGTTTTCAACAACGTTAGCCATGGCTTCAATCGTCCTAAAATTATTCGAGCGAATCAGTTATCTTCTACGTGCCGCTTTTCGATGTCGCTTCGCATCGATTGCGCGCCTGCGCCGCGGGCTTGCAGGCCGCCGGCAGCACGGTTGAGTCCAAAGAGCCGAATATTTTAGCAAACTATTGGCGCGCCTAGCGGGATTCGATGATTCAGCGCTTTTTTATCGGCATTCCGACCGCTTTCCGGGTTGTTTCAGTACGGTTTTCGCGATCTGAACGCCCCGCTTGCCGAGCGGGCGCTGCCGCGATGCAGAACCGCTCGACCGGCGCTGCATTGGCATATGGCGCGCAGCCGACGCACCGCGCGCACGATGTCGCCTATGCCGTTCGACATATTCAGTCGGCACGCCCATGCTGATAAGCTAATGCACGCGCTCGGGGCTACGCCCGCATCCAGTCATCTGACCGCCCTTGCAACGATTCCAACCATTCAGAGACACCATGCCGAATTCGTCGTCTTCACCTGTCGTCGTCATCGCTCCGGACTCTTTTAAAGGCTCGCTTAGTGCGGAACAGGTCGCGCAGGCGATCGCGTCGGGCATCCAGCGCGCCCGCCCCGACGCCAGCGTGCGCATCTGTCCGATGGCCGACGGCGGCGAAGGCACGCTCGACGCGATGCTCACGCGCGGCGGTGAACGCCGCAAGCTGAGCGTGCACGGCGCGGCCGGCCCGGAACGCGAAGCGCTCACCGGCCTGCTCGCGGATGGCAGCGCGATCATCGAAACCGCTGAAATCGTCGGTATTACAGATCCGGTCGGCATGGGCGTGCCGGTCGAGGCGCGCAGCACGCGCGGCATGGGCGAGGCGATTCGCGCGCTGCTGGACGCCGGCGTGCGGCGCTTTTTTGTCGCGCTGGGCGGCAGCAGCACCAACGACGGCGGCGCCGGCCTGCTGGTCGGCCTCGGCCTGAAACTTTTCGACGCGCAAGACAAGGAACTCGAAGGAACGCCCGAGCAACTCGCGCGTGTCGCACGGCTCGACGTCTCGCAACTCGACGCGCGGCTCGCGGACACACGGTTCGTCGGCATGTCGGACGTCGACAACCCCCTAACAGGCGAGCACGGCGCAACCGCGGTGTTCGGTCCGCAGAAAGGCGTCAAGCCGGAGCAGGTTGCCCCTATCGACGCCGCCCTCGCCCGCTTTGCCGATCTGCTCGAGGCCGCGCTCGGGCGCGCGGCGCGCGATCAACCCGGAGCGGGCGCGGCCGGCGGCCTCGGCTTCGCGCTGCATATGCTCGGCGCGCGGTTCGAGCCGGGCGCGGAAACCGTCGCGCGTCAGATCGGCCTTGACGCGGCACTCCAGGGCGCGAACTGGCTGATCACGGGCGAAGGTCGCTCGGACGTGCAAACGCTGCATGGCAAGGCGCCCTTCATCGCCTGTGGCCATGCGCGCACGGCCGGCGTGCCTGCCACGCTGCTGTCGGGCGCGGTGGATTCCGCGGCCTTGCCTCGCCTTGCCGAATACTTCAGCGGTTGCTTCTCGCCGGCACCCGGACCGATCACGCTCGAGGTCGCGATACGCGACGCGGCCCGCCTGCTCGCCGACGGGGCCGAACAGCTGACGCGCCTGAAATACGGCGCGCGTTGACCGGCAAGACGGTTGCGGCAACAATCAAAGCGCCGCGACCGCTCCACTCAACTACGGGATGACAATGAAGGACTCCGCTAAAGCCGGGCTCGAGCAGTTCCTCACCTATCGTCTGCATGTGCTGAACAAACTCTCCGAGCGTGGCGTCAGCGAGCGCTTCCGTGCAAGGCTTGGCGTGAGCCTGCCGGAGGCTCGGGTGATCGCGTCGGTGGGTTCGTTCGGGCCGTTCTCGATCATGGATCTGGCGCGGCATGCGAATCTCGACAAGAGCCAGGCGAGCCGCGCGGCCGAAGCCATGATCAGGCAAGGCCTCGTGCAACGCCAGCCAAGCGCCGAGGACGGCCGCGTCGTGCTGATTTCGCTCACGCCGGACGGCCGTGCGCTATACCGGAAGGTGATGCCGATCGCGCGCAAATGGAACGACGATATGTTCGACTGTCTCGACGAGCAGGAAAAGGCCGCGTTCGGTCACGCGCTCGACAAGATCATCGAGACGATGACGGCCCAAGAGGAATAAGGAAGCGTGGTGTGCAACAGATTGCGCATGCCTTGCGTCGTTCCCTTTGGAAGCACACCGCTGGTCGCCCCGCCCGATTCAGATCACGGCCCGAGACGGCCCGAAACCGCCGCGATGGAAGCCATACCCGACAAGGGCCGCCCCGGCAGCGCAAATCATAGCGCCCGCACGCGATGCCGGTGAATCGTGCAACGACACGGCGCGCTTGTGCAGCGCCATTCGGGTGCGCACGTCGTAACAGGACGCCACTGCAGCAATAACGACGTACCGCCGACGCCGCCCCGCCACGACGTCAGCAGATTCGCGACGAGCCATCAACCATGTCAAAATTCGGGATTGGCCAGCGAGCCTTCACTCTCCCACTTTCAGCCAAGGAAGTTTCAGTGGACATCAACAAACAGGTCGCGGCCCTCACCGCATCGGAGCTCCAGACCGCCGGCGCGAGCCAGGCGAGCGCGATTGCGGTAAGCGTGCTGCTGCGTCATCTTCGCTCGCCCGAACTGGCGAAACTCTTGTCGTCGGCCTTTGAAAATCATCAGGCGGTCATGCTGCAAACGCCGTGGCCGGATCAGATGCTGCAGGCTTTCGAATCGACCCGGCGTTTTCTCGAAGGCGCAGCTCAGCTGGAGCTGCCGGGCACGCAGGAGCAAACCACGTCCCAGCCGCCAGCCGTCTGAGAGCATCGGACGGGCTCTGCGCGTTGCGCGCATCGAAAATAAAAAACCCCGTTAGTCCAAAGACTAAACGGGGTTTTTCGCTACAGATGAATGGTGCGAGGGAGGGGACTCGAACCCCTACACCCTTGCGGGCGTCAGGACCTAAACCTGGTGCGTCTACCAATTTCGCCACCCTCGCAGCCGGGCATGCCGCCGTGCGTTCTGCCCGATGTCCTGCATGCTCGCGCAGCGCGCCAGAAGCACGCGCCCGAAAGCGTAAGCGCGAGATTCTAACCGATTGATTCACGCTTGTCTGCATCCGCGCCGCATCTGTCCACGCAGCGGCAATGCTACAATTTTTGGTTCGACGCACTTGTGCCGTGCGCTTCTTCGCCTGCCCCTCCCCACATTCCAGACCCGTGAATTTCGACGATTATTGCCAGCAGAAAGCGGCTCCCCCCGGATCGAGCACTTACTATGCGCTCCGGCAGGCGCCCGCAGCAACTCAACCGCTGTTGATGGCGCTGTTCGCGTTGCGCCGCGAGTTCGAGGAAACGGTCAAGGAAATCAGCGACCCGGCCATCGGCCGCAGCAAACTCGCGTGGTGGCAAAACGAAATCGCGGCGCTCGCTTCAGGCTCGCCGACGCATCCGGTCAGCAACGCGCTGGCGGCCTATCTGCCGGACGCGAAGGCCGAATATCCGGCGTTGCAGGCATTGCTGGCCGGCTTTGAAATCGACCTCGACCAGGCGCGTTATCTCGACTATCCGAATCTGCGGCGCTACCTGCAAGGCGTGGGGGGCACGTTCGCGGCGCTGGTCGCACGCGCCTCGGCAAACGACGCCGTGCAGGCGTTGGGCTGGGCGGCGCCGCTCGGCGAGGCGCTGCTGCTCGCGCAGTTCGTCGTCGAAACGGGCAACGATGCGCGCCACGGCCGCATCTACATTCCTATCGATGAGATGCAGCGCTTTAACGTCACCGCAGCCGACCTGATCAATCGAAAATATACCGACGCGTTCACCGAGCTGATGCGCTTCGAGACCAACCGCGCCCGCACAGCGCTGCAAACTGCGCTCGCCGCGATGCCGGCCAGTGAGCGCCGTCCGCAGCGCACGCTGCTTGCGCAAGCGGCACTGGCATTGGCGCTGCTTGATGAAATCGAACGCGACGGCTATCACGTGCTGCATCAACGCATCGCACTGACGCCGATTCGCAAACTCTGGATCGCGTGGCGCGCGAAATAAGCCGGCGAGCGAAACCGGTGAGCGCCGTGCGGCGCTCACGCTGTCCTGGTGAGGCGATCGTCGAATGTGTCGCGACGCGCATCCCGCAGTAGTCCTATCTAATCCGTCATCAAGCCCACGGCCCGTGGCGAGCCCTCTTCAAACGCGCAGCATCGGCAGCGGCACGAACCGCGCTGCAGGATCGTGAATGCGTCGAACTCCCACCGAGTCCCCCGCAGCGGTTGCGATCGCGTGTACAGACATGAGCGTCAAGACAGCGTGCTGCCGTTCAAGGCACTGGCGGTCGCACAGGCCTTGCGCCTTTGTGTCGTACGGATGGATGGATAGGCTGGTGTACACGGCCGGGAAATGGGGTGACGACGGGGGTGACGGCGGGGGCAACGGCGTGACGGCGTCGTTTTGCGCGGTCGCCAGCACGCCGTGACTTCGACGACTCAACGGCAGACCGGACGAAAGTTGGTGAAAGTTGGTGATGGGAATGCAACGGGATTCTTTCACGCAAGGAAACCGCATGACAGCCGCGCCCAGAGCCAGTACAAATAAACCTAGCGCTTATAAAGCTCGCGGACAGCGTCTTCGATGTGCTGCCGCAACAAGCGCCGTTCCTCGGGCGTCATATGACCATCGCGGCGACGCTGATCAAGATCGGGGGGAACTGCGGTGCGCAACATCACGTCTGATGCCGGATGGTCAGGACTCGTGCTATGACGATTGGTTCTGGGATTGCCGGATCTGGCCGCGTGTTCACTCGCAGCTCTGTCGGCGGAAGGCTGGGCGTGGGCGAGCGTTGGTCCCAGTGAACCTGCAAGCGTACTGGCTACCGCCAGTGCAATAACGCTCAGGCGCACATTCGGCCAAACCCCTCCCTTCATGTTGTTCCCTTCGTGGCGCGGCAACCGGCTACCTCAAATGCTTGTACAAACCCCGGTTACGAGCCGGGAACGAGAGTTGTTTTCGAGTGAAGTATCCACCGAACGGCCGCATTCAGTAAAGGAGTCTAACTGCCGATGCTTTACGCCGTGCCATATCGCGGGTAAATTTTGTAACTGACTGTAACCCAGGAAATGATGCAACCGCGCGTCACTTTCTAATCGCGCTAAGATGCCGACCATGGAAACCAAAAACCCTTCGAAAATCCTCGTCGTCGACGACGATCCACGCTTGCGCGATCTGCTGCGCCGCTACCTCGGTGAACAGGGCTTCAATGTCTACGTCGCCGAGAACGCGCCGTCGATGAACAAGCTCTGGGTGCGTGAGCGCTTCGATCTGCTGGTACTCGATCTGATGCTGCCCGGTGAAGACGGGCTGTCGATCTGCCGGCGCTTACGCGGCAGCAACGACCGCACGCCGATCATCATGTTGACGGCCAAGGGCGAAGATGTCGATCGGATCGTCGGCCTCGAAATGGGCGCCGACGACTATCTGCCCAAGCCGTTCAATCCACGCGAGCTGGTCGCGCGGATTCACGCGGTGCTGCGGCGCCAGTCGCCATCGGAATTGCCCGGCGCGCCGTCCGAAACGACCGAAGTGTTCGAATTCGGCGAGTTCGCGCTGAATCTCGCCACGCGCACGCTCACCAAGGCCGGCCAGGAAATCCCGTTGACCACGGGCGAATTCTCGGTGCTCAAGGTGTTCGCGCGTCATCCGCGCCAGCCGCTGTCGCGCGAGAAGCTGATGGAGCTCGCCCGCGGTCGCGAATACGAAGTGTTCGACCGCAGTCTCGACGTGCAAATCTCGCGTCTGCGCAAGCTGATCGAACCCGATCCAGGCAGCCCGCGCTTCATTCAGACCGTGTGGGGTCTGGGCTACGTCTTCATCCCCGACGGTGCAGCCTGAGATTGCCGTCACCTCCCCATGCAAAATAGTTGCTGTCTTTGATTTCAGATAAGAAGGGCCCATGCGGATCGACCGGCGCCTCCTGACGCTCGCGTTCGGTGGCCTTTTCTGGCGGACCTTCCTGCTGATCGCGCTATTGATCGCAGTCAGTCTCGCCGCCTGGTTCCAGAGCTTCCGGGTGATCGAACGCGAGCCGCGCGCACAGCGCGTGGCTTTGCAGCTCGTCGCCATCGTCAAGCTCACGCGCACCGCACTCCTCTATTCCGATCCCGATCTGCGGCGCGCATTGCTGCAAGATCTGGAAAGCAACGAAGGCGTGCGCGTGTACCCGCGCGAACGAACCGACAAATACAAACTGCAGCCCGACGAGTCGCTGAACCGCCTGATCGAACACGACATTCGCGGCCGCCTCGGCGACGACACGGTGATTGCGCAGAGCGTGAACGACATCAACGGCGTCTGGATCAGCTTCAAGATCGACGACGACGACTACTGGGTCGCGCTCGACCGCGATCAGCTCGACAACGCGACCGGCCTGCAATGGGCCGGCTGGGGCGTGTTCGCACTGGCGCTATCGCTGTTCGGCGCGGCGTTCATCACGAGTCTCGTGAACCGGCCATTTGCCCGACTCGCGATGGCCGCGCGCAAGGTCGGCTCGGGCCAGTTGCCGGAGCCGCTGCCCGAGCGCGGCATGGGGGTGGCCGCCGAAACCAATCGCAGCTTCAACCAGATGGTGCGGGACCTCGAACAGCTCGAGGCCGACCGCGCGCTGATGCTCGCCGGCATCTCGCACGATCTGCGCACGCCGCTCGCGCGCTTGCGGCTTGAAACCGAAATGAGCCCGTCCGACCAGAGCACCAAGGACGCGATGGTCGATGACATCGAGCAGATGGACATGATCATCGGCCGGTTCCTCGATTACGCGCGCCCGGTGCAGCGGGTGCCGGAACCCGTCGATCTGTCCGTGATCGCCGGAGAACTGGCCGCGCGCATGCAGAGCGAGGACAGCATGCGGCTGATCACGAGGCTCGCGCCATCGGCGGTGATCGAAGCCGACGAAACCGATATGCGGCGCGTGGTCGGCAATCTGCTGGAAAACGCGCGCAAATACGGTCTGAGCGACGGCGACGGCGTCCCGCACGTGATTCTGGAGACGCGGGTGTCGCACTCGCGGGTCGAACTATCCGTGGTCGACGAAGGCCCCGGCATTCCGGAAGACCAGTTGGCGCTCGTCACGCGGCCGTTTTACCGGGTCAATTCGGCGCGCACGCAGGCCAACGGCACGGGCCTTGGCATGGCAATTGTTCAGCGGCTGGTGGGTCGCTACCGCGGCGCGCTGCGCTTGCGCAATCGCACGCCTCTACCGGGTCTCGAAGTCACGATCGAATTCCCGCTCGCAAAGGGCGCGTGATCGGCACGGGGCATGGTGAGACCCCGGCGCCCGCGTGGCGTGTTGAAAACTATCCGGGTCGTTAGTAAAAAACTATTGAATGGATAGTTCAATAGAACTATAGTGGGACGGTGTAACGCGCTCGTTATGACGAGCAGGTAGCCTCAACATGCTGTTTTTTCCAACACACGAAGGAGCACTCGCATGAAAACCGTTGGCGATAAGGTCGAAGCGTTCACCGTCACTGCTGCCAAGCCAGGCTTCAACAGCCACGAAGAAAACGGCGCGTCGGCATTCGAAGAGATCACGGAGCAGTCGTTTCCGGGCAAATGGAAGATCATCTATTTCTATCCGAAAGATTTCACCTTCGTGTGTCCGACGGAGATCGTCGAGTTCGCCAAGCTCGCGAGCGATTTCGAAGAGCGCGATGCGGTGCTGCTAGGCGGCAGTGTCGATAACGAGTTCGTGAAACTGGCTTGGCGCCGCGAGCACAAAGACCTGAGCAAGCTGAACCACTATTCGTTCGGCGATGTGAAAGGCGAATTGATCGACCAGCTCGGCGTGCGTGACAAGGAAGCCGGCGTCGCGCTGCGCGCCACCTTCATCGTCGACCCGGACAACACGATCCAGCACGTGTCGGTGAACAACCTGAACGTTGGCCGCAACCCGGAAGAAGTGCTACGTATTCTGGACGGTTTGCAAACGGACGAACTGTGTCCCTGCAACCGCGCGATCGGCGGCGCAACGCTCTAAGCCGTATCGTCGAAAGCCCGCCAGCCCTGAAAGAGCAGCGGGCTTTTTTGTCGACCATTCGATAGGAGATGCCAATGGAATTCCTGGCTTCGATCAAGGCGCATGTGCCTGACTATGCGAAGGACATCCGGCTGAATCTCGACGGCACGATTGCCCGCTCGTCGCTCGACGGCAACGACGCGGTCGGCGTAGCGCTGGCGGCGGCGTTCGCCGCGAAGAGCACGCTGATCGTCGACGCGATTCGCAATGCCGGCGTGCTGTCCGCGCAAGAGTCCCAAGGCGCGTTGACCGCCGCTGCGCTGATGGGCATGAATACCGTCTGGTATCCGTATGTCGAGATGACGGAGAGTGCGGACCTGAAATCGCAACCGGCGCAGTTACGGATGAATGCGTATGCATCACATGGCGGCGTGGATAAGCGCCGCTTCGAGATGTATGCGCTGGCGGCTTCGATCATCGGCAAATGCCATTTCTGCGTGAAGTCGCACTTCGACAACCTGATCGCCGAGGGGATGACTTCCACGCAATTGCGCGACGTGGGCCGCATCGCGGCGGTCATCAACGCGACCGCGCAGTGCATTGCCGCGGAGAGCAAATAGATGGAGTCATGCGCGCAGCGCGGCGGCTGATTCGCCGCTGCGCGTGCATGAATTTTTTTGCCGTTCTTCGGCAGCCGGAAGTTCAGCAAGCAGAAGACGCGATCAACGTGCGATCCGATGCCGGTCGAATCCCGGTCACTGCCTGATCAGCAGAACCACCGCCTGCGCTTCGATACCCTCGCCTCTGCCAAGATAACCAAGCTTCTCGTTGGTCTTGGCCTTGACATTGACGCGCTCGACCGGCAGGTTGAGATCGGCGGCGATATGCGCGCGCATGTCTTCGATATGCGGTGCCAGCCTGGGCGCCTGCGCCACCACGCTGCTATCCACGTTGACGATCGAAAAGCCCGCCGCGCTCACGCGCGTAACACACTCGCGCAGCAGCACCCGGCTGTTGGCACCGGCGAACTTCGGATCGCGATCGGAGAAGTGGCGGCCGATATCCCCGAGCGCCGCAGCACCGAACAGCGCATCGGTAATCGCATGCAGCAGCACGTCCGCATCCGAATGGCCGAGCAGCCCGCGCTCATAAGGAATCGTCACACCGCCGATGATCAACGGACGTCCCGGCACCAGCGCATGCACGTCATACCCTTGCCCAATTCTGAAATCCATCTGCGTCAAGCCCTCAAGTCCGCTCATTAAAGTTGAAATCGCCCGTCACGACGCCGCAGGTCGGCTCAGAATCGCCTCGGCCAGATCGAAATCTTCCGGATAGGTCACCTTGAAGTTGCGCAAGCTCCCCTGCACCAGCTTCGGCGCATGTCCCGACCACTCGATCGCGCTCGCTTCGTCGGTCAGGTCGTGCCCATCGGCCTGCGCGCGCAGGATCGCTTCACGCAACATGCCGATGCGGAACATCTGCGGAGTCTGCGCCTGCCACAAGCCATCGCGCGATTCGGTGCGGGCAATGCGGGCATCGGCCGAACCGGCGTCGATCCGTTTCAACGTATCCGCGACCGGCAACGCCATGATGCCGCCGACTGCGTCGTCCTTCAGCGCGCCGATCAGTGCGCGGATCAGCGCAGGCGTGATGCCCGGACGCGCCGCGTCGTGCACCAGCACCCAGTCGTCGTCGCGTGCGCCGAATTCGGCGAGCGCATGCAGCCCGTTGAGCACCGAGGCCTGGCGCGACGCACCGCCCGAGCGGCGCACCGCGAAACGCAGGCCGCCGAAGCGGCGGGCGTCGAAGTGCTGGTCATCAGGGGCGATCACGACGAGGGTCTGCGCGAACTCGCTGCAGGCGTCGAACGCCGCCAGCGAGTAGTGCAGCATGTCGCGACCGGCGACAGTGCGATACTGTTTCGGCATCGCGGCGCCAGAACGGCTGCCGGTGCCGGCGCACGGAATCAGGGCAAAGAGACGGGAAGTCACGAGTGCGGGTGCCGCGAAGTCAAAGTAAAGGACGGATTTTATAATAGGTCCTTCGCATCCACGCCCCGACACGCGTAAACTTGCCGATCACGTGTGAGCCCGAGGCCGCTTCTTCTCTCCTATGCCAGACATCGCCGCATCATCGCAGTCCTCTCCGCCCGTCGCGCTCGTCAAGGCCGGCCAGCGTTTCGCCTTCGACGGCACGCACGGCTCGGCCGACGCGCTGCTGATCGCCCGCTACCACCTGGCCTATCGCGAGAAGATGCCCTTGCTCGCGGTCGTCTGCGAAAGCGCCGTCGATGCGCAGCGCCTGTCGCAGGAAATCACCTTCTTCGCGCCCGACGCGCGGGTGCGCCTGCTGCCCGATTGGGAAACGCTCCCTTACGATACCTTTTCGCCGCACCAGGACCTGGTCTCCGAGCGCCTCGCCACGCTGCACGATCTCGGCGAAGGCCGCTGCGACATCCTGCTGGTGCCCGCCACCACCGCGCTCTACCGGATGCCGCCGGCATCGTTCCTCGCGGCCTACACGTTCTCGTTCTCGCAAGGCGAGCGCCTCGACGAAGCGAAGCTCAAGGCGCAACTGACGCTCGCCGGCTACGAGCACGTGAGCCAGGTGGTGCGTCCCGGCGAATACTGCGTGCGCGGCTCGCTGCTCGACCTGTTTCCGATGGGCTCGCCGCTGCCTTACCGGATCGACCTGTTCGACGACCAGGTCGATTCGATCCGCGCATTCGATCCCGACACGCAGCGCAGCCTCTATCCGGTCAAAGACGTGCGCCTCTTGCCTGGCCGCGAATTCCCCTTCGACGAAGCCGCGCGCACTGCATTCCGCAGCCGCTGGCGCGAAACCTTCGAAGGCGATCCGAGCCGCGCGTCGATCTACAAGGACATCGGCAACGGCGTGCCGTCCGCGGGCATCGAATACTATCTGCCGCTCTTCTTCGACGAAACCGCGACGCTGTTCCACTACTTGCCGCAAGGCGCGCAACTCGCGTTCGTCGGCGATCTCGACGCCGCGATCCGGCGCTTCAGCAACGACACGAAGCAGCGCTACAACTTCCTGTCGCACGATCGCGACCGGCCGATCCTCGAGCCGCAGCGCCTGTTCCTGTCGGACGAGGATTTCTTCGCATTCGCCAAGCCGTTCGCGCGGCTCGTGTTGCCCGTCAACGCGGGAGGCGGCTGGTCGATTGCGCTGCCGAATCTCGCGATCGACCGTCACTCGGACGATCCGGTGCTGGCTTTGCGCGCGTATCTCGACACCACGCCCAATCGTGTGCTGCTCGCCGCCGAATCGGCGGGCCGGCGCGAGACGCTGTTGCAGCTCCTGGCCGAAAACCATCTGAAACCGGTATCGAGCGACAGCTTCCAGGACTGGCTAACCGGCGACGCGCGTTTCTCGCTAGGCGTCGCGCCGCTCGCCAACGGTTTCTCCGTGCCGCTCGAAGGCCTCGCGATCATCACCGAAACCGAGCTGTACGGACCGCTCGCGCGCCGCGCCGGGCGCCGCCGGCAGGAACAGGCGAGCAACGTCGACTCGATGGTGCGCGATCTGTCCGAGCTGAAAGTGGGCGATCCGGTTGTGCATTCGCAGCATGGCATCGGCCGCTACATGGGTCTCGTCACGATGGACCTCGACGAAGGCGACACCGAGTTCCTGCACCTCGAATACGCGAGCGAGAGCAAGCTGTACGTGCCGGTCGCACAGCTGCACGTCATTTCGCGCTATAGCGGCGCCGATCCGGACAGTGCGCCGCTGCATTCGCTCGGCTCGGGCCAGTGGGAAAAAGCCAAGCGCAAGGCCGCGCAGCAGATCCGCGACACCGCCGCCGAGCTGCTCAATCTCTACGCCCGCCGTGCCGCGCGTTCAGGCCATGCGTTCGCGCTCGAACCGAAAGACTACGTGAAGTTCGCCGAGAGCTTCGGCTTCGAGGAAACGCCCGACCAGGCCGCCGCGATCGCGGCCGTGATCGGCGACATGACGACCGGCAAGCCGATGGATCGCCTCGTGTGCGGCGACGTCGGCTTCGGCAAGACCGAGGTGGCACTGCGTGCGGCATTCATCGCGGTGATGGGCGGCAAGCAGGTGGCGCTGCTCTCGCCCACCACGCTGCTCGCCGAACAGCACACGCAGACCTTCACCGACCGCTTCTCCGACTGGCCCGTGCGGATCGCCGAGCTGTCGCGCTTCAAGACGACCAAAGAGATCAACGCGGCGATCCAGCAGATCAACGAAGGCGCAATCGACATCGTGATCGGCACGCACAAGCTGCTGTCGTCGGACGTGCAGTTCAAGCGGCTCGGGCTGGTGGTCATCGACGAGGAACACCGCTTCGGCGTGCGTCAGAAAGAGGCGCTCAAGGCGCTGCGCGCGGAGGTGGACGTGCTCACGCTCACCGCCACGCCGATCCCGCGTACGCTCGGCATGGCGCTCGAAGGGCTGCGCGACTTCTCCGTGATCGCCACCGCGCCGCAAAAGCGCCTCGCGATCAAAACCTTCGTGCGCCGAGAGGAAGACAGCGTGATTCGCGAGGCGATGCTGCGCGAGCTCAAGCGCGGCGGCCAGGTGTACTTCCTGCACAACGAAGTCGAAACGATCGAGAATCGCCGGCAGATGCTCGAAGCGCTGGTGCCCGAAGCGCGTATCGCGGTCGCGCATGGACAGATGCATGAGCGCGAGCTCGAACGCGTGATGCGCGACTTCGTTGCGCAACGCGCCAACGTGCTGCTGTGCACGACTATTATCGAAACCGGCATCGACGTGCCGAGCGCCAACACGATCCTGATTCATCGCTCCGACAAGTTCGGCCTCGCGCAGCTGCACCAGTTGCGGGGCCGGGTCGGCCGCTCGCATCACCAGGCCTATTCGTATCTGCTGGTGCACGATCCGCAAGGGCTGACCAAACAGGCGCAACGCCGCCTCGAAGCGATCCAGCAGATGGAGGAACTCGGCTCGGGCTTCTATCTGGCGATGCACGACCTCGAGATTCGCGGCACGGGCGAAGTGCTCGGCGACAAGCAGTCGGGCGAGATTCACGAGATCGGCTTCCAGCTCTACACCGACATGCTCAACGACGCGGTCAAGGCGCTCAAGGACGGCAAGGAGCCCGACCTCACCGCGCCGCTTGCGGCGACCACCGAGATCAACCTGCACGCGCCGGCGATTCTGCCCGCCGACTATTGCGGCGACGTGCAGGAACGTCTGTCGCTCTACAAGCGCCTTGCGAACTGCGAACACAACGACTCGATCGACGGCATTCAGGAAGAACTGATCGACCGGTTCGGCAAGTTGCCGCCGCAAGCGCATGCGCTCGTGGAGACGCATCGTCTGCGGCTTGCCGCGAGGCCGCTGGGCATTTCGAAGATCGACGCGGCCGAAGCGGTGATCGGTCTGCAATTCATTCCCAACCCGCCGGTCGACGCGATGCGGATCATCGAGATGGTGCAGAAGCACAAGCACATCAAGCTCGCGGGCCAGGACAAGCTGCGTATCGAAACACGCAGCCCCGACCTCGCGGTGCGTGTCGCGACGGTCAAGGAGACCTTGCGCGCACTCGGTTCGCCGAGCCGCGGCACGTCGGTTGCTGCCGCCGTGCGCTGAGTCTTTCCGGCACGCCTCGTTAGCGGCAGATTGCAGAAAACGGGGGGACGTGCGGCGTTTTTTTACGCTCGTGCTGCGGTGCGGCAATACCCACCGCAGCATACGGGGCGCATTTTTTTGGGTATGATCGAATGACTCAAATGCCGGAGTCTCGTCATGTCTCACGTTGCTGGATCAGCCCAGTCCCCGTCATCGCCCGCCTCCGCGCCGAACGCTTCTGCACCCGCTTCACCGGTTTCACCGCTTTCACCCATTTCACTGCCCTGGGTGACCCGTCTCGTGTCGATGGACACGGTCAGCCGCAATCCGAATCTCGGCCTGATCGAAACCGTGCGCGACGAGTTGCGTGCGCTCGGTATCGAAGCCACGCTCACGCACGACCCGAGCGGCAAATGGGCGAACCTGTTCGCGACGATCCCGGCACACGATGGCCGGACCAACGGCGGAGTGGTGCTGTCGGGCCATACGGACGTCGTGCCGGTGGATGGCCAGCAATGGGACAGCGATCCATTCAAGCCTGAGATTCGCGGCGACAAGCTGTATGGCCGTGGCACCTGCGACATGAAGGGCTTTATCGGCGCGGCGCTCGCACTGGTGCCGCACATGCAGCGCACGCAGCTCGCCAAGCCGATTCACCTCGCGCTGTCGTTCGACGAAGAAGTGGGCTGCGCGGGCGCGCCGCTTCTGCTCGCCGACCTGATGAAGCGCGGCGTGAAGCCGGACGGTTGCATCGTCGGCGAGCCGACCAGCATGCGCCCGATCGTGGCGCACAAAGGCATCAACGCGTACCAGTGCTGCGTGCGCGGTCAGGCGGCGCATTCGTCGCTCACACCGCAGGGCTTGAACGCAATCGAATATGCCGCGCGGCTGATCTGCTACATCCGCGACATGGCCGATCAGTTCCGCGCGCAAGGCCCGTTCGACGAACTGTACGACGTGCCCTTCAGCACCGCGCAAACCAGCACGATCAGCGGCGGCAATGCGCTCAATACCGTGCCGGCCGAATGTAAATTCCAGTTCGAATTCCGCAATTTGCCCACGCTCGATCCCGAATCGATCTTTGCGCGCATCGATCAATACGCGCGTGAAACGCTGCTGCCGAAGATGCTGCGCGAGCATCCGTCGGCGGCGATCGAAATCACGAAGATCGCCGCGGCGCCCGGACTCGATTCATCTGAGCAAGCCGCGATCACGCAGCTGGTGCGCGCACTGACCGCCGATCAGGACAAACGCAAGGTCGCCTATGGCACTGAAGCCGGGCTCTTTTCGCTGGCCGGCATCCCGACCATCGTGTGCGGACCTGGCGACATCCAGCAGGCGCACAAGGCCAACGAATTCGTTGAATTGAGTCAGTTGGTGGCATGCGAACGCTTTCTGCAGAAATTCATTCACAGCATGTCGGTGGACGCCCTGAAAGAAGTCCCCTTGGGGGGCGCCCCGAAGGAAGTCCCCTTGGGGACACCCTGAAAAAATCCTCCAGGAGACGCTCACGTGCACTGAAACTGAGCATCGCAAAATGGGTCTTATGCATATCGACTAACTCAAGCTCCCGCCATGTCAACCGCCACTCAGCACACCGACCACACGATCGACGGCGAGCCGATCCCCACGCTGGACGACATCGCCTCACAGCATTTTGCGTTGACGCCGTGGGTCATGCGAACGCCGGTGTTCGACCGGCTCGACTTTCCGTCGCTGCAAGGCACGCTGGTGAATTTCAAGTTCGAACTGCTGCAGGCGGGCGGCAGCTTCAAGGCGCGCGGCGCGTTCACGAACCTGCTCGCACTCGACGAAAGCCAGCGCAGCGCGGGTGTCACCTGCGTGTCGGGCGGCAATCACGCGGTGGCGGTCGCCTATGCGGCGATGCGTCTGGGTATCAGCGCCAAGGTCGTGCTGTTTCGTTCGGCCAATGCGGCACGCGTTGCGCTGTGCCGGCAATATCGCGCCGAGGTCGTATTCGCGGAAGATCTGGCCGAGGCGTTCGAACTGGTGCGCCATATCGAGGCCGAGGAAGGCCGCTATTTCGTGCATCCGTTCAACGGCTATCGCACGGTGCTTGGCTCCGCCACGCTCGGCTACGAATGGGTCACGCAAACACCCGACCTCGAAGCGGTGATCCTGCCGATCGGCGGTGGCGGTCTTGCCGCCGGTGTCGCCACCGCGATGCGACTCGCGAATCCGTGTGTGCACGTGTACGGCGTCGAGCCTGAAGGCGCGGATGTGATGAGCAGGAGTTTCGCCGCCAACCACACGGTCAAGATGAGCCACATGCACAGCATCGCCGATTCGCTGATGTCGCCGCATACCGAGCAATATAGCTACGAGTTGTGCCGCCGTCATATCGACCAGCTCGTGACCGTCTCCGACGATCAGTTGCGCGCGGCCATGCTGATCTTGTTCGCACAACTGAAACTCGCGGTGGAACCGGCCTGCGCGGCCGCCACCGCTGCGCTGCTCGGGCCGCTGCGCGAGCAGTTGCAGGGCAAGCGCGTCGGCGTGTTGCTGTGCGGCGCCAATATCGACCCAGTCAGCTTTGCCGCGCACCTCGAACGTGCGCGCCATGGCGAGACACAGTTTCCTCAATAGAAACGTTCGCGTTACGGTGTCTGCAAAACACTAGCCTATCTAGCTCAGGTTGGTATCATTCGGCTATCCACATCCCGGAGGCACCTCTATGAGCATGGTCAAGGAATTCAAGGAATTTGCCCTCAAGGGCAACGTGATGGATCTCGCGGTCGGTGTGATTATCGGCGGCGCATTTTCCAGCATCGTCAATTCAATTGTTAAAGACCTGATCATGCCGGTTGTCGGACTTGCCACGGGCGGTCTCGATTTTTCCAATATGTTCATTCGCCTCGGCGAGATTCCAGCGAACTACAAAGGCAGTCCCGGTTCGTATAAAGACTTGCAGACAGCGGGTGTCGCGGTAATCGGTTATGGCTCGTTCATTACCGTGCTGATCAACTTCGTGATTCTCGCGTTCATCATTTTCCTGATGGTCAAGTTCATCAACAATCTGCGCAAGCCAGCCGACGCCGCACCGGCAGAACCGCCGCCGACACCGGAAGACGTGCTGCTGCTGCGTGAAATCCGCGATTCGCTGCAGAGCTCAGCGCGTTGAGCGTGACGATCCGGCCCATCGGCTGGATCCAGTGAAAAGGCCTGTTGCGATTCGTGTCGCCACAGGCCTTTCTTTTTGTTGCGCGCGAAGCGCACTTACCCGGCACCCGCGTCAAGCATCGTTGCGCGCCTTCCGATGCACCGCGTCTTCGATCATCGTTTCGAGCTGGCCGAAATTGACCGGCTTGGTCAGATGCGACGTGAAGCCCGCCCCCATGCAACGGCGTACGTCCTCGTCGGTGCCGAAGCCGGTCAACGCGACGGCCGGCGCATCCGAATGCTCACGGAACGCCCTGATGAAATCGAGGCCCGTGCCATCCGGCAAACCGACATCGCTGACGATCAGATCGAATACCTGCAATTGCGTGGCGGCGAGCGCATCGTCGACGCGGCCCACCACCTTCACCTCGTGACCCAGGCTGCGGATCAGTTGCGCCATCACCTCGGCGGTATCCACGTGATCTTCGATCAACAGGACGTTCAGCCGGCCGGCCGTGTGCACCGCGTCCGGCGCGACGGTCGGTTGCGTTCGAACCGGCGCGGCGGCGGTCGGCATCGTGATCGTGAAAGTCGCGCCGCAGTGCGGCCCCGGGCTCTGCGCAATCACGGTACCACCGTGCAGATCCGTTAGCGCCCTGGTGATCGCGAGACCGAGCCCGAGTCCGCCGAATTGCCGCGTCATGTTCTGATCGCCCTGCTCGAACGCGTTGAACAGCTTCTCGATCTGGTCCGGCTCGATGCCAATGCCGGTATCTTCCACCGAGATCTGCACGTGCATGCGTTCGTCCTGCGTGCGCACATAGATATGGCCACCATCCGGCGTGAACTTGGCGGCGTTGCGAATCAGGTTCCACAGCATCTGTTGCAGGCGTGCGCGATCGGCCAGCACGTAGTGGTGCTTCGCGTGCTTGTCGACGTGCACGTCCTGCTGCTTGACCTTGATCTCACTGCGAAACAGTTCGAGCACGCTGTCTATCACCTCGTGCACGTCGACGGTCTCCAGCGACAAACGCAGCTTGCCGTTCGCCACTCGCGTGAGATCGAGCAGGTCGTCGATCAGCCGCGCTTCGAGTTCGACATTGCGGCGGATCATGCGCACGTTGCTGCGCGCCTGGTCGGGCAGATCCGGGATCATCTCCAGCATGCTGGCGCCGGCCAGGACCGGCGTGAGCGGCGTGCGCAATTCGTGCGACAGCATCGCGAGAAAACGGTCTTTGGCGCGATTCGCCTCTTCAGCGACCTGACGGGCCGCCTGCTCCGACGCGAGCAGCCGCTCGCACTCCTCGATCGCCTCGCACTGCGCGTGGATGTCCGTGCAACTGCCGAACCATTTGCTGACATGACCTTCGGCGTCGCGCATCGCCATCACGCGGGCGTCGAACCAGCGATATTCGCCGTCGTGGCGACGAATTCGCAACTCGTGCCGATAGTCGTCGGCCGGGCTCGCCACCGCCTTGAGCCAGCCGCGGCGGATTTCTTCGCGATCGTCAGGATGCACCGCGTCGAGCCACGCGAGCCCGTACGAGCTGTGTTTGGCGAGGCCGGTATAGTCGTACCACTGCTTGGACAAAAAATCGCAGTCGCCCGCGGCGTCGTACGTCATCACGAGATGCGGCAATGCTTCCGACAAGGTGCGGTAATGCTGTTCGCGATCGCGCAGCAGCAACGCTTCATCGGACGCGCGTTGCAGACGCACCTGCGACAGCACGCGTTCGACGGCCTCCGGCAGATAGTCGAGATAGCCGCCCGACTTCGGCACTACATCGGACACGCCTGCGCGCAGCGCTTCGATGACACGCGATTCGTCGGTGAAACCAGTCACGAGAATGGCGGGAATCCGCACGCCTTCCGCGCGCAGCCGGCGAAAGAAATCGAGTCCGGTCTGCGGTCCACTGAGTTGATAGTCGAGCACCAGCAGATCGGGGCTGCCGGCGGCGAGCCGCTCGCGGGCGGCCTCGACGCCGGCGCACAGCGCCACCCGGCAGCCGGCGCGTTCGAGCGACTTGCGCGCGAGCCGCAGGATGCCTTCGTCGTCATCGACGACAAGTACATACGCGGCGTGCGGCGTGGACACTTCTTCGGTCATGCGGACGGTTCTCTGGGTAGGTGGAACGGTCTATCTTGTCACGGCCGGCTTTCGGGTAGCTTCACACGCTGCCGGTCATGGCTCGGCAAGCCGATGCCCCGGCGGCAGCTTGATCACCTGCAGGAAGAAGCCGAGACGGCGCACGGCTTCGATGAATGCATCGTATTCGACCGGCTTGCAGATATAGACGTTGCAACCGAGTTCGTAGCAGCGCGCAATTTCACGCGGATCGTCGGTGGTGGTCAGCACGATCACCGGCACCATGGCGGTCTTCGGTGACGCCTTCAGACGCCGCAGCACCTCGAAGCCGTCGACCCGCGGCATTTTCAGATCGAGCAGCACGACGAAGTTCGCCAGCGCGTCGAGTGGCGGGAGCGGCGGGAGCGGCGGATAAGGGCTTGCCGCGGGGCTTGCCGCGCCCATCGGCGCGCCACGCTCGCCGGCACCGCCCGCGCCATCCGCCGGCGCCGCGCCGAAGAAGTAATCGAGCGCCTGCTGGCCGTCGCGCAAGCGTATGAAACAGTTCGAAATGCCCGCACGGCGCAGATTGCGCTCCACCAGCGTGGCGTGGCCGTCGTCGTCTTCGATCAGTACGATGCTGACCGTTTCCCCGTGACTCATAGGCTCTCCGTGCTAACGATTGGTCCGTGCATGAGTCCATCCGTGCACCCGCCCTGTTCGCGGCGCGGCGGCCGTGGCCCGTGCCGCGTCAGACGCGCATGGGCTGCTCGGGCAACACCACGAAAAAGGTCGATCCCGCGCCTTCGGCCGACTCGACCCACACGCGCCCGCCATGCCGCTCCACCGTGCGCCGCACCACCGCGAGGCCGATACCGTCGCCGGTCGCAACCTCGCCGTGCAGACGCTGGAACGCCCGGAACACCTTCGACACATACGCGGCCGGAATGCCAAGCCCGTTGTCGCGGACGTAATACGTGCGCATGCGAACCGCGCCCGGCCCGGTTTCGTCGACGGCTTCGGGCTCCAGCGCGCCGACCTCGATACGTCCATGACGCGCCGGGTCGAGGAAATTCAACGCGTTACCGATCAGGTTACTGAAGATCTGCTCGAGCGCGGCCGGGTCGCCCCATGCGGGCGGCAATTCGCGCACCGTGACGACCGCCGCGCGCTGGCTGATCGGCCCCTGCAGCGCATCGACCACCCGCCCTACCACACGCCCGACGCTGACCCGCTGCCAATGGTATTCGAGCCGGCCGGCGCGCGAGATCCGCAGCAAGGCATCGATGATCGCCGCCGCCCGCATCACCGCGGATCGCAGGTAATGCAGCGATTCGCGTGCGTCGCCATCGAGTATATGCACCATGCGCCGATGTTCCGCCTCCGGCAAGCCGGCCTGCCCGACGATGCTGTCCAGCTCGTCGCACGACATCTGCAATTCCTTCGAAAAGCCCTGCAGATTCACCAGCGGCGAGCGCAGATCGTGCGACACGCTGTAGATGAACATTTCGTTGTCTTGCGTTTCCTGGCGCAGCGCTTCGTTGACGCCCGCCAGCTCTCTCGCGCGTGCTTCGAGCCGCGTCTTCAACATGACCTGCTCGTGGTCCGCCTCGCGCAGACGGGCGTCGGTTTGATGCAGCACGGCATCGAGCGCGGCAATTTCGTCGCGGCCCGACAACGGCGCCGCCAGCGGCCGGCCGCTGCCCAGCCGCTCGGCGTTGTCGGTCAATACTTCCAGCCGCCGGCCGATGCTGCGCGCGAAGCTCACCGCGGTGGCCGCCCAGATCAACATCGAACCCAGCACCGCGGCGATCAGCGCGTATTGCTGACGATCGCGCCGGCGCGTAAGCGCGGCCGAGCGTTCGGTATCGAGCCGCGCGGCCTCGTCGCCGAATGCGGCAAGTTCGTCGCGAACCTGCGCGATCTGCTTCGGCAATGCACTGGTTTCCAGCGCGACATAGGATTTCACGCTGCGCCCCTGATGCAGCGCCGTCGAAATTGCGGCGGTCTGCTCGCGATAGGCATCGACCGCGCGCTGCATGTTGCGTACGCGTTCGACTTGCTGTGGCGTGTCGCTGACCAGCGCATCGAGCTTCGACAGACGATCGGCAAGGTCGACCCATACCGCCTGGTGGTCGATCAGCGATGCGTCGCCGATCGCCATCGCCGTGCGCACCCGCGCTGCCTCACGCAGCAGCGGATCGACCAGCGCCGACGATTGATAGAGGATCTGCCTGCTGTTGTTGACCCACTGCGCAGCCTGCGCTGTCTGCTCCTGGGTATCGAAGACGACGCCAAGGAGCGCCAGCTCGACCGCGCTCGGCACTGCAATCAGCAGCAGCCCCCTGGTGAATAGTTTCATGTTCGCCCGAAGGGTCGTTCAAGCCGCGGTGGTTCGCGAGCACCGGTTTCGCCTCGCGAGGCTCGCGCGCCGCAACGGCAACTGGCCGGCGAGCGCGGCGCAGTGCAGCCGGACGGGCCATTATCGACGCGAATCAGGGATATTTCAACGCAGTGGCAAGATGCGCCTGACCACACAAAAACGACTTTTTTATTAGGATGGGATGTTTTTTCCGCGTCTCGTGCGTCTATGATGGAGACAGATGTGCTTGGAAGCGAAAGCGCGCGGCGAGACGGTTCGGCATGATTCGTGCGGGAGGGGGTGAGGCGGCATAGTCGTCGAATCACCGTGAATCCGGCCTTGTCGTATGCTATAAAAGATCGACGTGCGGCGCGCGAAGCCGGGAGTTGTCGCATGAGGACGCTGCGTTTCTTGCAATTCTTTTTCAGGCGAATTTTTATGTCCTTCCCGAAAAAGCGTAGACGCGCGAAGGTGGACGGCGATGAGTCGTTCCTCGCGGTACTGCGGCATTTCAAGCCGTTCGGTCAGCTCGACACCAAGATTGCGCGAGCGCGAGCGCAAGACGAACCGGTTCTCTATGCGCATGTGCTGCCCGGGCTCGACGTGCTCCTGTGCAGCGTACGCGGGGCCCAACCTCCCTATCCGGCACCGGCCGAGTTGCGGCGGCGCTGTATCGAATCCATCACCAATGCACTGGAGCAGCCACTCGATGGACTCGAGAACGGCGGCTACTGGTATGAGGCGGACGGCTTCGGCTTCCTGGTGTTTGCCAGCCGGGCGCGCGGCAAGATCCTGATGGAATTCGGCGCCACGCGAGTGGGCTCGCGTCGCGGGGTGCGTCGGCAGGATGCGGCTGGCGATGCCACGCCGCGCTCGTTAAGGTAGGCGCGTTTGCGCTTGCCCCGGGCAACGCCGCTGATTCGACCGGCGGCGTTGCGTTGCGCTGCGTTGTGTCGCGTCGCGTCGCGTTGCGTTTATTTCCTTCCCCTGCCTTTCCCACCTTCCCTTGCATTCGAACTCGCCGTGCACGGCCGCGCGTGCATGCATGCCACGCTAGATCATCGTCCAGGAAGTTGAACGACTGGCCGCCGCCAACAATCCAGCTCAACCAGTGCGCAGGCAGTCGGTGGTCAATCCGCAGGCGCTGCGGACAAGCTCAGCTGCCCTTGTACTGCGCAGCGCTCGCCGGCGAGATGACTGCGGGTTTCCCGTTCGCTCCCGCGGACGACGGCGCTCCGCCAGCGGACTTGTTGACCGGCACGCCATCGAGAGAAAGCGCAGCCTTGGGCTGCTGCCTGACGCCAGGCGGCGGCGCCTTCGGTGCCTGACGCACCTGTGCCAGCAACTGCGCGCACGGCAACGGCTGGTTGTTGCTGGGAGCCAGCAACGGAATCAGTGCCGCAAACGGATTGATCAGGCCAAGGCCGATCACCGCGCCGCCTCGCAGCGCCAGCGCGGCGGCGTTGACGCCAACGCGCGGATTCTTGAACGTGCCCTTCGCGTACAACGGCGAACGCAGCGAAAACACCCTGAAGCCCTTGGTATGCGGATGCACGCCGAGGTCAATGGTCTCGTCGCGCAGATTCACGTGGCCGTCGATATTGATCACCGCGTCGTCGGTATCGAGCGCGAAGACGCGCGCCTCGAGCACGCCGTCGGTGGCGACGAAATGGGCGGCGGCGCAGTTGATGTTCACGTCGCGTTCGTCGAACAGCTTTTCATACACGACGTTCGCCACGTTCAGCCCGGCCGCCTCCATCAGCAAACGGCTTATCGTGCCTTGCGTCACCAGCGCCTTCAACTCGCCGTTGGAGGTCGCCGCCAGCGCCGCCGGTGAATTGCCGGTCGCGGTCAACGCGGCGTCGCCGTTGATTTCGCCGAGCGCGTTCTGCATCGTCTTGAAGTTCGGGAACAATTGCTTGAGCTTCAGATGCCGCGCCGACGTCGAAAAGCGGCCCTTCAGCGGCGCCGCGCTGCCATCCAGGCGAATGTCCGACGCGAGCGAGCCGCCTGCCACGCCAAATTTCAGCGGCTCCAGCGACAGCACGCCATCGGTCAGCACGACATGCGTGTATAGATCGGTGATCGGCAGGTTCGAGTTCTTGATGATGCGCCGGCCGGTGAACTTGACATCGGCGTCGATCGCTTTCCAGCGGTCGGTACGGAATTCCTCGACCGGCAGCACACGGTCGCTCGGTTGCGCCGTCGTGTCACCGCGCTTCGCCTTGCTGGCTTTCGAGTCCGCGCCGATCACCGGCGCGAGGTCGGCGAACTGCAACTGGTGCGACACCAGCTCGCCCTGCAGCAGGGGACGCGGCTCGCGCGCCGTATAGGTCAACGAACCGTTCAGATCGCTCCCGCCGACCCGGCCGGTAAAATTGTCATATTTGAAGACATTGCCACTGGACTTGAACTGGCCGATCAGATGTCCATCGGTCGCATAGGGCGGCGTCTCGGGCAACGTCACGCCGGTCAGAGAGTACAGACGCGCCATGCTGGCGCCTTGCAGCCAGAGGCGCAGATCGAGCGCCGCGAGATGCGCCGGATCGGTGATCGTGCCGACCAGGGCGACATGCAGATCGGCCGCTTTGACGTCGGCCTGCACGGGGAACGGCCGGTTCGCGTCCTGCAGCGCGAGCACGCCGCCGACTTTGCCGCTGCCCGAGACCGGCGTTTTGTTGTAGGTGCCCTTGACGGTCCAGGCAATCGCGTACAGCGGAATCTCGCGCTTGCCAGCGGGCGCCGTGGTTGTCCCGCCAACGCCCGACGCGTGGACATCGGTCGACGCCGCGCCGGACGCTGCCGCCGCCGAAGCCTCGGCGGCCTCCGACGCCGCCTCCGACGCCGCCTGTGCGTTGGCCTGTGCGTTGGCCTGTGCGTTGGCCTGTGCGCTCAGCTTGCCGGCGCCCGCCTTGCCGAGCGCTTGCGCCGACGCACTGCGCGACGCAGCTTCCTGCTGTTTCATTGCCTCGCCGATTGGAATCGGCTGGCCGAGCGTATCGATGGCCATCTGCAGTTCGACCTTCTTCTGCTGATCGGACAGCGCGACATTGCCTCGCGCGAACGCGATGTCGTGCAGATCGAGCCGCCATTCGGACGGCCCGCTCGACGACGGCAGTTTGAAGGTCCAGTTGTTGCGCCCATCGAGCAGACGTTCGAGATCGACGGAAGGGTTCACGAGGTTGATCGAGGGAATCACGATATCGTGTGCGAGCAGCGGCAGCACCTTGACCTCGAAATCGATTTCATCGAGCGTGGCGAAGTGCGGCTGCGTCGTCCACTCGGGATTGCCTATCGTGATGTTGGCCGCCGAAAAGCGCGGCCAGGGCAGCCAGCCGCGCCAGCCGATTTCGCCGACCGGATGCCGCCAGCCCACTTTCAGATCGCCGTCGATCGCGAACGGGCGGCCGATTGCCTGCGTGACCTTGTCGTCGATATAAGGCCTCGCGCGATTCCAGTCGAAGGTGAGAATGAAGATGACCAGTGCAATGATCAGGATGACGATAGCCGCGAGCAGCCACGCGATGACTTTTACGATCCGTCGTCCGATGGTGCTCGACACTGGCATTGAAAGGCTCCGTAATTGTTCAAGGTTTGGGGGATCGAGTAGCAGGTATCGTGCCCGAATGTCCGGCGATGAGTCGCGTCGCCGCTGTCGTTTTATCATGCTGCACAGCCGGACGACAGATCGGCAGCACGTCTGCGGCCAGAAAAATGCCCCACTCACGCCACTCACCCCGCGACCATCCACCTCATGACCGATGTTCCCCTCGTCCTCGCCGACAGCATCGTGCGGCGCGACGCACTGCGCGGCCAGACGCTATTGCAGCCGACCACCTTCGTGTTGCACGCGGGCGACCGCGTCGCGATCACCGGACCGTCCGGCTCCGGCAAGAGCGTGTTTCTGCGCGCGCTCGCCCTGCTCGATCCGCTCGACGCCGGACGCATCATGTGGCGTGGCGCAGCGGTCGAGCGCGCCGCGATTCCGCGTTACCGGCGTCACGTCGCCTATATCCGCCAACGGCCCGCGGTGCTCGACGGCAGCGTCGAGGACAATCTGCGCTACCCGTTCGAGTTGCGCGCCTATCGCGACGTGCGCTTCGACCGCGTGCGGGCGGCCAGTCTCGCCGCCGAGGCCGGCCGCGGCGACGACTTTCTCGACAAGCGCGCGAGCGAGCTGTCCGGCGGCGAAGCGCAGATCGCCGCGCTGATTCGCGTGCTGCAGCTCGCACCCGACGTGCTGCTGCTCGATGAACCCACCGCGTCGCTCGACCCGCAGTCCTCGCGTGCGATCGAAGCTCTGGTGCATGCGTGGTTCGACGCCGATCCGGGCCGCCGCGCGTCGATCTGGGTGTCACACGACCCGGCGCAAGCCGCGCGCATGAGCAAGCGGCATCTGACGATGCGCGCCGGCGTGCTGGACGAAACCACGGCGGCCGCGCCCGCGCGCCAGGAGCTGGGCCAATGACATTGCAAAATCTGAGTCTGTGGGACGTCGCGATCGCGGCGCTGCTGATCGTCGTGAACGGCGCGGTATCGGTGGCGCTCAAGCTCGATCTCGAACGCAAGCTCGCGTGGGCCGCGGTGCGTACCGTCGTGCAGTTGCTGGCGATCGGCTATGTGCTCGGCTGGGTGTTCCGCTACGACCGCTGGTTCGTCGTGCTGCCGCTGATGATCGTGATGACGCTGATCGCCGGCATCGCGGGCGCACAGCGCGGCAGGCACACCTACACCGGGCAACGCGCGGACAGTGTGCTGTCGATCTGGGTCAGTTCGTGGCTGGTGGCTGCGGTCGGGCTGTTCGTCGTGATCCGCATTCATCCGTGGTACGCGCCGCAGTATGCGATTCCGATCCTCGGCATGATTCTCGGCAATACGCTCACCGGGGTTTCGCTTGGCATCGAACGGATGACCGAGGAATTGACCGCGCGGCGCGACCGTGTCGACATGGCGCTCGCGCTCGGCGCGACGCGTTGGGAAGCGGCGCAGGCGCCGGCGCGTCAGGCCGTGCGTGCGGGCATGATGCCGACGCTGAACCAGATGGCGGTGGTCGGCGTGGTGAGTCTGCCCGGCATGATGACCGGCCAGGTGCTGGCCGGTCAGTCACCGTTGCAGGCCGTGCGCTATCAGATCGTCATCATGTTCCTGATTGCGGCGGCGTCGGCGTTGGGCACGGTGGGCGCGGTGTTGCTGACATACCGGCGGCTGTTCTCGGCCGAACACCGGTTTCTGTCGGCGCGGCTGCTAGAACGCATGGCGGCTCGGCGATGAAGCGTGCCGACAGAGCTGCATGGGGCGTGCAGCGGCGTGCAGCGCGCCGCACAGGCACGCTTCGTCGGGCCGTACTTCTGTACTTCTGCTTAGCGGCTAGCGCTTCGCAGTGATCGCCACCTGGGTGCCGTCGTTGAGCGTGAGCGTCTTCGTGCTGCCGTTCACCGGCATCGTGAAGCGCAGAATCTGACTGACCGAAACATCGTTCGGACACTTGAGCGTTTTGCCACCGCTCGTGACGGTCTTCACACCGTGCGGCGTCTGCGCCTGGAAGCTCATCTGCACCGTTGCCGTGCCGTCAGCGGCGACGACCGGCGCAAAGCGGATCTGCGTCTGGCGAATCATCGCGCCATTGGCATCGAGCGGCAACGACGAGTAGTTCGGGCAATCGTCCGTGCCGGCCACCGGGCCGCCCGGCGGCACGGTCTTCCATGTGAAGTCGTCCGACTCGCCGGAGCGGATTGTGCGGGTCTCCTGGGAATTGCCAAACTGCTTCGACGTGACGCGAACCGTGTAGCGGATCGGGCCGTCGAGCGCGGACTGGGACGTCACCGTGATCGGCGTGGCCGCGTGGGCCACCGGCACGAGCATGCCGGGCGCAAGCGCGCAAGCGAGACAAGCGACAACCGAAACGGCGGAGAGTTTGAAGCTGGAGCTCATACTGTCACCTCGTTGTTGTGCCGCTGCGCGCCCCGTTCAGCGCTACTGCCTGCGCACCGCCCGACTGACGCCGGTCAGGCCGGACAGTCGGCGCGCGAGACACGCAACAGTTTTTGCATGATGCACCACCAGTCTAACGCCAAGCAGGACGCCGCGCGTGCCGCGTCAGGTCGGGTGTTAACCCGCTTGCGGCGCCGCGTATTCTGCGCCTGTGATCGCAACGGTGCGGGGCTGGCATGACACTCGCGCGGCGCCGTTTTATGCATTTCAAATCAAACCGACCGGCGCGCAGGGCTGCAACACCGGCCGCACGGCTCGATGTGCGCGTGAGCGGGCGCCTCGTCATGGACACTGGCGAGGTGATCCGCGACGCGCTGCTGGCTGGTTTCGGCAGTGCGCTCAAATCGACGTGGGATATAGCGCCCTGCCCGCGCAGCGCCGAACTAGTCCGCGTGCTCGACGCCTATCCGCTCGCCGACGATGTGGCGAACCGTGCCATGTATCCGGGGCCACGCGTTCGTGCCGCCGAAGACGCTGGCGTTCATCGAGTTTCTCGCGGCGCATTTCGGCGATCCGCCGTATTGGGATCAGGAGCCCGAGTGAGGATGGCCTGGCAAGGTTTGGGCGGGCTCGGCCTGGTGTCGCGTTGGCGGCAGTCGGGCCGGGGCGCGATAGGGTTGAACGCGCGTCGCCTTCATCAGCGCTTGCTGTGTCTCCCCGTACCGGATTGTTTGTTATCCGAATTAATGTCGGTGTGCGCGTCGGTTGGCAGACACTCGGCGGGCCTGGATCAGCATGCCTGGATCAGCATGCCTGGATCAGCATGCCTGGATCAGCATGCCTGGATCAGCATGCCTGACTCAGCGCGCCTGACTCAGCGCGCCTCATCCAGACGCTTTTTCATCGCTGCGGTAATGCGCTGACGGCTCTTCGCATAGTCCGCCCACGGATCGCTTTTTAGACCGGCGAGCCGCTCGTGCAGGTTCTCGATGGTCCATTGAGCGCCGCCCGTGGTGCTCGCGACTTCGTCCCATGCCAGCGGCACCGACACGCCCAGCCCCGCTCGCGCTCGCGCCGAGAATGCGGCCACCGTGCTCGAGCCGCGGGTGTTGCGCAGGTAGTCGATGAAAATTTTCCGCTTGCGATTCTGTGCGCCCATCTTCGCGCTGAAGTATTTGGGCAGCGTGGTCGCCATGTGCTGCGCGACGGCTTGCGAAAAGTCCTTCACTTCGTCCCAGCCGGCCTGCTTCGCGAGCGGCACGACCACATGCAAGCCCTTGCCGCCGCTCGTCTTGCAGAACGACTCGAGGCCCAGCTCCTCGAGCAGCGAACGCGTGAGTTGAGCGGCTTCGATCATGCGCCCCCAATCGAGCGACGCGTCGGGGTCGAGATCGAACACCATACGATCCGGTTTTTCTATGCTCGACGCGACGGCATTCCACGTATGAAATTCGACGGTGCCCATTTGCGCGGCACCGACCAGCGCCGCAAGCGTATCGACGGTAAGCAGCGGCGGGTGACCGGGGTCGAGGCCAGCATGCTGCGTGACGTTGGGCATCGCCAACTTCTGGCTGTGCCTCTGAAAAAACAGCTCGCCGCCGATGTCCTCGGGCGCGCGCACCAGCGACACCGGCCGATCCCGCAGGTGCGGCAGCATCCAGTCGGCCACTGATTCGTAGTACTTCACAAGATCGATTTTGCGTGTGCCGGTGCTTTTGTCGATCACGCGGTCGGGGTGCGAGACGCGCACGCCCGCGACTTCGGCGGTGGTCTTCGATCTAGCCGCGACGGCTGTCTCACCGCCCGCTTTCGCGTCATCCGCTTGCGCTTTGGCCGCTTTCGCTTTGGCGGTCTTTTTTGCGGTGCTTTCTGGCGCTGCATCAGACGTCGATGCAGCACTGCCAGCCTTCTTCGATGCCGTGCGTTTCTTCGATGCGGCATCGGACCCGGTATCGATTTGCTGTTCCACGTCGGCTCCTTGTCGAGGTGCTTCCTTGACGATCTGACGCGCCGGCTTGTCGTCGCGCAGACTCACGAACGACGCCTGACGCACGATGCCATCACTGGTCCATTCGGCGAAGTTGCATTCGGCGACGAGCGCCGGTTCGACCCAATGCACCGGTGTGCGGCTACGCTCGCGCGGCGCGCGGGCAAACGGCATGCGCGAGGTTTCGTGCGCGTCGAGCGCCTGCTTGACCGAGCGCAGCAAGGCGGCGTCGAAGCCGGTGCCGACCCGTCCCGCGTACTGCAACCTGCCCTCACCGTCATACACGCCGAGCAGCAGCGCACCGAAGGCCGCGCGACTGCCGGCCGGCTCCGAATAGCCGCCGATCACGAACTCCTGGCGTCGTCGGCACTTCAGCTTGATCCACGCGGACGAGCGGCCCGACATGTAAGCGCTATCACGGCGTTTGCCGATGATGCCTTCGAGCGCCATATCGCATGCACTCCTGAGCAGTTCGTCGGCACTGAAGCCGAAGTCGTTCGAGAAGCGCAGCAGGCTGTCGACCGCGTCGACCTTATCGAGCAATGCGCGCAAAATCGCGCGGCGCTGATCGAGGGGCACGCCGCGCAGATCGTAGCCGTTCAGAAACGGAACATCGAACAGATAGATGACGATGTCCTGCGGGCGATGCAAGTCGAACGCGTTTTGCAGTGCCTGAAAACTCGGCACGCCGTGGTTGTCCAGCACCACCGCTTCGCCATCGAGCCATGCGCTTTCGATGTCGAGGTGGTCGAACGCGG
This sequence comes from Paraburkholderia ribeironis, assembly GCF_900019265.1. Lineage (GTDB taxonomy): Bacteria > Pseudomonadota > Gammaproteobacteria > Burkholderiales > Burkholderiaceae > Paraburkholderia > Paraburkholderia ribeironis. Next base: position 39,089 of record NZ_CYGX02000060.1, read on the forward strand.
CGACCTGCCTGCTGAACTTCGTGGTCCAGTCGTTGCCGGTGCGCGTGAACATCTTGATGGCGCCGCCCTTGGCCGTCCGGTCGATGCGAATCAGCACACGGTAGCCGTCGAACTTGATCTCGTAAGACCAGTCGTCACCGGGTGGCGCGGAATCGACGAGCGTGGCCAGTTGAGGCTTGAACGCAGCGGGCAGCCGGGCTTTGACCGCGCCTTCGATGGCCGGCGACGCCGCGAGCTCGCGCAGCGACGAAACGCCAGCGCCGGCAGGCTCCGGTGTTTCGTCGAAGCGGCGTTTGCGGTGGTAGGGATCGAGTCTGTCATTCATGCCGATGACCTCGTCGCTAGTGTGTCGAAAGCGCTCAGCTGTGGGTCAACTGCAGGTCAACCGCGGAGTCGAGGGCTCAACAGCGGGTCAGCCGTGCGCTCAGGCCGCCGCGCGCCGCTTGCGGGCCGTCGATGCCGTTGCGCTTTTGGCCACGGCACGCCCCGCCCTGCCGCCGTCACGATCGCTCGGCGTGCTGGTCACGCGCGTTGCACGAGGTTTCTTGCGAGCCGGCGCCGCGGTCTCCTCGTCGGCTTCGGCTTCGGCTTCGGCTTCGGCTTCGGCGTCATCGTTGCCGGCATCGTCCTGAGCGCGCTTGCGGCCGCCCGCCGCCTTGCCCTTGCCATGGCCGAGGCTGCGCTTGAGCAGGTCGGACAGGTCGAGAATGTCGGCGGATCGACGGGACTCGCGCGGCGCCTCGACCTCGGTGATCTCCTCAGTCTTGCCAGCGCGGATCTTGCGATCGACCAGCGCCATGATGTCGTCCCGGAACGTGTCGTGATACTGCGACGGATTCCACGCGTCGCTCATGTCGTCGATCAGCTTTTTCGCCATCGTGAGTTCTCGCGCCGACACGCCGGCCGCTTTCATGCCTGCGGGCGGCAACTTGAATTCGTCGAAGCTGCGCAGCTCGGCCGCCCAGCGCAGCGTGTCGAGAGCCAGCACCGGACCCACCGGAATCAGCGCCGCCAGATGCTGCTTGTTGTGCAGCACGACGCTGGCGACGCCCACCTTGCCCGACGCCTTCATCGCTTCGCGCAGCAGCGTGTACACCTTTTCGCCCTTGCGGTCGGGCGTCAGAAAGTACGGCGTGTCGAGATAGAGGAACGAGATGTCGGGGGCGTCGACGAACGCGAGGATATCGACCGTCTGCGTCGACTCGGGATTGGCTGCGCGGATCTCGTCGTCCGACAGCACGACGTACTTGTCCTTTTCATACTCGAACCCGCGCACAATGTTCTCGCGACTCACATCCTTGCCGGTACGCTTATTGATCTGCCTGTAGCCGACCGGATCGATCGTGCGCTTGTCGAGCAGATTGAAGCCGACCTTCTCCGACTGCGTCGCCGGATAAAGCTGCACCGGGACGTGGACGAGCCCGAAGCTGATTGCGCCCTTCCAGATCATGTGTGCCATCATGCGCTCCCATGGGCCTGAGACCTCACGTGAAGCAGCAAGCGTGCCACGGATTTTCGGCCAGAGCCGGCGCGCCACCGTGCAATGACTGCGCGCCGCCGGCTGTAAGTCTTGCGCCGGTTCGGCAAAAGCTACGGCGTGCGGCCCTGCGCCTGGTTCGGTTCGAGCTCGACCGGCACGGCCGCGAAGCCGCGAAAGCGCACACGTCCGCCGCGCGTTGGCGCGCCGCTCAGACGATACGCCGGAAAGCGCTGCACGAACCGCCCGATCGCAATACGCGCCTCGAGTCGCGCGAGCGACAACCCGGCGCACTGATGGATGCCGAAACCGAACGCGAGATGCCGGTTCGGATCGCGCCGGATGTCGAAGCGGTCCGGCTCCGGGAACTGCTCCGGATCGCGATTGGCCGCGCCGATACACAGCGTGACGGGCGTGCCGCGTGAAACCGCGACGCCGCCGATCTCGGTGTCCACGGTCGCCATCCGGTTGCCGAGCTGGTTCGAACTTTCGAAGCGCAAGCATTCCTCGACCGCCGACTCGATCAGCGCAGGGTCGTTCAACAACGCGATGCGCTGCTCGGGCCACTCGGTGAGCGTGACGAGACCGTTGCCGATCAGATTGGTGGTGGTCTCATGGCCGGCATTCAGAATGAAAATGCAGTTTTGCAGCAGCTCCGCTTCCGACAATTGCTCGCCGCCCGCCTCGCCCTCGATCAGCCGCGTCAGCACATCGTGCTGCGGGTCGCCTGGTTCGCGCCGGCGTCGCGCGACCAGATCGCGCAGATAGTCGATGAATTCGCTCACCGCGCGATTGCCGCGCTCGAATTGCGCATCGCTGAGCGACGGCTCGAGCGCGCCGAGTATCGCGAGCGACCAGTCGCGCAGCGGCTCGCGTTCGGCATGCGGCACGTCCAGCAGATTGCCGATGATCTCGACCGGAATCGCCGACGCGAACTCGCCGATCAGATCGATGCGGCCACGTACGGCGGCCGCATCGAGCAAGCCGTCGACGAGGCGAACCAGCCCCGGCTCCATTGCCGCGATCGCCCGTGCCGTCAGCGCACCGGCGATCAGCTTGCGCACGCGCGTATGGCGTGGCGGGTCATTGAATACCAGACTGGTCGTGTGGTGAGCGTAGAGCGGCGAGTCGCCGTATTTCGGCTTGAACTCGACGGTTTTGTCGGAGCTGAAGGTTTTCGGGTCGCGGTAGACCGCCTGCACGTCGCGAAAGCGTGTCAGAAACAGCGAACCGTCCGGCATGCGCCTGATCGGCTCGTGGCTGCGCAGCGCGTGATAGACCGGATAGGGATCGGCGTAGAACGCGGGGCTCAGGTGGCGCAGATCGAAGTCGCGTGCAAGGGATGATGCGTCGCTGGCGGTCGCTGGGGTCATGCGTTGTCTCCGTGGGTGCGCTTTGTTGTTTGCGCCAGTGCATGCCGCACGAGGTATGTCGCGTGCGGTGAGCGGCGCGACGAATCGGCCGGGGCAATGGCTGCGGGGCGTCGTTGGCTGCGGCGTCGTTGGAGCGACAGTATGAACCGGGCGGTGCAGGATTGCACAGTGGAATGCGCGGCGGCTCCCACGGACGCACGCCTGGGACGGCACGTCTCGCAGAACCGATACAATAGCGGGATTTTCCGCGTGCGCCGCGCGCTCATCTTTCCTGCCTCACTGCGTCGTCCATGAACCTCGTCATTCAAAGCCCTGCGCCTCTTTCCGTCGATCATCACAAAACACTCGTCGCGCTCGCGCGTGGCTCGCGGGCCACCGTCATCGATGCGAACGCGCTTCGCATCGATGACGCGAACGTCGCGCAGCGCGCCGACATCGAGGTCTATTGCGACGCCCATCGGCTGGACAGCGCGTTCGTCGAAGCCGGTCGGCAACTGCGCGACTTCGGTCTGGTTGCGATGGACATGGATTCGACGCTGATCACGATCGAATGCATCGATGAGATCGCCGACTTTTGCGGACTGAAAGCGGAAGTGGCCGCGATCACCGAAGCCGCGATGCGTGGCGAGATCAAGGACTTTAACGAGAGTCTGACGCGTCGCGTGGCGCTGCTCAAGGGTCTGGACGCGAGCGCGCTTGAACATGTCTATGAGGAGCGGCTGCAACTCTCGCCGGGCGCGGAGCGGATGCTGGCCGGCGCGAAAGCGGCCGGACTGAAAACGCTGCTGGTGTCGGGCGGATTCACGTTTTTCACCGAAAGGCTCAAGGCGCGTTTGGGTCTCGATTTCACGCGCGCAAACACGCTGGAAATCGTCGACGGCAAGCTGACCGGCAACGTGATCGGCGAGATCGTCAACGCTGACGTGAAAGCACGTACGCTGCGCGAAACATGCGCGACACTCGGCATCGAACCGGCTCGCGCAATCGCAATGGGCGACGGGTCGAACGACCTGAAGATGATGGCCGCAGCAGGACTATCCGTCGCGTTTCGCGCGAAGCCGGTGGTGCGCGAAGCGGCCAGCGTGGCGTTCAATCATGTGGGGCTGGACGGACTGCTGCGGTTGTTCTGATACGTGGTGATAGACGGCGAGTGAGGAGCGGCCAGTGGCCAGTGGCGAGCGACGGCACGACGCTGCATGGCGCGTGCCGCTGCTGATGGACGACGCTGACAGAATCGTTACCCTTTCAGAACGTCGGTCAGGAGCACCACCGCCATACTGATCGACACGACGATCCCCACGACAGTCGCCCACTTCAAAACGCGCGCATAATTTTCGTCCGATCCAAAGTCGATGATTGGCTTTTCCATAAGTTCCTCCACGAGAGGACCAGTATAAGTGCTGCACTATCTAAAAAATCGAATTTAGATGCATGTGTAGGATTGCGAACGTAGTCGCCGCCATGAAGGTAAAGAAGATCGATACGCCGATCGCGGTGCGCGACATCGTTCCGGCCTCGATCCATGTCTGTCCACTATCGACAGCTATTCTCAACCGGTCACTGCGTGCGTTGAACGAACCCGACATCACGATCGTCGAACATGAAAACGCAATCGCACAGAATCCGACGATGCTGAACGCCAGCAACGACACTTCGCGACTGCCCCGCTCCAGCGCCGTCACCGCCTCGTAAACTGCGGCGGCACACAGTCCGATCGCACACCAGAACAGCTGGCCGTCTTTCACCGATGCGGCGATCAACGCCTTCGCCACGCGCCAGCCGTGTGCGGGTGCGACAAGCGCCAGCGTGAAGATCGGCCCGACAATCGGCACGCCCAGATTCAGCAACATCCAGAAGAAAAGATTCATCGACGCTCACCATAGTGCGAGAACCGTTGTTAGTCGGTTGTGCGCACCATCGTAGCGTCGGAATCCGCTTGTGGCCATTCAGCCAAATGGTTAGTCCTACTGGCCATATAAGCAAAAAAGCCCACCGGGAATCTATCCCGATGGGCTTGCCCGGCACCGCAACGAACAAGACTCGGACGTCTAGGCCAACACCGCCAGACACTGCTCGATGTCCGCGCGCAGATCGGCTTCTTCTTCAAGGCCGATATAGAACCGCACCAGTGTCCCGCGATGCGGCCACTGCGCCGCGGTCCGCATCGACGCGACGTCGTACGGCATCACGAGGCTATGCGCGCCGCCCCAGCTCCAGCCGATCGAAAAGAGTTCGAGCGACTCGCAGAACGCATCGATTTGCGCCGCACTGTAACGGCTGTCGAACACGACCGAAAACAGTCCGCCCGCCCCCGTGAAGTCGCGCTTGAAAAACGCGTGGCCCGGACAGTCGGAAAAGGCGGGGTGCAACACCGCGTCGATTTCGGGGCGGCTTTTCAGCCACGTCGCGAGGCCGAACGCCGCGCGGTCGTGCTGGGCGAAACGCAGTTGCATGCTTGGCAGGCTGCGCAGAATCAGCGAACAGTCGTCCGACGAGACGCCGATGCCCATGCGCATGCGCGCCGCCTTCAACTTCAGATGCAGTTCGCGGTCGACCGTGATCGTCGCGCCCATCAGCACGTCGCCGCCGCCCGACTGATACTTGGTCAGCGCCTGCACCGAGATGTCCACGCCATGGTCGAACGGCCGGAACGCGAGGCCCGCGGACCACGTGTTGTCGATCGCCGTGATGACGTTGCGCGCGCGGGCCGCCGCGGTGATCGCCGGCACGTCGGCCACTTCCATCGTCACCGAGCCGGGCGCCTCGAGCCAGATCAGCCGCGTGTTCGGCTGGATCAGAGCGGCGATGCCCGCGCCGACCAGCGGATCGTAGTAGCGCACCGTGACGCCGAAATCGCGCGCCAGCCAGTCGCCATGATCGCGATTCGGCGAGTAGACGTTATCGGGAATCAGCACGTCGTCGCCCGCCTTGACGAGACCGAAGTACACGTTCGAAATCGACGACAGCCCCGACGGCTGCAACAGCGCATGCTTGCCGCCCTCGATCGCGGCGAGACGCTGGGCCAGCGCCAGCGACGTCGGCGTGGCATGCAGGCCGTAGCGCCATTGCGCATCGTTTTTCCAGTCGAGCGCGCGCATGGCCGCGAGGTCGGGGAACACGACCGTAGAGGCACGCGTGACCGGCGTCGAGAACGATTCGAACCCTGGCGTGATCTGGTCCTCGGCGTGCACGGTACGGGTTTGCAGGCCGCGTTTGAGTTTGGATTGGGTCATGGTCAAGTCAGGTGAAAACAGAAGAACCGGTACGCAAGCGGCGGGCGCGAAGTCTCAGCGCATGCGCGCCGCCCATGCAAGCGTAGCCGAGCCGGCGGGATGCCGTCGCGGACGGCCTGCGACGTGGCGGCCTCACTCGCCGGTTTGCAGGTTGCTGACGCCGCCGACGGGATGGCCGCCGGTTGCTGTCGTGGCCGGGGCCGGGGCCGCGGCCGCGGCCGGCGCGGCAGCACCGCCGTCTGCCGACGGTTGCGGCTGCGGCGCCGCCTTGGCCGGGGCGGCGACAACCGGCGCGCCGGGAGCCGGCACCGGCTGCCCCGCTGCCAGCGGCTTCAGATCGAAGGGCTGCGGATTGGAATCGTCGACGTTCATCCGGTCGCCGGCGACCGAGCCGTCCGCCGCGAACTTGCCGACCCAGTTGCCGGTGATGTGCGTGCCGTCGTTCGATTCCTCGACCTCGAGCGTATCGCCATCGCGATCGCCAGCGATCAGAATCACTTCACCGGTGTCGGTGTACTGATACTCGCCGTGCACGCCGGATGGATCGTCGGTTTTCGCGCCGAGCCGCAGCACGATCTGACGCGTGCCCAGCGTGCCGGCGTAGCGCGGGAATTTTGCGAATTCGGCGCTCGGCTTGAGCGGCAACTGGATCGGCGGGGGCGCCGCCAGTTCCTTGACCGCGTCGCTTTCCGCCCATGCCTGCGCGGGCAGCAAGCTTGCCACACCGGCACCCAGCAGCGCGGCCGCGCTCACCATCGCCCAACCACGCCGCCGCATGGTCCTCTTCACCGTGCCCTTCATGCCTTTCAATTCGCGCATCCGTTCCTTCCTCATTGCCTGATACTGCCTGATACTGCCTGATACTGCCTGATACGTGGTGATGCGTGGGTGCGGCGTGGGTGCTGCCTCGTCATGTCCGGGCGATACCTGTGTGCCGACCAGCCGCCGCCCGTGTGCAACAACCAGGACCACCCCAGGACCAACCCGCGACCAACCCACATTCAGCTGGCCGCGCCGCGCCTGTCAGATCCGCTCGAAGATCGCCGCGATGCCCTGGCCGCCGCCGATACACATCGTGACCAGCGCGTAGCGACCGCCGATCCGCTGCAATTCGTACAGCGCCTTGACCGTGATCAGCGCGCCGGTCGCGCCAATCGGATGGCCGAGCGAAATGCCCGAGCCGTTCGGATTGACCTTGGCTGGATCGAAGCCAAGTTCCTTGCTGACCGCGCAGGCCTGCGCGGCGAACGCTTCGTTGGCCTCGATCACGTCGAGATCGGCGACCGTCAGACCCGCCCGCTCGAGCGCCTTGCGCGATGCCGGTACCGGACCAATGCCCATGTACGCCGGATCGACGCCGGCATGCGCGTACGACACCAGCCGCGCGAGCGGCTTCACGCCGCGCTGTTCGGCGACGCTGCGTGCCATCAACACGACCGCGGCGGCGGCGTCGTTGATGCCCGACGCGTTGCCGGCCGTCACCGTGCCGTTCTCCTTCGCGAACACTGGCTTGAGCTTCGAGAAGTCTTCCGCCGAAGCGTTCATGCGCGCGTGTTCGTCGGTATCGAAGACGACGTCGCCCTTCTTCGACGCAATCGTGATCGGCAGGATCTGGTCCTTGAAGTAGCCGTTCGTGATCGCGTTGGCCGCGCGGCGATGCGATTCGAGCGCGAGCGCGTCTTGTGCTTCGCGCGAGATGTCGTATTTGCGCGCGACGTTCTCGGCGGTCACACCCATGTGGATCGACTGGAACGGGTCGTTCAGCGCGCCGACCATCATGTCGACGAGGCGCGCGTCGCCCATGCGCTGACCGAAGCGCGCGGCGGGCACCGAGTAAGGCGCGCGGCTCATGTTTTCGGCGCCGCCGCCGAGCGCGATGTCGGCGTCGCCGAGCAGCACGCTTTGCGCGGCCGACACGATCGCCTGCAAGCCCGAGCCGCACAGGCGGTTCACGGTCAGCGCGGGCGTGTGCTGCGCGACGCCGCCGTTGATCGCGGCCACCCGCGCCAGATACATGTCTTTCGGTTCGGTGTGCACGACGTTGCCGAACACCACGTGACCGACTTCATCGCCCGACACATTGGCACGCGCCAGCGCTTCACGCACTACGCGTGCGCCCAGATCGGTCGGCGAAAAATCCTTCAGGCTGCCGCCGAAATCACCAATTGCGGTACGCACACCGCTTACCACCACTACGTCCCTGTCCATCGCTCGCTCCTCTCTTTCGGTCTCTCTGAAGATGATGATCTTGCCTTGGCGGGCCGCGCATTGCAGCGCGTGATGTTCAGCCGGCCAGCAGCCGTTCGACTGTCGCACGCGCAGGAATCGGCGCCACCGCGCCGTAACCCTGCGTCGACAGCGCCGCGGCAATATTTGCATAACGCGCCGCGGCAAATGGATCGTCGCCCGCGACGATGCGCGCGATGAACGCGCCGCCGAAACAGTCTCCCGCGCCGGTTGCATCGACCGCATCGACGACGTGACCCGGCACGACGCGACGCTCGTGCGGCGTCGCGATGTACGAACCTTCCTTGCCGAGCTTCAGCGCGACCACGCGCGGACCGTGCGACAGCAGGAAGTCGACGATCTCGTCACGGCCGGTCAAGCCGGTGAGTTCGGTGACATCGTCCCAGCTCGGCAGGCAGATGTCGGTCTGGCGAATCGCTTCGAGCATCACCGCGCGGGCCCGCGCGAGCGGCCACAGCTTCAGGCGCAGGTTGGTGTCGAAGCTCACTTGCACGCCGTTGGCGCGTGCATGCGCGATGGCTTCGAGCGCGGCGTCGCAGGCACTCAGGCTGATCGCGAGACTGATGCCCGACAGGTGCACGACGCGCGCCGCCGCGATCGCGTCGCGCGGCAGATCGTGCGGCGCGTAGCGGCTCGCCGCCGAGCCGGCGCGCAGATAGTCGAATGCGTGGCCGCTCGGGCCGTGCGAGACGAAATAGACGCCCGTGGGCGCGTGCGGATCGACGCGCACGAGCGACGTGTCCACCTGCTCGCGCTCCCACAGATCGATCAGCAGACGCCCGAAATGATCCGCGCCGACCGCCGACACGAAGCCGGTGCGCGCGCCTTGCCGCGCCGCCGCGATACAGAAGTTCGACGTGTCGCCGCCGAAGCCCTGCAGATAGTTCGGCTGGTCTTTCGCCGACTGGTTGAATTCGATCATCGCCTCGCCGAGCGCGAGGATTTCCGCGGGCTGGACTGGCTGCCCGGCGCCCATGCTCACTGTCATCGATCAGACCTCGCCCCACAGATCGTGGCCGTCGGCGCCGGTGATCTTCACCGACACGAAATCGCCGACCTTGTAGCGTTTGGATGCCTTGGTGGCCGGCGCGATATAGACGACGCCGTCGATCTCCGGCGCATCCGCCGCGGTGCGGCCAATGCCGCCGTCGACGTTGATCTCGTCGACCAGCACTTTCAGCGTCTTGCCGACCTTCTTCGCGATACGTTTGGCCGACGCCTGCTCGGCCACTTCCATGAAGCGCGCACGGCGCTCTTCGCGCACCTCGTCGGGCAGCGCGCCGTCGAGTTCATTGGCACTCGCGCCTTCGACCGGCGAGTACGCAAAACAGCCAACCCGATCCAGCTCCGCCTCGCGGATGAAATCGAGCAGCGTCTGGAACTGTTCTTCGGTCTCGCCCGGGAAGCCGGCGATGAACGTGCTGCGGATCGTCAGATCCGGGCACATCTCGCGCCACGCCTTCACACGCTCCATCACCTTCTCGGCGTTGGCCGGGCGCTTCATGCGCTTGAGCACTTCGGGATGCGCGTGCTGGAACGGCACGTCGAGGTATGGCAGCACGTGGCCCTTGTACGGACCCACGGCCATCATCGGAATCACTTCATCGACGCTCGGATACGGATACACGTAATGCAGACGCACCCACGCGCCATACTGCGCGGCGAGTTCGCCGAGCGCGCCGACCAGATCGGTCATGCGCGTCTTGATCGGCTTGCCGTTCCAGAAACCCGTGCGATATTTGACGTCGACGCCGTACGCGCTGGTGTCCTGCGAGATCACCAGCAATTCCTTCACGCCGGACTTGAAGAGGTTTTCCGCTTCGAGCATCACTTCGGCAACCGGACGCGACACGAGGTCGCCGCGCATCGACGGGATGATGCAGAACGTGCAGCGGTGGTTGCAGCCTTCCGAAATCTTCAGATACGCGTAGTGGCGCGGCGTGAGCTTCACGCCCGCGGCGGGCACCAGATCGACGAACGGATCGTGCGGCTTGGGCAGATGCGTATGCACGTGCTGCATCACTTCGCCGACCGCGTGCGGGCCGGTCACGGCCAAGACCTTCGGGTGCACCTCTTCGATCAGCCCCGAGCCGCTCGTGCTCTTCTTCGCGCCGAGGCAGCCGGTGACGATCACCTTGCCGTTTTCGTTGAGCGCTTCGCCGATCGCGTCGAGACTCTCCTGCACCGCTTCGTCGATGAAGCCGCAGGTGTTGACGACCACGAGGTCCGCGCCGTCGTACGTGCCGGAAATCTCGTAACCTTCGGCGCGCAGCTGGGTGATGATCTGCTCGGAGTCGACCAGGGCTTTCGGGCAGCCAAGTGAAACAAAGCCGACCTTCGGCGCGGCATTCGGAGCAATCGTGGGGGTGGCAGACATGGGAACCGCTTGAAGACGTTAAACGTTGAATTGTAGCGGTTCGTCATCGCCGCCGCTCGTAAGTCTTTGAATTTTAGCCTTCAACCAGCCGTGACCGGTGCCGGATCGGGTCGTCCGACACTCGCCGATCGACGCCCGCGGATCGATTCGCCAGACCGCAGCGCGCGCTCGATCACGTCGAGAATTTCGCGCGAATCCTGCAGGCGGCGAATCGCTCCATGCAGGTCGGCCGCCTGCGCCCAGGTCCGCTGCAGATAGCTTAGCCACTTCTTGACGCGGCCGTGCTCGTGGCGAGAGGTAGCGCGGGCCTGCAACTGCCGCAGATAACCGGCGAGCTGACCGAGCACCCGTTGCCATTCTTCGTCGGACGGGCAACGGTCCATCAGTCCCCGTATTCGCAACGCAAGAAATGGATCGGATACCGCGCCGCGTCCCAGCATCACGTCCGCACAGCCGCTGACCGCCCGGCATCGCTCCCAGTCCGCCACCGTCCAGACTTCGCCGTTCGCGATGACCGGCACCTGCACGGCCGCATCGATACGCGCAATCCATTCCCAGTGGGCCGGCGGCCGGTAGCCGTGATCGCGTGTCCTCGCATGCACGACGAGCGACGCCGCGCCGCCTTCCGCGAGCGCCACCGCGCAATCGAGCGCCCGCGAGGTGTCCGACACGCCCAGGCGCATCTTGGCGGTCACGGCGATGCTCGCCGGCACTGCGGCGCGCACCGCCGAAACGATCCGGTTCAACTGTTCCGGGTCCGCCAGCAGCATCGCCCCGCCGCCGTGCTGATTGACGATTTTGGCGGGACAGCCGAAGTTCAGGTCGATGCCATGCGGCGACAAGCTGGCCGCATAGGCGGCATTGCGTGCCATCCATTCGGGATCGCTGCCGAGCAGCTGGATCACCATCGGCGTGCCGCTGGCGGTCAAGCTCCCTTGCAGGACCTCGGGCGCCTCCCGCTCGTAGACGCGCGCCGGCAACAGCGAACCCGTCACGCGGACGAACTCGGACACACATCCGTCGAATCCGCCCGTGCGAGTCAGCACGTCGCGCAATACGTAGTCCGCAAGCCCCTCCATCGGGGCAAGAAACAGCCGGCTCATGCAGAAGTCCGCTTATACGGTCCGACGATCGGCAGCAGCCAGGCGGTCTGGCCTTCGACGTCGAAGAGGCAGGAGCGGCTGGAGCAATGAGGAGATGAACTGCAACTTGAGGCAAGCCCGGCGAATGGCGGCGATGATGACGACAATGGGGAAAGAGGCGATAAGGATTCGAGCAGGACTCAAGCGGGACTCAAGCAGGCTCGAGTCTCAAGGTCGATGAAATGAAAAACCAGCCGCGCAAGACGACATCCGTCGAAGACATCCTGCGCGCGGAATGCGCAATTGTACCGCGCCCAGTCATGCGCCCGAAGGACGGACGAGGACGATCGTGAGAGCGCCGTGACAGTCGTGCCGCACGCCCGTTATGCACCGACGACATCCGCGCCCGCCAGGCATTGAAGCCTCACGCGCCCCATCGACGGCGAGCGCAGCGCGCGATGCGCGCGTCGCCGCAGCGCCGGCGCCACCAGCAGACCGTACCGCGGTTGCCAGCTGCAATCCGCGCTATCCACCGGCTGCGCCGCTACTTCTTCTCCGGCTCCGGATTGGTCTGCGGCGTGTCCGGCGTGTTGGTGGCATTGGTGGCGTTGGTGGCGTTGACTGCGCCACCGGGCGTAAACGGGAAGGTGGCGAACATGTTCTTCGCCTGGTTCTGCATCTGCTCCTGCATCTGCACGAACATGTTCTTCGACTGCTCGATATAGCTGGTCATCATGCCCTGCATCATCGGCGCCTGCATGTTCATGAATTGCGACCAGATTTCCGGATTCATTGCCTTGCCTTCGTACAGATTCTTCGACTGGTCGGCAAGCTTCGCCTGAATGTCGATGAAGGCCTGGATGTTCTTCTCCAGATACGTGCCCATCATCCCCTGCATCGCATGGCCGTAGAAACGGATGATCTGCGAGAGCATCGATGACGAGAACATCGGCAAACCGCCGCTCTCCTCTTCAAGAATGATCTGCAACAGGATGGCACGCGTCAGGTCCTCGTTGCTCTTCGCATCGATGACCTTGAAATCCTCCTGATCCAGCACGAGCTGTTTGACATCCGTCAGCGTGATGTACGTGCTTGTCTCTGTATCGTAGAGCCGACGATTCGGATATTTCTTGATCAGTCGTTCGGCTGCTTTCTTTGTAGTAGTAGTCATGTAACGCCCTTGAGCGCGAGTTGAGCGCAGAAACGGCGTCATGCCGGTTGTGCAATCGGGCCATTGCGCAACCGCGACGCCGCCGGAACCATCTGAGCCGAGGCGCGCCGCCTCGTGAGTGGCGCGCCGGTGACTCAGCCCATATGCAAACCACCGTTCAGCGAAAAATCAGCGCCCGTAGAGAAACCCGATTCGTCCGACGCGAGCCATGCCACAATCGACCCGATTTCGTCGGGCTGACCGAGGCGGCGCACCGGAATGGTTGCAACGATCTTTTCCAGCACGTCGGGACGGATCGACTTGACCATGTCCGTGCCGATGTACCCCGGTGACACGGTATTGACTGTCACGCCCTTGGTAGCCACTTCCTGCGCGAGCGACATCGTGAAGCCGTGGATGCCGGCCTTCGCGGTCGAGTAGTTGGTCTGGCCGAACTGCCCCTTCTGGCCGTTGACCGACGAGATGTTGATGACGCGGCCCCAGCCACGCTCGACCATGCCGTCGATCACCTGCTTGGTGACGTTGAAGAGGCTGGTCAGATTGGTGTCGATCACCGCGGTCCAGTCTTCATGCGTCATCTTGCGGAACACGACGTCGCGCGTAATGCCGGCGTTGTTCACCAGCACGTCGATCTCGCCGACTTCGGCCTTGACCTTTTCGAACGCGGTCTTGGTCGACTCCCAATCGCCGACGTTGCCTTCGGACGCGATGAAATCGAAACCCAGCGCCTTCTGCTCGTCGAGCCACTTCACGCGGCGCGGCGAATTCGGCCCGCAGCCCGCGATCACCTTGAAGCCCTCTTTGTGCAGCCGCTGGCAAATGCTCGTGCCGATGCCACCCATCCCGCCCGTTACATAAGCAATTCGCTGTGTCATACGTACACTCCGTTATCATTTTCGAGGCGCCGACTGGCTGCCTCTTCCCTCTTCCCTCGCCTGATGCATTCTTTCCGCTACCGCCGGCCGACCGGCCGCCGAGGCCACCGAAGCCAAGGTTAAGCGCGCGCCACCTGCTTCGACGCAACGCGCGGCAACCCTGGAACGGCCTTGGCGTCCGACGCCCGGCTGGGCCGGATCAGCGCGGCGTGCCTCAGATCAGACGCGCTCGACTGCCAGCGCGACACCCATCCCGCCGCCGATGCACAGCGACGCCAGACCCTTCTTCGCATCGCGCTTTTGCATTTCGTACAGCAGCGTGACGAGAATCCGGCAACCGGACGCGCCGATCGGATGGCCGATGGCGATCGCGCCGCCATTCACGTTGATCTTCGACGTATCCCAGCCCATCTGCTTATGCACGGCGAGCGCCTGCGCGGCAAACGCTTCGTTGATTTCCATCAGGTCGAGATCGGCCGCCGTCCAGCCCGCGCGCTCGAGACAACGCCGCGAAGCCGGCACCGGGCCCATGCCCATCACCTTCGGATCGACACCGGCGTTGGCGTAAGCCTTGATGCGTGCGAGCGGCGTGAGCCCGAGCGCTTCTGCCTTCTTCGCCGACATCACCACCACGGCCGCCGCGCCATCGTTCAGGCCCGACGCGTTGGCCGCCGTGACCGTGCCTTCCTTCGAGAACGCCGGCTTCAGGCCTGCCAGCGCTTCTGCCGTCACGCCGTGACGCACGAACTCGTCGGTGACGAATCGCAGCGGCTCGCCCTTGCGTTGCGGGATCTCGATCGGCACGATTTCGTCGTCGAAACGGCCCGACTTCTGCGCGGCTTCCGCCTTGTTCTGCGACAACGCCGCGAACGCGTCCTGCTGCTCGCGCGTGATGCCGTATTCCTTCGCGACGTTTTCCGCCGTCACGCCCATGTGATAGTGGTTGTAGACGTCCCACAGGCCGTCGTGGATCATCGAGTCGATCAGCTTCACGTCGCCCATGCGGAAGCCGTCGCGCGAGCCCGGCAGCACGTGCGGCGCGGCGCTCATGTTTTCCTGGCCACCGGCGATCACGATCTCCGCGTCGCCCGCGATGATTGCATTGGCCGCCAGCATGACGGCCTTCAGACCGGAACCGCACACCTTGTTGATCGTCATGCCGGGCACCGCCGCGGGCAACCCTGCCTTGATCAGCGATTGACGCGCCGGATTCTGGCCGGAGCCTGCCGTCAGCACCTGACCCAGGATCACTTCGCTCACCTGCTCCGGCTTCAGTCCGGCCCGATCGAGCACGCTGCGGATCACCGCTGCGCCGAGTTCGGGCGCGGCGATTTTCGCCAGCGACCCACCAAATTTGCCTACTGCCGTACGGGCGGCCGATACGATTACAACATCAGTCATTTCCATATCCTCCGGGCATGTCGGCCGATTGCGCCGCAGCCCGTCAAGTTAAAAAAATCGTTGCTCTTGCGCCCTTGCTCAACCAGACACTCACACTACCCAATAGCGCGCCGTCAAGCGCGTCGCCTTACTCCCGCTGCCGCACGTAGCGTCCCGGCGCCGGCTCGATCGCCGGGAACTCGTCCGAGCCGGCCGCGGCACGCGGCTTCACTTTCTTGCCGCCGTACTGATCGAGCCACGTAGTCCATTCGGGCCACCAGCTGCCAGCGATTTCGGTCGCCTCGCCCAACCAGTCGTCCGGGTTGTCCGGCAATGTTTTGACGTCAGCTTCCAGCGTCCAGTAACTGCGCTTGTTCTTTGCGGGCGGATTGATCACGCCGGCGATATGCCCCGATGCGCCGAGCACGAACTTCAACGGCCCGCTCAGCAGCGGCACTGAGGCATACGCGGATTGCCACGGCACGATGTGGTCTTCGCGCGAACCGTAGATGAAGGTGGGCACGTCGATCTTCGACAGGTCGATCGGCTCGCCGCAGGTGCTCAGCGCACCCGGCTCGCGCAGACGATTCTCGAGGTACGTGTTGCGCAGATACCAGACGTACATCGGGCCCGGCAGACTGGTCGAGTCGCTGTTCCAGAACAGCAGGTCGAACGGCACCGGCGTGCGGCCCTTCAGGTAATTGTCGACCACGTAGTTCCACACCAGATCGTTGGGCCGCAGGAACGAGAACGTGTTGGCGAATTCGATACCGCGCATCAGTCCCGGCGGCGCGCCGTTCTTGCCGCCGATAGTCTGCTCGCGCATCTGCACGTGCGCCTCGTCGACGAAGACGTCGAGCACACCCGTGTCGGAGAAGTCGAGCATCGCCGTGAGCAGCGTCATCGACGCGACCGGATGTTCGCCGCGCGCCGCGGCGACCGCCAGCGCGGAGGCGAGCATCGTGCCGCCGACACAGAAGCCGAGCGTGTTGATCTGCTCACGGCCGCTGATCCTGGAGACCGTTTCGATCGAGGTGAGCACGCCTTCGCCGATGTAGTCGTCCCACGTCTTGTGCGCGATCGATTGATCCGCGTTGCGCCACGAAATCAGGAACACCTGGTGCCCTGCATCGAGGCAATGCGCGACCAGCGAATTCTCCGGTTGCAGATCGAGAATGTAGAACTTGTTGATACACGGCGGCACGATCAGCAGCGGCCGCTCGCGCACGCTCGCCGTGCGCGGCTTGTACTGGATCAGTTGCAACAGATCGTTTTCGAACACCACCGCGCCTTCGGTGTTCGCGAGATTCTCGCCGACCGTGAAACGCGATTCGTCGGTCTGCGAAATCTTGCCGCGCTGCAGGTCGCCGAGCAGGTTCATCACGCCCTGCCGCAAGCTCTCGCCCTTGCTGTCGAGCAAGGTCTTTTGCGCTTCTGGATTCAACGCGAAGAAGTTGCTCGGCGAGGCCGCCGCGGTCCATTGCTGAACCGCGAAACGGATCCGTTCGCGCATCTTCGGCTCGGTGTCGAGCGCGTCGACCATTTCCTGCAGATAGCGCGCGTTCAACAGATACCATGCAGCGGTAAACGCATAGGCCGGCGTCGCACTCCATGCTTCGGCACTGAAGCGGCGGTCCTTGAGTTCAGGCGCTTTGGTCACCGACGTGGCGGCCAGCTGGATCAACTCCATCGCCTCGCGCGAATAGTCCGCTTGCAGTTTCTGCAGACGCTCCGCGGGAATGGCGGCGGCCGGTATGTTCAGACTGGCGAACGACGGCATGGGCGGTAGCGAACCCGCAGCCAGCTTGCTGAAATCGGGCATGCCTGGAAACGACGGCAGTTGCGGGAAACCCATTTGCGGGATGCCTGGCAGTTGCGGCACCAGCGGCATTGTGAACGACCCGCCGCTCGCGCCGGGTGGCGTGCCGAGCGAACGCCATGCGTTCATCCAGGCGTCGAATAAATGCTGCATGCCTGCGGCGGACGTGAAGCCGCTCGTACCGGGCTGCTGCGTGTGCTCCGTCGAGGAGTCCGTGGTGTGGGAAGCTGAGGAATGTGATGCCGCCATGCCTGCTTTTGACCGGTAAGTCCTTGCGGACGGGTTGAGAGGCAGGTTCGTGAGCACGTGAGCGACTGCTCGCGCCTCGTCACGCCCTGTCTCATGTAGAGGAGCTCTCGAGGAACATTCTTGCTCCCCATCACAAGGCATGTCAATGCTTGTTCCCGATTTTGCCGCAGTGCGACAGTTTTTTAATTATCGTTTTCCCTGTGTAGCAGATCGCGCTTTTGGGAGTCGCGCGATTGAAGCTGCAGAAAAACGAATAACATCTCATTTTGCATGGACTTATGTGACGTTGTCCGTTCGGGGGCAGACATTTTTTTCGCCAGATCCGTGCCATCGACACGAATCCGGCAGTGCAGCAAAAACGCGCTGCGCGACTCGGAACAAACCCTCATACGATACTCGCGGCAACGCATCCCGCCAGTCGCCGTGGCGCCCATAGGCAGCCCGCCGGATGACGAAACATCATCCGGCGGGCGGGCCTGTCGATCCGAAACGGGATTGGCGCGCGCCGGACGGTGCGCGGCGTCGCGAGCTAGTCCGCGAGCGTCTGCGCCTGATCGTCCAGCCAGATCAGCGCGGCCATGCGGCCGGTATCGCGATCGCGGCGATACGAATAGAAACGATCACGTTGCGTGACCGTGCAGAGATCGCCGCCGACGATCCGCGTCACGCCGAGCGCCTCTAGACGCAAGCGCGCCAGCGCCGGCAGATCGGCGAGATACTTGCCGGGATGTTTCGGATGCCCGACGAATGCGTTGGCCGTGGCGTCGCGTTGCGCGCCGTCGACGCCGGTCATGAAGGCGTCACGCACATCGGGGCCGACTTCAAACGCGCCGGGACCGATCGACGGCCCTAGATACGCATGCAATGCGCCCGCCTCCACGCCGGCGAGCGCCGCAACGCGCCGCGCGGTCTGCTCGACGATGCCCGCCGCCAGTCCGCGCCAGCCCGCATGCGCCGCACCGACCGCACGGCCCGCTTCATCGCACAACAGCACCGGCATGCAATCGGCCACCAGCACGACACACACCGTGCCGGCACGATCAGTGACGCTCGCATCGGCGCGCGTCGGCGGGCCGCCCGCCTGCGCCTGCGCGAGAACGTCCTCGGCTCGCACGATGGCGGCGCCGTGAATCTGCTCGAGCCACGCGGCCTCGCTCACGCCGGCGAGACCCAGCAGACGCGCCCGATTGAGCGCGACCGCGGCCGGCTCGTCAGCGGTTTTCATGCCCAGATTCAGGCCGCCAGGCTGGTCCGCACCATCCTGCCAGCGGCCGTATGGCGCGCGACTCACGCCGCCATTGCGTGTGGTGACGAACGCTCGCACGCGCGGCGACACATTCCATGCGGGTTGCACGACATCGGCGAAGCTCAGTTCCGGCAGGCTCGGGCTCATGCGCGATCGTCCTCGTCGGGGTTATCGTGGTCAGCGTCGTGGTCAGCGGCCGCATCAGCTGCGTCGTCGTGACCGGGCGTGCCGTCTTCGTGCGCATCCTCGTCGAGCGATGCGTCGTAGTCATCGTCCTCATAGTACGTCTCGTCGAACTCGCCCGCAGCGTCGCGCCCAAGACCGAGCGCCGCCGACAGCACCTCGATGTCTTGCGGCACATCAGCGCGCCATTGCATCGTGCGGCCGGTTTGCGGATGAATCAGTCCGAGCCGCCACGCATGCAGCGCCTGACGCGCGAACCCGTCGGGCAGCGGCGTGACCGAGCGCTTGCCGCGAGCGCGTCCATACACGGGATCGCCGAGCAGCGGATGGCCGATGTGCGCGCAATGCACGCGAATCTGATGGGTGCGGCCGGTTTCCAGATCGCAGTGAATCGCCGTCACCGGCTGACGCTGCCAGATCGCCGAATCGACCCGGCGGAAATGCGTGCGCGCCGGCTTGCCCGAGGCGCCCGTCACCACCGCCATGCGCGTGCGTTCGCGCGGATCGCGGCCGATCGGCGCGTCGATCGTGCCTTCCTCGGGCATGTTGCCCCACACCAGCGCGAGGTAACGGCGCTTCACGGTGCGCGCCTGCAATTGCCGCACGAGGTCGGTCTGCGCCTCTAGCGTGCGCGCCACCACCATCAGGCCGGAGGTTTCCTTGTCGAGCCGGTGCACGATGCCCGCACGCGGCAGGCCGGCTGCGGCGTCGCCATAGCGGTACAGCAAGCCGTTGAGCACAGTGCCGCTCCAGTTGCCGGCCGCCGGATGCACCACCATGCCGGCCGGCTTGTTGATCACCACCAGCGTGTCGTCCTCATAGACGATCTCGAGCGGCACCGGCTCAGGCGTGAACGCGAGCTGCTCCGGCAGCAGATCGGGCACGAGCTCGATGGTCGCGCCAAGCGGCACTGGCTGACGAATCTTCGCCGGCTTGCCGTCGATGCGCACCCGCTCGGCTTCGATCCAGCTTTGCAGGCGGTTGCGCGAGAATTCGGGAAACACCCGCGCGAGCACCTTGTCGAGGCGCTCGCCCGCCAGCTCGTCGGGCACCACCGCGCTGCGCGGACTTTCGTCCGCCACCCGGCTCGCCACGCTCGGCACCATGGCCGGCGTGGCAGCGGCAAGAGCGTCGCTGGCGAGATCGTCGTCGATGGAATCGACGCCCAACGCGTCGGAGGGATCGGCGCTTACGCTATAATCTTCGTTGCTATTCCCGGTACCGGTTGCGGCGCCTGGAGTATTTGAGCTGGTCATTGAATCTGGGTCACCTGGACGTAAAGCTAGACTGGAAAATGCGAGCCTTGAACACCATCACTGAAGCGGCGATCAATTTGGCGGCCATCAAGAAGGCGGCCCGGAAAGTGGCCGGATACATTGCGTGTGCCGCGGCCGTCGTCGCTGTTGCGGCTTGCCACGGCCTGCCGGAAAAGACCGACGAAACGGCAACGTGGAATAACAACAAATTATATACGGAGGCAAACGACGCCTTGAGCGGTGGTGACTTCGGCAAATGCGCGAAGTATTTCGAAATGCTCGAGGGCCGCGACCCATTCGGCCATTTCGCGCAGCAGGCGCAGATCAACGTCGCGTACTGCAACTGGAAAGACAATGAAAACGCCGCCGCCGACCAGGCGATCGACCGCTTCATCCAGTTGCATCCGGATCATCCGGACATCGCTTATGCGTATTACCTGAAGGGCATGATCCACTTCAACGACGATCTCGGTCTGTTCGGCCGCTTTTCCGGCCAGGACATGAGCGAGCGCGATCCGAAGTCGCTGCGCGAGTCGTACGACGCGTTCAAGGTGGTGGTCGACCGCTACCCGAACAGCAAGTACGCACCGGACGCCGCGCAACGCATGCGCTATATCGTGAACGCGCTGGCGTCACACGAAGTCCACGCGGCGGACTACTACTACCGCCGTGGCGCCTATGTGGCCGCGATCAACCGCGCGCAACTGGCGTTGCGCGAGTACAAGAACGCCCCGGCGATCGAAGACGCGCTGCACATCATGATGCTGTCGTATGAAAAGCTGGGCCAGCAGCAACTGGCCGACGACACCAAGCGCGTGCTGGCCGGCACCTTCCCCGACAGCCCGTACATTACGGGTCATGCAAGGCCCGGTGCGCAGAAGTCGTGGTGGCAGTTCTAACGCGCGCCACGCACTGACGTTCAGTTGAAAAAAACGCCACGACTTTCATTCGGTCGTGGCGTTTTTGTTTGTGCGGACCCTGGGCCTTCGTCCGTTACTTTGTCGGCAAGAGACGGCTGAGCGCAACGGCCAGCCGCTTTGCCGCGTCGAAGTGCGCGCTCAGTCCCGCTCGAACAACGCGATCGACTCCACATGCGACGTGTGCGGGAACATGTTCACGACCCCCGCGCCGACCAGCCGATAGCCGGCCTCATGCACGAGCAGGCCTGCATCGCGAGCGAGCGTCGCCGGATTGCACGACACATAGACGATCCGCTTCGGCAGCGGCCCGGCGCCGCTCTGCGCGATCTCCGCCAGCGCCTTGGCAATGGCCAGCGCGCCTTCGCGCGGCGGGTCGACGAGGAATTTATCGAAGTGGCCGAGCGCGCGCAGGTCGTCGGCCGTGACTTCGAACAGATTGCGGCACGCGAACGACGTATGCGCCGCCACGCCGTTCAGCTCCGCATTGGCCAGCGCACGCGAGGTCAGCACTTCACTGCCTTCGATGCCGACCACTTCCTTCGCGATCCGCGCGAGCGGCAGCGTGAAGTTGCCGATCCCGCAGAACAGATCGAGCACGCGATCCGTGCGCGCCGGCGCCAGCAGCCGCAACGCGCGGCTGACCAGCACTCGGTTGATCTCGTGATTCACCTGGGTGAAGTCGGTCGGCTTGAACGGCATGCGGATGTTGTATTCCGGCAGCGTGTAGTCCAGTTGCACGTCGAGCGGATAGAACGGCGTGACCGTGTCCGGGCCGCCCGGCTGCAGCCAGAATTGCACCTTGTGCTCGTCGGCGAAATCACGCAGCACCTGTTCGTCGGCGGCATTGATCGGTTCGAGGTTGCGCAGCACCAGCGCCGTGACCGACGAGCCGACCGCCAGCTCGAGCTGCGGCATGCGGTCGTAGATCGACAGTTTGCGGACCATGAAACGCAGCGGCATCAGCATCGCCGACACATGCGGCGGCAGCACTTCGCAGGTTTTCATGTCGGCGATGTAGCTGCTCTTCTTCTCGTGAAAGCCGATCCGCATGCCGCCCTTTTCCGGCAGATAGCGCACAGTCAGGCGCGCCCGATAGCGATAACCCCAGGCCGGCCCGTGAATCGGCCGGAATACCGTTTCCGGGCGCAGCTTCGCCAGATGCTGCAGGTTGTCCTCGAGCACGCGCTGCTTGACGGCGACCTGGGCGCGGATGTCGAGATGCTGCATCGAACAGCCGCCGCAGATATCGAAGTAGCTGCATTTCGGCTTGGTGCGCATCACGCTTTCGCGGAACACCTGGACGACTTCGGCCTGCTCGAATTTCGGCTTGCTGCGATGCGTCGAGTAGCTGACGCGCTCGCCGGGCAATGCGCCTTCGACGAAAATCACCTTGCCGGGCGTGCCATCCTCGCTCACGGTGCGGCCAACGCCGCGCGCTTCCATATCGAGCGAGACGATCTCGATGACCGGTTCGTCGCCGGTGACGACGAGCGCTGGCGTGGGACGGGGCGCCTTGTGGTGCTTCGGGTGCTTCGGGTGCTTCGGGTGCTTCGGGTGCTTCGGCGGGCGACGATGGGGGGCAGTTCGGGACACCTGCGACTTCCTGACAAACTTGGGGGAAAGGCGAGATTGTAGACGAAGCACGGCGCTGGCCGACGATCCGGCGCGGCGCTTCGTCAGCGGCGGCAGCAGCGGGCCTGACAGCGGGCCAACGATGGACGGCTACTGATCGAACGCCGCCAGATACTCTGCCCATTGCGGCGCGGTTTCGAGCGCCAGCGCATTCTTGACGAGGTTGATCTCGTCAGCATACTCGGACGGCGAAAAGCCGCCTCGCATCAGCTGGAAGCGGCAATACAGCAGGTAAGTGTTGACGACGTCGGTCTCGCAATAGTTGCGGATTTCCTCGATACGGCCTTGCTGGTACGCCTGCCACACCTGACTGCCGTCCATGCCCATCTTGCCGGGAAAGCCGCACATCTTCGCGAGCGCGTCGAGCGGCGCGTTGGCGCGCGCCTGATACATCGCGAGCACGTCCATCAGATCCGTGTGACGCGCGTGATAGCGGCTGATGTAGTTGTTCCACTTGAACTCGCGGTCGTCCTCGCCGAGATCCCAGAAGCGATAAGCGGGAATGCCATTGACGAGCGCACGGTAGTTCAGCACCGGCAGGTCGAAGCCGCCGCCATTCCACGACACGAGCTGCGGCGTGTACTTCTCGATCACGCGATAGAACGATTGCACCAGCGCTGCCTCACCGTCTTCCAGCGTGCCGAGCGAGCGCACCCGGAAACCGTTGTTGTCGCGGAACACGCAGGAAATCGCCGCGATTCGCTGCAGGTGATGCGGCAGGAAATCGCTGCCGGTTTTTTCGCGACGCGCCGCGAACGCGTGCTCGGCGACTTCGGCGTCGGTGAGCGTGGCAGGCAAATCGTCGAGGCGGCGAATGCCGGCGACATCGGGAATCGTCTCGATGTCGAATACAAGAATCGGTGTCATCAGGTTATAGAACGGCGTCCTTGCGCACACCGTTTGAGGCGAAGAAGCGCTTGAGCCGCACCAGCGCTTCCTGTTGGATCTGGCGCACGCGCTCGCGCGTGAGGCCCATTTCATCGGCCAGCTCTTCGAGCGTGGCGGGCTCGATGTGATTCAGTCCGAAGCGGCGCTCAATCACATGACGATGCTTGTCCGACAGGCGCGCGAGCCACGCGCGGGTCAGCGTCTCCAGCTCGCGATGCTGCACCTCGGCATCCGGCGACTGGCTCTGATCGTCGGATAGCAGATCGAGCAGACTGCTCGCCGGATCGAGATCGAGCGGCGCGTCGAGCGACGCGGTGTGCTCGTTCAGCGCGAGAATGTCGGTGACTTCGTCGGTGGTCTTGCCGGTCAGATAGGCGATGTCGTCGATGCTGGCGTCGCGCCGCTCGGCCGCTTCGCCGGAATTCATCGAATTCTTTTCCAGATGGCGCTTCGCGCGCAGCACCTGATTGAGCTCACGAATCACGTGCACTGGCAAACGCACGGTGCGCGCCTGATTCATGATCGCGCGCTCGATACTCTGGCGGATCCACCACGTGGCGTAAGTCGAAAACCGGAAGCCGCGCGTCGGATCGAACTTTTCGATCGCGTGCATCAGGCCGAGGTTGCCCTCTTCGATCAGATCCAGCAACGGCACGCCGCGATTCAGATAACCCTTGGCAATGCTGACGACGAGCCGCAGATTGCGCTCGATCATCACCTGCCGCGCGTCGAACTCGCCGGCCTTGGCAAGACGCGAATACTTCTGCTCCTCGTCGACGGTGAGAAGCGGCTTCACGCTGATGCGGTTCAGGTAATGCTGAATGGTGTCGGCCGTCAGCTCGGCTTGCAACAGTGCGCGGAAGTCGTCCGCGTCCGGCGCGGCTTCGCCCGCGCCTTCGCGGACATCGCCGCCTTCATCCACGCCGCCCTGGCGCTCCTCGAGATCGCGCTCGTCCGCGATCTCGTCTTCCACTTCCGAAGCGCCGGTTTCGTCCACCGCGCCGGACGTGGCTTGGCTGATCGTCTCAGACTCGGCTTGCGGCGGGCGGCGCTTCGATTTCGGCATGGTCGTATCGCTTGGCTTATTGCGGCGGCAAATACTTCAGTGGGTCGACAGGCTTACCCTGCCGGCGAACTTCGAAATGCAACATCACACGGTCTGAATCGCTATTGCCCATCTCAGCGATCTTCTGCCCTTTCGTGACCGCGTCCCCCTCTTTTACCATCAAAGCGCGGTTGTGTGCATACGCGGTGAGATAAGTTGCGTCATGCTTGATGATAATGAGATTGCCGTAACCACGCAGCCCATTTCCAGCATAAACGACACGACCATCGGCAGAAGCCTTGACTGGATCGCCCGCGGCGCCGCCGATATTGACGCCCTTGTTGCTCGAATCGTTGAAGGTGCCAAGCAACGGTCCACGCACCGGCCACGAAAACGCCACGTTGCCCGATGCGTTGGCGCTCGAGTCGGTGACGGCGCCCGCATTGGCCGGCGGTGTCGGCGCCGCGTTGTTCACCGAGCCATACAACGGCGGTGCCGTCATGCCGCCCGTGGCCGGCGTGCCGCCGAGCGGCGCGCTTTGCACGCCAGCACCGCCGCCAATCGGCGCAGTCGACACGCCTGGTGTCAACGCCGCCGTGTTCGCACCCGGCGGCACCACGCGCAGCAACTGGTCGACCTCGATCTGATTCGGGTTGGTCAGATTGTTCCACGCCGAGATATCGCGGTAGTTCTGACCATTCTCCAATGCAATCCGGTACAGCGTATCGCCCGGCTTCACGCGATAGTAGCCCGGCGGCGGCGGTCCGAGCGGCGCAGCCGGCTGCGCGGCTTGCGTGCTGAGCACGCCGCCGCCCGAGCGGTCGACCACAGGCGCCTGGTCGAGTCGGGATGCACAGGCCGTCATCAACAGGGACAAGGCGAGCACGCACACGCTGCGCTGGGTTACGGACAGGGGGACATTCAAGCGGGTTCTTCGCATCGCGCGCAACATACTCATCGGTGTCAAATCACTCCGGATTTTAAAGGTACAAAGAAAACGCGATCAAGGCGCGACTCGCGCCACTGCGCGGGCCCGAGGCGCTCGACCAGCGTCAGCACCTGGTTCTGGCCGTCCTGCGAACCGACCGGCGCAACCAGACGGCCACCGATCGCGAGTTGTTCAAGCAAGGCTTGCGGAACGTCGAGCCCGGCGGCGGCGATCACGATCGCATCGAACGGCGCCGCCGATGGCAGGCCGAGACGGCCATCGCCGTAATGCAGCCGGATGTTCGGAATACGCAGCGGCCGCAGATTCGTCTTCGCGCGTTCGGACAAGGGCTTGATGCGTTCGATCGAATAGACTTCGCGCGCAACCTGGCTTAGCACTGCCGCCTGGTAGCCGCAGCCGGTACCGATTTCAAGCACGTTATTGAGCGCGCGGCCGGCCGCCGCCAGCTCGATCATCCGCGCTACCACCGAGGGCTTGGAGATCGTCTGGTGATGGCCGATCGGCAGCGCCGCATCTTCGTAGGCCTGGGCGGCGAGGCCCGGATCGACGAACATGTGGCGCGGCACCACCGACATCGCGTTCAACACGCGCTGATCGGCCACACCGTTCGCACGCAGGCGTTCGACCATGCGTTCGCGAACCCGTTCCGAAGTCAACGCCAACGCGCCATTCAACGCGACGTTCGGCGCGCCCGTACGGTCGCTCGCGCGGGCGGCTGGTTTGGCCGGTGAGGTCGATGACGGTGCGGTGCGCGCGCTCGGACCCGCCGTGTGCGTCACGGGTTTGGCCGACGCCTTGGGCAACGGCGCGGCTTGCGGCTTGGGCGGCGTGATTGCCTTGGGCTGGGCCTGGGGTTTAGCGTGATGTTTGATTTGCGGCGCGGCCTGCGGGCGCGCTTGCGTCTGGGTCTGCGCCTGGGTCTGCGCTTGGGTCTGGGCATTACCCGGCGTCTGCGCTTGCGGTTTGGCCGCCGCGCCGCTCGGCGCATGCTTCGCCGGCTGCTGACGCGCATTCAGTGCCGCGCTCGCGGCCAGTGCCGCCGCCCGCACTTCGCCTGGGCGCCCTTCGGGCCGGCGCGGTTCGCGCACCAGATCCTCGAGGCCGAGCGGGAAGCGCCTCGCGCGCTCGCTGGTCATGAAGCGCCGCTGCCGGCGCGCGCCCACTCGCGCGCCGCTGGCAGCATCTGCGTGTGGGTCAGGTCGAGCTGCAGCGGCGTGATCGACACGCGCCCATTCGCAACGGCGTGAAAATCGGTGCCTTCACTGGCGTCGCGTGCACCGCCCGACGGACCGATCCAGTAGATCGGCTCGCCGCGCGGATTGGTCTGGCGGATCACCGGCTGCGACGGATGCCGCTTGCCCAGACGCGTGATTTGCCAGCCGTCGAGTTGCTCGTACGGCAGGTTCGGAATATTGACGTTCAGCAATGGACGTCCGGGCAGCGGCTGCGCGAGGTAATGCGCGACGATTTCGGCGGCCACGCGGGCCGCGTCTTCGAGATGCACCCAGTCCTTGTCGACCAGCGAGAAGGCGATCGCCGGCAAGCCGAACATGATGCCTTCGGTGGCGGCTGCGACCGTGCCCGAATACAGCGTGTCGTCGCCCATGTTCTGACCGTTGTTGATGCCCGACACCACCAGGTCCGGCGTATGGTCGAGCATGCCCGTCAGCGCGATGTGCACCGAGTCGGTCGGCGTGCCGTTCACATAGTAGAAACCGTTGGCCGAGCGCAGGACCGAAAGCGGCCGCCACAGCGTCAGGGAATTCGACGCGGCGCTGCAATTCTGTTCGGGGGCCACCACGGTCACGTCTGCGATCGGCTTGAGCGCTTCGTAAAGCGCGGCAAGGCCCGGCGCCAGATAACCGTCGTCATTGCTGAGTAGGATTCGCATCTGGCGATTGTAACCGAGGAAAGATGGCACGCGAACGACACGGCGGCCGTGCGCGCGCCATGCGTAAAGCGCATGCGCCGGTTCGACGGCGCACGCGGCCCGGCTCGCGCGGCACCGATTCGCAAGATGCAAATCACGGATTGAAAACGCACGATCGTGCTGATTGCTTTACACTCAGCATGCTTGCGAACCCTGATCGATATGGAGACACGATGCGCGCGATTCGCTGTAATCAATACGGGCCGCCGGAGAGCCTCGCGGTCGAAAACCTGCCTGAGCTCGAGCCGTCGCCCGGCCACGTCGTGATCGACGTCAAAGCCGCAGCCGTCAACTTCCCCGACGTGCTGATCATCGAAAACAAATACCAGTTCAAACCACCGCTGCCCTTTACCCCTGGCTCGGAAGTCGCGGGGGTCGTGCGCGCGGTCGGCGCCGGTGTCACGCAATTCAAGGCCGGCGCACGCGTGGTCGCGTACACCGGTTCGGGCGGCTTTGCCGAGCAGGCGCTGGCGCCGGCCGCGGCATGCGTGCCATTGGCGGACGGCGTCGAATTCGACGTGGCGGCGGCATTCACACTGGCGTACGGCACCTCGCATCACGCGGTGGTCGACCGTGGCGCATTGCAGGCCGGCGAGACCATGTTGGTACTCGGTGCGGCCGGCGGCGTCGGACTGGCGGCGGTCGAGATCGGCAAGGCGCTCGGCGCACGGGTGATCGCGGCGGCGTCGAGCGACGCAAAGCTCGCCACCTGCGTGAGCCACGGCGCGGATGCCACCATCAACTACAGCACCGAAGACCTGCGCGAGCGCATCAAGGCGCTCACCGACGGCAAAGGCCCCGATGTGATCTACGATCCCGTCGGCGGCGTTTATGCGGAGCCGGCGTTTCGCAGCATCGGCTGGCGCGGCCGTTATCTGGTGGTCGGTTTCGCGAACGGAGAAATTCCGAAGTTGCCGCTCAATCTGGCGCTGCTCAAGGGCGCGAGTCTGGTCGGCGTATTCTGGGGCGATTTCGCAAAGCGCGAGCCGCAGCGCAATCACGCCGCATTCGAGCAGATGACCCGGTGGATCGGCGAAGGCAAGCTCAAGCCATACGTGTCCGCCCGCTATGCGCTCGAAGACACCGGCCGCGCATTGCGCGACATGGCCGAGCGTCGCGTGATCGGCAAAGTGGTCATTACCCCTTAGACGTTGCACAAAGTGCAAACGGCGTGCGGTTCGAAAAACCGCACGCCGTTTGCCTTTGATGAACTCGGGGTTCGCAGCACCTACAGCTTCTCGGTATCGGCTGTCCTCGGCTGCCACTTCATCAAGCGCCGCTCACCGATGCCGACAATCGCATCGAGAATCAATGCGAACGCGGTCAACACCAGAATCCCGGCGAACACCGTGTTGATATCGAACGTGCCCTCGGCTTGCAGGATCAGATAGCCGACGCCGCGCGCCGAGCCGAGATACTCGCCCACCACCGAGCCGACGAACGCGAGCCCCACCGACGTGTGCAAGCTGGAGAACACCCAGCTCATCGCGCTCGGCAGATAGACGAAGCGCAGCAACTGCTTGCGGTTCGCGCCGAGCATCCGCGCGTTCGCGAGCACGACCGGGCTGACTTCCTTCACGCCCTGATAGACATTGAAGAACACGATAAAGAACACCAGCGTGACGCCGAGAGCCACCTTCGACCAGATGCCGAGGCCGAACCACACGCCGAAGATCGGCGCGAGAATCACACGCGGCATCGAGTTGGCGGCCTTCACATACGGATCGAACAACGCGCTCGCGAGCGGCGCCAGCGCAAGCCACAGGCCGACGCCGAGTCCAATCGCCGTACCGAGCACGAACGCGAGCACGGTCTCGACCAGCGTGATCCACAGATGCAGATAGATCTCGCCGCTCGTGAACCACTCCCAGATTCGTTGCAGCACTTTCTGCGGCTCGCCGAAGAAGAACGCGGCCTTGTTCGGATCGTCGAAATAGAACGCCGGCAGCAGCGTCGGGCTGGTCAGCACGTACCAGAGCACGAAGCACAGCACGAGCAGCAGCCATTGCCAGATCACCAGATTCGCCCGCCTCGGGCGCAACGTTTTCCACATGACTCGGTTTGCCTTGGACAATCGACGCACGCGCTCGCTGACCGCGAATACGCGACACGACGCAATACGGTTAAACAGCGCGGTTAAACAACACGGTTAAACAGCGCAATCAAACGGCGCGATCAAACGGCGGTTAGCTGCTGCTGGTAGCCCTTGAGCACTTCATCGCGCAGCACGCTCCAGATCTGCGCGTGCAACTCGACGAAGCGCGGATGCGAGCGAATCTCCGCAACATCGCGCGGCCGCGGCAGATCGATCGTGAATTCGCCGATCGGACGCGTGCCCGGTCCCGCCGACAACACCACCACGCGGTCGGACATCGCGATCGCTTCATCGAGATCGTGCGTGATGAACAACACCGCTTTGCGCTTCGCGGCCCACAGATCGAGCAACTCGTTTTCCATCAACTGACGCGTCTGGATGTCGAGCGCCGAAAACGGCTCGTCCATCAGGATGATGTCGGGATCGAGAATCAGCGTCTGCGCCATCGCGACGCGCTTGCGCATGCCGCCCGATAGCTGATGCGGATAGCGATCGCCGAAGCCGCCGAGGCCGACGCGCTTCAGCCACTCGTCCGCCTTGAGGCGGGCAACGGCGGCCGGTACGCCGCGAAACGAAAGGCCGGCCATCACGTTATCGATGGCCGAGCGCCACGGCATCAATGCGTCCGCCTGGAACATGTAGCCGGCGCTCTGGTTGAGGCCGTCGAGCGTTTCGCCGAACACGCTGACCGTACCGGCCGACGGCGCCAGCAATCCGGCGCCGACGTTCAGCAGCGTGGACTTGCCGCAGCCGGTCGGGCCGACCACCGAGACGAACTCACCCGGTGCGATGCGCAACGTGGTGTCCTTGACCGCCGTGTAGCGCTGCGCGCGGTTCTCGCGCGCAGCGAACGTGCAGGTGATGTTTTCGAGTGCCAGGGCAGCAACGGTCATCGTTCGGCTCGCTTCGAAGATCGGGTTCGGGGTGGAAGGTCGTGACGGTGGCGGTCGGTGGCGTGAAAGCGGTCCGCACCGCCCTCACCTGAGCACGCCCGCGCTTTATGCCTTGACGGTGCTCAACGCTTTCTTGACGAAGTCGTTGGTCCACGCCTTCGACAAATCGATCGGCTTGCCCTGCATCTGTGGATCGAACGCCTGCAACGTTTTCAGCGAGGTCGCGGGACCGTCCGCGGGCATCAGGCCGTCGGGCGACATCGCTTCCCTCACATGCTGCCACGCGTCCAGATACACCGCGCGGTCGCCCAGCAGATAGCTTTCCGGCACCGTCTTGATCAGCTCGCTGCCGCTCGCCGCCTGCAACCACTTGAGCGCGCGCACCATCGCGTTGGTCAGCGCCTGTGTCGTATTCGGATTCTTCGCGATGAAGCTTTGCGATGCGTACAGGCAGCCTGCCGGCATATCGCCGCCGAATACGCCGCGCGTATCGGCGAGCGTGCGCGTGTCCGACACGACGCGAATCTCGCCCGTGCGTTCGAGCCTCGTGATGACCGGATCGAGATTGGCGATCGCGTCGATCTGCCCCGACTGCAGCGCGGCGATTGCACCGGCGCCCGCACCCACGCCGATGAACGCGACGTCTTTCGCGCTCAGTCCGGCCTTCGCCAGCACGAAGCTCGCCATGATCGAGGTCGACGAACCCGGTGCGGTCACGCCGATCTTCTTGCCCTTCAGATCGGCAATCGACTTGTAGTCCGGCACGGTCTTCTTCGACACCGCGAGCACGATCTGCGGCGCGCGTCCCTGCAGCACGAATTCGCGGAACATCTGCTTCTGCGCCTGCAACAGCAAGGTGTGTTCGAATGCGCCAGAGACCACGTCGGCGCTGCCGCCGACTGCCGCCTTCAAGGCTTGCGAGCCGCCGGCGAAATCGGAGATTTCGACCTCGAGCCCTTCGTCCTTGAAGTAGTTGCGGCGCTCGGCGATCGTGAGCGGCAGATAGTAGAACAGGTTCTTGCCGCCGACTGCGATTGCCACCTTGGTGGTCTCGGGTTTGCCCTGCGCGAAAGCAAGCGGTGTGGCCGCGAGCGTCGCGCCCGCGAGCGCGGCGCTACCGGCGAGAAAGGTTCTGCGTTGCATGGTTTGTCGGCTCCAATCTTTTGTTGTGCGGTCCTTTTGCAGCGGTCCTTTGCAGCGGTCCTTTGCAGCGGCCCTTTGCAGCGGTCCTTTTGCAGCAGCGCTAGCGCTGCTCTGTTGCTTGCCGCGATGCTCGTGGGTGCCGCGTTCGCATGCCGGTGCGCGTGACGGCTTGCGCCGCGATGTGCATACTGCACCGCGCGTTGCCTGCCTCAGACGATCTGTTGCGCGCGCAACCTTGCGATGTCGTCAGCATCATAACCTAGCGATTGCAGGACTTCATCGGTATGTTCACCCAGTTCAGGGCCGAGCCAGCGCGTCTCGCCTGGCGTCGCCGAGAGCTTCGGCGTGACCGACGGCAGGGTGATTTCCTGGCCGTCCCGCCACTTGAAGCGCTGGATCATCTGACGGGCGATGAACTGCGGATCGGTGAACATATCCGCCACGCTGTAGATGCGGCCCACCGGCACATCGGCCGCATTCAGCACGGCAAGGGCTTCGTCGATGGTGCGCGTGGCGAGCCATGCGGCGATCGCGCCGTCGATTTCCTGGGTGCGCGGCACACGGCCGTCGTTATGCGCGAGCGCCGGATCGTTCGCGAGATCGTCGCGTTCAATCGCCACCATCAGGCGCTTGAAGATCGGATCGCTATTGCCGCCGATCACGATGCTGCCGTCGCGACACGGATAGGTGTTCGACGGCACGATGCCCGGCAGCGACGCGCCGGTGCGCTCGCGCACCATGCCATACACGCCGTACTCGGGCACTACGCTTTCCATCATGTTGAAGACCGCCTCGTACAGCGCGACGTCGACGACCTGCCCCTTGCCGCCGTTCACCTGCTTGTGATGCAGCGCCATCAACGCGCCGATCACGCCATGCAGCGCGGCGATCGAATCACCGATCGAAATGCCGATGCGCGGCGGCGGCAAATCCGGATAGCCGGTGATATGCCGCAGGCCGCCCATCGATTCGGCGATCGCGCCGAAGCCGGGCCGGTCGCGATAGGGTCCGGTCTGGCCATAGCCGGACAGACGCACCATCACGAGACCAGGGTTTTCCGCGCACAGCACGTCGTAACCGAGGCCGAGCTTCTCCAGCAACCCGGGCCGGAAATTTTCGACGACGATGTCCGCCTCTTTGGCCAGACGCCGCACGATCTGCTTGCCCTCTTCGGCCTTCAGATTGATCGTCACGGACTTCTTGTTGCGCGCCTGCACGGCCCACCACAGCGACGTGCCGCCGACTTCCGGATAGAGCTTGCGCCATTTGCGCAGCGGGTCGCCGCCTTTGGGATCTTCGATCTTGATCACGTCGGCGCCGAACTCACCGAGAAAACGCGCGGCGAACGGGCCGGCGATCAGCGTGCCGAGTTCCAGCACCTTGACGCCGGCGAGCGGGCCGCGTTGATCGCGTTGATCGCGTTGACCTTCGGGCGCGGCGCTCGCGCCTGATTCAGGGGTGGCGCTCATGGGTCTCCTTTGTTCTGGTCCTGACGTACGCACTCGGGGTGCGCGGTCCTGAGGTAGGTCGCGGCATCGCGAGCCGGCGGCGTCCCTGGCCTAACCGTTGCCGCCGTGACGCGGGCAGCGCCGCGCGCTACATGGAACGGCGGTCGAGCATCGCGCGCGCGATCGTGCCGGCGTCGACATACTCGAGTTCGCCGCCCACCGGCACGCCGCGAGCGAGACGCGTGACGGCAAGGCCGCGCGCCTTGAGCGTCTGCCCGAGGTAATGCGCGGTGGCCTCGCCTTCGTTGGTGAAATTGGTCGCGAGCACGACTTCCTTGACGATCCCGTCCGACGCGCGCCTGACCAGCCGGTCGAAATGGATCTCCTTCGGGCCGATGCCGTCGAGCGGACTGAGCCGCCCCATCAACACGAAATAAAGACCGCGATAGGTCATGGTCTGCTCGAGCATGATCTGGTCGGCTGGCGTTTCGACGACGCACAGCAGCGTGGGATCGCGCTCTTCGTCGAGGCAGACCTCGCAGATCTGCGCTTCGGTAAAGGTGTTGCACTTCTCGCAGTGGCGCAGATGCTCGGTCGCGAACAGCAGCGAGCGGCCGAGCTTCTCGGCGCCATCACGGTCGTGCTGCATCAGGTGATACGCGATGCGTTGGGCCGACTTCGGCCCGACACCGGGTAGCGCGCGCAGCGCTTCGACGAGCGCCGACAAGGCGGAAGGTTGTTTCATGCGAATCGGCGTCGAAGTAGCTAGTGCCGTGTAGGCAGAAGGTGGTGCAGCGGGTTCGGTCGAGCTTCGGTGCAACTTCGGTAAAGCGTCTTTCAGTGCGACTGCGGCGCAACTGCATGCGCCTGATGGAAAGCTCGAACGAACTCGCGCGAACCGGAACGTATGGGATGCAGATGCAAGTGGCCCGCTGCATACAAGCCGCGCACCACTCGCGCTCTGGGCCGCGCGTTCCGGCGCGTTTGGGCACATTCCCGCGCGCTGCGTTCACGTCGCGGCAATCGCAGCCGCGGGGCCCGGCCGCATCAGGGCGCCATTACGGCGGCGTGGTTCAGAACGGCAGCTTGAAGCCCGGCGGCAGCGGCAGGCCCGAGGTCATGCCGCCCATCTTTTCCTGGGCGGTGGCTTCGGCCTTGCGCACGGCGTCGTTAAACGCGGCGGCGACGAGGTCTTCCAGCATGTCCTTGTCGTCGGCGAGCAGGCTCGGATCGATCGACACGCGACGGACGTCGTTCTTGCAGGTCATCGTCACCTTCACGAGACCGGCGCCCGACTGCCCCTCGACTTCGATCTGCGCGAGTTGCTCCTGCATCTTCTTCATGTTTTCCTGCATCTGCTGGGCTTGCTTCATCAGCCCGGCGAGTTGACCTTTCATCATGGACCTGCTCCTTCTAGATAGCGTGAAATCTGGAAATCGGGCGCGTGAGCGCGCGACGAATCAGTGGACCGAGTGGACCGACGACGCGCCGTTCGAGGCGGCGTCCGGGGTAATCGGGCGAATCGAGCCGGGCACGATGCTCGCGCCGAACTCGCGAATCAGCGACTGCACGAAAGGATCGGCGCCAATCTCGCGCTCCGCTTCGTGCTGACGCTGTGCGCGCATCGCAGCGTCGTGCGCGGCGGCGGTGCGGCGTGCCGGTCCGACTTCGACCAGCACGTCGACGCTCTGGCCGAGCCGCTCGGCGAGCGCGCTCTTCAGTTTAGCGACCTGCGACGCCTCCGCGTACTGCGGCACCGGCACATTCAGTTTGAGCGTGTTGCCTTCGAGCGCCATCAGTTCGCTGTTGAATGCAAGCTGATACGAAATGCCCTTGAGCGGCAGGTCGACGGCGAGCGCCGGCCAGTCACCCTTGAAACCGAGCGGGTCGAGCGGCACGGCGGGCGGCAGCGGACGCGAATCGATCACCGGCGCGGGCATCGGCTCGGCGGATCCGGCGCTCATGCGCAGCTCATCGGGACCGCGGTCGAACACGGGCATGTAGTTGTCGTCCGGCGGAGCGAAATAACCGTCGTCCGCTGCGGAGACCGGCAAGTAGTCGTCGGGCGGCATGTCGTCCCACGGCGGGAGCGACGAGCTATTTGGCTCCGTGGCGCCACGCTGCACCGCCGACGATGCCGCCTGCGAGCCTGGGGCGGCGTCCTGCTGCGACGCGCGGCGCGGCGCATCCGGCGTCGGCACCGGCACAACCACACGGGGCGCGGCCGGTTTCGGCATGGCCGGCGCGGCAGGCTTCGCTGCCGCCGCAGCAGTGGCGCGGCCACGCTCCGACGATACTTTCAGGCCGGCGCTGCGCAACACGTCGAGTGCAGCGCTCGCACCGCCTGCGCGACGCGGCGCGACCGCGTCCGCCGGCGGCGGCTCTTGCGACGTGACGACCGTTGCGGCCTGCGCGGCTTGCTCCGTGCGTGCCGGCGCGGCAGTGGCGGGCGCCGTGTGCGAAGAAGCAGGTACCGCGCCGCTCACAGGAGGCGTGGTGGAGATTTCGTTGGCAACCGGCTCGTTGTGGGCAATGTTGACGCTGACCGGGTCGGCGGGCGCGTCGTCCCAAGGGGCCAACGCGGGTGCCGGGTTTGCCGTGTCGAGCGTGGGCGCCGCAGCGGCAGGCATTGGAGCGGATGGCGTGTCATCGCCAACAGACGCACACGCGGACACCGAATTGATTGCGTCGACAACCGGTGCCGGCCTGTCCGCCGCGGACTCCGCTGGCGCAGACTGCGCAGCGCTTGCATCGGCGATTCGCTCGCTGGCAGGCATCGTGGGCTCGACAACCCCGCCGGCGCTCGCCGCTTCGCGCGAGTCTGCCGGCGTGGCCATCGAAGCAGCCGCCGCAGTACCCGCCGCGGGCGAACCCGACAACGCGCGCAACGCGGCCACCGTCGGCGTAGCCGCGCGCTTCGCAGCGCCCGCACCCGCCTGCCCAGCCGGACGCGTCGCGCCCGCCGCGCCGCCACCGCCGCCCGTCGGCGCCGGTTCGAACGCCAGCATCCGCAGCAGCGTCATCGTGAAGCCGGAGTATTCGTCCGGTGCAAGACCCAGTTCGCTTCGGCCGATCGTCGCGATCTGATAGAACAATTGCACCTGCTCGGCACTCAGCGCGTCGGCAAAGCGGCGCAGATCGCCAGCCTCCGGCCACTCGTCCAGCACCGACGACGGCGCGAACTGCGCCCACGCGACGCGATGCAGCAAGCTCGCCAGATCCTGCAAGGCCGTCGAAAACGACAGGCTGCGCAACGCCATCTCGTCGGCCACCGCCAGTACCGCGGCGCCATCGCCGTCGGCGAGCGCATCGAGCAGCCGGATCAGGTAGCTCTGATCGAGGGCGCCGAGCATGCCGCGCACTGCCTCTTCATTGACCTGATTGGCCGAATAGGCAATCGCCTGATCGGTCAACGACAGCGCGTCGCGCATCGAGCCGTCCGCTGCACGCGCGAGCAGGCGCAGCGCCTGGGCGTCGTAGGGCACCTGCTCCTCGCCGAGGATGCGCTCGAGGTGCGAGACGATATGGCCGGCCGGCATCTGCTTCAGATTGAACTGCAGACAGCGCGACAGCACCGTGACGGGAATCTTCTGCGGATCGGTCGTGGCGAGAATGAACTTGACGTGCGACGGCGGCTCTTCCAGCGTCTTCAACATCGCATTGAAGGCGTGGTTGGTCAGCATGTGCACTTCGTCGATCATGTAGACCTTGAAGCGCGCGTCCACCGGTGCATAGACCGCGCGCTCCAGCAGCGCCGCCATTTCGTCGACGCCGCGATTGCTCGCCGCGTCCATTTCCACATAGTCGACGAAACGCCCTTCGTCGATTTCACGGCACGCACGACAGACGCCGCACGGCGTGGACGTCACGCCGCTTTCGCAATTCAGCGCCTTCGCGAAGATGCGCGACAGCGTGGTCTTACCCACGCCGCGCGTACCGGTAAACAGATAGGCATGGTGCAGACGGCCGCCGTCGAGCGCGTGTGTGAGCGCGCGCACCACGTGCTCCTGTCCGACGAGCGAAGCGAAATCCTTCGGCCGCCATTTGCGTGCGAGAACTTGATAGGTCATGCGGAAATTGTATCAGTAACAATGGCGGTCAAAACCGAATCGGGACGGCACGCGCACGCGTCTCACCGTTTCATTGAAACAGACTAACGGACCGACAGAAAAAAATGCTGAAGCGCGCGAAATGCGACTGCAACGGAACCGCATTCACCAGAGACGGCGACGCCAAGGGTAAAACACGAGTTGGGAGAATGTGCGGCGCAGGCCGCAAAGAAACAGAAACGCGGAGAAAACGGAGAAAGGAAGGTGACGAGCCCGACCCTCGGCACTGGTGGAAAACGGCTGTGGCTGCTTCGTTCCCGACCTGACCAGGTTGACCATCCCTCCATGCGAGGAGGCCCGTCACGAAGCATTCTATCATCGCTCGGGCCATCGCGCGACTGTTAGTACGAGCAAAGCGATATCGACGCACCGAATCAGACTCTGCGCACCACTCTGCGCACCATATAGCCGGTACCCCGCGAGTGGGCGCAGCGGGGACTTGTGTTCATGGCGCCCGCCTCCAGATAAGCGCTGTCGCGGTGATCGAAACAGAGTGGCGGGCTCACCGGCAGTCATTGGCCCCACTGCCGGCCCCACAGCCTTGACGAGTACTATCGCCCCCGGCAACGCATAGCGAATTAAGCTAAACTGGCATTCGGACGACCCGCAAACGCGAGCCTTGCGCACCTTCCGGATAAGTCATTCACTTCTCCGGGCGTGTCGGCAAGACTTCGGATGCGGCAAAGCGAACGGAAGTTTCCTTAGGTTTTGACGTATCGTGGCGAGCAATTCAGGCGGGCCTCGAACCGATAGAGGTATTCATACAATGAGCGAACAAATCAAGCATATTAGCGACGCATCGTTCGAACAGGACGTCGTGAAATCCGATAAACCCGTGCTGCTCGATTTCTGGGCCGAATGGTGCGGTCCGTGCAAGATGATCGCGCCGATCCTCGACGAGGTCGCGAAGGATTACGCCGATCGTCTGCAAATCGCGAAGATCAATGTCGACGAGCATCAATCGACGCCGGTCAAGTTTGGCGTGCGCGGCATCCCCACGCTGATCCTGTTCAAGAACGGCGCCGTCGCCGCGCAGAAGGTCGGCGCATTGTCGAAGTCGCAACTCACCGCGTTCCTCGACGGCAACCTGTAAAGCAGCACGCTGTGAGCCTTCGGGGCGCGCAGCGCGTAGCACGAGCGTGTTGTCAGCCGGCAACACGCTCGACAAGAAAGATGACACGCCCCCGCACTGGCGGAAATTGGCGTGTGCTATGCTAGAATCCGCAAAACGTCGAAAAGACGTGTAAGTCCTTGAGCGGTTCCGCTCACTCTCCTCCCAGATTTCATTTCGTCGCACCTTCTCCTGCGGGTTTCTCCGTATGCATTTATCCGAGCTTAAGACTCTGCACGTGTCCGAATTGATCGAGATGGCCAATGGCCTCGAGATCGAAAGTGCGAACCGCCTGCGCAAGCAGGAACTGATGTTCGCCATTCT
The DNA here is from genome assembly GCF_900019265.1 of Paraburkholderia ribeironis. Classification (GTDB taxonomy): domain Bacteria; phylum Pseudomonadota; class Gammaproteobacteria; order Burkholderiales; family Burkholderiaceae; genus Paraburkholderia; species Paraburkholderia ribeironis. The sequence continues at coordinate 77,544 of NZ_CYGX02000060.1, forward strand.
AAAAAAACGAGCCAAAACGGGCGACACGATCTTCGGCGACGGCACGCTCGAAGTGCTGCCAGATGGCTTCGGCTTCCTGCGTTCGCCGGAAACCTCGTACCTCGCCAGCACGGATGACATCTATATCAGCCCGTCGCAAATCCGCCGCTTCAACCTGCATACGGGCGACTCGATCGAAGGCGAAGTGCGTACACCGAAAGACGGCGAACGCTATTTCGCGCTGGTGAAGGTGGACAAGGTCAACGGCCAGCCGCCGGAGGCCTCGAAGCACAAGATCATGTTCGAAAACCTGACGCCGCTGCACCCGAACAAGGTGCTGCTGCTCGAACGTGAAATGCGCGGCGAAGAGAACGTCACGGGCCGCATCATCGACATGATCGCGCCGATCGGCAAAGGCCAGCGCGGACTGCTGGTCGCCTCGCCGAAGTCGGGCAAGACCGTGATGCTTCAGCACATCGCCCACGCGATCAAGCAGAACCATCCCGACGTCGTGCTGTTCGTGCTGCTGATCGACGAACGCCCGGAAGAAGTGACCGAAATGCAGCGCTCGGTGGCTGGCGAAGTGATCGCCTCCACGTTCGACGAACCGGCCGCGCGTCACGTGCAGGTCGCCGAAATGGTGATCGAAAAAGCCAAGCGCCTCGTCGAAATGAAGAACGACGTGGTGATCCTGCTCGACTCGATCACGCGTCTCGCACGCGCCTATAACACCGTCGTGCCGGCCTCGGGCAAGGTGCTGACGGGCGGTGTCGACGCCAATGCGCTGCAACGTCCGAAGCGCTTCTTCGGCGCGGCACGCAATATCGAAGAAGGCGGCTCGCTGACCATCATCGGCACCGCGCTGATCGAAACCGGCAGCCGCATGGACGACGTCATCTACGAAGAATTCAAGGGCACCGGCAACATGGAAGTGCACCTGGAGCGTCGCCTTGCGGAGAAGCGCGTCTACCCGTCGATCAACCTGAACAAGTCCGGCACGCGCCGCGAAGAACTGCTGATCAAGCCCGAAGTTCTGCAAAAGATCTGGGTGCTGCGCAAGTTCATCCACGACATGGACGAAGTCGAGTCGATGGAATTCCTGCTCGACAAAATCCGCCAGACGAAGAGCAATTCCGAGTTCTTCGACATGATGCGCCGGGGCGGTGGCGGCTAAGTCCTCGCGCTAGCGCAAGCGCATCAGCCGTATCGCACGCAAAACCGCTCGTCATCCACGAGCGGTTTTTTTTCGTCCGTTGAGTGTGCTGCGCTCCTTGCGTGGGCTGCGCTCCGAATCCGGCGGCATCTGCCCGCAGCACATCAGGAAGTCCGCTAACCTGCACGTGAACGTACACGTTGCAGTACAATCCAACTGGTCCATTTGTGTGCCACCGCTTATGTCGAAGAACTCACCCACCCTGCTGACCGTGCGTGACGCCGCCGAACGCCTCGGCGTCACGCCGCGCACGCTGAAGTACTACGAGGAACGCGGCCTTGTCTCGCCCACGCGCAGCGAAGGCCGCTATCGGCTCTACGACGAAGACGACCTGAAGCGCTTCGGGCGCATCCTGCGTTTGCGCTCGCTCGGCTTTTCCCTGCAGGGCATCACTGAAATGCTGAAGCGGCCGCTCGAACCTGTCGGCGGTCGTCATCGCTTCTCGACCGAGTCGCTGCAGCAGATCCGCGACGCGATCGCGCAGCAGGTCGAGGCGCTTGACGCCCGCATCGCAACGATGCGCCGCGAACTCAAGGAAGCGCAGAAGTTGCGCGCCGAACTGAGCCCCGACCTCGACTACCTCGAACGACGCCTCGCCGGCGAGAATGCCGACGCGCTGCTCGAACAACGCCGTAACGCGCTGGCCGCGACGGCCGCCCCGCCGCTGGCCAAACGCCACCGGAAAACCCGCACGACCAAGCCCGGCGAATCGTCGCCCGGCGAATCGTCATGATCACTGCGTCGTCTCGCACCGCATGGCTCAGCGTCGAAAGGCTGCGCGGCGATTTTTTTCCCTGGGTGCTGGCGGCCATCACCGGCCTCGACTATTTCGACAATTCGATCTTCTCGTTCTTCGCGAGCTACATCGCCGGCGGCATCAACGCATCGCCCGACGAACTGGTGTGGGCCTCGAGCGCCTACGCGGTGGCGGCGGTGCTCGGCATCCTGCAACAGCAATGGTGGATCGAACGCTTCGGCTACCGGCGCTATGTGGCCGGTAGCATGCTGCTCTATTGCGTCGGCGCCGTGGCCGCCGCGCTATCCGGATCGTCGCTCGAACTCGCGCTGGCGCGCGGCTTCCAGGGCTACTTCATCGGCCCGATGATGGGCACCTGCCGCATCCTGATCCAGATGAGCTTCACGCCGCAGCGGCGGCCGGCGGCCACGCGCGCGTTCTTGCTGCTGATCGTTCTGAGCAGCGCGCTCGCGCCTCTGATCGGTGGTCAACTGGTCGCGCATTTCGACTGGCGCGCATTATTTGCGTGCACCGCGCCGGTGGGTGTGCTGTTTGCGGCGCTGGCGCTGCTCGCGTTGCCCGAAACCGGCAACCGCTTGCCCGAGGAGCGCGGATCGGCGCATTTCTGGCCGTACCTCGTCTTCGCGTTCGCTCAAGGCGCGCTGCAAATCGTGATGCAGCAGGTGCGCTTCCAGCTGTTCAGCGCATCGCCGGGGCTGATTCTGCTGACGGTCGCCGGCCTCGTCACGCTGGGCTGGTTCATCTACCAGCAGTGGCACCATCCCGCGCCGCTCATGCGCCTGCATGCGCTGCGCGAGAAAGTCTTCCAGGCCGGGCTCGTGCTGTACATGTTCTACTACTTCATCTCGACCGTGTTCAGCTATCTGATCTCGCGCTTTCTCGAGAGCGGCCTCGGCTTTCCGGTTGAGAACACCGGACGGCTGGTCGGCGTGACGTCGCTGATTTCCGCGAGCGCGCTGTTCGTCTATCTGCGTTATGCGAAGTTGCTGCCGCGCAAGAAGTGGATCATCGTGCCGGGCTTTGCGGTGGCCGCGTTCGCCGCGGCATGGATGACACGCATGTCGCCGGGCGTCGGTGAAGCGGCGCTGATCGTGCCGTTGCTGTTACGCGGACTGCTGTTACTGTTCATCGTGTTGCCAGTCGCCAATCTGACCTTCAGAATCTTTCCCATCGAAGAGTTCGCGCACGGTTACCGGCTGAAAAACATCGTGCGGCAGTTGACGATCTCGTTCGCCACGGCCTCGGTGATCATCGTGGAGCAGCATCGGCAGGCGCTGCATCAAACGCGCCTCGCGGAGTTCGTGAATCCGTACAATCCGGTGTTCCAGAACTCGCTCGCCACGCTGACGCATGGCTTTGTAGCCGCGGGCCGCACGGCATCCGACGCGCATTCGCTGGCGATCGTCGAGATCAGCAGGACAGTCGCGCAGCAGGCCAGCTTTCTGGCTTCGCTGGACGGCTTCTATTTTCTGATCGGCATCGCGATATGCGGCGGGCTGTTTGCCGCGTGGCAAAAACAGATCGACTAGGGGTTTCATCAGGTCATGCTCTCGAAACTCACTCAATGGCTGGGCGCGCGCCGCCGCCAGCGCGCGCTGCGCGACTACCCGATCGACGACGCGCTGTGGCAGGCCACGCTCGCCGGCCTGCCGTTTTTCGCGCACCTCGACGCGCCGGACCTTGCGCGTCTGCGCGAACTGACCAGCCTGTTCATCGCGCAAAAGGAGTTTTCGACCGCTCACGATCTCGAACTGACCGATGCGATGACCGTCGCGATTGCCGCACAGGCGTGTCTGCCGGTGCTGAACCTGAGTCTCGACCTGTATCGCGGCTGGGTCGGCGTGATCGTCTATCCGGGCGAATTCGTGATCCGCAAGACCGTCGAGGACGAAGACGGCGTCGTGCACGAGGTCGAACACGACGCCAGCGGCGAAGCATGGGAAGGCGGGCCGGTGGTGCTGTCGTGGGAAGACGCGCAGATGACCGACGGCACCGACGCCTATAACGTCGTGATTCACGAGTTCGCGCACAAGATCGACATGCTGAACGGCGAAGCGGACGGCCACCCGCCGCTGATCCGCCGCTGGCATGCGCCGCTCGACTCGCGCGCATGGGCCGACGTGTTCGATCAGGCATACGACCAATTCTGCGCCCGGGTCGACGCGGTTGCGCAGCGCCGCTGGGCGCGTTTCGAACGCGAATCGCTGATCGATCCGTACGCGGCGGATCATCCTTCGGAATTTTTTGCTGTGTGCAGCGAGGCGCTGTTCGTCAAGCCACACGCGTTCGAGGCGCAGTATCCGGAGCTGTATCGGTTGCTGGCGCGCTACTACCGCCAGGATCCGGCTCGCGTCGGGTTGACGTTCACGCCCGCCTGACACACACGCCCGGTGCTCCGCACTGCTGGCAAAAAGCTGGCGGAAAATTCGTCAAGCGACTGATTTTCTGGCATAATCGCGTTTTTTCGACCATAGGCAAGTGGCTCGCGCCTAGATGCGGTCCGTCCATCGCGGCCGCACGCGGGTTGGCTACCGCCAGATTAAAGGAAAGACCATGAAAGAAGGCATTCACCCGGATTACCGCGAAGTCCTGTTCGTCGATATGTCGAACGACTTCAAGTTCGTGACGCGCTCGACCATCCAGACGCGCGAAACGGCCGAATTCAACGGCAAGACCTACCCGCTCGCGAAGATCGAAGTCTCGTCGGAATCGCATCCGTTCTACACCGGCCAGCAAAAGATCATGGACACCGCAGGCCGCGTCGAGAAGTTCAACAAGAAGTTCGGTGCGCGCGCTACCGGCAAGGCAGCAGCGAAGTAATACCTGCGGCGTCGCTGGCCGAGGCCAGCAGCGAAGCAGCAAACAAGGGCAGCGCGAGCTGCCCTTTTTTGTCGCCGCACGCGGTATCGACGGCATGGCCGCGAACCGTGCCGCGAGCGCGCCGCGCGGTGTCGCGCGGTGTCGTATTGCAAGCTTTCGCAAACACGTTGCAGGCCGTTACCGGCCGTGACGTGCGTCACACGGCATGACTACAATGCCGGATGCTCAAGAAGAGCCATTGCGGCCGGACATGTCGTCCGGTCCCGGCTGCACCGCTTATCCAATTTCCACATACCGCATGAGACCTGTCGTTCGCCTCACTGCCTCAGCGACCAGTGCGTTGCCGCGCTGGCTGCTGCTCACCATCTGTATCGTCTACGCATCGTTCGGGCTATTTGGCCGCGACCCGTGGAAGAACGAGGACGCAGCCGGCTTCGGTGTGATGTGGACCATGGCGAACGGCGGCGTCCACGACTGGCTGCTGCCCAATCTGGTCGGCAAATACGTGACCGAAGACGGCCCGCTCGGCTACTGGCTCGGCGCCAGCGCGATCCGCGCGCTCGCGCCGTGGGTCGATGCGAGCAACGCGTCGCGCGTGTTCACCGGCCTGCTCTTTTGCGCGGGCTGCGCGTTCGTCTGGTATGCCGCCTATCTGCTCGGCCGGCGCGCCGAAGTGCAACCGTTCAAATATGCGTTCGGCGGCGAGCCGGAGCCGCGCGACTACGGCCGCACGCTTGCCGACGGTGCGTTGCTGATCCTGCTCGCCTGCTTCGGTCTCGCCGAACGCGGCCACGAAACCACGCCGCAACTGGCGCAGTTCGTCTGCATCGCGATGCTCGTGTACGGGCTCGTGCGCATGATCGACAAGCCGATCCAGGGCGCGCTGATCTGGGGCCTCGCGCTTGGCCTCGTCACGCTGGCGAGCAGCCCGGTGCTGGTCGGCGCGCTGCTGCTCGGCACGCTGGCGATGGCGTTGATCGTGCGCGAAACGCGCTCGCGCTGGCTGCTGCTGGCGGGCCTGCCGGTGGCGCTCGCGCTCGCGGTGTCGTGGCCGATCGCCGCGCTCGCCGTGTTTCCCGACGACGCCGTCTGGTACCTGAATCAATGGGTGCGCGTCAGCCTGAGTGCGTTCGCGGGGCCGCCCAGCTCGGTCGCGGCGTACGCGCTGAAAAACCTGCCGCTCTTCACGTGGCCGGCGTGGCCGCTGGCGGTCTGGGCGTGGTTCAGCTGGTCGGGTCTGCGGCGCGCGCCGCACGTGGCCATTCCGCTGTCGGTGATCGGGCCGCTGCTGGTGCTGGTGATCCTGCAGAGCCATCAGTCGAACCGGCTTTACATGCTGTTGCTGCCGCCGCTCGCGGTGCTGGCCACCTTCGCGCTGCCGACGCTCAAACGCGGCGCGATCAACGCGATCGACTGGTTCGCTCTGCTGAGCTTCACGATCCTCGGCAGCTTCGTCTGGCTGGTGTATGTGGCCGGCTTGACCGGCTTCCCGCATCCACTCGCGCGCAACCTCGCGCGGCTCGCACCGGGCTTCGCGCCGCAGTTCAAGATCCTGTCGTTCGTGTGCGCGGTCGCCGTGACGGTGTGCTGGTTCATGCTGGTGCGCTGGCGTCTCGCGCGCCATCCAAAAGTGCTGTGGCGCAGCGTGGTGCTTTCGAGCGCCGGCACGACGCTGATGTGGGTGCTGCTGATGACGCTGTGGTTGCCGGTCGTCAACTACAGCCGGACCTACAAGGACGTCGCCCAGCAGATCGCGAGCCATCTGCCTGACGACTACACGTGCATTTCGCCGGTACGGCTTGGGAATGCGCAGATCGCGACCTTCGCGTATTTCGGCGACATGCGCTTCTCGTTCGACGAAGACTGCGACGTGATCCTGCGCCAGGACACGCAGGAGTATGGCGCGCCGAGCGCGATGCCGGACTACATCTGGAAGCTGGTGTGGGAAGGCCGCCGCGCGGCCGACCGCGACGAACGCTTCCGCCTCTACGAGCGCATCGATCGTCCCAAGCCGCCGGCCGTCAAACGCCGCGGCTGGCACAAGAAGCTCGACTGACCATGTTCGCCGATGTACGGAAGATCGCCGCGCTCGCATGGCCCGTATTGATCGGCCAACTGGCGATCATCGCTTTCGGTGTGATCGACACCGCGATGGTCGGCCGCTATTCGGCCATCGATCTGGCTGCGCTCGGGCTCGGCTCATCGATCTATATTTCGGTCTACATCGGTCTGACCGGCATTCTGACCGCGCTGCAACCGATCACCGCGCAGCTCTACGGCGCGGGCCGCTACACGCAGATCGGCGAGGAAGTTCGCCAGGCATTGTGGCTCGCACTGGCGCTGACCGTGATCGGCTTCCTGATCCTGTTCTTTCCGGGGCCCGCGCTGCACCTCGCACGCGTGCCCGAGGCGCTGCACGAGCGCACGGTCGCGTACCTGCGGATTCTGGCCTTCGGCCTGCCGGCCGGGCTCGCTTTCCGGGTTTATGGCTCGGTCACGAATGCCGTCGGTCAACCTCGGCTCGTGATGATCCTGCAGATCGGCGCGCTGCTGCTCAAGTTTCCGCTCAACACGTGGTTCATCTTCGGCGGGCTCGGCATGCCCGCGCTCGGCGGTCCCGGTTGCGCGCTCGCCAGCACGGCGATCAACTGGGGGCTTGCCGTGCTCGGCATGCTGCTGTTGACGCGCGTCGACGTATTCAAGCCGTTCGCGATCTTCGCGCACTTCTGCTGGCCGGTCTGGCGGCGCCAGGTCGCGCAGTTGCGGCTGGGCATTCCGATGGGCCTGTCGTATCTGATCGAAGTCACGTCCTACACGTTCATGGCGCTCTTCATCGCGCGCTTCGGCACGACCACGCTCGCCGGCCATCAGATCGCCGGCAATATCGGCGCGGTGCTGTACATGACGCCGCTGTCGATCGGCATCGCCGCGTCGACGCTGGTGGCCCAGGCGCTCGGCGCGCATCGTCCGGAAGCGGCGCGCACGCTGTCGCGTCACGGCATCGTAATGGCCGTCGCGATCGCCTGCTGTTATGGCGCGATCGTGCTGACGCTGCGGCCGTACATCATCAAAGGCTACACACCGGATGCGCAGGTCGTCGCGGCGGCGCTGCCGCTGGTGTTGATCGTCGCGTGCTACCACCTGTTCGACGCATTGCAGATCACCACCGCGTTCGTGCTGCGGGCGTACAAGGTGGCAGTCGTGCCGACCGCCATCTACGCGGTTGCGTTGTGGGGCGTGGGGCTCGGCGGCGGCTACCTGCTCGGCTTCAATGTGACCGGCGTGACGCCGGTATGGCTGACCGGCGCGCGTGGATTCTGGGTCGCCAATACGGCGAGCCTCGCGATCGCCGGTGCCGGGCTGCTGATGTACTGGAAGACGGTGAGCCAGCGGTATCTGCGCGCCGACGCGGCGGTGCCGGTGGATTCGGCGGCTTGAACGAGGTCAGCTGGCCGCACGACTGCGACGTGGCCGACTTGCTTGCTGAACCCGGTGTTAGATGCCCGATCACTGACGGGTTGTCGAAGCCTTGGCAAATGCTTGACCGTTAGTTGCATTCGAACCGGAGAGAAAAGCGGCACCGCGAGGCGACCGCTTGCGTTGTCCTGCCAGCGCGGATCTCAAGCCGCGACCACTTCCTGCGCCACCTCGACTCCCCTCGTCCGCTGCGCCGAGTCAGCCGCCTGATCATGCCGCTCGAAAATCTCGCGGGCGGTAAACAGCGCGTTCAGCGCGGCCGGGAAGCCCGCATAGAGCGCCATCTGCATGAACACCTCGACGATCTCCTCGCGCGTGCAGCCGACGTTCAACGCCGCTTCGATGTGCACCTTCAGTTGCGGCTGCGCGCAGCCGAGTGTCGCGAGCGAAGCGATCGTCGCGATTTCGCGCGTGCGCAGATCGAGCTGCGGCCGGCTGTAAATATCGCCGAAGCCGAATTCGATCAGCAGCCGGCCGAAATCCGGCGCGATCGGTGCGAGCGCGGCAATCACCTGCTCGCCGGCCGAGCCGTCGATCTCCTTCAGTTTGTCCCAGCCCCGCGTGTAACGGTCTGTGTGTGCGTAGTCCATGGTGAGTCCTCGTCCGAATGTGAAGAAGGGGTTGTGTCGCTCTGTCGTGCCGGATGGTCCGCGGCGGTGTTCTGCCCCGCCGCTTCGTAGTACGCGATCTTGTCGACGATCGCGCCGAGATTGCTCTGCAACCCGGCGATCCGCGCCAGCACCGCATCCCGATGCGCGACCAGCAAGTCGCGGCGCGCACCCATCGTCGGCTCGCCTTGCGCGCGCAGCGCCGCGAACGCCTGCATCCCGGCGATCGGCATGCCGGTCGCCTTCAGACGCATCACGAACTGCAGCCAGTCGAGATCGGCCGGCGAATACAGGCGATGCCCCGCCTGCGTGCGCCCGACCGACCGGATCAGGCCAGCCTGTTCGTAGTAACGCAGCGTATGCGTGGAGACGCCGATCGCTTCGGCGACCTGCCCGATGGTGAGTGCGGTTGAGATTTTCGACATGACGGACTCAGGTTAGGACTTCGAGTGCACTCTAAGTCAAGCGCCTGTCGCTGTCATTTATCCACATGCTGATTTTCCATGGCGCGCGACATGGATAGATAAACTCGCAAGAACCTGATACCAATGCAAAAGAATCAAACAAAAAGATTTAAATATTGTTCATGCTGATTTACTTGTCATGAATCGATCGGTATAAATCGTCCGCATTCGCAAATGGGGCGCACGAATTGTTCTATCCTTAAGCGCAGCGCTGGCCACAGGATGCGCCATGCGTTCCCGGCTTGATTGCTTTGCCCTCGATGGAGTGCTTGCCATGCTGAAGAAGCTTTTGATGCTTTGCGTTGCCTTGGCGCTGTCGCTGTCGGCCGCATTTGCGGCGGCCGTCGAAGTGAATTCCGCCGATCAGGCGGCGCTCGAATCGGTCAAGGGTATCGGACCGGTGCATGCAAAGGCGATCATCGACGAACGCACCAAAAATGGCCCGTTCAAGGACGCCGATGATCTCGCCGCACGCGTCAAGGGGCTCGGCAGCGCCGCCGACCGGCGCCAAGACTGCCACGAAGTCCAGCAGCACGGCAGGCACCAAGGCGGCGCCCGCAGCCGCGCCTGCCGCAACCACCGCGCCGGCCACGACCGCGGCCACGACGCCAGCGGCGCCTGCCGAAGCGGCCAGCGCGAAAGCGTCGCAGTCGAAGAAGAAGAGCAAGGCCGCGGCGTCCGAAGCAGCAGCTTCTGCGCCGGCCGAAGCATCCGGCACCAAGGCCTCGAAGAAGAAGGCGAAAAAGAGCAAGGCTGCTTCGGACGCCGCCTCTGGCGCGTAACGACGCGCCTCGATGTGTAGCAATGCCCGCAGGGGTGGGTGACGGCATCGCGAGAACCCCGTGCTACGCGCATGATCCATGTGTCATGCACATAGCGAGGCCGCCCCGCCGCCCGCCTTCTTTCCCATTGCGCCGCGCAACCGTGCGGCGTGTTCACCCCGCCGACCCGTCGAGCACGTGTCAGCATTCAAGAGAGAGCATCATGAGCCTACTCGATACTATCGGTTCCCTGTTCGGCAAATCCCCAGAAAGCGGCAGCCAGCAAGCGCTGGTCGCAGCCGCTCTCGAGTTCGTCAATAACCAGCCGGGCGGCCTGAACGGCCTGATCGACCGCTTCAAGGAAAAGGGCCTCGGCGATGTGGTGTCGTCGTGGGTCAGCAACGGCGAGAACCAGCCGATCACGCCCGATGCGCTGCACAGCGTGCTCGGCTCGGAAGCCGTCACCAACCTCGCGGCGAAGGCCGGCGTGCAACCGGACCAGGTCACGGGGCTGCTGTCGCAGATTCTGCCGCATGTGGTCAACGCCGCGACGCCCGACGGTGAAGTGCCGGCCGAAGGCAAGCTGAACCCCACCACCGTGCTCGGCGCGCTCGGCGGCCTGTCGGCGCTGCTCGGCAATAAGGGCAACGCGTAAAGACGCGGGCAGCCCCATTCCGGCGAATTGGCCGGCGCGACAAAAAAAGCGGCAACGAAGCTGACTTCGTTGCCGCTTTTCAATTTCTGGCGGAACGGCTCGACCACCGCCGCTCCCCACCGCATGGAACGCGCTGCGCTCAATGCACGACGCGGTCGAACACCAGATTGCCGTCTTCCATTTCCACCGGAATCACATCCTTCGGACCGAACTTGCCGGCCAGAATCAGCTTGGCGATCGGGTTCTCGATCTCCTGCTGGATCGCACGCTTCAACGGCCGCGCACCGAACAGCGGATCGTAGCCAACCTTGCCGATGTGCTCGAGCGCCGCGTCCGACACCACCAGTTGCATGTCGAGCTTCGCGAGCCGCTCATGCAGACGCTGCAGCTGGATTCGCGCGATCGACTGGATGTTCGAACGGTCGAGCGCATGGAACACCACGACGTCGTCGATCCGGTTCAGGAACTCGGGCCGGAAGTGCAGCTTCACCTCCTCCCAGACCGCGTCCTTGACCGCTTCCTGCGGCTCGCCGACCATCGACTGGATCACCTGCGACCCAAGGTTCGAGGTCATTACGATCACCGTGTTCTTGAAGTCCACGGTACGCCCCTGGCCGTCGGTCATGCGGCCGTCGTCGAGCACTTGCAGCAGCACGTTGAACACGTCAGGATGCGCCTTCTCGATTTCGTCGAGCAGGATCACGCTATACGGCTTGCGGCGTACGGCTTCGGTCAGGTAACCGCCCTCTTCGTAGCCGACATAGCCCGGCGGCGCGCCGATCAGACGCGCGACGCTGTGCTTCTCCATGAATTCGCTCATGTCGATACGGATCAGATGATCTTCCGAATCGAACAGGAACGCCGCCAGCGCCTTGCAGAGCTCGGTCTTGCCCACGCCGGTCGGTCCGAGGAACAGGAACGAACCGTACGGACGGTTGGGATCCGACAAACCCGCACGCGAGCGGCGAATCGCATCGGCCACCGCGTTGATCGCTTCGTCCTGACCGACCACGCGGTCGTGCAGTTTGGCCTCGATCTGCAGCAGCTTTTCGCGTTCGCCCTGCATCATCCGCGAGACCGGAATGCCGGTGGAACGCGACACGACTTCCGCGATTTCTTCCGCGCCGACCTGGGTGCGCAACAGACGCGGACGCTTCGGACTGTTCTGCTCCTCGGCCTCGGCCCGGGTCACTTCCTTCAGTTGCGCCTCGAGTCCCGGCAGTTTGCCGTATTGCAACTCGGCGACCTTCTCGAGCTTGCCTTCACGCTGCAGGCGCGTGATTTCCGCACGCGTTTTCTCGATCTCTTCCTTCAGCTGCGCGCTGCCCTGCACCGCGGCTTTTTCGGCGGTCCAGATTTCCTCCAGGTCCGAATATTCGCGATTGAGCCGATCGATTTCTTCCTCGATCAGTTGCAGACGTTTTTGCGACGCTTCGTCCTTCTCTTTCTTCACGGCTTCGCGTTCGATCTTCAACTGGATCAAACGGCGGTCGAGCCGGTCCATCGCTTCGGGCTTCGAATCGATTTCCATCTTGATCTTCGACGCGGCTTCGTCGATCAGGTCGATCGCCTTGTCCGGCAGGAAACGATCCGTGATGTAGCGATGCGATAGTTCAGCCGCCGCGACGATGGCCGGGTCGGTGATGTCCACGCCATGATGCAGTTCATACCTTTCCTGCAAGCCGCGCAGGATTGCGATCGTCGCATCCACCGACGGTTCGTCGACCTGCACCTTCTGGAAACGGCGTTCGAGCGCGGCGTCCTTTTCGATGTACTTGCGATATTCGTCGAGCGTGGTGGCGCCGACGCAATGCAGTTCGCCGCGCGAGAGCGCCGGCTTGAGCATGTTGCCCGCGTCCATCGCGCCTTCGGCCTTGCCGGCGCCGACCATCGTGTGGATTTCATCGATGAAGACGATGGTCTGCCCTTCGTCTTTGGCGATATCGTTCAGCACGGCCTTCAGCCGCTCTTCGAACTCGCCGCGATATTTGGCGCCGGCCAAGAGCGCGGCCATGTCGAGCGACAGCACGCGCTTGCCCTTCAGCGTTTCCGGCACTTCGCCGTTGACGATGCGCTGCGCGAGCCCTTCGACGATCGCGGTCTTGCCCACGCCCGGCTCGCCGATCAGCACCGGATTGTTCTTGGTACGGCGTTGCAGGATCTGGATCGAACGACGGATTTCGTCGTCGCGGCCGATCACCGGGTCGAGCTTGCCGGCCCGCGCACGCTCGGTCAGGTCGACCGTGTACTTCTTCAGCGCTTCGCGCTGGCTCTCGGCGTCCTGGCTATGCACCTGCGAGCCGCCGCGCACCGCCGCGATCGCGCTTTCCAGCGACTTGCGCGACAGGCCGTGCTGGCGCGCGAGACGCCCGGCCTCGCCCTTGTCGTCCGCGACCGCGAGCAGGAACATCTCGCTCGCGATGAACGTGTCGTTGAGGTTTTGCGCTTCCTTGTCCGCCTGATTCAGCAAGCCGGTCAGTTCGCGGCCGATCTGCACGTTGCCGTCAGTGCCCTGCACTTGCGGCAAGCGCGTCATCGCATCGCCGAGCGCCGTTTGCAGTGCCTGGACGTGCACGCCTGCGCGCGACAGCAACGAGCGCGCCGAGCCATCCTGCTGGGCGACGAGCGCGGACAGCACATGCACCGGTTCAATGTATTGATTGTCGTGGCCGACGGCCAGACTCTGCGCATCCGCCAGCGCTTCCTGGAATTTAGTGGTGAGTTTGTCGATTCTCATCAAGAGACCTCCAATTTCGATTACCACCAAAATGAGGAGCTTTAAGCGGGTTTCAAGCCTCTTTTTGTACTCAACGGCAACTATTTAACATTTGAGCGAAACGAGCGTCCCGGCCCGAATTTACTGGACCGGCACGCCATCGCCGGCGGTTGGCGCGGTCGCGACCGGTACGATCGGAATCACGCCGTCCAGTCCCAGCAGCGCGGCCAGCGGGCCGTGCGGCGTCGCGACGTCGCCGATGGTGTACCGGTCGAGTTCGGCAAGGAACGCGTCGCGCGCCGCCTCCAGTGCGACGCGCAGGCGGCACTGCGCCGTGATCACGCAGGAGCGGCTCTGGCCATGCCGGTCAGGCAGGCAAGCGACCAGCGCGAAATCGCTTTCCGTCACCCGCACGACCTCGCCCACGGTCAGCGTGCGGGTTTGCTCGGCGATTCGAAGGCCGCCATTGCGCCCGCGCACGGTTTCGACCCAGCCGCGCTCGCCGAGTTGTTGGACCACTTTCATCAAATGATTGCGGGAGATGCCGTAAGCGTGCGAGATATCCTGGATCGTCGACAATCCCTTGCCTCGCACAGTCAGGTACACCAGAACGCGTAGTGAGTAATCGGTGTAATCGGTGAGTCTCATGGATGCAGGTGTCACGATGAGCGCAGGCCGCGATCCAGGAGAAAACCGCGTCGATGCAAGGGTTGCCGAGGGCCGCCGCTTCGCCATAAGATGCAGGCTTGACGCATGTTTGTCCATATTGCGTCGTCAAGCCAGGCGGCAGATGTCTTCCGGTAGCAATGGTAACGTTTCCCGCATAGGCCATTCTTACGAAAAGCAGGGTATTTGTGGCCCTCCTCCTTTTGTATACCTGCGATTCGAGGTCATTTCCGCTGCCACGGCACCATTTGGCCGGCCGCGATCCAACGCTGCATTTTTATGGAATCTGCATGAATCCCTCCTTTCCTGCCGCGCCGGTGGTCGAGCGCGCCGCCGAGCCGACCGAGGCCAATGTTCGTGACCTCGTGTACGCGTTTTACGATCGCGTGCGCGCCGATCCGCTGCTCGGCCCGGTCTTCGAAGCGACGCTTGCGGGCCGCTGGGACGACCATCTGCCGAAGATGTGCACGTTCTGGGGCAGCCTCGTGCTCGGCGCGAAGCAGTACCGCGGCAATGTGCAGCAGGCGCATCAGCCGCTCGACGGGATCGAGCCGCAGCACTTCAGCCGCTGGCTGTATCTGTTTCTGGATACGGTCGAGTCGCGCTATCAGCCCGCCGCCGCGATCCGCTTCATGGAACCGGCGCTGCGGATCGCGCAGAGCCTGCAGTTGAGCCGCTTCGGCTGGGATTACAAGATTCCGGCGGAACAGCAGGCGCTACTCGAGCGCGTGGCGCCGCGGCGTGCGCGTGACGACGACGCCCGTCACCCGGCACGTCCGGCTGGCGAGCCGTTTCCGACACCGATCATTGGCCGCGCACGCGACGAATGAGGTTGAACGCAGCGCGTTGGGTGCGCCTTGGGTGAGTGCGCCTCGGGTGAGTGCGCCTCGGGTGAGTGCGCCTCGGGTGCGCCCGGGTGCGCTTTCACCTTTCAACGCCGCCTGCCGGCGCGACAACCACGCGACGCGCGCCTACTTCTTCGTTTGATTCCCTGCTTCGACGCCCCATCGCGCGAGCGCGGCGTCGTCGGTGACGCGGGCATCGACCCAGCGCTCGCCGGCCTCGGTCTTCTCTTTCTTCCAGAACGGCGCCTGGGTCTTCAGATAGTCCATCACGAATTCGCACGACGCAAAGGCATCGCCGCGATGCGCGGCCGTCGTCGCAACCAGCACGATCTGGTCGAGCGGATACAGCTTGCCGACGCGATGGATGATCAGCACGTCGATGCCCGGCCAACGCTCGCACGCACTCGCGACGATCGCCTCCAGCGACTTCTCCGTCATGCCCGGATAGTGTTCGAGCTCCATCGTCTCGACCGTGCTGTCATCGTTCAGATCGCGCACGGTGCCGACGAAACAGGCGACCGCGCCGATCCTCGGATTGCGCGTGCGTAACGCGGCCACCTCGGTGGTGAGATCGAAGTCTTCGGTCTGGACGCGGACGGGCATCGGCGGCTCCTGGGTGATCGGGTGATCGGGTGATCGGGTGATCGGGTGATCGGGTGATCGGGTGATCGGGTGATCGTGCGATTGAGCGATTGAGTGCCGCCTAGCCGCCAGTGACGGGCGGAAAGAACGCGACTTCGCAGCCTTCGGTGATCCGGGTACCGGCGTCGGTCATCACGTGATTGCAGGCCATGCGCAGCGCGCGGCCCTCAGCGAGGGTGTCGGCCCAGATTCCGCCGCGTACGCGCAGCCATGCGCGCACATCGCCGACGGTCGCGATGCCGTCCGGCAGATCGACGGTTTCGTCGGCCGTGTTGAGCGCTTCACGCACGCTCGCAAAATAGCGAAGTTCAATCTTCATGGGATGCCACCGGCTGTTGCCGGCCTCAGTTCAGCAGTTCGGAAAAGGGTATGAAACGCACGGTTTCGCCGGCGCTGATCGCGTGGTTCGGCGGATTGTCGATCAGCCCGTCGCCCCACACCGTCGAGGTCAGCACGGCCGAGCTCTGGTTCGCAAACAGATCGAGGCCGCCGGTTGCGTTGATGCGCGCACGCAGAAATTCGTTGCGGCGATCCGCCTTGCTCTGGGTGAAATCCGCGCGCAGCGATAGCGTGCCCGGCGCGACGGTCTGCACGCCGGCGAGGCGCAGCACGAACGGTCGCACGAACAGCAGGAAGGTCACGAAGCTGGAGACCGGGTTGCCCGGCAGACCGATGAAAAAGGTTTCCGTCTCTGCGGATGCCGGGGCCGGGGCCGGGGCCGTTGCCGTTGCCGTTGCCGTTGCCGGGGCCGTTGCCGCTGCCGCCGCCACATCAGCGCCGTCGTGCGCCGCGGCGCGGCGCACTGCGCCAAACGCGAGCGGCTTGCCCGGTTTCATCGCGATCTGCCACATCGACAGACGCCCTTGCGCCTCCACAGCCGGCTTGACGTGATCTTCCTCGCCAACCGACACACCGCCGCAAGTCAGGATCAGATCGTGTGCCGCGGCGGCTTCGCGCAGCGCCGCGCGGGTCGCGTCGAGCCGGTCGGCGACGATGCCGTAGTCGGTCACGTCGCAGCCGAGCTTTTCCAGCAGTCCACGCAACGTGAAGCGATTCGAGTTATAGATCGCGCCGGGTTTCAGCGGCTCGCCCGGCATGGTCAGCTCGTCGCCGGTGAAAAACACGGCGACCTTGACGCGCCGGCGCACTTCGAGCGCGGCACAGCCAACCGACGCGGCGAGCCCCAACGCCTGTGGTGTCAACCGTGTGCCCGCCGGCAGGATGACCGAGCCGCTGCGGATGTCCGCGCCTTGCGCGGTGATCCATTCGCCCTCTTGCGGACGATGGAGGATCGAGACTGTGTCGCCCGTGGCTTCGGCTTGCTCCTGCATCACGACCGCATCCGCGCCGGGCGGCACCGTTGCGCCGGTGAAGATGCGCGCCGCCGTGCCGGGCATCAACGGCGTGGGCGCGTGGCCGGCCGGAATGCGCTGCGAGACCGGCAACCGGGTATTGCCTTCGCTTGCGAGGTCCGCCGTGCGGATCGCGTAGCCGTCCATCGCGCTGATGTTCATCGGCGGGACGTCGAGCGGCGACGTGACGTCGGCCGATAGCACGCGGTTCAGCGCGTCCAGCGTCGGAATCGATTCGGTGCCGGCGATCGGGTGCGCGGCGCCAAGCAGGGTCGCCAACGCTTCGGCAGTGGCGAGCATCGGAGCGCGGGGCGTTGGGGTGGACATCTCAGGTTTCGAAGCCGCAGGGTAAAAGAACATTGTAGCGGTCGATGCCATCAGCCTGGGCGGCGTGACGTGAGGAGAATTTTTTGTTCTTTTCGACGCTTGCCGCGACCACTTCGCGGCAAGCGCTTTTTGTGCAGCGGATGCATGGGATGCATCGCCCATAGCGGCGGCGCGCATCGTGCGATGTCGCGTGAGCCGCCGGCCCACGCAACCGGACCCAACCGGACCCAACCGGACCCAACCGGACCCAATCGGACCCAATCGGACCAACTGGCCCAACTGATCCCTTACTCGCCCGTATGCGCGACGATGAAGTCCTTCACGCGCTGCGCGTTTGCCGGCAGCACTTCGAAGCGCTGCGGCAGCGACTCCAGACCCGCGAACGCAGCCGGCCGCCCCGGTTCGCGCAACAACGCTTCGTGGATCGTTTCGCCGAACTTGATCGGTTGCGCGGTTTCCAGCACGATCATCGGAATGCCCGGCTGCAGATGCTCGCGCGCCACCTTCAGGCCGTCGGCCGTGTGGGTGTCGATCATCGTGCCGTAACGCTCGAACACGTCGCGGATCGTATCCAGGCGGGTCTCGTGGCTGCTGCGCCCCGACACGAAACCGAATTCCTTCACGCGCGCAAAGTCGCCGCTCGCCGCGAGGTCGAAACCGCCCTTTTCCTCGACGTCGCGGAACAGTTGCAGCACGCGCGCCGGATCGCGGCCCAGCAGATCGAACACGAAGCGCTCGAAGTTCGACGCCTTCGAAATGTCCATGCTCGGGCTGCTCGTGTGGTACGTCTCGGCCGCCTTGCGCACCCGGTAGATGCCGGTGCGGAAGAACTCGTCGAGCACGTCGTTTTCGTTCGTCGCGACCACCAGCTTCTCGATCGGCAGCCCCATCATGCGCGCGATGTGACCCGCGCACACGTTGCCGAAGTTGCCGGACGGCACCGTGAACGACACGCGCTCGTCGTTCGACTTCGTCGCAGCGAAGTAGCCCTTGAAGTAATACACGACCTGCGCGACGACGCGCGCCCAGTTGATCGAGTTGACCGTGCCGATCTTGTACTTCGCCTTGAAAGCGTGATCGTTGGACACGGCCTTGACGATGTCCTGGCAGTCGTCGAACACGCCCTCGACCGCGAGGTTGAAAATGTTCGGGTCCTGCAGGCTGTACATCTGCGCGGTCTGGAACGCGCTCATCTTCTTGTGCGGCGACAGCATGAACACGCGGATGCCCTGCTTGCCGCGCATCGCGTATTCGGCCGCGCTGCCGGTGTCGCCCGAAGTCGCGCCGAGAATGTTCAGCGTCTCGCCGTGCCGGGCCAGCGCATATTCGAACAGGTTGCCGATCAACTGCATTGCCATGTCCTTGAACGCGAGCGTCGGACCGTTCGACAGTTCCAGCAGCGAAAGCGGCGCACCGCTCTCGACGCCCAGCGTTTTCAGCGGCGTGATCTGCGCGGCGCTTTCGCCATCGCGCACGTGGCAATACGTGGCGGCCGTGTAGGTCTTGCGCGTCAGCGCGCGCAGGTCTTCGGCGGGAATGTCGTCGCTGAATTTCGAGAGGATCTCGAACGCGAGGTCCGCATACGGCAGCGCGCGCCAGCGCGTCAGCTCGTCGGCGGTGACGCGCGGGTATTCGGCGGGCAGGTACAGGCCGCCGTCTTTCGCGAGACCACCCAGCAGGATGTCGGAAAAGGTATGGCGCTCGCCGGCTCCGGCGCCGCGCGTGGAGAGGTAGTTCATAGTTCGGCCTAGTTCAGCGCTTCCATGCGCAGCTTCGTGACTTGCGAGACAACGGTCTGCAACGCTTCGATCGATTTGATCGCCGCGTTGACCTGCTTTTCGACCGTGACGTGCGTGATCAGGATGATGTCGGTTTCGCCCTTGCCGTTCGCGTCGACCTGCTCCGATTCCTTCTGCAGCAGCGCGTCGATCGAGATGCCGGTGTCGGCCAGAATGCGTGTGATGTCAGCCAGCACGCCGGTCACGTCCGCCACCCGCAGACGCAGGTAGTAGCCGCTCGTCACCTCGTCGATCGGCAGGATCGGCGTGTTCGACAGGCTGTCCGGCTGGAACGCCAGATGCGGCACGCGATGCTCGGGATCGGCCGTGTGCAGGCGCGTCACGTCGACCAGATCGGCCACCACCGCGGACGCCGTCGGCTCCGCGCCCGCGCCCTTGCCGTAGTACAGGGTGGCGCCGACCGCGTCGCCATGCACGACCACCGCGTTCATCGCGCCTTCCACATTGGCCAGCAGGCGCTTTTCCGGAATCAGCGTGGGGTGCACGCGCAACTCGATGCCGCGCTCGGCGCGACGCGTGATGCCGAGCAGCTTGATGCGATAGCCGAGTTCCTCGGCGTACTTGATGTCGATCGCGGCAAGCTTGCTGATGCCTTCGACGTACCCGCGCTCGAACTGCACCGGCACGCCGAACGCGATTGCGCTCATGATCGTCAACTTGTGCGCGGCGTCCACGCCTTCGATGTCGAAGGTCGGATCGGCTTCGGCGTAACCCAGTTCCTGCGCGGCCTTCAGCGCGGTCGCGAAATCGAGCCCGCGATCGCGCATCTCCGACAGGATGTAGTTCGTGGTGCCGTTGATGATGCCCGCGATGTACTGGATGCGATTGGCCGTGAGGCCTTCGCGCAGCGCCTTGATGATCGGAATGCCGCCCGCCACCGCCGCCTCGAACGCGACCATCACGCCGTTGGCGTGCGCCGCTTCGAAGATCTCCGTGCCGTGCACGGCGAGCAGCGCCTTGTTGGCGGTGACCACATGCTTGCGATTGTTGATCGCGCGCAGCACGAGCTCGCGCGCCACGCCGGTGCCGCCGATCATTTCGGCCACGATATCGATCGACGGATCGTCGACCACCGCGTTGAAGTCATCGGTCAGCGCCACGGTGCCGGCTGCGCTGCCGAGCGCCGCGGTCGCCTTGGCGGGGTTGCGCACGGCGATGCGCGCAATCTCGATGCCGCGGCCCGCGCGGCGTTTGATTTCTTCCTGATTGCGGCGCAGTACCGTGAAGGTGCCGCTGCCTACCGTGCCGAAGCCCAGCAGTCCAACTTTGATCGGTTCCATGCAGCGTGTGTTTTCGAATAGATGATTGAAAGGAAACGGGTGTCGGGTCTGGCGCGCACTGCGGTGTCGGCCGCGCCGTGCGCTCCATTGTGCGCTAGGCCGTGTGGCGTTTGCGGTAGCCGTCGAGGAAACGCGCGATCCGGTTGATCGAATCCGCGAGATCGTCCACGTTCGGCAGGAACACGACGCGGAAGTGATCCGGCGTTTTCCAGTTGAAACCGGTGCCCTGCACGAGCAGCACGCGCTCCGCCAGCAGCAGATCGAGGATGAACTGCTGGTCGTTCTGGATCGGATACACCTTCGGATCGAGGCGCGGGAACATGTACAGCGCCGCTTCGGGCTTCACGCAGCTTACGCCGGGGATGGCCGTCAGCATCTCATACGCGAGTTCGCGCTGTTTGTACAGGCGCCCGCTCGGCAGGATCAGGTCGTTGATGCTCTGATAGCCGCCGAGCGCGGTCTGGATCGCGTATTGACCGGGCACGTTCGGGCACAGCCGCATCGACGCGAGAATGCCGAGCCCTTCGAAGTAGTCCTTGCCGTGGCGGCGGTTCTCGCCGGTCAGGCCCGAGATGAACATCCAGCCGGCGCGATAGCCGCACGACCGGTAGCTCTTCGAGAGGCTGTTGAACGTGACGGTGAGCACGTCTTCGGAGAGCGCCGCCATCGACGTATGGGTCTTGCCGTCGTAGACGATCTTGTCGTAGACCTCGTCGGCGAAGATCACGAGGCCGTGCTGGCGCGCGATTTCGATCAGGCCGAGCAGCAGTTCGTCCGAATACAGCGCGCCGGTCGGATTGTTCGGGTTGATCACGACGAGCGCACGCGTGTTCGGCGTGATCTTCGCGCGGATATCGTCGAGGTCGGGCATCCAGCTGTTCGATTCGTCGCAGACGTAGTGCACCGGCGTGCCGCCCGCGAGGCTCACGCCGGCGGTCCACAGCGGGTAGTCGGGCGCGGGCAGCAGCACTTCGTCGCCGTCGTTGAGCAAGCCTTGCAGCGCCATCACGATCAGCTCGGAGGCGCCGTTGCCGATGTAGATGTCGTCCAGCTCGACGCCCTGCACGCCCTTTTGCTGGGTGTAATGCATGATCGCCTTGCGCGCGGCGAACACACCTTTCGAATCCGAGTACCCGGACGAGCCCGGCAGGTTCAGGATCATGTCCTGAATGATTTCGTCCGGCGCATCGAAGCCGAACGGCGCGAGGTTGCCGATGTTCAGCTTGATGATGCGGTGGCCTTCTTCTTCGAGCCGCTTCGCATGTTCGAGGACGGGCCCGCGAATGTCATAGCAGACATTCAACAATTTGTTGGATTTGAGAATCGGTTTCACGACGGGCACTTCATCCTGGTTGATGGCTTGAGCGAATCGGCACGGGCTGACAACGTCCGGGCCGGGCAAATTCGCCGATACGGGGAGTTCGGGCGCGGCAGGGCCAGCAATGGCCACCGGACGCCGGTTCGGCATCCTGGTTCTACGTCCTGGTTCAATGTCCTCTCTGGGCCGCCCGGGTCAGGCCGCCCTGCGAGCGGCCGCTGCTTGTTGCAGTCGCCGCGTGCGGGAGTTGCTTTCGAAGCCTTTCCTGCCCGCGCGGCGCCCGACTGCGGCGGATTACGCCAGACTCGCGCCCGCTCGCGCCGGTTTTGCAGCGAAACGGATAAAAACGGATAAAACTTGGGGCAAATCCCGGCAAAATCTGGGGAAAAAAGCCGACGAAAGCGAGCCGGACCAATGCAGGTAGCCGGTGGGCCGCGCCGCTGCGCTGGGGCGCCGCTTGTGGCGGCACAGGAGCGAGGGGCGCCGCAAGGCGGCTAAAAAGTTATAATTTAGCGGATTTTGGCCGACTTCCGCAATGCACCAACCGCATCGGCAAGCCTTTTCGGCCGCTTTCGTGTCCCACTCGCGTGAATCGCCCCGGTTGCGTTCCACCAACCGGGCCGCTGACACGCATGATGTCGCACGACGACTTCGGAAAACCAATTTGAAATTACATCAGGATTCCAGCGGCGCTCTCAACACGGTTACTGGCTACGGCGCCGACTATGTCGAAATCAATCTGGTGCGCCATTCGGGCAGCATTCTCGTATTGCCGGACGCACCGGTCATCGCCTGGCCTGTCTCGTCTTTCGACCAGTTGACTCCAGAGCACTTCGCGATGCTGATCGACGCCGCGCCCGAAGTGGTCGTGTTCGGCAGCGGCGAGCGGCTGCGTTTTCCGCATCCGCGTCTGACCGCGATGCTGACCGCACAGCGCATCGGCGTCGAAACGATGGATTTCAAGGCCGCCTGCCGCACGTACAACATTCTGATGGCCGAGGGCCGCAAGGTCGCGGCCGCGTTGCTGATCGAGGCGTAGCACTGCCGCTGTAGCCCTTGCACGGACGGAGCGGCCGGCGCATGGGGGCGCGCCGCCACCGGTGAACCGCTCGCGACGCGTCGCGGAGCGCGCACCCTGGCCGCAGCACGGCCGATCACGTACACTGCGCGCCAGCGTTGCCGTAGCGGCGCAAATCGGGGAGCTCGCGTCGCGCCGTACCGTCTTGCACGCGGCAGCCGCCGCGCGGGCGAAGGCCACCGAAGGCCAGCGAACGCCGCCTGTGCCGTTGCGGTCCGCTGCGAGCGGCCGGCCGCCGGAGAATCCCGCGCCGCGCCGCGCGGTTGGCCGGCCCGCGGTGGCCGCCCCGCAAATCGCCGCCCGGCATGATCGGTCGGCATTTCCAGACAACACCGCTTCGCCGCCCACGCGGTGTCGCCAACAAGGTTGAAATAATGAACGATACGCCGTCGAGGCTACCGCTCAATCGCACCACCATCCTGCTGCTAGTGCTGGCCCTCGCCGTGATCTGGTTCGTGCCGCTCGGCTGGCGCCACCTGCTGCCGAGCGACGAAGGCCGCTACGCCGAAATGGCGCGCGAGATGTTCGTTACGGGCGACTGGATCACGCCGCGCTACAACGCGTACAAGTATTTCGAGAAGCCGCCGCTGCAAACCTGGGCGAACGCGCTCACGTTCGCATGGTTCGGCATCGGCGAATGGCAGGCGCGGCTCTATACCGCGCTGACGGGCTTCGCCGGCGTGCTGCTGATCGGCTTCACCGGCGCGCGTGTGTTCAACCCGGCGACCGGCGTGTTCGCCGCGATCGTGCTGGCGTGCTCGCCGTACTGGAACCTGATGGGCCACTTCAACACGCTCGACATGGCCCTGTCGTTCTGGATGGCGTTGACGCTGTGCGCGCTGCTGCTCGCGCAGCGCCCCAACCTGCCGAGCTCGCGCGTGCGCGGCTGGATGTGGCTGTGCTGGGGCTCGATGGCGCTGGCGGTACTGTCCAAGGGACTGGTCGGCGTGATCCTGCCGGGCGCCGTGCTGGTGCTCTATACGCTGATCGTGCGCGACTGGGCGTTGTGGAAGCGCCTGCACCTGGTCGGCGGGCTGATCGTGTTCTTCGTGATCATCACGCCGTGGTTCGTGCTCGTGCAGCAGCGCAACCCGGAATTCCTGAACTTCTTCTTCATCGTCCAGCAGTTCAAGCGCTATCTGACGCCCGAGCAGAACCGTCCCGGCCCCTTCTACTACTTCGTGCCGGTGTTGCTGGTCGGCTTTCTGCCATGGCTCTCGGTGACGCTGCAAAGCGTGCGCCACGCGTGGCGCCTGCCGCGTCAGCCGAACGGCTTCGCGCCCGTGACGCTGATGCTGGTGTGGATCGGCTTCATCTTCCTGTTTTTCAGCGCGTCGCACTCGAAGCTGCTGTCTTACACGCTGCCGATCGCCCCGCCGATCGCGCTGCTGATCGGCATGTATCTGCCGCTCGTCACGCGTGACCAGTTGCGCCGGCACCTGACGGGCTATGCGCTGTTTCTCGTGGTCGCCGCGTTCGCCGCGCTGTTCATGACGCGCTTCGGCAGCGCGCGCAATCCGGCCGAACTGTATGCCGAGTACCGCACCTGGGTGCTGGCCGCGCTCGGGGTCGCCTTCGTGCTGACGCTCTTCGCGCTGTGGCTGAACCGCCGCAGCCGGGCCGGCAGTCTCGCCGCGATCGTCAGCTTCGGCGCGGCGTGGCTGCTGCTCGGCACGATCGCCGGCACGGGTCACGACGTGTTCGGCCGGCTCAGCTCCGGCGCGCCGCTCGCGCCGGCGATCAGGGCGCAGCTCGCGAAGTTGCCCGCCGATACGCCGTTCTACTCGGTCGGCGTGCTCGACCACACGCTGCCGTTCTACATCGGCCACACGATGATCATGGTCGCGCATCCCGATGAACTGGCGTTCGGCGTGTCCGTCGAACCGCAGAAATGGGTGCCGTCCATGGACGCGTGGATCGAACGCTGGAAGGCCGACCGCTACGCGCTCGCGCTGATTCCGCCACCGACCTACGAGCGGCTCGTCACGCAAGGCCTGCCAATGCAGGTCATCGCACGCGATCCGCGCCGGGTGGTGGTGATGAAGCCGCTTCCAGCGGCTGACGTGCCGGCAGCCGTGGAAAAATCACAACAATGACCCCATCTCAGGATCTGATCGTTCGATGAACCCGATTTCCCTCTTTTGCATCCTCGCAGGCGTGACACTGAACGCCGGCGCCCAATTGCTGCTCAAAGCCGGCACCAATGCCGTTGGACACTTCGAATTCACCCGTGCGAACATCCTGCCCATCGGCTTCAGGCTCGCTACCCAGCCACCCATCATCGGCGGACTGGCGTGCTACGTGATTAGCGTGGCCGTCTGGATTATTGGACTATCGCGGGTGGACGTCTCGATCGCGTATCCGATGCTGTCGCTCGGCTACGTCGTCAACGCGTTCGCGGCGTGGTACCTGTTTGGCGAAGTGCTGTCGCTGCAGAGGCTGATCGGCATCGGCATCATCCTGGTGGGCGTGTTCGTGCTGGCGCGCAGTTAGCGCAGTTGGCGCAGTTGCATTTGACAGTCCTCGGCAACGCATCGCCGGCGACGTTTCATTACCGTTTATTGCCTGCCCCGGTCCCGCGTGACGCAGCCGGTACAAGATATCGGCGCGAACCCCGGGCGGTCGGTGCTAAGCAAAAGGTAAGGTCGACCGCGGTATGCTGTGCGGTTGGGCATTTTTGCCGCAGCTTGGGTTTGCGCGTACTTTGTGGTTTACTTCGCGCCCTTCGGGTTGCGCCCCTTTCAATCGAGCGAAGCATTCATGAGCCAGTCAACAGTCCCGTTTTTGCCGTTTGTCAGACCCGAGATCGATGAAGAAACGATTCAGGGTGTCGTCGATGTGTTGCGTTCCGGCTGGATCACCACCGGCCCGCAAAATCAGAAATTCGAGGCGGCGCTCTCCGAGTTCTGCGGCGGCCGGCCGGTGCGCACGTTCAATTCCGGCACGGCAACGCTCGAGATCGGCTTGCGCATCGCCGGCGTGGGCGTGGGCGACGAAGTCATCACGACGCCCGCGTCGTGGGTCTCGACCAGCAATGTGATCCTCGAAACCGGCGCGACGCCGGTGTTCGCCGACATCGATCCGGTCACGCGCAACATCGACCTCGATCTGCTCGAAAAAGCCATCACGCCGCGCACCAAGGCGTTGATTCCGGTTTATCTGGCCGGCCTGCCGGTCGACATGGACCGGCTGTACGCGATCGCCCGCGCGCACAAGCTGCGCGTGATCGAAGACGCCGCGCAGGCATTCGGCTCGACGTGGAACGGCGAGCGCATCGGCAAGCTCGGCGACATCGTGTCGTTCAGCTTTCACGCGAACAAGAACCTGACCTCGATCGAGGGCGGCGCGCTGGTGCTGAACAACGAGGAAGAAGCCGTGCTGGCCCAGAAGTACCGGCTGCAGGGCATCACCCGCACGGGTTTCGACGGCATGGACTGCGACGTGCTGGGCGGCAAGTTCAACCTGACCGACGTCGCCGCACGCGTCGGCCTCGGCCAGCTGCCGCAGCTCGCGCGCTTCACCGCGCAGCGCAGGCAGCTCGCACGCGCCTACTTCGCGGGCCTCGAAGGCGGCGCGGCCGTGAAGCTCGGCGTCGGCCTGCCGTCTGCCGACTTCGAAAACAGCAACTGGCACATGTTCCAGATCACGCTGCCGCTCGAAAAACTGTCGATCGACCGCGCCGGCTTCATGGGCGAGTTGAAGGAACGCGGCATCGGCTCGGGCGTGCACTACCCGGCGATCCACCTGTTCTCGCTGTACCGTGCGCGCGGGTTCAAGGAAGGCATGTTCCCGCATGCGGAGCGCTTCGGCGCCAGCACCGTCACGCTGCCGCTCTTCACGCTGATGAACGAAGGCGACGTGGAGCGCGTGTGCCGCGCGGTCAATGAAATTTGCGAACAATACGGAAAATAAGCGGAAATGAGTTATTCGGAATATCGCGCCGTCACACCGGAAGTGTCGATCATCATCCCGGTGTACAACGAGGAAGCCGGGCTGGCCGCGCTGTTCGCGCGCCTCTATCCGGCGCTCGACGCGCTCGGCACCGGTTATGAAGTGATCTTCATCAACGATGGCAGCCGCGACAAATCCGCCGCGCTGCTCGCCGAGCAATTCCGCGCACGACCCGACACGACCCGCGTGATCCTGCTGAACGGCAACTACGGCCAGCACATGGCGATTCTTGCCGGCTTCGAGCAATCGCGCGGCGACATCGTCATCACGCTCGACGCCGACCTGCAGAATCCGCCGGAAGAAATCGGCAAGCTGGTCTCGAAGATGCGCGAAGGCTTCGACTACGTGGGCACGATCCGTCTGCAACGCCAGGACAGCCTGTGGCGGCGCAAGGCCTCGCGCGCGATGAACCAGCTGCGCGAGCGCATCACCCGCATCAAGATGACTGACCAGGGATGCATGTTGCGCGCGTACAGCCGGCACATCATCGACACGATCAATCGCTGCGGCGAGATCAACACGTTCATTCCGGCGCTCGCCTACACGTTCGCGCAGAATCCGGTCGAGATCGAAGTCGCGCACGAGGAGCGTTTCGCCGGCGAATCGAAGTACTCGCTGTATTCGCTGATCCGCCTGAACTTCGACCTCGTCACCGGTTTCTCGGTGGTGCCGCTGCAATGGCTGTCGTTCATCGGCGTGATCCTGTCGCTCGGCTCCGCGGCACTGTTCGTGCTGCTGCTGATTCGCCGCTTCATCATCGGCGCGGAAGTGCAAGGTGTGTTCACGCTGTTCGCCATCACCTTCTTCCTGCTCGGCGTGATCATCTTCGCGCTTGGCTTGCTCGGCGAATACATCGGCCGGATTTATCAGCAGGTGCGTGCGCGTCCGCGTTATCTGGTGCAGACCATTCTCGAGCAGCGCAACGGCGCCGCCGCGACCGAAGCGCCGCGCGAGGCGGTGCTGCAGGAGGCGCAGACGGTACAGAGCGCGCGGCTCGCCGACCAGGGCCCGACGCCATGAAGCCGCGCGCCGTCGTATTCGCGTATCACAACGTCGGCGTGCGCTGCCTGCAGGTGCTGCTCGCGCGTGGCGTCGACGTGGCGCTGGTCGTCACCCACGAGGACAACCCGAGCGAGAACATCTGGTTCGGCAGCGTGGCCTCGGTGGCGGCCGAACACAGCATCCCCGTGCTCACGCCGGACGATCCGAAAAGCCCGGCACTGCGCGCCGCGCTCAGCGTTGCGCGGCCGGACTTCATTTTCTCGTTCTACTACCGCCACATGTTGCCGGTCGACCTGCTCGCGCTCGCGGCACGGGGCGCCTACAACATGCACGGCTCGCTGCTGCCGAAATACCGCGGCCGCGTGCCGACCAATTGGGCGGTGCTCCACGGCGAAACGGAAACCGGCGCGACGCTGCACGAAATGGCCGCCAAGCCTGACGCGGGCGCGATCATCGCGCAAACGGCGGTGCCGATCCTGCCCGACGACACCGCCGCGCAGGTGTTCGACAAGGTCACGGTAGCCGCCGAGCAGACCCTGTGGCGCGTGCTGCCGGCGTTGCTGGCGGGCGAAGCGCCGCATCTGCCGAACGACCTCGCGCACGGCAGCTACTACGGCGGGCGCAAGCCGGAGGACGGTCGCATCGACTGGACCCGGCCGGCGCAGCAGGTCTACAACCTGATCCGCGCGGTCGCGCCGCCCTATCCCGGCGCGTTCACCGACCTCGACGGCCGGCGTTTCATCATCGCCCGCGCACGTCTTGCGGCACGCGGCGCGCTGCGCCCGGATTTGCCGCCGGGCCTGCACGTAAGCGATAATGCCGTTTTCGCAATCTGCGGCGACGGCCGCAGCATCGCCATCCACGAATTGCGGCACCAGCAC
Source organism: Paraburkholderia ribeironis (assembly GCF_900019265.1). Taxonomy (GTDB): domain Bacteria; phylum Pseudomonadota; class Gammaproteobacteria; order Burkholderiales; family Burkholderiaceae; genus Paraburkholderia; species Paraburkholderia ribeironis. Next base: position 106,135 of record NZ_CYGX02000060.1, read on the forward strand.
GACGGCAGCGAGACTGTCGTGACCCCCGCCGAATTCGCCCAGCTCATTCAAACTCCCCGACATTCATGAAAACCGAAGGTTTCGCTAAAAAAGTCCTGATTCTGGGTGTGAACGGCTTCATCGGCCATCACCTGTCCAAACGCATTCTCGAAACAACCGATTGGGAAGTCTTCGGGATGGACATGCAGACCGAACGTCTGGGCGACCTCGTCAATCATGAGCGGATGCACTTCTTCGAAGGCGACATCACGATCAACAAGGAGTGGGTCGAATATCACATCAAGAAGTGCGATGTGATCCTGCCGCTGGTTGCGATCGCCACCCCCGCCACCTACGTGAAGCAGCCCCTGCGCGTGTTCGAGCTGGACTTCGAAGCGAACCTGCCGATCGTGCGTTCGGCCGTCAAGTACGGCAAGCACCTGGTGTTCCCGTCGACCTCCGAGGTCTACGGCATGTGCACGGACGAGCAGTTCGATCCGGAAGCATCGCAACTGTCGTACGGTCCGATCAACAAGCCGCGCTGGATCTACGCGTGCTCGAAGCAGCTGATGGACCGCGTGATCTGGGGTTACGGCATGGAAGGCCTGAACTTCACGCTGTTCCGTCCGTTCAACTGGATCGGCCCGGGTCTCGATTCGATCTATACGCCGAAGGAAGGCAGCTCGCGGGTGGTCACGCAGTTCCTCGGCCACATCGTGCGCGGCGAGAATATCAGCCTCGTGGACGGCGGCGCGCAAAAGCGCGCGTTCACGGACATCGACGACGGCATCGGCGCGCTGATGAAGATCATCGAGAACAAGAACGGCGTGGCGACGGGCAAAATCTACAACATCGGCAATCCGACCAACAACTTCTCGGTGCGTGAACTCGCGCACAAGATGCTCGCGCTCGCCGCCGAATTCCCGGAATACGCGGAAACGGCCAAGCAGGTGCAGCTCGTCGAAACGTCGTCGGGTGCGTACTACGGCGCGGGCTATCAGGACGTGCAGAACCGCGTGCCAAAGATCGACAACACGATGCAGGAACTCGGCTGGGCGCCGAAGTCGACGTTCGACGAAGCGCTGCGCAAGATTTTCGAAGCGTATCGCGGCCATGTCGCCGACGCTCGCGCGCTCGTCGAACAGCAATAAGAGCTGATCCTTGGCTCGTATCGTCCTGAAGATCGACGTCGACACGCTGCGCGGCACTCGCGAAGGCGTGCCGAATCTCGCGCGCATCTTCGACCGCTTCAAGGCACGCGCCACGTTCCTGTTCAGCCTCGGGCCCGACCACACCGGTTGGGCGATGCGTCGCGTGTTGCGGCCGGGCTTTCTGAAGAAGGTGTCGCGCACCTCGGTGGTCGAACACTACGGCATCCGGCAACTGATGTATGGCGTGCTGCTGCCCGGCCCGGACATCGGCGTGAAGGCAACGGCCGAGATGCGCGCGATCCACGAGGCCGGCTTCGAGTGCGGCATTCATACGTGGGACCACGTGTACTGGCAGGACAACGTGCGCTCGAAAGATCGCGCGTGGACCGCGGCGCAGATGCAGAAGAGCCACGACCGTTTCGTCGAGGTGTTCGGCGCGCCGCCCGTTACGCACGGCGCGGCGGGATGGCAGATGAACGGCCACGCGTTCGAGCAGATCGACGCGTGGGGCATGCACTACGCGTCCGACGGCCGGGGCCACTCGCCGTATCTGCCGGTGGTCGGCGGCCGTACGCTCGCGCACGTGCAGATGCCCACCACGCTGCCCACGCTCGACGAAGTGCTCGGCGTGGACGGGGTCGATCTGCACAACGTCGCCGCATGGATGCTCAAGCACACCGACAACAATCCGCACGACCAGGTATTCACGCTGCATGCGGAACTCGAAGGGCAAAAGCTCGCGCCGATTTTCGAGCAGCTGCTCACAGGCTGGCGCGCGCAAGGCCACACGTTCGCGACGATGGGCGATTACTACGCCACGCTAGACCGCAGCACGCTGCCATCGTACCCTGTTACGTGGGGCGAAATTCCAGGGCGCTCCGGCGAACTGATCGTCCAACCCTGACTGACCGACCAGCAGCCCGCCTTGCCCGACCCGGCCCGGCCGCCGCGCAGCAGCCGCGCACAGGTCGAGTTCCCCACCCTCGATGCCAGGCCGACGCCGCAGCAGCCACGCGGCGCCGACCATAACAACCGGAGAACCTCGTGCCCATCGCAGTCGACCAACCCATCCCCGACTTCACCGCTCCCGCTACCGGTGGCGAGATCACGCTGTCCAAGCTGCGGGGCAAGAAGGTGGTGCTGTATTTTTATCCGAAGGACAACACGCCGGGCTGCACGACCGAAGGTCTGCAATTCCGCGATCTGTATCCGAAGTTCAAAAAGGCCGGTGCGGAAATCCTCGGCGTGTCGCGCGACAGCCTGCGCTCGCATGACAATTTCAAGGCCAAGCTCGAACTGCCCTTCCCGCTGATCTCCGATCCGGAAGAAAATCTGTGCGCGCTCTTCAGCGTCATCAAAATGAAGAAAATGTATGGCAAAGAAGTACGGGGAATTGAGCGCTCCACATTCCTCATCGACGCCGAAGGCGTGTTGCGCGAGGAGTGGCGTGGCGTGAAAGTGCCCGGCCACGTCGACGATATCCTGGAGGCTGTACAAGCGCTTTGAGGCGCGTTATATTGGGTTGCAATGAGTGCCTGTCCACCCCGAACGTTTCCCCGCTGCGCCAGACTCGACGGCCGTTTTATCGGTCCCGTGCGGGTCGCCAGGTGCAACGCGAGCACTATAGGCGAGCCGCTTGCCCCGTACGCCGGGGCGGCGGCTTTTTCAATTGCGCGCTGCCGTTCGTTCATTCGGCCGCGCGCTTCCGTCAAGGAGCCGATCGAAGACCAGGCGAACCGGCATCTCTAGACCGAATGCGCGCCTCCGGGCGCAAACTGCGTGCGCATCCACGGCACCGGCAGAATGCGACAGGCGGCGCACGATATGTGACCCGATTAATTCGAGGGAAACCATGCCTTTGCCTACCCCCCCGAGCAAGCTCGGCAATCTCCTGCCGCCTGACGAATACAAGGCCAAAGCCGCCACGCCAGCGCGTTCCGCCGCGAAAAAGCAGGCGGCCGTTGGGGAATCCACAGAGTCGGCCGATTTCGGCCCCGCCAGTGTCGCCGCGCCGATGACGCACGCCGCCAACGCCGCGACCACGTTGCGGCCGGTGCCGGCTGCATCGCCCGCTGCTGTCCAATCCGCCGCGCAACCCGCCCCAGCGCGCGGCCGCAAAACGAAGCAGACCGCCGCATTGTTGCAGCCGGTTCCGACCGCCCGTCCGCACGCCGAACCGGCTGTACCCGAGGATCAACCCGCGCCGGCCATCGCACGCGGGCTGCGTGCGAAAGAACCGCGGGCCAGCGTAACGGCCACCGCGGCCGCCGTGCCCGCCACGCGCGGCGCCGGCAAGAAGCGCGGCGCCGCCGCCGAACCGATCGAAGTGCAGAAGCTCTTCGTGCTCGACACGAACGTGCTGATGCACGATCCGAGCTGCCTGTTCCGTTTCGAGGAACACGACGTCTATCTGCCGATGATGACGTTGGAAGAACTCGACAACCACAAGAAGGGCATGTCGGAAGTCGCGCGTAACGCTCGCCAGGTGAGCCGCACGCTGGACGCGCTGGTGGCGAACGCCGGCAACATATCCGACGGTATATCGCTCGCACGTCTGGGTAGCCGCGAGGCATCCGGACGCCTGTACTTCCAGACCCGCCTCACCGCGATCGAGCGCGTGGAAGGTCTGCCGGAAGGCAAAGCCGACAACCAGATCCTCGGTGTGGTGCGCGCGCTGCAGCGCGACCGGGCGGATCGCCAGGTCGTGCTGGTGTCGAAAGACATCAACATGCGCATCAAGGCGCACGCGCTCGGCCTGCCCGCCGAAGATTACTTCAACGACCAGGTGCTCGAAGACAGCGATCTGCTGTACACGGGCATCCGCACGCTGCCGCAGGACTTCTGGACCCGGCACGCGAAGGGCATGGAAAGCTGGCAGGACACCAAAACCGGCACCACGTATTACCGCGTGACGGGTCCGCTTTGCGCATCGATGCTGGTCAACGAATTCGTCTATCTGGAGCCGCAGAACGGCGAGCCGGCGTTTCATGCGCTGGTGCGCGAGCTGAACGGCAAGACGGCGCTGCTGCAAACGCTGCGCGACTACGGCCACCACAAGAACAACGTGTGGGGTATCACGGCGCGCAATCGCGAGCAGAACTTCGCGCTGAACCTGCTGATGAATCCGGAAATCGACTTCGTCACCTTGCTTGGCCAGGCCGGCACCGGCAAGACGCTGGTCGCGCTCGCCGCCGGTCTCGCGCAGGTACTCGACGACAAGCGCTACAACGAGATCATCGTGACGCGTGCGACGGTGCCGGTCGGTGAAGACATCGGCTTCCTGCCGGGTACGGAAGAGGAAAAAATGCAGCCGTGGATGGGTGCATTCGACGACAACCTCGAAGTCCTGCAGAAAACCGACGACGCCGCCGGCGAATGGGGCCGCGCCGCAACCCAGGAGCTGATCCGCTCGCGCCTGAAGATCAAGAGCATGAACTTCATGCGCGGCCGCACATTCGTGGACAAGTATCTGATCATCGACGAAGCGCAGAACCTGACGCCGAAGCAGATGAAGACGCTGGTCACGCGTGCGGGTCCCGGCACGAAGATCATTTGCCTGGGCAATATCGCGCAGATCGACACGCCTTACCTGACTGAAGGCAGTTCCGGGCTGACCTACGTGGTCGACCGCTTCAAGGGCTGGGCGCACAGCGGACACGTGACGCTGGCGCGGGGCGAGCGTTCGCGCCTCGCTGACTACGCGTCGGAAATTCTCTAGGTCTCAACCAGTCAGCTTCATCTTCAAAAAGCCGCGCCCGGAAAGTTCCGGGCGCGGCTTTTTTATTCGCCCGACGTTTCCAGCGGGCAACACTTAGTGCACGAACTTCAAGTAATTTATCAACAATTCTTGCCTGAGCCATATTCTGCGGGCTACCATCCCGACATCATCTGTCAGTCAATGAGCGCTTGACGCTCGCCTCGTCCTCATGCGCCGACTCGCATTCCCGCTGCTGACCGTTCTGCTGCTCGCCGCCTGCGCTGGCGCGCCGCAAAAGACGTCGCGCGGGTCGAGCAGCTCGGTCGTGGCGGCGAACGGCGGGTATCATGCGCCGCCGCCCGGCTTGCCCCATTTTGTCGATCACAGCATCGGCCGCGAGGAAATCTCGATTCAGGCAATGAGTCTGGTCGGCGTCCCATACCGTTGGGGCGGCAATACGCCAGATAGCGGGTTTGATTGCAGCGGTCTGGTTCGCTATGTCGTGCTGCGCGCCGCATCGGTTGATCTACCGCGCACTACCGCCGACATGAGCGGGCATGGCCAGTCGATCGAACCGGACGAAATCGCACCGGGCGATCTGATCTTTTTCAACACGACAGGACGCGCGCATTCGCATGTCGGCATTTACGTCGGCAAGCTGCGCTTCGTCAACGCGCCGTCGACTGGCGGGACCGTGCGGCTCGACTATCTGACCAATCCTTACTGGGCGAGGCGTTTCGACGGGATTCGCCGGGTGGCCGGACCGGCCGCGACACCGGCGCCGTTCGATACGCCGAGCTATCAGGCGGCGGCGCCACAGCCGGAACATGGCGTACCGGTGGCGCAGACAGCGCCAACCTATACGGGGGAGACGGCGACGGTTGGACCGAGTGCGGCGACTTCCGCGGCGAGCGTCGCGCTACGGTCACCGGCTTATGCGGCCGGGTCGTCGCAATCGCAGTGGCAATCACAGTGGCAGTCACAGTCGCAACCGGAGCCGCAAGCGCAGCCACAACCGCAAGCGCAACAGCCGAACCGCGTTGCGGCGGCACCTCGTGCGCCGTCGGCGACGGCGGCTCAGTCAGTCGCGTCGACGACCGTCAGCAGGGCTAGCGCGCCGATGGCGCAAGCTGACCCCTTCGAACCGCCGCCGCCGGGCATAAGCGCGGCGCAGATGCAGGCCCGCGCCGCAGGGGCAACAGCACCGACGCCAGTTCCGGCCGCTCAAGCCAACGCGTATGACGCCGGCGTCGGTTCACCAGCGCAACCCGCCACGGTCACGCGCATCGGCAGGCAGACCGCGGCCGCTGGCACCCCCGACGCGATCGACGCGGCTGCCGATGCGTTCGAGCCGCCGCCATCCGCTTCGGTGGCCGCGCGTCAGGCCCGGCAGGGCCAGCAAGCCGACACAAACGGCGGCGTGCGGATAATGCGAGCCTCGAGCGCATCGCGTGGCATGCCCGCCCCCACTCAAACCAACGACGACCCCATCGCCCGCTTCGCGAACGGCAACTTCTGACTTGGCGAGCGGTAACGGCTCACGCAAGCCGGCCGCATCCTGCGCTGACGCGCCGGGCAAACGGAGCGGGCATGCGCGCCGGCACAGTGCCCTGACTTCCGGCGCCGCACCAAAGCCGGTTGCCCGGCACAGCAAGGCCGATGATCTGCTATCGTCATCGATATTCTTTTGACGGCGGGAGTTGGCGATGGATCTCGGGCTGAAAGACAAGGTGGTGTTGATCACCGGCGGCAGCAAAGGGATCGGGTTCGCGTGCGCGCGAGCGTTCGGGCAGGAAGGCGCGAAAGTCGCGATCGTCTCGCGCGACCCCGCCAATCTAGCGCGCGCATACGAGCAGTTGAAACAGGAAGGCCTGCAGGTGCACCGGACTCGCGCCGATCTGCATGAACCGCATAGCGCCGTCGATATCGTCGAGGAAGTCAGCACCGCGATGGGCCCGATCGACGTGCTGATCAACAGCGCCGGCGCGGCGCGCCGCTATGACCCGGAGACGCTCGATGCCGACGCGTTCAAGGCCACCATGGAAGCGAAGTATTTCCCCTACATTTATCCACAGCAGGAAGTTCTGCGCCGCATGGCTGAGCGCGCGAAGCGCGGCGGCGGCGAGCCCGGCACGATCGTCAATATCATCGGCATGGGCGGCAAGATCGCGAGCGATATCCATATCGCCGGCGGCGCCGCGAATGCCGCACTGATGCTCGCCACCGTGGGTCTCGCCCACTACTACGCCCGCTACGGCATCCGCATCAACGCAATCAACCCGGGCCCGACGCTCACCGAGCGCGTCGAGGAAGCGGTCAGGCTCGAAGCGACGCTGCAAGGTATCGAAAGCGCGGAGGCGCTGGCGCGCGGGCAGGCGAAAACGCCGCTCGGACGCTATGCAAAACCGGAGGAAATTGCCGACGTCGCGCTGTTTCTGGCGAGTCGCCGCGCGAGCTATGTGACGGGCGCGATTGTCCCGATGGATGGCGCGAGCGCGCCGCTGATCTGAGCGGCGCGCTGTCGAGCCGGTGTGCTGTCGAGCCGGTGTGCTGTCGAGCCGGTGTGCTGTCGAGCCGGTGTGCTGTCGGCCGGTGTGCTGTCGAGCCGGTGTGCTATGGGCGACGTGTCAGGGCTTGCTGCATTGAAATCTGCACGTCAGAAACCGACGTCTGCGCCAGTGCCATCGACACGCCGGGCTGCGCCCGTCGCGCTTACAGGAAGCGGTGGCCGAACCACCAGCCACCCGCGGAGAGCACCGCGGAAGCTGGAATCGTCAGAACCCACGCCCACACGATATTGCCGGCCACGCCCCAGCGCACCGCGCTGAGCTTCTGCGTCGCGCCGACCCCGACGATCGCGCCGGTAATCGTATGCGTGGTGGAGACTGGAATGCCGAGCCACGATGCGCTAAACAGCGTAATCGCCCCGCCCGCCTCCGCACAAAAGCCGCCGACCGGCTTGAGCTTGGTGATCTTCTGGCCCATCGTGCGAACGATCCGCCAGCCGCCGAACAGCGTGCCCAGACCCATCGACAGATAGCAGCCGCCGATCACCCACAGCGGCGGCGCGGCCGCCGCCGACGATGCAAAACCAGTCGCGATCAGCAACATCCAGATGATGCCGATGGTTTTCTGCGCGTCGTTGCCACCGTGGCCGAGGCTATACAGGCCCGCGGACAATAGTTGCAGACGCCGGAAGCGCCGGTCGACCTTGCTGGGCGGCGTGCGGAAGTAGAGCCACGACACCGCCAGCATGAAAAACGACCCGAGCACGAAGCCGAGCAGCGGCGAAACGAAGATGAACGCCACCGTCTTCACCAGGCCGTCCATATTCAGCGAACTCCAACCCGACTTGGCGAGCGCCGCGCCCACCAGCCCGCCGATCAACGCGTGCGACGAACTGGACGGAATGCCGTAGTGCCAGGTGATGATGTTCCAGGCGATCGCGCCGACCAGCGCGCCGAAAATCACGTAATGGTCGACGATAGTCGGGTCGATCGTGCCTTTGCCGACCGTCGCGGCCACTTTCAGGTGAAACACGAAATACGCGATGACGTTGAACGCCGCCGCGAAGGCCACCGCCTGTTGCGGTTTCAGCACACCGGTGGACACAACCGTGGCGATCGAGTTCGCCGCGTCGTGAAAGCCGTTCATGAAGTCGAAGACGAGCGCGACGACGACCAGGCCGGCGACGACCCAGAGAGCGAGTTCTATCGATTGCATTATGCGTTTTCCAGCACGATGCCTTCGATGATGTTCGCTACATCTTCACACTTGTCCGTGATCGTTTCGAGCAACTCGTAAATTGCTTTCAGCTTGATCAACGTTTTGACGTTGTCTTCTTCGCGGAACAGTTTCGACATCGCCGCACGCAGCACGCGGTCGGCTTCCGATTCCAGCCGGTCGATTTCCTCGCAGGCCTTCAGGATCTGGCTCGCCTGCTTCATGTCCGACAGCAGGTTGACGGCGAATTGCACGCGCTCGCAGGTCGCCGTGCAGATATGCGCCAGCTGGCTCGCTTCGGAAGTGACCGCCTGCACGTCGTACAGCGAGATCGCGGTGGCGACGTCCTCCATCAGATCGAGGATGTCGTCCATCGTGGTGATCAGCTTGTGGATCTCGTCGCGATCGAGCGGCGTGATGAAGGTCTTGTGCAGCAGGTCGATGGTTTCGTGCGTGAGCTTGTCGGCGGCCTTTTCGGCTTTTTGCACGTTTTGCTTGTGGGTTTCTGCGTCCTGCAAATTGTCGATCAGCAGCTCGAGTTCGCGGCTCGCCGAGATGATGCACGTTGCATGCGCATTGAAGATTTCAAAGAACTTGCCCTCGGTGGGCATAAAACGACCGAACATTGGGATCCCGAAAATTGGTCATGTAATGACTGACATAAAACGGCCACATTGTACCGTTGCGGGACCGATGTCGCACTTTTCAGGGCGTCGTTACAACAGGCGCCGCGCTCGGCGCCCGCTTGGCGTCCGCATGACGCCTTTACTCGCTGTAGAAATTCTGCGCGCCGGCAAAATTGTCGAACTTCGTGAATTGACCATGGAACGTTAGCCGAACGGGTCCGATCGGACCATTCCGCTGTTTGCCGATGATGATCTCGGCGGTGCCCTTGTCCGGGCTGTCCGGGTTGTACACTTCGTCGCGGTAGATGAACAGGATCACGTCGGCGTCCTGCTCGATAGCGCCGGATTCGCGCAGATCCGACATGATCGGCCGCTTGTTCGGCCGCTGCTCGAGCCCCCGGTTCAGCTGCGACAATGCGATCACGGGTACGTCGAGTTCCTTCGCGAGGCCTTTGAGCGATCGCGAGATTTCCGAGATTTCGGTCGCGCGGTTTTCACCGGTTGAGGACCCGCTCATCAGCTGCAGGTAGTCGATGATGATGAGGCCGAGCTTGCCGCACTGGCGCGACAGCCGACGCGCGCGCGAGCGCAATTCCATCGGATTCAGACCGCCGGTCTCGTCGATGAAGATCTGCGCCTCGCTCATTTTCTGCACCGCGTGTGTGAGCTTCGGCCAATCCTCGTCGGTCAGACGCCCGGTTCGCATACGGTGCTGGTCGAGCCGGCCGACCGAGCCAAGCATCCGCATGGTGAGCTGCGAGCCCGGCATTTCCATCGAGAACACCGCGACCGGCAGGCCATACTCGACCGCCACGTATTCGCCGATGTTCATTGAAAACGCTGTTTTACCCATCGATGGACGGCCCGCGACGATGATCAGCTCACCGCCGTGCATGCCGGACGTCATGCGATCCAGATCGATGAAGCCGGTCGGCGTGCCGGTCACGTCGCTCGGATTGGCGGTGTGATACAGCGTGTCGATCCGCTCGACCACTTCGGTGAGCAACGGCCCGATTTCGAGGAAGCCCTGGGTGCCGCGCGCACCGTCTTCGGCGATCGAAAACACCTTCGATTCGGCTTCGTCCAGCAACTGCCGGACTTCCTTGCCCTGTGGATTGAACGCGTCGGCCGAGATTTCGTCGGCCACCGACACCAGCCGGCGCAGGACCGCGCGGTCGCGCACGATTTCCGCATAGCGGCGGATATTGGCCGCGCTCGGCGTGTTCTGCGCCAGCGCGTTCAGATAGGCCAGCCCGCCGACCTCGTCGGCCTTGCCCGACGTGCCGAGCGCCTCGTACACGGTGATCACGTCGGCCGGTCGGGTGGCCGCGATCAGCTTGCCAATGTGTTCGAAGATGATGCGGTGGTCGTAGCGGTAAAAATCGCTCTGCGACAGGAAGTCGGCGATGCGGTCCCATGCCGCGTTGTCGAGCAGCAGTCCGCCCAGCACCGATTGCTCGGCCTCGATCGAATGCGGCGGGACTTTCAGCGACTCGAGTTGGGGATCTTTCGACGGTGCGTTCATGGAGTGGGATTATCGGGTAATCAGGCGGCTGCGGCGAGTCCGAAAGCTAAAAACGGCCACAAAAAAAGCAGGGGCCGGTTACCCGGCCCCTGCTCTTCGCCAGCAACATCCTGGCAAATGCGACTGACTGCTTACGCGTGTTCGCCGATCACGGCCACCGTCACATCGACGAGGACGTCGGTGTGCAGCGAGATCTGGACTGCGTGGTCGCCAACCATCTTCAGCGGGCCTTCCGGCAGGCGCACTTGCGCCTTTTCCACTGCGACGCCTTGCTTGGCCAGTGCTTCAGCGATGTCGGCGTTCGTCACCGAGCCGAACAGACGGCCGTCGACGCCAGCCTTCTGACTGATCTGAACCGTCGAGCCGGCCAGTTTTTCGCCTTGTGCCTGAGCGGCAGCCAGCTTTTCAGCGGCGATCTTTTCGAGTTCAGCGCGGCGCACTTCGAATTCAGCCAGGGCTTCCTTCGTTGCACGGCGAGCCTGCTTGTTCGGGATCAGGAAGTTACGTGCGTAACCGTCCTTGACCTTCACGATATCGCCCAGGTTGCCCAGATTGACGACTTTTTCCAGAAGAATGATTTGCATTCGGATGCTCCTTATCGCGTCGTCGGGTTAGGCCTTGTGCTGGTCGGTGTACGGCATCAGCGCGAGAAAACGTGCGCGCTTGATTGCCGTGTCCAGCTGGCGTTGATAATGCGCCTTCGTACCCGTGAGACGCGCCGGCGTGATCTTGCCGTTTTCGCCGATGAAGTCCTTCAGCGTTTCGATGTCCTTGTAGTCGATGTACTCGACGCTGGCGGCCGTGAAACGGCAGAACTTCTTGCGCTTGAAGAGCGGATTTTGTTGCTGACGACGCTTGTCGAATTTCTTACCAGTCGGGCGGGGCATGTTCAGTCCTTTCCAATGTCCTGCAATGCTGTGATGTGAAATACCAGAGTTCGCGCGTTGCGGTGCTTTTTCGCCAGGAAGCCGGTGAAGAGCGTTTCCACGCCCATCTGACAGCTTTCCAGCTTACCGCTCGCCTCGCCTGCGGCTACCGCCTGCATGGTCAGTTCGACTTGCCGGGCGATGCCGGCTTCAACGACTTCCGTGCGGTGATGCAACGTGCAGCCTGCAATCGGAACGCCGGCGGGGGTATAGCGCACCGGTTCGCGTTCGACGACGCTGGCCGTGAGTTGCAGCCGGTTCATGTACCCTTTGGCGAAAGCGACGCTCTGTTCTGGTAGCTTAAATAGTGTGTCTTAAGCCTGCGCTTCGGACGGTTGCGTAGCAGCCGACTTCTTGGCTTCTTCGCGCTGCACTTCCTTCATCATCGGCGACGGGCCGGTTTCGGCCTTCTTCATCTTGACGATCAGGTGACGCAGAACGGCGTCGTTGAACTTGAATGCGTGTTCCAGCTCGTCGAGCGTGGTCTGGTCGCATTCGATGTTCATGCAGACGTAGTGAGCCTTCGCGAGTTTCTCGATCATGTAGGCCAGTTGGCGACGGCCCCAGTCTTCGATACGGTGGACCTGGCCACCGTGCGACGTGATCGTGCTCTTGTAACGCTCGATCATGGCGGGCACCTGCTCGCTCTGATCGGGATGCACGATAAAGACGATTTCATAATGACGCATACACACTCCTTGTGGATTAAAGCCACCCGGGCGTCGGAACCGGTGCGGCAAGTGAGAAGCCGAAGAGTGTAACCCGAAAGGGGCCGGGTTGCAAGATATGCCGTTAGTGCGACGCACGAATCGGGTGTGTTTTCAAGGGTTTAGGGCGAATCTGCGCAGGCGGGCGGGGGCGTTCGATCCGGCCCGGATGCTTGCCGGATCGGGTTCGCCCTCGATTCGCCCTCGCTTTGCCCTTGCTTTGCCCGCGATTCGCGCCCACGTTGTGTCGGTCCGAGATCAACGCTCCAGCGCCGCCATCCGACACTCCCTTCGCCCTGTCAGCCGCTTTCCGTGCGCTCGCTGCCGCTTTGCAGACGCGCTTTCAGCGCCGCTTGCAGACCGCTCAGCGCATCGGGCGCGGCGTCGCTGACCGCCCACCAGGTCATGCCTTCCGCATCCCAGTGCGCAATCGAATAGCCGTCATGCCCAAGCGCCGCCGGCGCCGCGCCGTCCATGCCAGCGCCGCCTGACCGGCTCTGCGGAAACACGTACACGTCGATCACGTGTTTGTCGTGGCGATACACCAGCACGGCCACCCGTTGATGCCCGACGTAATCGAGGCGCCCGCCCTGCAGCGCAAAGCCGCTCGCCGCCAGGTCCTCCACAGGCGGCGAATAGTCGAGCCGACCGTTGAACCATGGTTTGACCGTATGCCGGTCCGTCGAAATCACGTCGATGTCGCGCCCCGACATCTGCGCACGTACGTGACTCGCAACCAGTTCGTCGGCGAACGGCATGAACTCGGCCGGGCGGCGCAGATTCAGCGCGACGACCGCCACCGCCGCGCACAACGCGACCGCCAGCGCGGCCATCCAGCCAGGCGCGAGCGCGCGGCTCGCCCCGCCGCCGACCACCACCGGCTGGCCGAAGCCGCCTTGCGGGCCACGCCAGCCGGCCAGCCACGCGCGCCATGTGAACCGGCGTCGCTGACGCTCACGCGTCTTTGCCGCGGCGTCGGGCGTTTGTGCCGCTTCAGGCGACGCGCCAGTCCCAGCCGTTCCGGCAGCCCCGGCAGTCCCGGCGGTTCCCGCAGCCGCAAACGAAGCCGCCCCGACAAGCGTCCCCTCGACGGCCGGCAACCCTTCAACGATCCTCGCCCGCAGCGACTGCGGCGCGCGATGATAAGGCGCCTCCCGCAGCGCGCCGCTCAGCACCCGCAGGCTGTCGCTTTCGCGCCGGCAGGCGTCGCAGCTCCCGATATGCTGCTCGACGCGCTGTGCTTGCGGCGCGGACAATTCCTGATCGGCGTTCGCATCGAGGAGCGGCCGTGCTTCGTTACAGTCCATCCGGCGTCTCCCTCGCAGGACCGGCGGCGCTACCGCCGGGAATATTGAGCGGCCGGCCGCTGGCGGACATCCGCAGCGGCGTGACCGTGGCACTGGCCGGCGCGCTCGACGCGCCGCGAGGCTCGCCGCCGCCCGGTTCGGGTCGGCTGCCGGCCGCCATGCGGGCGTCGTCGGCCGAATCGGCACAAGCGCGCGGCGCGTCGAGCGCGCCGGC
>NZ_CYGX02000056.1:0-9126 GCF_900019265.1 Paraburkholderia ribeironis
GCCTGTGTTCGTGACGCACTTTCGTCGAGGTGCCACGTCGAGCGCGCCTTGTTGCGCTCCGCTTTGGCACGACGTGCGAACTGCGCGCCGAACCGGTCGCACCACTGGCCGATCGTCTCGTAGGTCACGCTCACACCACGTTCGAGCAACAGTTCCTCGATGTCGCGCACACTCAGATTGAAGCGAAAATACCACCGAACCGCGCAACTGATGACCGCCGCCGGGAAACGAAAACCGTGGTACTGTGATTTGCTCTTCTTCATCCCGACATTCTAGCTGGCAGCGATCTCAAGTTGACAGCGCCCTTTCTGACTGTCTCGCGGCCTACTGGGACGGTCACGCCCTGGTCTACGCTTTCCTGTGCGAGCACGGTTCCGAAACGGTCGACGAAGAGTTTGGCATGGACGACTACGTTTGGGAGGAATGGCAACCGACCCTCGAGGCATGACTGGTGCACCCGGTTTTCAGATTCCGCCCAGAAGTCCTCCGGTGGCTCGCTGATGCACCGCCATTCGAAGCTGGAATACGGAAGACTCCCCTTCCCCATCATCGACGCGCATCGGGCGGTCGGAGACATTCCAACACAGCAGGCGAAGCCGGCGTCGACGGGCGGCGGCGGAGTTGCCGCGCTTGCTGGAGCACTGGCGCACGCCAGACGATTCGCCCATCGTCCGAACCGCAGACCGCGGTATCGAGTGGCCAGCCGGCAGGATCGGCCGCGTACGACCAGCCGAGGTCTCGCAGTTTGTCCCGGCACGGCAGCAATTCAGTCACGCCCAGGCGAATCGCACGATCGATCGCATGACCGAGTTCGGCCGGATGCGGATAGTAAGGCGTCAGCAGGAACGCACGCTGCGGTGATGCGCCCGCCCACGCGAGTCCGGCGTCCACCATGTCGACGATCGCGGCCAGTCCGGAGGCATGCTCCGGCCCCGCGCGCTTGAGCAACACGGCAATGTTGATGTTCACGCAAAGATCGACGACGTTCGGATAGACCAGTTCATCCAGCCAGGTCAGATAAACGCCTTCGCGATGCCACGGCTTTGCGTCGGCTGCGACCCACCTCAGGCGAAACGGCTCGAGCTCCTGGCGCGCGGCGTGCGTCAGCCGCTGCGCAGGCCAGCGGCCGCCGTCGACCAACGCGAGCGTGAAGAGCGCGGTGTCGTCGGCGTCCGGTAGCAGCGCAATGGGCATCCACGCCGGCTGGCGCTCGGGCGGGTAGAACGAGAACACGCCGCGCCGGTCCGGCCGCTCGCAGCCCGCCAGGAAGTCGAGCGCGCGCGTTCGTGCCACAGCCAGCGCCGGTGTGGGGGGCCATGCTGAGAGTTCATGCAGGACGAGCGCGGTCACGAAACCGTTCTCGTCCGCGACCGGGCCTGTCGGCAGATCGACGACGGACCCAAACGCGCCGTTGGGCGATTGCGCGGCTAGCAGCGCATCCGGCGCAGCTCCGGTGGCGGTCGGATCGGTGACGCTCATGCCGACTCCAGCGGCGGCGCGACGCCAAACGTGGCGCCGAGCTCGGCGTCGCCGTGCACGGTGACGCCAAACATCGTGTGATGGGTCGTCGGGTCGTCGAGCATGGCTAGCGGCTCAGTCAATTGCGCGTAGAAGCGCAGGTCCCATCCGTGGCGCCGGCCAAGCTCCAGGATACGCGCCCGGGTCCGTCCATCGCCACCGAACAGCGCGCGCGCGTGCGTGTAAAGCGTGAAGGCGGTCGGCTCGCCACAGGCGGAGACCGAATAGCTGAAACCGTACAGATCGCCCGGAAGCTCGCGCCAGATCGGCACGAAGCAGCATTCGCCCAACAGTTCGACGAGTTCGCGATAGCGCGGCGCGAGATTCACCCGAGCGAGCAGCGCAACCAGGTCTGGCGCGATCATGCCTTCGATTCGCGAGTAGAACTCCGTGCGTTGCGAGTCGGGATCCACGCCGATCAGCTCGATGTGCTGGCGCTTGTCCGGGAGCGACTTGGGCCTGCCGATCACGTCGGCGGCAAAGGCGTCGCCATCGGCCGCCGCGTCCTTCGGCACCTCGAAGTAAAGCTTGGCGCGACACTGCCCCGCGCGATGCCGTCCACCGACATACGCGCCGAAGCGCAGCGGATGACCGGCCTGGAGCCGGCGAACCGCGTCGACAGTAGCCGCGGGCGCCGGCGCGGCGCCGAGCGCGGCGAGTTGCCCGAGCGCGGCATCGACCCCGCCGCGCGGATCGCTGCCGGGCCGCGCCGGGTCGATCGTATACCGCAACGCATCGTCGGCGGTGGAGAACGCGATCTCGACCGGGAAGCCGCTCATGGTCAGCAGGCTGCCCGTGAAGCCGTCGGCTGCACGGACGCGATCGTCGAGCAGGCGGAGCAGCCGTGTGCGCGCCTGCTCCGCGTCGTTGCCGTGAAAGTGCCGGGCGATGTGCAGCGCGCGTTCGAGTGCCGGGTGCCAGGCCATCGCGCTACCCCTGCCCGGTGCCGCGCGGGGGCAAAATCAGCAGCATGCTCGTCTGATTGTCTGCGGACTCGATGCGCATCGTCCCGTCCGCCAGGTAATAGCGGGCAACGTAGCCGTAGATCAGCGTCACGCCGTCGACGGACGTGCCGCTTGCATACCCGTAGCCGCTTTCGCGCGTGAACGGGAAGTCCTGCCCGTCGTTCGGCGCACTCTTGAACGTTACCGTCACCTTCAGGTGATCGTTCACGTTCCAGTCGATCAGCGACGGATCGAGCGTGACCGACGCGGGCAGCGTATGAGGCGTAACTTCCACGCTTGTGCCGGCCGTCGGGACGTCGAACGGCGTCAGCTCGTCGTGGACCTGCAGCGTGCCCGTGAAGACGGTCGCCGCGGAATCCGGATCGACCACCACGTACCTGTACGTGACGGACGGATGGGCGCGGTCGAGCGTGACATTCGCCGGACCGATGCCCTGGATCGCCCATGTCGACGACGGGATACCCAGGTTGCCCGATTCGCTCGTGCCGAGCACAAGCTGCACCTGATCCCCTGCACCGAGCTTGCGCGCGGTCAGCGTGACCGATTTCTCCCGCAGCGGAGACGCGGCGCTGACGAACGCGAGGGCGGGCTGCGCACCGGGCTGGATGACGTTGCCGGACTCGTGGCCGTTCGAGTCCGGCGTCTTGCCGGCGATCGTGTATTCGAGCCGGTACGAGAACGAGCCCGCCGTATAGTTGCTGCCCGCGACGAGGCGCACCGGCAGCGCGTGCTTCTCGTTCTTCCCGCCGGATTCATAGCGGACGTCGACGCTCTGGATGAGGGCGGGCATCGGGCCGGCGAGGACGAACTCGCGAATGCCGACTTCGTCGAGCGTGACCGACGTCGCGCCCCGCCCGTCGATGTCGCCCGAGTCGAACGGCTGGAGTCCGGCACTCGCCTTGAACGTGACGACGTAGCGATAGCGGTAGCCGAGCCGCCACGCGACCGGGGAAATCGCCGTCTGGAAGATGCCGGTCGACCACGGTTGCGTGTGTCCCGGATCGAAGACGCTGTGGCCAGGCGCTCCGCCCGGGTTGCCGACGGTCAGCGCGATCGATTCGATCGGCAGTGTTTCGAAGTAGTCCGCGACCGGCGTGAAGGTGACCGTCGTGACGGGCGGCAGCGCCGGCAGCACCAGCAGCGGCGTCGAACCGGCTCCCGATTGCGCCCACTTCGAGCCGTCGTTCAGCGTATAGGTCGCCGTCCACGTGTAGCCCGCGGCCGGCAGCGACAGCCAGCGGGCGGTGGCGCTCGCAGCGGTAAAGGTCAGCGGATGGCCGGCGAGCGCCGCGTCGACGCGCGTGACGCGGCTCCAGTCGATCAGCAGCGGTGTGACGGCGACGGCGGTGGTGGCGGGAATGCCGGCGCCGACCTCGATCGTCGTGCCGTCGGCCACCGTGAGCGGAATCGGCGTGGCTTCGCCGGTGGGGCCGAACTGCAGGCCGTCATACAGGACGCCGCCGGCGGTGGCGGGGCCGGGGTCGAACTGCCACGTGTCCTCCGGATGCGCAGCGGTGAGTGCGCACCAGTGGGTCGCGCTGTAATTGTGATCCGTGTCGAGGTAAACGAGGTTCAGCACGATCAGGCTGAGCGGCGGGTTATCCCCGTCCAGCCCGTGACCGACGATGTGATAGAGGATGTTCGCCATGGAGGCTCCGAACCGGTGGGTGCGTGCAGGAAGGCGGGGGCGACGGTGTCGTTTCCCCAGCGGCATTGCGGTCCGCCCGGGGCGAGCCGGGCGGTGGCGCACGTTATTTCGCGCTCGCGACTTCTTCCTCGTCGGCCAGGTTGACGCCCGTGATCAGACGGTGGTGGGCCACCTCGAGTGCGTGCGCATGCTCTTCCGGAACGAGGTAGGGCCGTTCGTTCGCCAGCACCTGCCTGCCGGTCCACGTCCTCGGCAGCACGAGCAGCGCCGACGTCATCGTCGTCTGCTGGATGACGACCGGCGATGCGTCCTTCGGATAGTAGGCGCCCTTGAAGTACCAGGTCAGGCTGGCCTCCGATCCTTTGAGCCAGAACGTGTAGTACTGACTGCCCGTCTTATCGAGGACTTTGAACGGGTGTTGCTGGATCGGTTTCCCGTCCTCCGACAGCAGGTAGGCCTCGATCGTGACCATGCTGTACAAATCCCACTGGATCAGCGACGGATCGATGGTCACCATGAACGGGGTCTGCTTCGCGGTGACGTTGATCCGTTGCCCCTGCGGCACGTACCACGGCGTCGGGTAATTGACGAAATCGTCGTCGTACACGATTTGCGCCGTCACGTCGTAGTAGGCGTTCTGGTTGTTCGGCGCGAAGAATTTCCACGTGCTGATCGGATCGCCTTTATTCTCGACCTGCCAAGTATAGGGCTGCACCGACACGCTGTTATTCGGATCGAAGTAGTACGCCGACACATAGACGTTTTCCATGCCTGTCGTCCACAACGGACTCAGATTGACCTGCTGCAGGTACAGCGAGGAGCCAATCGGCACGTAGTTCGTGTTTGTCGGCTCGCTAGGCGCGAGGGCCACGCTCGAACCATCTCCCATGACGTAGGTCACCGAGTAGGTGTAGTTCGTTGCATAGGGGAGCGCAGTCAGGAACGATACGTTCCACTTCTCGTTCGAATAGAACAGATTGGTCAGCGTCTTGGCCTGTGCCACCTGGCCAGGGGCCACGTTGGTGTTGACGAATACGAAGTCGACTTGCACATGCCGTACCGATTGCGCAGTGGTTCCAAACTTGATGTCCTGCGTCTCGAACGTGACAGCCAGCGCTGCGAGGTCGCCCGCAGTGAACGTCACGCTCGCCTGACCTTCGGCGGCGGCGTTGCCCGGGATCGTCTTCGAGACATACGACGTTCTGTCCGTGTAGGTGACGACATATTTGTACGAATAGCTCAGGTCGGGCGAGCCATCCGGATTGATGAACGCGGGGCGCTCGAAGGTCCAACTGGTTGTGCCCTTGGTCAGGGTCTCGGAGTCGTTGCCCGACGGCGACTGCACCAGGACCTGCACCGACGCGATCTGGGCGGCGATCAGGTCGACGTTGGTAATCTGGAACACGACCGAGAGCGGGCTGTAGTCGACCACCTCGTAGAGCCGGTCCCACACGTCCTTCGAGAAGGCGGGCAGCAGGGTCGACGACTGCGCAATCCAGTCGACCACCGAGTTCTGCGAGTACGTGTACGAGAACGAACTCACCTGGCTCATGCTGAACGTGTAGTCGTTTCCTGACGGATTATTCGCCTGCATCATCGCGATGGTCGAATTGACCGACTGGGTGACGGCATTCTGCAACGTCTGCTGCGCCCAGTTCGTGATCGCCTGCCCCTGCGGCGACATCGGGTCGATCTTGCCCCAGACATAATCGATCTTGCCGGACTGCGACTGGCTCAGGTACTGATTGACTTCGACGGTGCGGCTGGTTTCCGAACCCCAGACATTCCTGTCGATGTGAATGGTCCGCTCGTACTCATAGGCGACGAGCGAGTCGAACCCAACCGTGACCGTCACGCCCGGCAACGATCCCGGCACGTGCATCTGGTACTGGACATCGTACGTGCCGCCGTCCCCCGGACTGCTGAACGCGTTGATAAACGCAGCGACCGCGGCCTGGCTCGGCAGGGAGATCGAGAACGACGCGCGGGCACTCGCCTGCCCGATGTCACTGGTCGTCGGCGCCAGGGAAGGCCAGGCCACTGCCGAATATCTGTGCACCTGGCCCTGGTCGTCGGGATACTGGTAGTTGAACCAGGTCGTACCGAGGGTCCAGTCCCAGCCGCCGATCCGGACGTCGCTGCCGAACTTGTTCCGCACGGCCTCGATGGCCCCCGGCGGCGTTTGCAGGACGGTCTGGAAATTGCACTGTCCGGAAACGACTTTGCCGTTCGTGAACTGCTGCAGCGAGAATTCCGGCAGACCGCTCGCGGCGACCGCGAATTGCGGCTGCGGGACGATGTAATACTTTTTGGCGTCCTGATTGTCATTGTAAATCTGGATCGTGTATGACCTTCCGCCAAAATCGTACTTCAAGATATTCGAGCTTCCGATATCCAACATGACTCTTCTCCGTAACGTACCGTGACATGAAGTGAGCGCCGTGTTTCATGCCGACTGCCCCGCGGCATGCGAATGCATTCGACGCCGAAGCATCGATAGTCCGTGCGATATCTCCCGTTCTATTTCCTTCGGGCGCGCCGTGCCGGAATGCTCGACCTTGTCACCCGCGAGCCGGCGGGCGTTGTTTGAGTCATTGATACGGCCAAGCGAGCGACCGGCTCATGATTCGGATATTTTTGAGCACTGGCAACTACCAGAAATGGTAGGTACATGTGGCATGGGTTTTCGCGTTTCGTATCGAAGTGATTGCTGTCTGAATGAAATGAACGCGCCCCGCCCGTGAATGATCATACGAAGCAATTGGATCCTCACGGGCCAAAGGCGCCAGACCAAAATTGAAGGAAGATTGAGGCCTTCGCAGGGAAACAGGGAGATCCAGCATGAATTGCATGGCAGTGGGTGTGGACATGGGGGTGACCCGTTTCGGTGGACGGTTAGGCTGTTGAATCTTGTCTCGATTGATTTCCTCTAGGTTGGGCGATTGCATGAGTTGTCCACGGTCGGTCGGCGGGTCGCCTATCACGACTACGACGCCGGCCTGCGGTGGGCAACTCGCCAGCAGCGAGCATTTTTTGTTGATGCATCGTTTCGTAGCGGATTGGGGCGTAGTAGCCGATGGCGCTGTGCCGGCGGCCGAGGTTGTACCAGCCCTCGATGAAGGCGAACAGCTCCCGTCGGGCTTGCTCGTGTGATCCGAAGCGCGAGCGGGCCAGCAGTTCGCATTCGAGCGTGGCGAAGAGCTGATGCTGCGTGCGCCCGACATGGCACTCGTGCAGCCTCGCCCCGAGGGCGTCATTCACCACTCGGATCAGGGGGCCCAATACGTATCGAACCGCTATACGGATCGGTTGGTCGACGCTGGCATCGAGCCGTCGGTGGGCCGCGTGGGCGACTCCTACGATAACGCCTTGGCTGAAACGATCAACGGCTTGTACAAGGCAGAAGTGGTCCATCGCCTCGGACCATGGCGCAATCTGCAGGCCGTTGAAATGGCGCCGCTCGAATGGGTGGACTGGTTCAACAATCGTCGTCTCTTCGGCCCCATCGGCAACATTCCACCCGCCGAGGCAGAAGCCGCTTATTATGCATCTCGCTAGGTCTGCCAACGTGGCATAACTCAAGCAAAACAGCCTCCGGGAAACCCGGGGCGGTTCACTGTCCGCAAACAGTGAGACCCTGCAACAGGCACAGCGGCGCATTATCCCGGCGCTGGCGTGCCAGCTTGCGGTTCTCGGCAAGCTGCTCCTGAACGATTTCGAACAGTGCTTCGCTGATGATCGCCGGCACAGGAATTTCGATCCACTGCTGCCGGTCCGCGCGTTTTGCTGAATACGGTTTCCTGGGCACGTCGGCGCTGTGGCGCTGGACACGCACGCGCACTTGATGATCGCACACCTGCGTTTTGCCGAACGCGGCCCGCCCCATGTAAGCCGGATTGCGTAAGATGCCCCACACCACGCTGCGGTCCCAGTACGGCTTGCCCGATGCTGTCACGGTGCCCGTTTCGCCAAGCCTGCGTATCACGTCTCCGAGGCTCAGGCGCTCCAGCCCAACCCACTCGAAGATCGTCTTTACCGTGGCCGCCTGCGGCAGTTCGATGACGTACCGGGCTGGCGTCCCGTCAAGCTGTCTGCGGATATAGCGGTAGCCGTAAGGCGCCCCTGACAGCACATTGACGTTACCGCGTTTCGCACCGTGAAGCTTGCCGCGGCGGTTACGCTCGGCGATCTTTGCGCGTTCGTATTCCGCAATCATGCCCTGCATCTGCAGCAGCAGCGACTCCTCGGGCGTTGTGCCAATTGCATGATTGAGAAACACCACCTGTACGCCGCACGAGGAGAGCTCCTCCATCAGCAGCGCCTGGTGCGCATATTTACGCGCCAGGCGGTCCGGCGAGAGGATGTACAGCCGATCGATCGTCCCGAGCGCGGCGACGTCGCGCAGGTGCTCCAGTTGCGGCCTGACCAGCGTTGCGCCGCTCACCCCGGCATCAACGAAGCACATGTCCTCCACAATCTGCGCACCGTCGGCCTGAATACGCTCTTTCAATGCGGCGATCTGGCTGTCTATCGTGCCGCGTTTGCTTTGCTGCTCGGATGACACGCGCGCGTAGAACGCGACCATGGCAACGTTGCTCATCGTTTGCCTCGCTTCATGGCCATCACCGTCCCAGGCCTTGGGTTCGATGAGCGCCTCGTGCTTCGGGCATCGATCGGACTGAGCTGCTCGTAGGCCTTCTCCAGTTGTTCGCTGCAATAGCGGTTCGGCTCAAAAGCGAGACGTACTCGCCAGTGTTTGCGTCGTCCCCGTGTCATCGATTGGGCTCCCGGTTAGCGGGAGCAACGGCCTCAAGCACGAGAACCGAATCAATGGCAGGACATTCTCTGGACCATGGCGCCAGACGCTCCCTCGATATGCGAAGGCCCCATCTTACCCGCGAGTTTGCTATGTTGTTGCTGCGGCTATCACTCCGCCCTGGGGTGTACCGCGCACCCGTGGCAGTCTCGCTCCGTCCGCAGTCTCAAACGGCGCAG
>NZ_CYGX02000056.1:9135-9262 GCF_900019265.1 Paraburkholderia ribeironis
GAGCAGGAGGCCATGATCCATGTCACTCATCCCCACCATGCAGGTTGGTGACCTTCATCAACAGGATAACGCCGCCCCTTCGCTCCACCCTCATTACAAGGGCTTCAGCACTACTACGGGCAGCTCC
>NZ_CYGX02000214.1 GCF_900019265.1 Paraburkholderia ribeironis
CTGTGTTGTATACCGTTGCTCTGTATGAACGGCCGTTCGTTGCGCAACGGCTACAGGCGGTGATTAGCGAAATAAGCCGCTTTGGCACATGACCGGATTCTCGGGATCGCGGCTCCATTCACACCAACCGCCATCATAGACGCTGATGCGTGGCCAACCCAGCAGCCAGGCATAGAAGAATGCGAGCGAGGCACGCCAGCCTGTGCCACAGTAGAACGCCACCTGCAGTTCCGGGACCACGCCGGCGCGGCGCCACAGTCCGTCGATGTGGCCAGCCGCCTGCATCGTGCCGTCCGGATGATGAAACTCGCTCAGACTGTTGACGTCACGGTCGGCGCCGTCCCGCCCCCAGCGCGTGCCCGCGATCTCGCCACGGGCGGCGATATAGCTGTAACCGGAAGTCTGTCCGATGAACTCGCCCCAGGTGCGCACGCTGACCAGCACGCCGTCCCCTTGGGCTAGCAGCGCCTTGGCTTGCGACGTATTGATCAGCCACTCCGGGTGTGCCGGAAACGACGCGCCGAACT
>NZ_CYGX02000098.1 GCF_900019265.1 Paraburkholderia ribeironis
AAATACGGCGGCTGGCTAGCATACGAGGGCATCAAAAGCGGACATTTCTATGCAGCTAAAAGCGGACATTACCGTGTAGCCACTACACTATTTTTTGTTGATAAATTATATTATGTCAAATACCGGTCGCACATCGGCGGATGTCCCGTTGCCGCTGGACCGATAATGGTCTATATTTGGTCTTGTTGATTTGCCATGGAGCACCTGATGCACATCACCGATCACGTGAAGCCGATCAGCTACCTCAAAAGCGAAGCGGCACAAATCGTCAAAGACCTGACCGACTCCGGGGAGCCGCTCATCATCACGCAGAACGGCGAAGCGAAACTCGTTGTTCAGGATGTGCGGACCTATGAAGCCACCCAACAGACGCTCGCGCTCCTGAAAATCCTGGCCATCGGCCAGAAACAGATCGAGCGTGCAGAACACGCCGACGGCGACGAATTCTTTGCGGAACTCAACGAACTCGACCGCCACCAAAAGCTCCGCTAATGCAAGCCCCGCTGTTGAAGTACCGCATCCTGCCGACCGCCCGCATCGGCATCGACGAATTGAGAAGTTACGTTGTCCGCGCATTCGGGTGGGAGACATGGCGTCAGACGTCCGCGCAGATTCAGGAAACCATTGCGCAGATTCGCCAGTTTCCCGGGAGCGGCCATGTGCCTGCCGAGCTGGAAGGCTTCGTCGACGACAATTTTCGACAGGCCCTTTCCGGCAAGAACCGGATCATCTATCAGGTTCGGGACGACACTGTTTTCATTCACCTCGTCGTTGACACGCGACGCGACCTGCAAGCCCTTCTCCATAGAATCGTGCTTCGGCTGATGTAAGCCATCCCGATGACGACGCGCGCTTTCAAGAGTCTCATGCAATGGGTGCATTCAGGTGAGCGCCAGCTGGAGTTCTTCGCCAGGTGTGCACACGTGGTATCCCATTGCCCGGTAGCCGCGCTGACGCCGTTCCCACATACGCAGCAGCGCCGGATGGCCGCCATCGACGTAATCGAGCACCCGCACGCTGGTTTTGGCCGCGTGCTCGCGGTGCAGCCGCCCGGCATACTGCTGCAGGGTGCCTTTCCACGAGATCGGCATGGCCAGCACCAGCGTGTCCAGCGCTGGATGGTCGAAACCCTCGCCCACCAGCCGGCCGGTCGCCAGCACAACGCGGGGCGCGTCATCGGCAAGGGCATTCAAGGCAGCCAGTTGCGCAGTACGCGCCTTTCGCGCGAGGCGCCCGTGCAGCACGAACAGCTGCTTTACCCTGTCCTCCAGCGCCTGTTGCAGGCCCTCAAGATGGTCTGTCCGCTCGGTGAGCACCAGCACATTGCGTCCCTGTCGGTACTGCTCGCAGATTCCCGCCGCGATCATGTGCATGCGCGGCACGTCCTGCGCCAGACGCGCGAACACTTCCTGGATCGGCGCGTCGTCCGGCACATCGACTTCGGCGTTGAGCCGTTGCGGCAGGACCTCAAGCAGGTGCGGCGCGCTGTCGGGCGGTTTCGCTGCGTGCCGGATCGGTCCACATAGCATGAACATCACCGGTTGCTGGCTGTCGCGCCGGACCGGGGTCGCCGTCAGGCCGAGCACATAGCGCGCGTTGACGGCCTTGAGCACCGCCTCGAAGGAATCCGCGGAGACGTGGTGACATTCGTCGACAATGACATGGCCATAACGCCGCAACAGCTCGCCGCGGGTGCCATCCGGCGCGACTGACTGCAGCATCGCGATGTCGATCCGGCCCGTCGGTTTCGACTTGCCGCCGCCGATCGTGCCAATGTCGCGCGGCTCGAGCGCCAGAAACGACTGCAGCCGCTCGCGCCACTGGTCGAGCAGCTCCCGGCGATGCACGAGCACAAGTGTGTTGACGCCGCGCCGGGCAATCATTGCGGCGGCCGTCACGGTCTTGCCGAATGCCGTCGGCGCATGCAGGATGCCGGTGTCATGTCGCAGCAGACCGGCGACAGCCGCCTGCTGATCAGTGCGCAACGTACCGGCAAATGAAACCGCAACAGGCTCGCCCGCGCAACGCTCGTCACGGACGTTGCAGGCGATGTGGTTGTCGCGCAGCAACGTCATGACCTCATCGAGGCAGCCCCGCGGCAACGCAATGTGGCGCGGGCAGTTCTCGGCGCGGCCGATGATACGCGGTTTGTCCCATACGCTGAAGCCCCGCGCCTGGGCCCGGTAGAACTCCGGGTTCTGGAAGGCCGCCAGCCGGATGAGACGGTTGAGCAATGCCTGTGGAAGCTGGGCCTTTTCGAAATAGAGCTGGTTCGCGCGTGTCAGCGTCAGCGATGCCGGCATCCGTCCAGCCAACCGCTTCGGCAGAACGGGGGGCGGCTTCCATGGTTCGGCCTGGTGTTCCTCCGCGATGAACGCAACGTCAAGCGGGTGAGTACCGCCCGTGGCGCGGAAGACCACGCCCTCGATGTCGCGCCCATCCATCGCCTGGACGGACGCGAGATACGCCCACTGGTCAGTGTACGGCTGGAAACCATCGTCGACAAACACGCTGCGGCCGTGCTCGCGCGGCTGCCTCTGCAGCGGCAAGGCAATCAGGTTACCGAAGCCGCCTTTGGGCAGCACGTCCTGGTTCGGAAAGAGCCGGTCGTAGGACGACAGTTCGAGTTGCCGGGTCCGGGCACAGGTGTGACTGATGATGGCGGACCCCATGCGCCGTGCGTCACGCGCAGCGACGGCCGACGAGAAGAAGATCCACGCATGCGCTCCGTTGCCCGATCGCGAAATCTCGAGTGACACCGGCACGTCCAGTTCGCGGCAGGATTGCCGGAAAGCCATTGCGTCTTCACGCCAGCCCTCCTCATCGAAATCGACCGCAAGCAGGTAACAGGTACTGTCTGGCATTAGCGGATAGAGGCCCACCGTGTGATCGCCCGCCAGGTGCGCATAGACAACCTGGTCATCCAGCGGCAGCAGCAAGCGGTGTCCGCAGTCCGCGCACCGGATGCGGGGCTTCTCGCAGATGCCCGCCCGCCATTCATTTGCGCAGGCCGGTGCGTAGCCCGACTTCCCGGAATTGCGGCTCTCCCAACGGAGCGGATAGACATCCGTGCGTCCGCGAAAAAGTCGCCGGAAGAGTTGCACCTTCTGCTGCGTCGAAAGTGTGGGGGCGTCAGTGTTTCGCACTGCTGGCGATGGCGGGTGCTGAACCATCCGCACAGGCTCGCGCTGTATTGGAGGACGTGGCGGCAGCAATGCGATCAGCCTCGCGTTTTCGGTCTGCAGACGCGCGAGTTCCGCGAGCAGTTCTTCCCGCGTGAAATTTTCCCAGTGTGCGCGTGACCGCTTGCCTTCGCTCATCGGCTCATCCGTCGAAACCACATCTCTCACAGCACCTGCCGGCTGGCGCGCCTATGCGTTCTTGTGGTGGCCATCGCGAGTCGTCCACATCGCAACAGGCAGCTCAGATTAGCGCAAGAAAACCCCTACGTCCCTGCAAGTGCCGTGGCTTAAGCGCACTCGGCGCGTGCGCTGGAGCGTCGACGGTGGTGCCATGTCATCAAAAGCGACGGGTAGCTAGCTACGCCGATTTGTGCTTTCATTGTGCACGGAGCATCCTGATGAACGGGGTAATCGTACTTTTCGTGCAGAAAATGGCGGTCACCTGAAGTCGAGCCCTCTGTGTTAAAGCCTTGCGGGTTCGCACATTTCGCGCGATCGAATGATTTGCAAGTCGTTGATTAATCATCCCTTCTCGGCGCAAACCGCCAGAATTCGCACGAAGAGTACGATTGCCCCTATCTGAACTCCTAAGTTGTGCAACGCCGTGCTGGCCGCCGTCAAACCCTTGTACGGGCGTGGTTCGTTAGGCGCGCGGTACGAAGTTCGGTCGCAAGCCGAAGCTGGAACCCGCGCAGCTCAAGCACATTTACCAGCTCGTGGATGAAGGAAAGGCCAGTCGGCAAGAGATAGCCGACCTGTTTGGAATCGATCGATCGACGCTGTACCGTATACTGGTGCAACGCGAAGACGCGCGTGGTGTCGCGTTCCCTTGAGCCTCTGTGCCACTCCTAAGCTGCTCTTGCCGTTGCTCCGGTGTCGCCGGGCGTCTCCGGCCACGCGGCCCGTGAGTCGATTCACGATTGCCAGCTCTTTCGTTCAGCGGTCCTGCCGCGTGTCCCACACCCGAAGGATCGCGATGCTCGTCGGAGTCGGCTCGTAGGCGGGGATGATCTCGTAGTGGATCTCATAGTCCCCTTGGAGGCACACGTCCTTGTGAACCTCTCGGGCCGGGGGGCCCTCCCAACCGTCCAGTTCCTCCCCGATGCGGTGGTGCAGTTGGACGCCCAAGGATTTTGCCTCGACGTTCAGCGCCTTCACGGTCTCGCGCGCCTTGGTCGCTCCATTGAGCATCTTTTCGAACTCATAGATGGTCAGCAAATCCGACGCGGCCTTGCTGGTGAACACGACCGGGACGGCCATCATTCACCAACCTTCGGCAAGGGAAGCTCATGATCGGTGCCCAAGCTGTCGGCCCAGCGCTCCATCGCGTCCATCGAGAGCAGCCTGCCCGCAGTCACGTCGTCCAAGCCTTCTTGAATCATCTGGCGCTCACGCTCCGCTCGAGCGAGGTAAGCCACCACCGCCTTGCGAACGATCCATTGCTTAGAGCGATCCAGCTTCGTCGCCAAGTCGTCCATGCGGGCCACCAGATTCACCGGCAGTTGAGCCGTCACCGTCTTCAACGCTTCCGCCATTGCACACCTCCGACCATTGTATTTCAATATCCCCTATTGTATCGCAATAGCGACGTTAGCCCGTCTATCGACCGTAGTCACCTTCGATACCCTCACGAAGTTGATTGGGAAGCGCCGTGCAATGG
>NZ_CYGX02000092.1 GCF_900019265.1 Paraburkholderia ribeironis
CGCGCGTAATGAATTTCGGGGCGGCCTTTGGCGTTCATCCTGATCGGCAGGGCTTTCCACTGACAGCCCGTGTAAAGCAGCTGCAGGACGTAATTAAAGATCGTGTGCAACGCCAGCGTTGGAGCCGGTCCACGTCGCGGCCCCGGCTTAGGGCTAAGCTAAACAAGCCACTAAATTGACGACGCGTCAGCGATTTGAACGTCGCCAAGTCATGAGGCCGAGCTTAAGCCCCTGCTTTTCGGCCCTTTCGGGCATTGTGGACGGGCACTTTGCCCGCCTTTCGCCCACTATGGGCGTACCAGCGGCATCAGTTTTCTGCGCGACAGGTAGACGTTCGCCAGTGCGAGCGCGACGAACGCCCGGTTGGCGTTCTTTTCCAGCCCGCGATAGCGAACCTTGGTAAATCCCCACAGTCGCTTCACGACGGCGAAGACATGTTCCACCCGGGCGCGAATCTTCGACCCCTGAAGGACCCGGCCCAATTCGGCGAACAACTGCTCACCCAGTTTGTGAGTCTCCAGCAGGCGCCGGAATTTGAGCAGCGTCGGGCACGGGTTCGCAGCCCAGGTCAACCCCCACAAAGCAGCCCAGGCTGGCGCTGTCATACAGCGCTTCTTCGCACGCGAAGTCAGCCAGATTGAACCAGTGCTGCACGAAGTGCATCCGCAGCGTGCGCTCCAGGCCAATTGGCGGGCGGCCATTGCCGCGCTTCGGATAGTGCGGCTCGATCACCGCGCAAAACTGCGTCCACGGTACGATCGCATTCATCGTGTCGAGAAATTCGTCGCGCTGAGTGCGGTTGCGGTGGGTCTCGAAACCCGCTCCTTGATCGGCTGCCATCGCCAGCGTCTGCGGCTTCATCCTGTTCTGCATTCCTCGTTGAACCCGATCTCTACAACGCTTGACTTACCGGATCGGTGGAGTTGATCAGCGTTGCCTTAGATGCGGCAAGACAAATTGCTCAAACTCTGCCTCACTCAACTTCGTTGGAATCCCTTGCCGTGGCTGGCTTTTCGCCATCTTGACCGCCAAAGCAACAGGATTCCAGCCGCTTCAGACCCATACAGCAAAAACCCTTGCCTACAAAGGCTCTCAGGCAAATTCAGAGACCTTGAAAAACCCGCAACCAGTTGAAAGTGAATCAATTCTAGACACAAAGACCCGGCAAATTTTTGCTGCAGCTCAACAATGAAACAATGTTTTGATCGAGGACCGGAACGACAAGGCTGAGTTTCGCAGGAAGCTGGAGGCATAAGCAACCGATTGAATTCTTCGCGACGTACGAGGTCTGCATTGATTTGGTATGCGAACTGTCTTGCGCATGCTCGTTTCTGGATCAAAGACGTGCCGTGAAATCCGCCCGATGTTTCTCCAGTACACGTGAACACTGGCCGAGACGCGATCCTCGAACACGTTGGAAACCCTATGAATGTCGCCAGTACGCGGTGAAATACTTTCGAGAGCTCCTAGGCCGAGATCATCGATACGGACCGACTACATCGGCTCGCCTGCTGAACCGACATCAAAAGACTCTCTGCGCGCTTCCCGCCTTTCAAGATACCAATCAGCGCCCAGACCGGGTGATTGTGGATCGGGGTTTTCTGTCATGTCTTTGAAATTTCGGCGACCGGAATGAAATCGAACTGCGCGGCGAGCGCCATTCCATAAGCGAAGATGCGGTGATCGCCCCCCAGCGCAGCAGTCGCCCGCGTTGCGGCGGTTAGCAAGAGATTGCACGCCGCTCGCATCGTGTCGCTGCCGCCGAGCCGATGTTTCGGGCCCGACAACGTCAGGGCGCCCGCAAGTTCGTTATTTGGGCCAAACACGGGAACCGAAACTGCTGCCGTGTCTGGGTCGCGCTCCCCGTAGGACAAAGCCCACAATCTTTCGCGCACCGCATCGTGCGTGGCCCGAGAGGGCTTCGAAAACGCGATGAGTATTTTTCCGGACGCACCGCGATCAATCGGAAAGCGCTCTCCCTCGCGAATCGACACGCGCACCGAGCGAGGCGGCTCGACACGATGCAAGACCACGCGATACTCGCCTTGCCTGACGTAGAACGATGACGTTTCACCAGAATCCGCTGATAGCTGCCGTAGTACTGGCTCAATAACCTCACGGATGTGAAACGACTCCTGGAATATCTGTGCGAGCCGGAGCGGTTCAGGACCAATCGAATAGTTACCGCCTTCCAGTCTGCGGATAAACCCGCCCCGCTCCAGCGAGCTCAGCAATCGAAGAATTGTGCTTTTGTAGAAGCCCGTTCGCCGGGCGATTTCGGCCAGAGAAAGCGCACGTTCGCCGGGCTGGAAAACGCCAAGAATTGCGAATGCCCGGTCAAGCGCCGCTACTCCACCTTTTTCTGCATCGTCCGATTGCATCTCGAATACCGTTCTGTTGGACAGACCATCGTAGGGGTTCATCCGACACGAGTCAACTTCATCAACTGACGTCAAATCGAAGTCCGGCGCGATCCTGATCTCACAACCGCCCCTTTCGTCTGCTTCATCAAACGTAGTTCTGCACTCCATAGCAGAACGCATCATAAAGGCCGCTCGCACCGAGTCACGGACAGCCTCCAGCATCGAGCCAATGCAACTTGGAAGGGCGGGAGCCCGCTCCGCATGAGAGCTCTGCACCATCAAACCTTCCTGTGAGCTTGCGCTGCAGATTCGCCGAAGCGGGGTAAACACGGCCCCCGTTGTTCTTCTGTACAGAACGATATTCCATAATATTCCTCATCAGAACGGGTTAACCAGCTTGATGGCCCTTGGGCCCGCCTCTATAGTTTTGGTTATCAGAATTTCGTTCTCTTCTGCAGAACGCCAAGGAGAAAATCTTGAGCACTTCCCGCCCTTGTCCTGTGATGGTCAGCGAAGTTGGTCCGCGCGATGGTCTCCAGAGCATCAGAAGCGTCATGCCAACCAACGCGAAACTGCGGTGGATCTCCGCTCTCGCCGCGGCCGGACTGAGAGAAATCGAAGTCGGCTCGTTTGTGCCCGCGAAGTCGCTGCCCCAGATGGCCGACATCCGTGAGGTCGTGACGCACGCACTAACGATCCCCGGACTTCACGTTGCGGTCCTCGCGCCCAACCGGCGCGGGTGTCAGGCTGCATTTGAAGCGGGTGTTCACAAGGTGACGTTGCCGGTGTCGGTGACTAACGAGCATTCGATCGCCAACATCCGAAAAACGACCGGCCAGATGATCGAAGAAGTCCGGCAGATCGTCGCATTGCGAGACGCTGAATATCCCGGCATCGCAATCGAAGCGGGTGTTTCAGTGGCCTTCGGCTGCACGATTGCCGGCGCAGTCAGCGATGACCAGACGATCCGGATGTGTGCGGCGATGGCGGAGTGCGGAGTCGATGAGATCGGCCTGTCCGATACCAGCGGCTACGCTAATCCGGCGCAGGTTAGTCGTCTGTTCCGCCGTCTGCAAGGCGAGTTCGGCAGCAAGGCCGGCGGTGCTCATTTTCACAACACGCGCGGCCAAGGTCTCGCGAATGTAGTCGCCGCACTCGAAGTGGGCGTCACGACAATCGATTCCAGCCAGGCAGGTCTCGGCGGATGCCCATACGCTCCCGGTGCGACCGGCAACATCGTCACCGAGGACCTTGCGTTCCTCCTTGAAGCGATGGGATACGACACCGGGATCGACATCGATGCCCTCGTTGCAGCGCGCTCGATCCTGTCCGAAGCCCTGCCCGGAGAAGCCTTGTACGGACATGTGCACGATGCCGGTTTGCCCAAAGGATTCAGATATGCGGACGACCGCAGCCCAAGCGCTGTGCAGCCCGAAGGTTGCCTGAAGGGAGTCGCACAATGAATGATGTCCAGAACAATCAATCGCTACCCTACAGCGGCGTGCGTGTGATCGAGATGACCCACATGGTGATGGGACCGACCTGTGGCATGGTGCTCGCAGACCTGGGCGCAGAGGTCATCAAAGTCGAGCCGATCGCCGGCGACAGCACCCGCGCCCTCCGTGGTTCGGGAGCGGGTTTTTTCAGCACTTTCAACCGCAACAAGAAGAGCATTGCCGTCGACGTGAAAGATCCCCGTGGGCTCGAGATCGTGCACAAGCTGCTCGGTAACGCAGATGTCTTCAGCGAGAACTTCAAGAGCGGAACGATGGACAAGCTGGGGCTCAGCTACGCCGCCCTGTCGAAGCTGAACCCGCGCCTCATTTACGTTTCGCACAAAGGCTTTCTGCCCGGCCCTTATGACCATCGCACGGCGCTGGACGAAGTCGTGCAGATGATGGGCGGCCTCGCTTACATGACCGGACCTGAAGGCCGCCCGCTGCGCGCCGGCACGAGCGTCAACGACATCATGGGTGGCATGTTCGGCGCGATCGGCGCGATGGCCGCACTCGCGCAACGTGAACGCACTGGTCATGGCCAGGAAGTGCAAAGTGCCCTTTTCGAGAACAACGTGTTTCTCGTCGCGCAGCACATGATGCAGTTCGCGGTGACTGGCAAAGCCGCTGCACCGATGCCAAGCCGCATTTCCGCATGGGCCGTGTATGACGTGTTTTCCGTCAAGGAAGGAGAACAGATATTTCTCGCCGTCGTGTCGGACACGCAATGGGCTCTGTTCTGCGATGCGTTCGGGCTGGATGAGCTGAAAGCGGATGAACGGTTCGCCACCAACAACCAGCGGGTCCAGGCGCGCGACTGGTTACTGCCCCGTCTGCGCACGCACATGGAGGCGTTCAGCGCGGCGCAGATCGGCCGGATTTTCGAGCGGATTGGCCTGCCCTATGCCCCGATCACGAAGCCCCAGGACCTGTTTGACGATCCGCACCTCCTCGCCACCGGCGGACTCGCCGACGTCACGCTGCCGCCGGATGCAAGCGGTGCCGGACAGCCGGTTATCACGCGAACCGCACTACTGCCTCTGACCCTCGCCGGTGAACGGCTGCGCCTGCGCGCTGCGCCGCCGGCGCTTGGACAGAACACGCAGGCGCTTCTGTCGGAGCTTGGATACACGGCTGAGGATCTCAGGCAGTTGACCGAGGCCGGCGTTGTCCGCCGTCAGGAGTGGCAGCCAGGCGATCAGACCAGCCCATCGGCAAACGAGCTTGCCAGTGCCTGAAGCTGCTAACGGATGAAACCGCTAACGCATGAAACCACCCGGTCGCGCCAATCCTCGCAGCGGACCGGCGAAGTTATGGACACGACGATGACATCTATTATTTCCCCCGGCATGGCTGCCGGCAGCCTCAACGATAGTTCGCTCGAACAGCAGGCGGTGCGCAAAGCGGCGTGGCGCTTTATTCCGCTGCTGGCCCTCGCGTATTTTTTCAACTACCTCGACCGTACGAGCGTCGGCTTCGCCGCCCTGACCATGAACAAGGATCTCGGGCTGACCGCGACCCAGTTCGGCTGGGGCGCCGGCATCATGTTCGCGGGATATTGCATCTTTGAAGTCCCGAGCAATCTCGCGCTCTATCGCTTTGGCGCGCGGCGGTGGCTTGCGCGGATCATGATCACATGGGGCATCATGGCCGCCGCTACCTCCGTTGCTGTGGGACCCAACAGCTTCTACGTCATCCGGCTGCTGTTGGGAATCGGCGAAGCCGGCTTCTTTCCCGGCGTGATCTTTTTCCTGGCTGTCTGGTTTCCCGCTCAGTACCGTACTCGCGTACTGGCGTGGTTTACCGTCTCGACGCCCCTTTCCTCGCTGATCGGCGGGCCGCTTTCGACGTGGCTGCTGCAATTGGACGGTGCGTTGGGGCTGGCGGGCTGGCGCTGGATGTTCATCATCCAGGGATTGCCCGCATGCGTAATAGGCTTCCTCGTGCTCAAGATGCTTGCGGACCGCCCTGCTGATGCGAGATGGCTGTCGCCGGTGGAGCGCGAAGCTCTCCAGGCCGCGTTTGATCGCGAAGGTTCATCGGGCCGGCAGCAGAAGCACTTTGGCGCCGCACTCAAGGATGTGCGCCTGTACATTCTCGCGATGATCTCGTTCGGGTTCACGATGGGCTCGTATGGGATCGGCATCTGGCTGCCCCAGATGCTCAAAGGACACGGAATGAGCGTTACGCAGACCGGCTGGCTGTCTGCGGTGCCCTACTTCTTTGCCACGGTCGCACTGCTGTGGTGGGCCAAACGTGTCGATCGTCGTGGTGGAGTAATTGCGAACCTTGCGGCGGGTCTTCTTATCGGCGGTGTGGCACTTGGCGTATCAACGCACTTTCACCACCTTGGCCCAGCGATGGTCGGCGTGACGCTGGCACTGATAGGTACGATTGCCGGACGAACCATTTTCTACACACTGCCCGCCCGCTTTCTGTCGGGACAGGCAGCTGCCGGAGGCCTCGCACTGATCAATTCGATTGGCGCATTGGGAGGCTTCGCCGGACCTTATCTCGTCGGCTATCTGAAGGACAGTTTCGGCACCTTCACGGCCGGGATGATGGGGCTTGCAATCGTGCTCGGCATCACGACCTTGCTGACGCTCTCGCTGTATGCCTTCATTCGCGAGAAATGACCATGGACACTATCCGTTCACGAGGAAGGCGCAGGGTTCTCGCCGCTGCCGCAGCATCGGTTGCGTCCTCCACCATTGCTACCAGACATGCGTTCGCCACAGAGGACGCGCGCAACATGAAGACAGCCAGCAACTATCTCCCGGCGCGCCCGGAATGGCTCGCTTCGGGTACCGAAGCGGCCCTTGAGCCCGAGATGCCGATTATCGATGCGCATCATCACTTCTACGAACGTCCCGGCTGGATCTACCTGCTAGACGACTATCTGGCGGACGCCTGCTCCGGGCACAATATCACGGCGTCCGTGTTCATGCAGGGGCTGACGCGATACCGCCAGACGGGCCCAGAAGAGTTGCGGCCCGTGGGAGAAACCGAGTATGTAGCGAACGCCGTCGCGGCGTTACCCGCCGGTTCGCCGCAGGTAGCAAAGGGTATGGTTGGCTACGCGGACCTTCGTCGCGGCGCTGCCGTGCAAAGCGTCCTCGACGCCCATATTGCCGCCGGCAACGGGCGCTTTCGGGGCGTACGCCATCTGGTGACCTGGGACGCAGATCAAACCCTCGTCAACCCCCTCTCTGCGGTCCCACGCGGTCTATTGCTTGATTCGAAGTATCGCGAAGGTGTCGCGCAGCTGGCGCCACGCGGTCTGTCGTACGATGCATGGCTGTTCTTTCCGCAACTCCCGGAGCTATTCGATCTGGCGAAGAGCCACCCGGACTTGCCCATCATCATTAACCATTGCGGCGGAATCGTGCGCATCGCCAGCTATGCGGATAAGCGGAAAGAAGCCTTCGATAGCTGGTCACGGTCCATGCGCGAACTGGCGCAACTGCCAAACGTGTACGTCAAGGTCGGCGGCCTGGGAATGCGGATCAACGGCTTTGACTTCGAGAAGGGGGAGCGTCCACCATCGTCGTTTGAATTGGCCGAAGCATGGAAACCGTGGATGCATACATGCATCGAGACGTTCGGCACAAAGCGTTGCATGTTCGAGAGCAATTTCCCGGTCGACAAAGGCTCATATCCGTATAGCAACGGCTGGAACGCATTGAAACGCCTGACTGCGCAGGCAAGCGCTGACGAACGTGCTGCACTGTTCGGCGGGACGGCGTTCAACGTTTATCGCCTTGCGTGAACAACCGGTGAGCCGCAGAGTGACACTAACCAAGTCGCTCTGCGTTCCCGCGCTTAATGTCCGTACGTGGACGAAGGACTAAACCGCT
>NZ_CYGX02000042.1:0-50441 GCF_900019265.1 Paraburkholderia ribeironis
CTTTGCCGGCCGCCAGCTGCTTCAGGCGGATCGCCGCGGACAGGCCGGCCGGGCCGCCGCCGACGATCATCACGTCGTATTCCATAGCGTCCCTGGGACCAAATTGCTCGACCAAACTTTGCGCGTTCATATTCAAAAATACTTTTGTCAGCATAGGGAAGAGGACATGCCGGTAGGGACATCGCCCGCACCAGGTTTGATCGCATGTCAACGATCAACCGTGCCGGATCGTAGAACGAACGATTTGCCAGGCGGCGGACATAACGGTCGCTTATGCTAGTTTCAAGCATCGTTTGAATTGGCTCGACGCGGTCAGTCTCGCGGCATCATTCACCCAAGATGGAGGTGAATATGCGAACTGCGACCGTTAGAGTGGACCTCCGGGCACTTCAGGCATTCGTGGCAGTCTGTGAAACGAAATCCATGACTGAGGCCGCAAAGGTCCTGGGTGTCACGCAAAGCGCAGTCAGTCAACTGATCGCATCCCTGGAGCGGGAACAAGGGGTCGCGCTTTTTGACAGGGAGTGTCGGCCAGTCAGGCCAAACGCTGCCGGCAAGATCTTGTTCGCGAGTGCCACGGGACTTCTTGAACACGCGCACGCGGTCGCACTGCAGGTCCGGTCAGCTACCAGCAGTCAAGCGGCAGGCCTGAGAATTGGCTGCCTCGAATCGTTCGCTGCGATCTTCGGACCACGCCTCGTTCAGCGGTTGGGCCCACAAGTCAGCGATCTGACGATTTCGTCCGGCTCGACTCACACGCTCAGTGCCAGGCTGGCTGATGGCGACCTGGAACTGGCAATATGCAGCGACGCGCCAGCGGACACTGAAAAGATCGAAGTACGCCCTCTGCTATCCGAGCAGTTCGTTGCAGTTGCCCCGAAGAAATTCGCAGAGCGTCCTCAACTCGAACAGATACTGCGCGAACTACCGCTTCTGCGCTACAGTGCCGGCGCGCGAATGGGCGCGCAAATCGAGCGCTTCATGCACCAGATAGGTCTGTTCGCGCCGAAGCGATATGAGATCGATAGCACCGAAGCAATCCTGAGCCTCGTTGATTCCGGTTTCGGCTGCGCGATAAGCACTCCGTTATGCCTCTATCAGTATCGCGCCCTCCTCAGGAGCACAACGGTCATTCCATTGCTCAACACCCGGCTCGGTCATCGTGACATTTTCGTTCTTACCCGGCGCTCCGAGTGGTCGAGCCTGGCGGAAACTATCTCGTGCGAATCCGTTGCGATCGCTCGGGACACCATAACACCGACTCTCCAGCGAACATTCCCAGAAGCCGCCCCGTCGGTTTTTGAGTTCTTCCACACCGCTAATCTGGACACCCCGGAAAGTCGAAGCATTCAGGATTTTGCGTTGGAATAGATCCGGAGCTGCATCAGGCCGTCGCGGCATGCAACGCCGGGTTCTACAGTCTTGCGCAACTGGTTGGAGGCGCTCGCGTCGCAGGGCTCCATTGGACCTATTATCGCGATACTTAAACTAAAAATAGAACTTGCTTATATTGCCGCACGAAATTATTTCTGGTCGCAAACTTGCCTCATAGCTTGCTCAATGAAGGATGCAAACCGTGAACAATTTCGATGTGGTTGTGATTGGTGCCGGCGTTATCGGCAGCTCTGTGGCTTTCCAGCTTGCCAGGCTCGGAGCGAAGAACGTTCTGGTACTGGATCGCGGATTGATCGGCGGCGGCACGACCTCCCAGTCGTCCGGCATCCTGCGTACCCACTACTCCGTCAAGGAAAACGTGGAACTGGCGAGAAAGTCGTGGGAAGTCTTCAACAACTTCTCGTCCTACCTGGGCGACGAAGAAGCGTCATGTGGTCTGGTGAAGTGCGGATACATGATCGTAGCCAGCGAGGGCGACAAGATCGAGCCCCTGCGCGCCTCGCTGAACCAGCAGAAAGCGCAGGGCATTCCGCTCGAATTGCTGGACCAGCAACAAGCGAGAGACTTGATGCCAATCGCCCGGTTCGACGATGCAGCCCTTATCGGCTACGAGCCGGAAGCTGGCTTCGCGGATGCATACCTCGTCGCAACGAGCTTTGCGCGCGCCGCACGCCGTGGCGGGGTAACGATCAAGGAAAACGTCAACGTCAACCAGATCCTGTTTGAGAACGGCAAGGTCGTTGGCGTATCCACGAGCATTGGCGACTTCAGCACGTCCACCGTGATCAGCACCCAGAACATCTGGACTCCTGAGCTTGCGGGCTGGACGGGTCGAAACCTTCCGGTCATGCCGGAACGCCATGCCGTGCTCGCGCTCGAGTGCGAAGCGGCAAAGTATACGTTCAACATGCCCGTCTTCAAGGATCTGGCATCGCCCGGCATGCTCTACTACCGCAGCTATGGCGGCAGCCAGATGCTGGTCAGCGAAGGCGTCGTCGGCGAAAAGCTGAATACGACGGACACCGAACAGGGCGACATTCCGATGGACTACATCGTCGAAGTCGGCGCCCAGGTCGCCGAACGCTTCCCCGAATATGAAACGGCAGGCATTGCGTCTTCGTGGACGGGTGTCTATGACGTCACGCCCGACTGGAATCCCGTTCTCGGCAAGCTGCCGGGAATCGAAGGCCTCGTGGTGGGCTACGGCTTCTCGGGTCACGGCTTCAAGCTGTCGCCGACGGTGGGCCGCGTGCTCGCGCAGGAGGCGTTGGGCATGCCGACGGATGTTTCGCTCAAGCCGTACTCGATCGAACGCTTTGCAACGGGCGAGCTTTTGACGGGCAAGTATGGTCTGGGCGCCGTTTCCTGAGGACCAGTCGATGTCCCCGATGCAAGTGCGCGATATCGCCTCGATACCTTCCGAGAAATGGCGCAACGGTAAGGGCGTAACGAGAACGCTGGCCGCGCATGGTACTGACTGGCGCGTGAGCATTGCAGCGGTCGAACGCGACGGTCCGTATTCGACCTTCGAAGGCATGACGCGGCTGTCCGTCATTCTCGGGGGCAATGGAGTCGTGCTCCGCGCGGGCGATCTGACAACGCGTCTCACGCCGTTCACGGTCGCCGAATATGACGGCGCGATGGCGTGGGATGCTTCGTTGACAGACGGGCCGGTGACCGCGCTCAACGTCATGTGCAGAAGGCACATCTACCGGCCGACCGTGCGGATCCTCACAGGTCCGGTGACCGTACCCGCGGGTGCCTCGGCTATCGTGCTGGCCGCGGGTCGTGCATGTCATCTCACCGATTCGCCAGAGACAGCACAGCAACGGATCAACGCAGACCAGTTCGCGGTCTTTAAAAATCTGGAACATCCGGTTCGGATCAGTCCCGACCGGGTCGGCGGAAAAGATGGCGGCTTTGGGCCCGTCCCACAGCTGGTGATCATAGAGCCGGCGACCGTCTGAACTTGAGGAACATGAAATGAAAGTACTGACTGCAGTAAAGCGCGTGGTTGACTACAACGTGAAGGTACGCGTCAAGGCAGATCAAAGCGGTGTCGATATCGGCAACGTGAAAATGTCGATGAATCCGTTCGACGAGATTGCCACCGAAGCGGCTACCCGGCTGAAGGAAGCCGGAAAGGCTAGCGAGGTGGTCGCCGTGTCGTGCGGCGTGCCGCAAAGTCAGGAGACGCTGCGCACCGCGCTGGCTATCGGTGCGGACCGTGGTGTCCTCGTTGAGACCGATGCCGAACTGCAGCCTCTCGCGGTAGCCAAGCTGCTCAAAGCCGTCATCGACCGGGAACAGCCGCAGCTCGTCATCCTCGGCAAACAGGCGATCGACGACGACGCCGGCCAGACCGGTCAGCTACTCGCGGCGCTGCTCGACTGGCCGCAGGCAACCTTTGCGAGCGACATCGAAATCGGCGACGGGTCGGCAACCGGGTCGGCAACCGGGTCGGGAACCATTACGCGCGAAGTGGATGGCGGGCTTGAAGTGATTACCATCCGTCTTCCGGCAATCGTCACTACCGACCTGCGTCTGAACGAGCCGCGGTATGTGACGCTGCCCAACATCATGAAGGCGAAGAAGAAGCCTATCGACGTCCTGAAGCCTGCTGACCTGGGTGTGGACCCGTCCCCTCGCCTCAAGACGCTCAAGGTGGTCGAGCCTGCGGCGCGCAAAGCAGGTGTGATCGTCCCCGACGTTGCAACGCTACTCCAGAAACTCAAATCTGAAGCAAAGGTGATTTAAATGACGACGCTTGTTATTGCAGAACACGACAACGCTCAGGTAAAGAGCTCGACGCTGCACACGGTTTCTGCAGCACAGAAGATCGGCGGCGGCGTGCACCTGCTGGTTGCCGGTAGCAATGCCCGTCCCGCAGCAGAAGTCGCAAGCCGGATTGCGGGCGTCGAGAAGGTCATCTTGATCGACGCGCCTCATCTCGCCGACGGACTGGCCGAGAATGTCGCTGCCCAGATCATCGGACTGGCCAGCGACTATACGCACCTGTTCTTTCCCGCGACCGCAGCCGGCAAAAACATTGCTCCGCGCGTCGCTGCAAAGCTCGACGCGTCGCAGATTTCGGATGTGATCGCCATCGACGCGCCCGACACTTTCCAGCGGCCCATCTATGCGGGTAACGCCATCGCGACCGTGCAGACGAACGATCCCGTGAAGATCGCGACGATCCGCACCACCGCGTTCGACGCTGCGGCGGCGCAAGGCGGAAGCGCCAGTATTACTGAAGTGGCGGCGGCGGCCGACACCGGCCTTTCAAAATTTGTTCGCCGCGAGATCGCGAAAAGCGACCGTCCAGATCTGACGGCTGCCCGCGTCGTGGTATCGGGCGGACGGGGTCTCGGCAGTGCCGAAAACTTCGCCATCCTCAACCCGCTCGCTGAAAAGCTGGGTGCCGCGATCGGCGCTTCGCGCGCTGCAGTGGATTCCGGCTATGCCGCCAACGATCTGCAGGTCGGTCAGACCGGGAAGATCGTGGCGCCGGAACTCTACATGGCCGTCGGCATTTCTGGCGCCATCCAGCATCTGGCGGGCATGAAGGACTCGAAGATCATCGTCGCCATCAACAAAGACGCTGAAGCACCGATTTTCGGTGTTGCGGATTACGGCCTCGTGGCTGATCTGTTTGAAGCCATTCCGCAGATCACGCAGTCACTATAACCTCGACGCCGCACGATTTCCCCATCTCCTTGGGTAACTGGCCGGCACCGCATGATGTACGCGGTGCCGGCTTTTTTTTGAGCAGGAGTCCAACGTATTGTGCGGGGGAAACCTGGAGCTAGAGCTGTCCGTTATAGATAGCCAGTGAGATGGCCAGCGGGTCCACGCCTTCAACCGCGACTGGCGTACGTTCTGGTTGCTTGCGCTCAGGAAGTTCCGGCGCGCAGCTTCAGTGTCGCGTCGACGGCCGCGGAAATCATGCAGTCGACCACCGGTTGGATCCGTTCAGCAAGATCCTGCCGATAACCGAACGGAGCAGCTTCGTCCATATAGCTCGACTGACACATCTCGAGCTGTACTGCGTGGATACCGTTGGACGGCTGACCGAATGCCCGGGTGATAAAGCCACCCTTGAACCGGCCATTCGCGACCCATGTGAACGGCTGGCCTTTGACCAGTTCGGCTGAAATTGCATCGAGGATACTTGCGTCACAACTGGCCCCGGCGTTCGTGCCAATGTTGAGGTCAGGAAGCTTGCCCTC
This sequence comes from Paraburkholderia ribeironis, assembly GCF_900019265.1. GTDB lineage: Bacteria > Pseudomonadota > Gammaproteobacteria > Burkholderiales > Burkholderiaceae > Paraburkholderia > Paraburkholderia ribeironis. The sequence goes on from NZ_CYGX02000042.1 coordinate 5,625, forward strand.
AAACAGTCGCGGCAAAACACTCGCAATCGAATGCGCTTCCCACAGCAGCACTTGCCCGAACTGCTGCTTCATCCTGTCCAGTTCAGCGCGCAGCTTTTCATGGTACGGCCGCCAGTATTTTTCCAGACGCATTTGCACCTGCTCCTGCGTCGGAGCCTTGTCATCGAGGTACAGTGGTTCACCGCGGAATGTTTCCGTCGGGCACAGTCCCGTCGTGGTTTGCCCCGGATACAGGCTTTCACCACCTGGCGGTCTGTTGAGGTCTATGACATAGCGGGAATAGCGAGCGCCGAGTATCGAAGCGCCGGCAGATTTCGCAAAGCTGTAAAGACGGTCGAGATGCCAGTCCGTGTCGGCTACAGCATGAGCGGCGTCTGTCATATCCTGCGCAATCTCCGCCGGAATCTCTGTGCCCAAATGCGGAATGGAAACCAGCAGCGGAATCTCCCCTTGATGGAAAGTGAACATCGCTTCTTGCACAGCAGAATCTCCTATAAGCAATCCCGCCGCGATCGTCCGGGCATCTGACGTGCCGGCTCGCAACCGCACCCGCATTGCTACCTAGACCACGTCCTCGCTCATTATCATCAACTGCGTGTTGCCGCCCGCAGCGCTCGCATTGATAGTTGTGACGCGCTCTCGAACCAGTTGCGTCCAGTCGTAGGTGCCGTCGTCGTGGGCGACTGCCATGCCGATCATCCGCTGTGCCGCCATGCGACGCAGATTGCCCACGCCTCGCTGGTCAGATGTCGCAAGGACCACATCCGGGCGAACGCCGGGCAACTCGCCATCGAGCACCCGAGCCGCATCCGCCGAGTCAATCACATGGCAACCGGTACCGAGAGCAGCTGCAATCTCATCGGCAACCGACGACTTCAGTAGCAACACTGCATTGCCGAACGCACAGGCCGCCGTTGCCTGGACCAGCAGCGACTCAATGGAGTCCGCGGCACAGAATGCCTGCCCGCGAGGCAGAAGCTCGACGGTGTTCTCCTCGCCTGTCAATGCTGGAAGGCTCAAAGGCCGGAAGCTCTGCGCGAGTCGAAGGAGTTGCGCGTTGTACCGGCCAAGTCGCGCCTGTGCGTCGGCATCGAGCCGTCGGGCGGCCGGCGTATTCGCGATCGCTTCAACGCGTTGCCTGTAGTTGGTTCGTGCCTGAGCCTGCGCGCTCATCCGCGCGATAAAGCGACCCTGCGCAGAAGCTTCCGGAAACTCGAAATACTTGTCACTCACCGCCGTCCGCGACGGGGCGAACGGTCCCATGTCCGCCTCGTACCTGTTGGCTGGGGAACGGGTGAGGCTGATCAGCGTCAACGGACCAGCGACCATGCATCCCGTACCGGATGCACCATTACCGCCCGCCGGTTGCATACCAGGGAAGGCGCCATGCATCGCCCGGTTGACGCAGATACTGCTCGCCCCGGACAACGAAAGGAGATTGCCTGCTGTCTCGTTGATGCGGGTGTGCAACCCCTGGACACCACTGCCCAACGCGTTCAACGCCCTGATAAGGGCTTCCATATTGCCTGTTTCGTACCGCACGACATGCAGGATCGGGCCAGTCACCGAAGGGTCGATCGCGGTAAGCGATCCGACATCGCCCATATCCGCGATCGTAGGCGCAACGAAGTTTCCATTGCCGCAGCCGGCGTCCAGCTTGCCCCGGGTAATCCGGAAGCCGCGACGCTTCAGCTGCTCGAGGTACGTCTCGGCGCGATCGCGCGCCTTGCGGGTTGTCACCGGCCCGACGTCGGTCGCACCGCTCAGGGGATCGCCCGTGATGCGCTCGCTGAGCATGCCGTTGAGCATGCGCAGCACCTTGTCTGCCGTTGAGTCCTGCAGGCACAGAACGCGTAGCGACGATGCCCCCTGCCCCGCCGATTGGAACGCGGAGACAATAGCGTCTGAGATGACCTGCTCGGGCAGAGCCGAACTATCGACGATCATCGAATTGATGGACCCGTAGGTGGCAATGAATTTTACCGGGCGCGCGGCAGCTGCGAGTTGCACAGCAATAGCACGGGCCACCTCACGAGATCCGGCAAAAAGAACTGCGCCCACGCGTTGATCGGACACCAGCGCCTTGCCCACCGTCGCGCCATCGCCCAATACGAGCTGAAGCACGTCTTGAGGCACGCCCGCGCCGTGGAAGATTCGGGTAGCTTCGAACGCAATCAGCGAAGCGTCCGACGACGGCTTTGCGATAACCGCGTTGCCCGCCGCGAGTGCAGCCGATACTTGCCCGACGAAAGAACTCAGCGGACACGCCGAAGGCGTAACACTAATGACGGTCCCTAGCGGCTGCACGTTTGACAGCGCCCTGTCCGTCGTCAACTGGAACGCGTACAACCGGCACAGGTTGACAGCAGTGCGGACCTCCTCCACAGCCTCCGAAAGAGTTGCTCCATTTTCGAGCGATAACAGTGCCCCAAGTCTCGACGCGTTGTCTTCCAGCTCGCTAGCGACCCGTTCCAGAACTTCGGCGCGATTGGCCACGGTCCTGCCGCCCCAGCTGGAAGCGGCGTGACCTGCAGCATCCAAAGCTGCCGCCACACTGCTCATCTTGCAGCTGGCAAAACTTCCGATAGCCTCGGCGAGATTGCCCGCGCTATAGATCACAGCAGTCGATTCGAACTTCGCGTCTGTCGCTCCCGCGATCAATGAATGCGCGTTCACCCGGTTCTGCCGGATCTGCACCACTGTTCGCTCGAATTCCGGCGCGCCGCCGAAACTCAGCGCCACCGCGTTGACCCGGCCCGGCAGCAGGTCGCGCGGCGCTGCGATGCCGGCATGTGACTTACCGCCCGTTCGTGCTGCCTTTGCGACCGGATCTTCAACGATGTCAGAAATGCTGACCGCCGGATCGACGATCTGGTTGACGAATGACGAGTTCGCACCATTCTCCAGCAGGCGACGGACAAGGTACGCAAGCAGGGTCGCATGCGGCCCGACCGGCGCGTAGATGCGGCACGGACGGTTCAGTTTGGCGGTGCCGACTACCTGGTCGTATACGGTCTCGCCCATGCCATGCAGACACTGGAATTCATAATCTTTGTCTCCGGCAAGCGTATGCACTGCCGCAACCGTGAATGCGTTATGCGAAGCAAACTGCGGGAAGATGGCATCCGGCGCATTGAGCAGAACTTTCGCGCAGGCGATGTAGCTAACGTCCGAATGCACCTTTCGCGTGAATACCGGGTAGCCAACCGCGCCGGCATCCTGTGCGAGCTTGATTTCAGTGTCCCAGTAGGCGCCCTTGACCAGACGGATGTTGATCCGTCGCCCGTTGGCGCGAGCGAGAGCGATAATCCAGTCCGCCACGGCCCTGCCGCGCTTCTGGTACGCCTGCAGGGAAATGCCGATTCCATTCCAGCCCTTCAGGCTTGGCTCGGCGCACAGGCGCTCCAGCATCTCCAGCGTCAGGTCGAATCGCGCCGACTCCTCCTGGTCAAGGTGGAAGCCGATGCCGTACTCCTTCGCCGTCTGCGCGAGTTGCAGCAGTCGCGGATACATCTCGTCCAGTACCCTGTCCCGTTGCGCCAGCTCATATCGTGGATGCAGGCCCGAGATCTTGACCGAAACGCCAGGCCCGTCGATCGGCCCCTGACCCTTCGCATCCTTGCCGATCGCTTCGATTGCATGCCGGTAGGACTCGAAATACGCCTGTGCATCTTCGTTCGTGAGCGCCGCTTCGCCCAGCATGTCGTAGGTGTATCGGTATCCGCCCGACTCTCGTCCCTTGGCCACGCCGATCGCCTCTTCAATCGTCTGGCCGGTGACGAACTGCTTGCCAAGCATTCGCATCGCGTACGCGACGCCAGCGCGCACGACCGCCTCCCCACCCTTGCGCACGACGCGCGACAGCGCCTCCGCGAGCGCGTTCTCGTCCGGTTGTTTCAGAAGCTTCCCGGTGAAAAGCAAACCCCAGGCTGTGGCATTGACAAACAGCGATGGGGATTTGCCGATATGCGCCCGCCAGTCCGCGTCGACAATCTTGTCCCGGATAAGCTGGTTACGGGTCTCGGTGTCGGGAATCCGCAGCATTGCCTCGGCGAGACACATCAGCGCGATGCCCTCGCGGCTGTCGAGCGAGAACTCCTGGGTCAGCAGGTCGACTCCGCCTGCATTGATACGTGCGTCACGCACGCCTTGAGCGAGTCGCGCGGCAAGATCCTGCGCCTTTGCCAGCGTCGGCGCATCCATGCGCGCCTCTTCCATCAGCCCACGCACGACTACGTCCTCGGCAAGCGCCGAGGCGTCGCGAATGCGCTGACGCAGCGTTTGAAGATCTGCCGTGCCGCTTTGCATCGATTGGATTTCCGACAGCATGATTAGGTTACCTGATGAATTCCTGATTGATTGATCGATTGACCGATCAGAACTGGTTGGCCGTTCCACGCAGACGCTCGGTTCTGCGCCGCAAAAGCTCCAGAGTAATGAGCAACAGCGTCGATATGACGACGAGCACACTTGCTACGGCCAGAATGGTGGGACTGAGCTGCTCGCGGATGCCTGCCCACATCTGCCGGGGTACCGTTCGTTGCTCGGTGCCCGTCAGGAAGAGAGCGACGACAATCTCGTCGAATGAGGTCGCGAACGCGAAGAGCGCGCCTGATATCACGCCCGGCGCGATGATGGGGAGCTTCACCTGCAGGAAAACGCGCAGCGGCGAGGCACCCAGACTGCGGCCTGCACGGGACAGCGTTTCGTTAAAGCCTGCCAGCGTCGCCGTCACGGTGACCACGACAAACGGTACGCCAAGCGCGGCGTGCGCGAGGATCAGACCCGTCAGACTGTTGACCAGACCGAAGGGACTGAAGGCGAAGTAGACGCCCACGGCCGTAATGATCAACGGCACGATCATCGGCGAAACGAGAATGCCGGTGATGAGCGCCCTTCCCTTCAGACGCGGATGCGTCAACCCGAGCGACGCCATGATGCCGAGAGTGGTCGCGAGCAGCGTTGAGACAACGCCCACGATCAGCGTATTTTTGAGCGCCAGCATCCATTCGGGGCTATCGAGGAAGTCCTGGTACCAGCGCAGACTGATCCCTGGCATCGGATAGGTGAAGTACGGCTGCGAGTTGAATGACAGCGGCATCACAACCAGGATTGGGGAAATCAGAAACACCAGCACCGCCAGCGACAGGATCACGTGCGCCCAACGTCCCAACCGTCCCCAGATCGTTACATATGCGGGAAAACTGAACATTTGATCACCCCAACTTGACGCCGGCTCCGCCGGTCATGCGGACAAATACGCCATAAATCAGCAGCACCCCTGCGAGAAGGATGGACGCCAGCGCGCTCGCCAATCCCCAATTCAAGGTGTTGTTGACATGGTTCGCGATGTAGTAGCTGGCCAGTTGATCATCCGGGCCACCGACGATCGCTGGCGTAATGTAGTAGCCGACGGCGAGAATGAATGTCAGCATGCCTGCCGCGCCGACACCCGGAAGCGTCTGCGGGAAATACGCCTGGAAGAATGAGCGGATCGGACCTGCACCGAGCGAGCGCGACGCTTTCATGTAGATGTTCGGGACACCCTTCATCACCGAATAGAGCGACAGGATCGCGTAGGGCAGAAGAATGTGCGTCATCGCGACCAGCACGCCAAAACGGTTGTAGATCAGCGGTAGTCCATGGTCTGTCAAGCCAAGGTGCTTGAGCACGTCATTGATTACCCCGTTGGTCTGCAGCACGACCACCCAGGCTGTCGTCCGAACCAGGATCGACGTCCAGAACGGCAACAGAACCATGATCATGAACAGGTTGCTGTAGCGCGCCGGAATGTTGGCGAGGAAGAACGCAACCGGGTATCCGAAAAGCAGACAGAGCGCGCTGACCGCAATGCTCACCCACGCGGTGCGAATGAAGACGCCGACGTAGAGCCGCTCGCTTTCGCTCTGGCGCACGATCGCGCCATGACTGTCGCGTTTGAAGTCGAATGCCTTCAGGTAGTAGCCCAAGGTCCACGGCGACGAAGCATATTTGAGCGTTGACCACGTAGCGACGTCATCCCAGCGAGCGTCGATCGCGGTGAGACGCTGATGCCACGATCCCGTTGCGTCATCACCGAGACGTCGAGCCGTCTTCATGAGCAGGCTGCGCATTCCGGCTTCATCGTAGTTCAGTCGCGAGGCGATCCGGCTCACTCCCTCGCTGCCCTTTGCCGCGAGGAGATCGTGGGCAAATGCGTCATAGACCTGTTCCCCCGGCGGCTTGCCTGCGCTCGGGTCCCACTCTCGAAGCAGCACGGATGCGTGCGGCATCTCCTGAGAAAGCGTCGGATCCCTGAAGCTCTTCATCAGCAGGCTGCCGATAGGAACGAGGAAGGTGACGAGAAGGAAGATCAGCAGCGGCGCTACCAGCAGGAAAGCTTTCACGCGTTCGGTGCGTTCTGCGCTGCGCAGCTTTGCCTTGAGACTTTTGGATTCTTTCACAGTCATTTGCGGTGACTGGTCTGTGGGCACGGCCATATCGTGGGGAAGTATCATCATCGTCCAGCGGCTAGCGCCGCGTCCTCCTCGTCAATTCAACACCAGGCTTTCGTATCCGGATGCGAGCACGGTCGCCATCCGATGCAAACTTGCAAGGAAAAGTCGGGCGCCCTGCTGTTCCTGCAGAAAGGCAGCCTTTGGTGGAAATGCGACACGGGCGTCCGTTTTAAACTTCGCTCGCCTGCGTCACCCCGAGGCACATGGCTCGGGTTTCAGTCTCCACTAGTTGTACTAATTTTTTCCTTTGTTTCCGCGTCCGTCGCATAGATCCGCTACGCGGTGTCCGGTTTGTTACTGCAACGCGCTGCAGCATTCCGCCATCCAGCCGACGTGTACCGAGTCGCCAATCCGCAGTTGACGCGCATCACCGTTATTCGGCAGTTTCACGATGAAGTCGTTTCTGCCGCATACCTGCATGACCACGCGAAGATGATCGCCGTAATAGATGAGATCCTTGACACCACCCTGGAAGACGTTGTCGCAGCTCTTTGCCTGATCTCCAACCGTCACCCGCTCCGGCCGCAGGGAGATGCTGGCGGAGCCGGTACCGCGGACACTCGGCCCCGCATGCGCATGGATGTTCTGTCCACTTTCCAGCTTGACGGTGCAGCGTTCCCTGTCCACGGACGCGACCGTCCCAAGCAGTTCATTGCTTTCGCCAATGAAGCGTGCGACAAACGCGTTCTCGGGGTTCTCATACAGCACAGGAGGTGGCGCGAGCTGCTGGATGATGCCGTTGTTGAAGACCGCAATCCGGTCTGACATGGTCATCGCTTCGCCCTGGTCATGGGTCACGTACACCACGGTCAAACCGCTCTGCTCATGAATCTGCTTGATCTCGTATTGCATCTGCTCACGAAGCTGCTTGTCGAGCGCACCAAGCGGCTCATCCATCAGAACCAGCGCCGGTTCGAACACAAGCGCCCGCGCTACGGCAATCCGTTGCTGCTGCCCGCCCGAGAGCTGGGCCGGCATGCGGTTGGCGAACTTTTCCATGTTCACCATGTTGAGCGCGCGCTTCACCTTTCGTGCGATCTCGTCCTTCGGCACTTTGCGCACCTTGAGCGGGAAGGCGAGGTTCTCGGCAACGGACTTGTGCGGGAAAAGCGCGTAGCTCTGGAACACCATGCCGATGTTGCGACGCTCCGGCGGGATACGGTTGATCGGCTTCCCTTGCAGCAGGATTTCGCCATGCGTTGCAGTCTCGAAGCCCGCAAGCATCATGAGACACGTTGTCTTTCCAGAGCCTGACGGCCCGAGCATCGTCAAGAACTCGCCCTCCTGGATCTCGAGGTTGAGATTCTTGACGACAAGCGTCTCGCCGTCGTACGTTTTCTGAACATTCTTGAAAGAGACAATGGTGGACATGATGTTTCCTCAGGAGAAGCCGGAATCAGGATTTATGCGCCGAACTGCCAGTCGCGTGGGGGCAGATAGGTTTCCTTGACCACGCGCGGGGATGCCCAACGCAGCAGGTTGAGATAGGAACCTGCCTTGTCGTTCGTGCCGCTGGCGCGGCCGCCGCCGAACGGTTGCTGACCGATCATGGCCCCCGTGGGCTTGTCGTTGAGATAGAGATTGCCGGCGGCGTTGATCAGCACCTGCTCTGCGCGATGCAGGGCGAAACGATCGGTGCAGAAGATCGAACCGGTCAGTGCATACGGGCTGGTCGAATCGATCAGTTGCAGCGTCTCCTCCCAGTTCGCGTCGTCATACACGAAGACCGAAAGGACCGGTCCGAAGAGTTCTTCCTTCATCAGGGCGTGATGTGGGTCGCTCACTTCCAGCACCGTCGGCTCGACGAAATATCCGGGCTCCGACCACGTCTTCCCGCCAGACACGAACTTCACGCCCGCGTCCTCCCTGGCCGCCGCCAGCACCCGCGTCAACTTCTGGTGCGAGGCCTGGGAGATCACAGCGCCCATGAAGGTATCGAACTGCGCAACATCCCCTACTTTGAGCTGCGCGAGACGCTCACGCATCTCCTCGCTCACCGCTGTCCACAGACTGCGCGGGATATAGGCACGCGATGCAGCGCTGCACTTCTGCCCCTGGTACTCGAACGCGCCGCGGATCAATGCGATGGCGACTTCCGATGCATTGGCCGAAGGGTGTGCCAGAACGAAGTCCTTCCCACCCGTCTCCCCCACGAGCCGCGGAATGGTGCGGAAGCTGTCGACTTTCGATGCAACACCCTTCCAGAGCGACTGGAATACGGCCGACGACCCGGTAAAGTGGATACCAGCAAGGTCCGGCGAAGACAGAGCCACGCGCGTGGTCAGCTCGGCATCGCCAGGGACGAAATTGATCACGCCCGGCGGCAGCCCGGCTTCCTCGAGCGCTTCGTAGAAGATCCAGTTTGCGAGAGCCGACTTCTCGGAAGGCTTCCACAAAACCGTATTACCCATGATCGCCGGGGCCGTCGTGAGGTTCGCGCCGATCGCCGTGAAATTGAAAGGCGACACGGCGTAGACGAACCCTTCCAGCGGGCGCCAGTCGGCACGATTGACGGCCGTGGGAACCGACATCGGCTGCTCTGCATACACGCGTTGAGCGTTATATGCGTTAAAGCGCAGGAAATCGATCAGCTCGCATGCACTGTCAGGCTCCGCCTGATCGATCGTCTTGCTTTGCCCCAGCACAGTGGCCGCGTTGATCCGTATGCGCGAACGCGTCGCCACGATATCCGCGGCCCGATGAAGGATTGTCGCGCGGCTCGCGTGCGTCAGACTTGCCCAGTCCTTCGCGACAGAAGCCGAGCTCTTGATCGCTTCGGCGATCTGGCTTTCCGTCGGACGATGAATGCGCGCAAGAACGCGCTGCGTGTCGTGCGGTGCGCGCACTTCGACGGTGTCGTTCGAGAAGTAGCGCTTACCACCGATCACCGTCGGAATATCGACGACTTCACGTTGTTCCAGCGCTTTGGCAAGCTCTGCGGCAGCGGCGGTGCCGGGACGGAAGCTCACTTCGGTTTCGTTTGCCGGCAGTGGCAGTTGTGGGCTTGAGATCACGCTAACTCCTTTACAAAAAAACGATCTGGACGGACTACGGGGAAGTGAAGGACCTATCGATATCGACTGACCGCGACATCTCGGTTGGCCTTGTCATTCCGCAACGCTTTACCTCACTGCCCAGCGTAGTCCTCAAAAGAATTCCGGCTTACTGCTCAACCAAACGTTATGCTTTGCTTTCGCTCGTCGTTATGAAAAACATCTAGCCGCGACGCGCGCACGACAAGCAACGACGGGTTCTTCAGTTCGCGCTGATGGTCGTCACTGGAACCCACCACCGTAAAAAAGCAGGTCGGCATTCGCTGCCTTTATGTTGGTCAACTACGCGTTGAACTCGACGGCCTTGTCATTGGTGTATTCGGTGACGATGATTTTTCCGCCGGCCGCCTGCACCGCCTTCTTGAACTCCTGGACTGCCCCTTGACCGAACGCGGTGCGCTCATCAAGCACTGCAATGTGCTGGGCATTGGCCTCCTCGAGCGCCTTCCGCACGCCGGTCTCCATGTCCTTGCCATTGGCGGCGTTCAGTCCGGTCAGGGGCGCAGAAATCCCGATCTTCACCACCTGCTCGGCGGATGCGAACTGCACGCTTGCGGCAAAGAGGGTGACGCCGACTACGGCGACTACCAGCGAATGGAGCTTGAACATGTTGATCATTGGTTCAGGAAAGTGCGTGTCTGGCGCTCGGCCGGGAACATCGACAAAGTGCTGTGGTTCCGTTTCGGACGCTGCATGCCTTGAACAAATGTTCATCATATGCGCTGCCAGAGCAACTATATATCCGAACTAACACGGATCAAAAAAAATTTCGCGCCCTGTTTACACTATATTCTTGGCATTTTCTGGGTAAAGCAGGGGTTTTCACCTACTTCAGCGCTCCTTATTTTAGTGAACAATTGTTCAACATACACGCTGGCAAAAAGATGCCATCCCGATTGCCTTAAAATGAACATTCGTTCAATTTCACTGATGACTGCGTTCCGAGAACACCTGTCGGGCGCGCGAGCGATGCCGCGAAGCTCTCCTCAATCAACTGTGGAATCGGGAAATGCAAGAACAGAAGACGCGGACCGCTGAGATTGAGATCCGCAAGGACGACCCAAGTCAGTACGAAGGGATGCGCGATCGACTGATGTCATGGTCGACGCATGATCCGCGATGATTCCGTGCGCCACATCAGGCCTTGCGCATCGAGACAAGCTATGACTGACAGGCGAAAGACGAAAGACTTTTCTAGCAGGCAAGTAACATCATGGCGACCATGAAAGAGAGTGCTCCTGAGCAGTTCCCCGATTGGGGTCTGCTCGCGAGCTGGGTAGCGGTTGTCGAAGCCGGGTCTATTTCAGACGCCGCAAGTCGGCTTGCCATTTCCCAGGCAGGCGTCTCCCTTCGCATCAAGGCTCTGGAATCCATACTCGACACGAGCCTTCTTGACCGCGCCACCCGACCGGCACGCCCGACCGCCGCCGGTCAACGACTGTTCGAGCACGCGACTGTCCTGCTGCAGGGCGCGGACCAGATGGTCGAGAGCGTGCGCAACGTAACCCGCGCCAAGCGCGTCGTTGTCCGCCTTGGCTGCGTCGACTCGTTCGCCGCAACGATCGGCCCCATTATCATCAGGGCCCTGTCGGGGACATCGCACCAGATCAGGTTGTGGTCGGGAATCACGCCGACGCTGGACGCACAACTGGAGGCCCGACAGGTCGACATGGCAGTGACGACCACCAGCTTCTCAAACGCTGCTGGCATCAAGCGCCAGAAGCTTTTCACGGAGCCGTACGTGGCCGTCTTGCCCAAAAGCTTTGAAATCGATCGGATCACGACCCTTGCGGAACTGAGCCGTCACCTTCAATTCATCCGATACAGCTCGCGCTCCGTGATTGGACAACATGTCGACGCCTACCTGGCGTCACATGGTGAAGATATCGACCGCACGTGCGAGTTCGACGCGACAGATCCCATGCTGAGCCTGGTTGCCGCCGGACTGGGATTCGCGCTCACGACCCCACTATGTATCTGGCAGTCCCGGCACTACCTGCCGGAAATCCGGGTCGTGCCACTCGCCATGTTCTCCCGCCAGGGACGGCCGTATCAGCCTCTAAGCAGGTCATTCTTCCTCGCGCATCGCGAGAACGAACTGGGGCATCTGCCCGCCGATCTTTATGATCTGCTCAAGCGCACATTCGAAAAGCAGGTCTCGCGAGACATCGCCAAGGCACTGGGGCTGCGACCGGAGGAAGTTTGTCTTCCGGACGACGAGTAGCAAGTCTGAAAGGGCTTCTTCGAATCCGCGCCTCCGATCCGGACTGCCGCAGCCGCAGATACCGCTGACGCTAGTCCAGACACGCGTTGCGGAGTTCGCCAGGCAGGTCGCCGGTCACGCGCGGCGCAGCAAGGCCGTCAACTGCCCGTTCAGCAGCGCACAGAATTTCCGCCATCAGCGCATCAGGTCCAGCCTCGCTGTGCAGTTTGCCCTGCGCAACCTCAAGCTCTCGCCGCCAACGACCTGCAACCTCCAGCTCGATAACGTGAACACCGCACTCTGGCCGGCCATAACGCTGGGTGGCGAAGGCGTCGGTCAACTTTCCGTTCACGACCCACGACCGTTCCAGTGCCTGCGCCGCCTGCGTCATGGCGCTCACAATCGCTCTCGCGCTGGAGGCACCATGGTTGGTGCTGAAGTTGCAATCAGCTGCCCCTGGCTGCGTCCGATACGGGGACAACCATGCGCCCGCATGCGAGACCAGCATCAGCACGTTATCGTGCTTGTCGCGAAGCCGGATCAGTTCCCGCAAAACCGACGCATGAAACGGCTTCCAGTAGTCCTCGACCCGACGTTGCACATCCGCCTCGCTGGGTTCGAACCCTGGCGGGTAGAGCGCCTCCCCGCGCGACGTATGCGTACGGCAAAGACCCAGCCGGTTCAATCGCTGGGACAACCCCGTGTTGTTCGCCGCAACATTCAGGTCAATCACGCATGGATGAAGTTCGGCGGAAATGCAGGTGATCCCGCGTTCCCGCGCAACTGCACCGAGAGCCTTTCCTCCCGGGTCCGAAAGTCGGCCATTGACGGGTTCCCAGGCAGGATGAACGAGCAGATCGGTGGGAACCAGTGTCCCAGTGTGTGGTGTCACGACCATCACCGCTGGCTTGCCGCGAAAGATCGTGTCGTCGTTTTCCATAGTTCCCCTCTTCCCGATCTAGCGTTAGTGCTTCCAGATTCAAATGCGAAGCGATGACCAAAATAGCTCATCTGAACGGGGAAAACTAGAGTCCAAGCACTGCTTGCCTTATGTATAAGTGTCTCTGATGAGATTCCGCGCGAGTCACTCCGTGGTGGATACTCCACTGATCAGGTGGCGATGGAACAGACTGGCAGACGACCGCTTGCTCAAATGCTTCGCTCATCGGGCAAGTGCATGAAATGCTCTGGATCACTGCGGGGCAACTCGCGCGTCATCCCGTTGTTGCCGGTTTCGCCGCCCGCCGGGAACACGGCGCCAGTTGATCGACGTAACGTTCCAGTTTGCGTCTTTACCGCTAACCAAAAGGCTCTCTCGTCATCCCAGCTGGGGCGATGGAAATCAGGTGAGGATGTTCGAAATGAGGATTGGCTTTGTTGGAACGGGTGGCATCACGCGGGCGATCGTAACCGGCCTTCTCAAGGCGGGGGCGGGAATTGAAGCGATCGCCGTTTCTAACAGAAACGCTCACATCGCAAAGGACCTTGCGGCACTGCATCCGAAAGTTCGGGTTTGCGGATCGAATCAACAGGTCCTCGAAGCATCGGATGTGGTCTGCCTCGCGGTTCGCCCCCAGGTGGCGCGAGACGTTATCCGCGAGCTCGATTTTGCACAGACGCATAGAGTCATTAGCTTCATTCCTGGCTTGCGGACGGACGAGTTGGCCAGATTGATACCGCACGTTGCCGGCATCGCCCGCGCCGTCCCGTTGCCGGCAGTCGAACAGCGCATCGGGACTACCTCGGTCTACCCGCCCGATGATGCCGCGTGCGAGTTATTTTCCACTATAGGGACCGTCGTCGAGGTTGAAAGCGAAGATCAGTTCGACTGCCTGCACGCTGCCACTGCGACAATGGCCAGCTACTTCGCGTTCATGCAGAGTCAGGCGGACTGGCTCATCGCAAAAGGTTTGCCGCCCGAAAAAGCCCGGAGTTTTCTTTCGTCATACTGTGCTGGAATGGCGCACCGCGCCGAGCACACAGATTATTCGTTTCCCGAACTTATCCAGCATTCGATCACGCCGGGCGGCATTAACGAAAAGGTGCTTCTTGAACTATCGTCTGCCGGCGCATTCGATCTCTATCCGCACGCGCTCGACGGTGCGCTGGCGTGGATCAACGGGGTTCGCTAGACCGCTCGGCTTCGGCGTGATGCGATCAAGCTGGTGCGCTCGCTGCGCGCCGGAGACTTATCCGCGCTCTCCTATAAGCCAGTGTTTGCACTCCGCGACGTTGGGGCCACGCCACCGGCTGAAGTCGGCATCCCTGTATCCATGCGAATATCCATTGCCTTCGCCAGTGCCTTGCGCATTGGATCGACTTCGGCACGCAAGGTCTGGAGAGTCCGGATTGCTTCGTCGATGGTCTCGTTCACGCCGATATTCGCGACGCCGGCCGCAGAACCCCGCGATGTGCCCAAGGACGCAATGCGCAATTCGTTGCGCTGGCACTCATAGTTCCAACCGCCGTTATTGTGATGGAACATGTACGGTTCGTAGTACGGCAGGCCTGCATCGCGGCCGCCACCTTCTTTCGGCCCTCCTTCGAGGGATCGCCGCGAAGCCGCAGCCTCGGCTGCGGCAGCCTGTTCCTGATAACCGAGTCGTAGCGTAGTGTCGAGCTGATCTTCGTAGCTATCGACTTCGGGCAACACGGTTGCGATCATCGCGAAGCGTCCGCCGCCCGCTCCCTTGCCTGCCGCTGCGCCCGCCAGCTTGCTCAGTTTGTCTCTGAAAATCCGTTGATTCTCGCCATATTGATTGACAGCATTATTGAAATTCGCGATGGCCTCAGTGAACGCGCGGGATGCCTTCCGAACCTCATCCAGTTCTCCACTGACCTTGTGCTCCGTGTATGCCTGGTTGTACTTCGCGATCTGGCTTTGCAGCCCATTGAGTTCGGCATCGTACACCTGGTCCGTGATCCAGTCGACGACCGGTCCAGCCGCTCCGCCGACCTTTTCGGCTCCTTCGACACCCAGCTTCTCGAGGCCCTTACCGGCGTATTCGAGTCCCTTGCCCACGTATTTCTTTATCTTCTCGATTTTGCCCTTCAAATCGCTCAAGGCTTTCGCCTGCTCAGGGTTGTCTTCGACAGGAGGAATACCGCCCTCGAATGTATTGAGAGCGGCGTTGTACGCGTATGCCGCCTGACTCACTTTGCTCTGCGTGCTGCCAACTGCCTGCCCGGATTTCACCATCTCCGTATGTGCATCCTGTGCTTGATTGTGAACGCCGAGGAAACCCGTATCCCGCTCCAGCTTCTTCATCGCGTCCTGCGCTGCGTCGGTATCGGCGAAGCCAGAAGCCTGGACGATCTGTTCACCGATCTGTCCGGCTGTTGCGTCGCGCGAAACAACGTTGGATACGGTCAGATGATTCACCTGGGCTTTAAGCCGCGCATAGTTGATCTGAGCCTTCCGCAATCCATCCTGGAAGGAATCCAGCGTTCGGCTTTGCTCGCCAGCAGTCACGAGGTAGTCATTCAGCTGGCTGATTGCGGTCTCGTTCGCCCGCATTTTTTCTGGCGTGACGCGTTGCGACGACACGACGAAGGCACCGCCGGCCTTGGCGCCCTGCTCCATGGCCGGACGCCATTCTTCGATCTTGCCGGCGAGCGTCTGTGCCGCGGAAACGTCGTTGACGTTCGATACCTGCGTGGCCGGCACCTGATTGAGATTGCGCTTCTGATCCTCGATCGCAGCCCATTCGCCCGCATCGGCAAGGTCGCTGAGATCCTTCGCCTCATCGCGCTGAACGTGGACGCTGCCGCCCGGCGCCCGATTCACGAAGCTGCGGCTGCCCTCGACCTTCGTCTGAACGACGCTCTGTACGAAGCGATTGCCGAGCGTCCGTTGCATTTCCAGCACCGCATTCGGCGAGACGACGACGGATTCGAAGGACACGCCGTCCTTGCCGGTTCCGACGCTAGCCATTGCGCCGCTCTGCGCAGCGGTGGCCCGACGCTCGCGACCAGGTCGCGCCGACGCCGTGTCTGCGGATGACTCGCTCGTCCTTTTCCGCTTGCTGGTTTCCCGGGCGCACACGCTGTGACTCGTTTCCTGATCAAACTCTCGCATTTTTCCCGCCTCCTGAAAAGACGACGTCCGACGTTGTCGATGCCATCCCACCACGGTGACGCCTCCTACTGGCCGCCGCGCACCATGTGCCCGTTCCGGTGAAACGTCGTGAGTGTTGATTTCTTCCGCGCCGTAGCACCGTTCGCACGCGCGGTCGCGTTTCATTGACCACCTTGTCCGCCTTCCAGTAGCTGGCGTTCGCTCTCTCAAGACTGCGCGGGTCGCGGAGCGCCTCCCGGCTGCGCCGGATCCTCACGCTGTTGCTCAGCGGGATGTAGTCTCTGGCTGATGTCCGAGGGAAACAACGCCTGCACCAGGCGGTCAACGAACTGGAAAAACCTGTCGGAAGCGTATCCGGCCACGAACGCGATCGCCAATGGAGACAGTTCCTTTCCGCCGTACACCAGTTCGCTGAACAATCCGATGGAGATACCGACGATGACGGCCGTCGTCACATGTGACCGGTTAGCGACCTTTGAATATTCGGGGTGAAAGAGGCATGCCGCGGTGTCGTCGCGCAACTTGCGGAGAATGGCCGCGGTGGCGCCGAGCCATGCATACAAAATCGGCAGGATGAACCCCGTCGTCATTCCGACGAACGTGAGAATGTTGTCGCGCGCATAGTTCGCCGTCGCGCGAATCTGCTGATAGATGGCGATTTTTTGAAAGCCTTGTTTCACCGTATCGTCGGGAATCATCCGGTTCTTTTTATCCGGCGCGATGCCGATGTCGAACAGCGGCAAATCGATTTCCAGCGCGTGACGTATGGAGTCGGTCGTGCACTCCCAATCGGCGGCGGGAGGCGGATCAGGCCAGATCAGACGGAATCCGTACTTCACGCCGTTGAAGAAGGTGAATCCTTCATCGGGCACGTCGGCGATCTCCGCCCTGTCGCAATCCTTCGCATACTGGCTTGGCACCATGCCCCAGTTGACGCCCCACGGTTTTCCAAATAATTCAAAGATTCGTTTTCCTATCGAATTTGGCACCCAGAAGAAAAACCCGCTGATGGTTTTCGTTCGTTCGATGTCGGAATAGAGCTGACGGTTGTTGGTGGCGAACTTCTGCAGCGTATCTTTGATCGTATCGGCTTCCGGTGAATTCTGCATCTGCGCCAGCACGTCCCCGGACGGATGCTCATTCGCCTTTGTGAGCGCGGCGGCGTACGCCTGCAACTGGTTGTGCATCATAAGGGCGATCGGATCGTTCTTCTGGATTCCGTCCTGAATGTCGTCCGATATCTGTCTGATGGCAAACAGCAGGCAAGACAAAACCAGTACGAAGAGCGTGAGCGCCGCCGCGGAGATCGAATAGTTTCTGGTTGCTCTGCGCGCGCCTCTGCGCGCTTGCGCGCCCACGGTTTCCCCTACGACGGGCGCGACCGCATGCGTAATCCGGCTCATCGCATCGTAGAACGGTACCTCGACCGTGGCGGACCAAGTGAAATCTTTCTGTGCCTGGCGTGCGACGGACAGCGCCTCGATATCGGGCCTTGAGATCGGCTTTCCGGTCAGTCCCGCGTGCGACACGACATCCGCGCAATGCCTCAGATCATCCGCGACTTTCGCGTTCGGATAAGGCGCGTGCGCCACGATATACGCCATCGCGTTATAGAAGGCAGCTTCTGTTCCCGGGCTAACCTTGGCGGCTTCCAGTTCCGCACGCGCGGTCTTGACGGCGCGGAGCATGAATTCAGGAATTCGCACGCCAGTGCGCGCTGCGAGCGAGATGCACATCTCGCAGCGGGCGATGTCACTCTTCAAATTCGAGCCCGGCATCTCGCCGTCTGGCGCGTCGCCGTTCTTTCCTTCCATTGAAGACGCAGAACTCATAGGAACCTCCACTGCCGAGATTCAATTGCCTTAAACCCGTGTGACCGCAGTTTTTTCGTGAACGGCCTACACCGTCTTCCACGGTTCGCGACTGGGAAACAGTCACGATCATCCCTGTGAGAAAGGGAGTGCACACGTGGAGCGTACAGCCATAAAAACGAAAGAGAGGCCTGCTTTTTTTAGTCAGTCGTCTGTTTTAGCGGATCGGTGCATCAGCGTCTGCCCCCGGATTGTCGCTCAGGCACGCCGGAAAGCACGAGAGGCTCAGGATTCTTCACGGGCGCGATGCTCTGTCACACGGGCACGGGCTCGCTTGTGCGCGCCATCGAACGTGCACAGCTGGACTGTCCAGCCGCCCGCATACCGGTGCGGCCTACAACGTTGGAACTAATCCCGGACGGACGACGGAATTTTTGCCCACGCTCTTCAGGGCGCGCCATCGCGCGGTCATGCATGAGCGGCTTAGGCCGCCCGGTGTAATTCGCTCGGCCAATTCGCGTTCGATGGGTTCCAGCGCTCCCTCTTCTACACCACGATCAGCCCTCCGCGATATCGGATGTAGTTCGTCCGGCCGATTGGCGTGCGTTTTCCGGAGCTCTACTCTGCAAGCGTCTCGAACGGTGCGCTGACTCTATCGTGCCTCCGTGTCGGAACGTATGGCTTGCCATCAGTCCGCAACCGATGGGCAGGCTGAACACAAATGGATCGACTCAAACAGGGCAACGTCATGACCTTCCTTCCACAGTTCCCTATCACCCAGTTGTTTGCCGCCAGGCGTTGCACCCGTCAACGAGATCTTGCTTGCCGGAGAACGTCATGGCCACGTTGAGCTACCCGGACGGCGCCGGGATCGATGATGACGCCGCGACACTAACCGATCTCTGGCATCGGCGCACCAGTCTTTCCGGCATGGAGATGGGCTGCATCTACACCCTCGTACGGCGTGCGTTGCGTGGATACCATCCGTGCGAATTGCGGGCGCTTTCCGAAGATAAAGACGAACTCATCGCGCAGTTCATCTTTTCGCGCGTGCTGAGACTGGATGCCGATCACGACGCGCCGCACGAATCCACTACAAGCGCACCCTTCAACGCCTACGTGATTTGCGGGTATTTCAGGCGTTACCTGATTGACTGCCTACGCAGTGCGAGGCACCGCCGCAACGTCTCGATCGAGATGGATGGCGTTTCCGCCGAACTCGATACCCATGCACTATCGCTCGCCGACCCTGTCGAATCGGTTCTCGCAGAGCACGGTCTCAACGAATCGCGAACGCGGCAGGCCGCGCGTGCGTTCGTGCGCTCACTCGATGAAGCGGACCGAATCATTCTTGTGGGCAGCCTTGGGGCGTATTGCGGCGTGAAAGGGGGGCTCAAGGGCATCGCGGATCAGCATCGCCTGCCGTCCTATCACTATCACGCGCGAAAGCTCGGCGTCACTATGAAGAAGTCGGCGAATCCCGAGGACTTCGCCAATACAAAAATCGGCGGCTGGATGAGAGCTACGCTAGGCATCGAGATCATCGCCGAGAACCGGCCCGTCATTCTAATCGTCCTGAATCTGCTTGCTCTCGATGCGCACGAGTGACACGCAACGTCCGGCACGACATGGGGGACCGCGTAACGGGCCTCTCGCGGCCCGCAAAACCGAAATCGAGGCTTCAAATGAAAACCGTGGAAGAGCAGTCCCTGCGTTATCAGGTCAACAAATGGCTCGCGCCGACGACGACACGAAGCGTGCATGTCGTCCGCTTCAGCCGAACGCGTTCGGACAGAAGGCGCTACGTGTGTGTCGAATCCAGTCACCCGATGAACTCGCATGCGCTCTTCTTCTTTCGACATGACGACGGCTGCTGGAGAGTTTTTCCCGCGCTGCCGGACAGGCCGCAGTTCAATGTAGAGCGTCGTGCAGCGTGAGTGAACACGAAAGCCCCTCGGGTCGACTGGCTTCGCCCCGTCACGCAGCGACCAAGTCAGCCAGCCCGGCTCGACCTGAAGGTGATGCCGAGCTGACTCACCGCGACCACAGCCTGGGTTCTATTCGCGACATGAAGTGCGCGAAGCACGGAAGCGATATGCACCTTCGCCGTTCCTTCCGCCAAGCCCAATTCCCGGCAAATCAGCTTGGTCGGCTTGCCTTGGACGAGCAATTCGAGCACTTGCATCTGTCGTTCGGTAAGAGCCTTGTCCGGCAAACGAAGCGCAGGGGATGGCGCATCGGGTTCGCCGTTGTCTCCTCTTGCAGGTGGTGGTCTGGTGCCGGGGGCCAGGAGCGCCGCGGGCGGAATGTAAACACCGTTGGCAAGGACGAGCCGCAACGCGCTCATCATCACACGGCTGGTAGATGACTTGGGTATGAAACCCATCGCCCCTGCGTCCAATGCCTCGATGATCGTGGCCCGATCGTCGCGACCCGACAAGACAACGACGGGTAGGCCTGCATATTCGGCGCGGAACTGACGTAATGCCTCCATGCCCGAGACGTCCGGCAGCGACAAGTCGAGCAGAACCAGGTCCAGATCGGTTCTCTGCCGCGCAAGCCTGAACGCCTGTTCGCAGTCTTCGGCTTCGACGACTTCGGTACCCGCATCAAGTTGCATCAAGACAAGCCGCAGGCCCTCCCGGAACAGCGCGTGATCGTCGACCAGCATAATCTTCATTGCCGTTCCTTCGCTTATTCCTGTTTGGGACGCGAAACCTGTAGCCATTTTTCGGTTCGCGCCACCAAGACATCCTTGCCATTCTCCTCAATGCCGGCGCTGCCAGAAAAGTGACGCTGGCCAGCGCATTTCGCGACCATAATAGTATGCGCGCATCCCAAGATATGCTGAAAAACGCTGTTCCACCCGCGCAGCGTAGTGAGCGAGCGCACCGGCGTCCCCACCGAGGCTGGATTCTATCGCTGCTGCGGCGTCGAGGCCGGACTGCAACGCCTTCAATACGCCGGACGACGAAAGTGGGTCGTAGGCACAAGCCGAATCGCCTACCCTCAGCCATCGCTCGCCGTGAATCGACGTGTGGCGGTAAGTGCTCGCCGCCAGCAGGTGAAGACTTTCCACATCGGAGGGTATTCCGACCTGCCCGCACGTATGAGGCGCCTCGTTCAGCCGGGCGACAAAAAAGCGCAAGAGATCGTGGCAATGACGCTTCAATTGATCGCCGTCCGTCATATAGGCGACGGCCCGTCGGTTTCCCGGCAACAGGGCGCTATACCACCAGCCCTCGCAAACCGCTTCCAGGAGGGTGCGCGCATTGCGCTGCCCGCACGGCGGGATGACGAAGCCGACCAGTCCAACAAGCTTGTCGTAAACAATGCGGCGCTGCCGTCCCGGCAACGGCGAAGCGCCCCGCCCCGTGGCGTCGACGACGAAACGACTGCGCAGAGTGATAGGCCTGTCACCCGCGCGCTGCGCCTCGATCTCGACACCGTTGGCATCCGCTCGGCAATGTCGCGCGGTACTGGCCAGCAACACGTGTACCCCCGCGTCCGCGGCGCGACGCGCCAACATGGCATCGAAGCGACAGCGATCCAGATGCCAACCGTGGCCGTATGGATTGAAGATGAAATCGTTCTGGTAAAGACCTTCCTCTCCCCATACAGAGGCTATTCCGCTGCTGGGCAAATGCGTGTCGGTCTCGAAGCGTTGCAGCGAATCCAGCGCGGCGAGAGGAACACGGCATTCTGGCGGTAATGTTTCGCCAATACGGCGCGTGTCGTAGCAGGACCGTTCGAGCACCGTAACGGCCAGACCGCGTCGCGCCAATGCAATTGCCGTAGCGCATCCCGCTGGGCCGCCCCCCATGACGACGACGTCCAGTGTGCGCGGTACAGGACATTCACGAGACGCAACGTGAGTCGCTTTCATGGCGAACGGGAAACGATCGTATCGTCGCGTTTGTTCTCGGCGCGTTTGGTGCGCGGCGAGTCAGGCCGGTCAGGCAGGTTTTTGCCATCTGCTGGCTCGTCTTTGCGTTTGTTCGGTTCGTTTTTGCGTTTGTTCGGCTCGTCTCGTGGGCTCAGCTCGCCTCGTTCGACTCGCTCCTCCTCGACATAGATCGTGCCGCTGGTGATTTCGCCCTTATCGTCCTTATCAATATCTTCTGCCGTGGCCGGGATTGTCCAACCGTCCGCTTTTGTCAGCCGCTTCGCCTTCACGATACCCAGACTCGACCACTTGTTTAGCATGTCCCGACTGTCGTTGATACCGAAATGCCACAGTTCCATTTGTTCCGATAACAGGTCTGCCGGTCGATCCAGATTCTTGTCCAGATCCTTGTCGTCGCGACGCAGCACCAGCACTTTGTCCGGATGGGTGGCAGGCCACCAGGTTGCGTCCCCGCCCATCCGACACGCGTAAAAGTCAGCCTGCCATGGCACTGCGAGTCCCTCGGTAATCCGGCCTGCTCCCATGTCGTCGGCCGGCTGCTTCTCCTGTGTGGAATCTGCGCACCATAATTCCGAATCGGGATCGATTCGGCATAGCGCCTTGTAGAGACGTTTGTCCTTCATGATGCGTGACGCTTCTATTCCCGGGAAAAGCGGGCCACCCGAGCACGCTTGCAGCGCAATCCGGTCGAGCGCTTCACATTCGAACTCCTCAACCTTCTCGCAACGGTCGGTAAAGGCTCCATTGGCCCAGTTGCGCATGTGCCGATACTGAATCGGAGTGAGAGCAAGTACTTCCGACGCATCGTTCGACTTCGCGAGCTTATTGTCGTCGTCGTGCAGCCTCGGCATCGCGACCTCACGCGGCGGCACGCTACTGTCAGGATCTCGCAAGTGGGCAAAAAGCATTTGCCGGTATCGAATCGCCTTTTCAAACACACTGCCCGGCGTGGGCGCATCATCGGAAGGCTTGGCGAGCGCGGCAAACAGACTCGAGGTTTCGTCGCTCCACGAGCCGTGCTTGTCCGGCACTTCGGAACGCATCACGCCCGCAAATACCCACCGATATCCTCTTGCCCGCCTGAGAATAGGCAACACGTCGCGATGAAAGTTGGTTTCGCCTGGTTTCGGTAGCGCCAGCCCGCTCTGGTCCATCCAAGCCTGATAACAGATGTCATACAGCGTGACAAAGCTGCTGATGTCCGGAGCGTAGTCAGGCGGCGCGACGATGACCCAGGACGGCTCGGCGTCGATCCACGCATCGCCGTCTTTCACGCGGATTGCCGCAGTCACCGGTCCATCGGACGTATCGTCGCACCAGCCATCGTTGTCCGCAGCGTTATCGAGCGACGCGGGCTGTGATGACGCAAAAAACGATTCGCCTTTACCACCTACTACCAGCAGCCGGCCGTCGGAATCCGTGTGGATTTCACCAAGCATCACCGGTCTGCCCTGAAACGTCCCGGGATCGAATGACGCATCGAGGGGCACGGCCTTGCCGGGTCCGACGTGCAGGCTGCAAGGAGGAGGAGCGATAATCAGTTTGTCGCGGTCCCAACCCGGATTGCGAAGCATCTCTTTCGAGGACGATTTGTCCGTGTTATCACGTTCAAACTGGGCGGCGGCTCCTTTGCGGTTTCTCAGTCGCACGGTCCATTTGATTTCCTGAACCTGCGCGCCACAGAGGACTTCTTCAGCCTGCTTTAGCACGCCTTTACTGTCGCGCGAGCATTTGTATATCCTGAAGCGCGCAGCCTGGCGCTTGAGCATTCCCTGGCCGTCACGATACATGAAGGGCTGAGGAGGCTCGGGCTGAGAAGGCTTGCCTGCCGTATCGCATTCAAAAGGTGATCGCCTCACTCGCAAGCCATCTGGGCCCACCCGGTCGGGCTCCGGTTCCGGTCCAACGAAGTACCGCTCTGAATTTCCCAGCCGGGCGATCCCGATCGACGGATGGATCTCGTAGGTAACCTTCGCGCCCGCGTCCGCTTTTTCGTCTATCACTGAAGTCTCCTCAATGAAAGGGGCAGCATTCTTGCGTCGAAACAATACCGTGCGAAAACTTACTTTCCTTTGGGTGCATCCAGGCTGCTACCGGGGGAATCATCTTCCAGAACGTGCAGAATCGGATGCGGCGTCTGCAGCGCAAGCATGACGAGATCTTCGTTACCTGAAACCCCGTACCAATGTAGTGCACCTTTCGGAACGAGCACGAGATCGCCTTCCATCAGTTCTTTTTCCTCGAGGGCGTCGTTCCACTTGGCAATTCCGGCCTCGACAGGGTTGAGCGATGGCCTGACTGTCATGTTGGCGCACCCTTGCCAGCATAGAGCGAGTTCAACGCTCTTCGGATGAAAGTGCTCAGGATTTTCCTGCCCAGGCACGAACGTATAGGCCGTGAAATGGAAGGCGGGCTTGGCAAAATCCGTTGCGCCACCCGCGACGAGTCCTTCCTTGCCCCAGATCTTCGACCTGACGCATATCAGTTTGGGATCGAGTTCAAAGCCGAGATAGTCGAGGATCTTTCGTTTGTACGACATCAGCGTATCGCTGCTCAACACCTGGGGATAGCCTTGCGGAAATGCTTTGCCTTCCACGTATGATGTAACGCCGTCCGGAACGCCGTGGTTATCTGAAATGCGAACTAGCAAAAGAACAAGTTTTTCAACTGGCCACACTTGCGGATTTTGCCCCGCTCTCGGAAACGGATGCTGAACGCTCTTCCGTTCCTGGTCGAGAGCCGTGAAACTGCGCAACGCATACTTTGGCAGAACCAAAGTGTCACCCGGCTCGATATGAATGCCGTTCGAATCCGCCGCGTCGACTATGCAAGGATCCCAGCCCGGTCCTTCCGACCGCTGCAACGCGACGGAAACCGTCCCGCGGCCGCGCCAACAAATCACGAGTTCGACCTGGTCGGTGTAGTAATGGGGAAGAGTTTGCTGGCCGGGCGCGATCGACAGGACTTCTACGGTCGGAGACGGATCGCTCATGTTCGGCCACGCGATCGGCATGCGTTGGAAACCTGGACCTCCCGCTGCACGAACATTGGCGACAAAATCCCTTAAATGCTTAATATTGACCTGTCCAAAGTTGATCACGGTTTTTCCTCCGAGGCTCATCATTACAAGGCGTCAATCAGGAAAATGAGTCCCCCCGGACTTGCTACCGCTTATCGATAACTAATAGTTGAGAAATATTGTAGAAACTCGAATTCGCAAGTCAACTGAGATAGCGATTATTTATTCACGCGGCAGTGGCGTCAGACTTTCTGGAGTTGTCCCTGTAGGTCAGGACACTCGGACATCGCCAGGTTAAGAGGCCAGTTCAAAACCCCGGGGGATATTTGCCTTCTCAGCAACCTGTTAACCCAGGGCACCTGAGCAACGGAATCCCAAGGATGAAAGCACGGTGATTGAAGACGAATTGCGGCGGACACTGATCGAACCATTACTGCCGCGACCGGGGCCTCGAGGGAAGAGCGATCCTGGTCGCCCGCGTGGAGAATTTGTTGTGCTGTGCGCGGGCGGCGGCGCTCCGGCTCGCTCAGAATCTCGATGGGTTTCATCTATTGACCAGACTCATTGATAGTCACAAGGCGGCTCGCTATTTTGGATCATCGCGCCCCAACATACGTGGGGCCGCTCCCACTTTCTCTCTGCCGCAACCGCTGAGGTAAGCACACGAGATGCGCTCCGCACATTTCATTTCGCTGGACAAGGCACGCTGTAGTCAACGAAAGCGAAATTGTCCACCCCGCACGTCGTTCTAGTCCGAAAGGCTTATTTTTCATTTTCAAATGCGCAACTAGACTACAAAACGAAACGGAGACTGGAACGTTGGCAAGTCGCCATGGAACGGCCGGAACGCATGAAGACGTCGAAACAGGGAGAAAGGAAATGCGGGAAAAGCGGAATATGAAAATGCGCGGGCGCAGCCTGCTTGTTCGAACAGGAGTCACATGCGCTCTGCTCGCCGCCTCACTTGCCGCAGCGGAAGAGATCAAGATCGGCGGCGCGGGCCCCGCCATGGGAACCATGCGCCTCCTCGCTGAACGCTACAACCAGACGCACGACGAGCCGAAAATAAAGGTGCTGGCCGCGAGCCTGGGTTCTGCCGGAGGAATCCGGGCTGCAACCGAGGGCGCGATTGACATCGGTGTGAGCAGCGTACCGTTGACCGAAACCGAGCACGACAAGGGAGCGATAGATACGGAAGTCGCTCGTACACCGTTCGTCTTCGTGGTCGGCATGAGCACACCCGTCAGTGGATTGAGTACCCGTCAGTTGCAGGATATCTATTGGGATACTTTCCAGAACAAGGACCCTGATTGGTCAAGCTACGTAGATCGAAATCTTCCCCACCATGACGGGCCTCTTCCTCGAATTCGAATCGTCATGCGGCCGAGCAATGAATCGGACAATGCAATCATCAAGAAGATCTCCCCGGAAATCGACCAGGCGATGACGGCGCTAGAAGTGCGACCCGGCATGATTGTCAAGTCGACTGCTCAGGAGAACGCGGGAGCGATTGAGGAGATCCCTGGCGCGTTTGGCACCTCGACCCTAAGCCTCATCGTGACGGAACATCGCAGAATCCGGCCGCTGGCCATCAACGGAGTCGAACCTTCGCCGCAATCCGTTGCAGATGGACGCTATCCATATTACAAGTCTGTTTTCCTTATCACCGGCTCCAGGTCTTCCCCCGCAGCGCAGACGTTCATCGCATTCGTCAAATCGAGAGACGGTCGGGAGATTCTTGCGGAAACCGGGCATACCGTGGTCGACAGGCCAAAACAGTAGTCATTGAACATGGTCCGAAACGAGGTCGCCGTCACCGTAACCAGGATTGCTACCATCGTTGCCCTCATTTTGACGGTGGCTCTCCCGTGGGGCTATTTCCGGGTCGCGTACGGTGCACTTGAGAGTCAAACCGAAACAGAAGCCGAGATACGCGCTGGACTTTTAAGTCAGTTCATCGGCGCGAACCCGGAGTTGTGGACGTTCTACGAGCACAGTCTGCACGAAGCGCTTTCTCGCGACCCGCCGCTGCGGCCGGAACAATTCAACCAGATCCTGAACTTGAAGCATGAAACCGTGGCAAGCGTAGGGAAACCTCCCCCATGGCCACGAATCAAGCATACGGTCGAACTCTATGATGCCGGCAAGGTCACTGGCTATCTTGAAGTGACTCGCTCGATGCGAGCCGTGGTTCGCGATACGATCATCGTCGCACTGCTCGGCTTATTGATGGGCGCGGCCGTATTCTTCGTCCTGCGTGTGCTTCCCCTCAGAGCGTTGCAGCACGTAACGCAAGCGCTGGAGCAGGAGATCAAACAACACGTCGAGGCCAGGAGGGAAGCGGAGGCCGCGAATCGGGCCAAGTCACAGTTTCTCGCAGCAGCCAGTCACGATTTGCGCCAACCGCTGCACGCGCTCGGCCTGTTTGCTGCGGGACTCACCTCTGTCGTCCGGGAGCCGTCCGTGCTTGGGA
Organism: Paraburkholderia ribeironis; assembly: GCF_900019265.1. Taxonomy (GTDB): domain Bacteria; phylum Pseudomonadota; class Gammaproteobacteria; order Burkholderiales; family Burkholderiaceae; genus Paraburkholderia; species Paraburkholderia ribeironis. The sequence goes on from NZ_CYGX02000042.1 coordinate 32,666, forward strand.
TCGTCGCCAAGATCAATGACTGCACCGAATCACTGGAAGAACTGTTCAACGAGCTACTGGATATATCGAAGCTTGATGCGGGGGTTATCCAGCCGGTTTCGAGCTACTTTCCGATCGAAGCGTTGTTTTCCAAATTGCGAGTTGAGTATGAGCCGATGGCAATCGAAAAAGGACTGTCTCTGAAGATCATGACAAGCAAGGCTCAGGTCTTCAGCGACTCAATCCTTCTTGAGCAAATCCTCAGCAACCTGATAGCGAATGCAATTCGCTACACCCCGAGCGGCGGGCGCGTACTTGTAGGTTGCCGACGCCGCGCGCAAAAGCTCCGCGTGCAAGTCTGGGATACGGGAATCGGAATTCCGGCACACCAGACTGAAAAAATCTTCGAAGAGTTTTATCAGCTCGGCAACCCGGAACGTGACCGCAGGAAAGGCCTGGGCCTGGGCCTCGCGATTGTGAAACGCACGGCCAAGCTGTTGGGATCCGACGTGCAACTGGCTTCGCAGCCGGGACGGGGTTCCGTCTTCAGCTTCGAGATACCGATCGGGTACCCTCCACTATCCGTCCCGAAACAGAGCATTCCTCCAGGCGATTTTTCGACTGACGCCGTGAAGGGAAGTCTGATCGCTGTCGTAGATGACGAACCGGAAATACTCGACGCAATGTATACCCTGTTGTCACAGTGGGGTTGCGAAACCGTCTGTGCGGCAACACTCGAGGAAGCTACGCAACGGCTCAGTCGCCATGCTCGACGGCCAGACGCTTTCCTCGTCGACTATCGACTGCGCGAGGGTGTGTCGGGAATTGGTGTCATCCAGAACCTGCAGGCACGGTTCGGAAGTGATATACCTGCTGTTCTGATCACCGGTGAGACAGCGCCCGACAGTCTGAGAGAAGTGAATGAAAGTGGCTATCAACAAATCCATAAACCACTTCCTCCTGCCCGACTCCATGAATTGTTGAGTGTCCTTATCACATCCCAACAAGACGAACAGAGCCGCCCGTCGTAGCGACCGGCTCCGGGTAATGCATGTGAGATCTTATGCAACTCGTGAAAATTTGAACAGAACCTAGATCAAGAGGCAGTAAGTCACCGGAGTGCCGTCGTTGAGTTGCCCGCGGATAAAGATTTCGCGTGTCAGGTTTGACGGAGTTAGCAGCGATACCAACTGCCCAATGAGAAACGCCCCGATAGCAACCGGCGCTGATACTGCGGCTCCGAACGCAGCCACCGCTAGTCCCTCGATCGATTTCAGACCTGCCTCCGTGGCAAGCTCGCCGAACAGATGCGATGCTTCATCGTTGGAAGGGTCACCATTGTTTACCACGACATAAAATCCGTTATCAAGCTTCGACGACACCTGCACGTCAGCATCGTCGCGGATCGTCACGGTCTCGCCCGTAGCGAGACCAACCGCCCCGCTTGGCACTGGCACATCGAACCCGTCCGGAGACTGAACCGTACGAACACCACAGACGTTAGAAGATGAATCAGACATCGCATCCATATGAACGCCTCCCGATGGCAATCGTTTTCAGTGTGTCGACTCAAAGATTCGGCCGTAGCTCGGGACTTCATTTCACCTTCCCAGCCGCACCGCGAAAAAATCCGCTGACGCCCACCGCATTCGCGCAGGTCGTAGTCTCGCATCTGGCACGCGAATCGGTGCCCCGTTGCCGTCACACTTCAAATATCGTTGCAATCTTTCAGCGTGTCACTCCGTGTAAAAATAATCTTCTGCGCAACGTGACCCCATTCAGATTGGGATCACGCCGACGTAGTTCTTTCCGCAAACCCGTGAGCCAGTATTGCTTCTATCCCCGGTCCACGAGTTGACTTCCGGTTTTAAAGACCCTTTGACACTCACCCGAGCGTGCACTCATCGCCATCGTGAATATCGCTCTTCTGGTTGTTGCTGTTGACGCTGCCGTCGCTGCTGGCGAACACCCAGCGTGACGAGCCGGTAGCGTCCGAATCCGCCGCGATATCAATACCGATGCTCTCGTCTATATTAATTGGCACGTTACTGGCCACTTGCTGGCCTGTGCGACCGTCCCACGCGTTGACGGTAACATCCGTCATCTGGTTGTTACGCAGACTAAAGTGAATTGTGCTGGCCATGACTGATCCTCGAAACAATGTTTGCACGGTGCCCGCCCAGTCGGCGACTTGCGCAATGTGGCGGTTCGCACGCGCTACGAACGTCGTGTCGGCATTCGCGAAGCACTCTGTCAACCTGATTGCAGCTTTAATTTCTGGCGAGTGCTTCAGCGTATGGTCGACGCTTTCTGAAACAGCCATTTAGGCGTTGACCGTCCCTCCGAGATCGACGCCTTGACTGTTTAGTTGAGCTACCACGAAATCCGGAACCGCATTGCTAGCGAAAAGTCCCTTTAGATCGTCGAATGCTACCGAACCCAGGCAGGCAACGCACGCGCTGATGTAAACCCCAACCGCGACCGTCGCCACCTCGCCGAGCGTAGCCAGGACCCCTTCGTCGACCCCTACGACTGCACCAGCAGCCAATAATGCACCGATGGTCAGTTCCGCCTCACCGCCAGAATTTTCCCAGGCATCATGAACTTTGTGCAAAACCTCAAGTGCCTCGTTTGCGTCCTCGACGGTTGGAACGGGGAATCCACTGCCTTGCATGCACTGGGTCCAACGATCAGAAAATGCACTCATCTCTACCTCCAATTTTCCTGTGTTGCAGTGAGTCACGCTGCGCATGGCAGATTGACGGGATGAAACTGCATAAGTACTCAAGGTTCGCATTCCAATATTATTTAGGAATGCGATGTTTACGACGATGAAAAGCACTTGATCGTCATTACGTTAACGATTGACGAATCGACATTTTTAACAATGCGGACGCAATCTGGTTTGCGAATTGAATAGCGAGATCTTCTCGCAAGCAACGTTATTTTTGAAATGCGACTTTATTGAATACTTTCTTCAGACGACGAACCGTAGGCTACGCATGCCACAGCACATACGTGCGATAGCTGCGATCAAAGCGACGGATCCAGTGGCGTGATGCGGGCGAGCATCAGCGAATATTCCTCCGCGGCAATCTGCCGGAATTTCATATCGATTACGGCCATGCGCTGCTCGTCGGCGATATCCGGAAAAAGCCGTTGCGCGGCATCCTTCAGCACGATGTCTGGACGCGCGACGCGCGGCAGATCGTTCGACGCGGTTGAATCCAGCGCCTTCATCAGCAGATAGATGGGCACGACATCCGCGAGGCCGACGGGAATCAGCTTCGTCGCCGCATCGCCGAAATGGCGCCGCACGATCGCCTGCGAGCCGAGGCGCAGCATGTAGCGGAACGGCATTCCCGTACGGATCGAGAGCAACACGGGATCAACTGCGGCCACCTGCTCGACCGAATTCAGGCCTTCGGCCTCAAAGGTCGCTACGATCGGCAAGGTCACGCCGTCGAGTGTGAGCAGCTTGTCGGGCGCGTTCTCCTTCTTCTCAGTTTCGGTGATCTGTGGAAAGCCGAAGCGGCGTATCAGCTTGAGCAAAGCATCGACGGGAAAGGTACCCAGCGCGAAGGCCATCGCGGCGCGTGCGCCGTCGGATTGCGTAACGTTGTTGATGACCAGCGCAAGCGGAATCGCGAGAAAAATGCGCAGCGCGTACCAGTAGACGTCGGCGACGTTGAGCGACTTGCGGCGGATGCAGAGCACGGAATCGCTCACGACGAACATGAACGAACCCGCGAACGACGCCATCAGCACGCGCTGGCTGATGCCGTAGATGCAGCCCGCGGTTTCGCTCGCGGCACACGGGCGCACATCGAAAAAGCTCGTGCCGACGAGCCCCGCCGCGGCATAGACAACCACGTACAGGATAAACACGGCGGGCACAAACGGCACGAGGCCATATTGCTCGTGATAGATGCGCGCGAACAGCCGCTCGCAGATGTCGAGGCGCTCGTCGGCCATGCGCTGCCATTGCGCCGCTGCCGGCCACGGCGCAGGCGGCGACGCCGGCAACGCGCCGCCGTCCTCCAGCGCACAGATGAGACGCTGCGACCAGAAGCGTTGCAGATACGCCGAAAGCGCGCTGCCTTTCAGGCTGTTCTGGAACTCCCGATAGCGCGTGAACCAGACCATGCTCAGAAAGACGATGAACGGCGTGCCGGCCATCACGGTCGTGAACGCCCCGAGCGTGACGACGAGCCCGAGCGATGCGCCTGTGGCATTCACGACGTAATGCATGAATGCCGCGCCGCCAAGGTTGATGCCGATGAGGCCCGCGCTCAGCATGAGCGCGCGGCTCGGGCCGGTGAGGTGGCTTTCAATGAGGGGGCTAGGCTTGCGTGAGGTCGATGAGGCTGGCAATGACAGTGTTGCGGTGGACATGGTACGGCTCCTGATACGGCGAAAGCGACGCTGTTGAAGCTGAACTCTCGCTTGACTTCGGATTGCGCGAACGAAAGCAGCGGCGGCGCGCGGATGCGGGTGCGCCGGTCACCCGGCCAGCTCGTCGTCTTGCGCGCGCGCAAGCGTCTGTAAGTCAAGCTTCGTGTGTAGCTTCTTCTTTTCTTCCTCGTCCTGCGGTCCCGGCGCCTCAGGTTGGCGCATCAGAGTGGCATTCACGGCTTGCTTCGCCAGATGCCTGCCCGTGCCTGTTTCTTCCTCCGCGTGCGCGGCGATCTGCCTGTCCAACTCGCCCGACTGATCCTGCTTCATCACCGCGTGCGCCATCTGATCCGCTTCCACCTCATGCGGGTCGTCCGGCTGGCTGACGGTCATCTTGCGCTGGATGCCGCCGGTCTGCTGCACGACATGCGTGAGCTCGTGCGCGAGCAGCTCGCGCCCCCCCGACGTCCCCGGGTTATATTCGCCTTGCCGGAAGTAGACGTCCCGCCCGGTCGCGAACGCACGCGCCGAGAGCGACTGGCTCAACTCGTCCGATTCCGGATCGTGATGGATGCGCACGCCCGAGAAGTCCGCACCGAAGGCCGTTTCCATGCGAGTACGCGTCGAATGATCCATATCGCTGCCGCCGCCGCGCGAGGATTCTATCGAACGCTCAATCGCACTCATGTTGCCTGACTGGCCGTCGCCGTTCGTTGCACGGTCGATCACGCGCCCAACAAACTGATTGCCATAGCGCATTTGCAGTTGGAGCAGCGAGCGCTGCGCGGATGCCGTGTCGATCTTCATCGAGCGGCTGATCGCGCCCGCGCACGACGCATTGGCGATGTGGCAGGACAGGCCGTCCATTGCGACTCGCGCGATGGCCGCACCCGGTGACAACGAGTTGCCGTCACCCAGCGCGCGTGTTTCATTGCGTCGCGCGACGATTGCGGAAGGCATCTTGTCAATCGATTCTCGGTCTATCATTTTGAACTCCTATGCAATGTTTTTTCGTCATTCATCGAGCCAATGTGTCGAATATCACATTCGACGCTGCGCTCGCTTTGCGTGCCGGAAAATACCTGCTAAAACTCTATACAAGAGCTGCCTCGCACGCTGAATCATCAGTAATGCAAACCATCTTCGCATTACGCCAGCGCCGTGCTTGATCTCGCTCTTCAGCGGCCTCATAAAACAGCCTCCCCACTCTAACCGGTCCTGTCGCGTTCACTCGCATGCGTTGTTCGTGCGGTGAAATACGATCTCATCCTTAACGATATGGAGTCCTATATGGACAAAATCACATTCATGGCTGCGACGAGCAGCTCCGAAGCGGGCGCTGACCTCTGGCTCGACGCGGTGCAAGCCGCGATGGAGCGTTTCCAGATCAACACGCCCGCGCGCCAGGCTGCCTTTCTCGCACAAGTCGCGTACGAAAGCGGCCGGTTCCCGCTGCTGCCCGTGTCGGAGAACTTCAATTACTCGGTCGAAGGCCTGGAGGCAACTTTCCGCTCGCTCACGCCCGAGCAATGTGCGAGCCTCGGGCGTCAGCCAGGCGAGACGCACGTGCCGCCCGAGCGCGAGCAGCAGATCGCCAACCTCGTCTACGGCGGGCGCTATGGCAACAGCCCCGCCGCGACGGACGACGGCTGGAACTATCGCGGCTCGGGGCTCATCCAGTTGACGTTCAAGGAGAACTTCGCACGCGCGGGCGAGGCGATCGGCGTGGATCTCGTCGGCGATCCGGACCTGGTGCGCAACGACGCCGCCACTGCCGCGCTGGTGTCCGCGTGGTACTGGCAATCGCACGGCTGCAACGAACTCGCCGACGCGAACAACTTCTCCGCCATCACAGCGCAAATCAATCCGGCACATGCGGGCGAGACCGGCCGCGAGGAAGCGTTCCAGCTCGCGAGCAATGCCCTCAACGCGATGCCCGGCACCGAGCAGAGCGGCGTGGCCGTCGCGTGACTCCCTGGAGGCGGCGGCGAGCTTCATGATCATGCCTGTGTCAACGCATGAGTGAATGCGCCGTCGCCGACGAGCTTACCCATCTTCTGATACTCGCGCTGCGTCGCGGAAATCAGATGGCTCATGCGGATCATGTCGCCCTCGTCCGCGGCGAGAAACGCGGCGGCCAGCGCGACGTTGCGGATGTTGCCGCCGCTGAGGTTGTAGCGGCGCGCCATCAGCGCGAGATCGAGCTGCGGATCGCGCGGCGTGCGCTCCGGCAAAATGGCAATCCACATGCGATGCCGGTCACTCTCGGTCGGCAGCGGAAAGTCCACGGTGAATTGCAGGCGGCGCACGAACGCCTCGTCCATGTTGCGTCGGAAATTGGTCGCGAGAATCGCGACGCCCTGGTATTCTTCGATCCGCTGCAGAAGGTAGCCTACTTCGATGTTCGCGTAACGGTCGTGCGAATCCTTCACGTCGCTGCGCTTGCCGAACAGCGAATCGGCTTCGTCGAAGAAAAGGATCGCATTGGCGGTCTCAGCTTCGTCGAAGATGCGCGCGAGATTCTTCTCCGTCTCGCCGATGAACTTGCTAATGACGAGCGACAAGTCGATCTTGTACAGATCGAGCCCCAGCTCGTTCGCTATGATGCCAGCCGCCATCGTCTTGCCCGTTCCCGACGGCCCCGCGAACAGGAAGGTCAGCCCCTTGCTCGATGCGAGCTTCCGCTCGAAGCCCCACTCGTTGAACACGCGATTGCGGTACTTGACGTGATTGCAGATTTCGCGCAACTGCGCGATGCGATCAGCGGGCAGCACGATGTCGTTCCAGCTGAAGCGCGGCGTGATTTTTTGCGCGAGCGACGCGAGCGCGCGGTTCGAATTGAGTCGGCACGCGTCGTAGAGATCCTGCGACGTGATGTTTCCGCTCCCGTCTCCGGTGCCCTTCGCATCTTTCGCGCGCCATGTCGCGAGACTCATCGCCGAGCGCCATGAATCGTCGATCTGTCCTGGTGTGAAGCGGAACTTGGTGGCGACGCCCTTGAGATCGAGCGTATCGGGTGCGGCGCCGTGCGCGTGCGCAGTCTTGCGCCACAGATGCTCGCGCTCCGGAATGTCGGGCCGCGCTAGCGGGACAGCGAAGAAACGCACGCGGCGCAATGCACTGCCCGGCAGCCACGAGGCCTCGCCCGCGAGGAACGACAACGCGACTTCTTCAACTGCATCGAGGCACGCGCGCAAGGCGGCGTGCTGTTCATGCGCGAGCAGCGCATCGAAGCCGTCGATGTAGAGCGCCGCATCCGCGAGGCGCGCTTCACGCGCGATCAGCGCGAATTGCGTATTGAGGTTGATGTCCGCATCGGCGAGCAGCAGGCTCGCATCGACGCACAGCAACGATGCGCCGCGCTCGCGGCAGACCGCGCGAGCGACCGTGAGCTTGCCGGCGCCCGCCGGGCCTTGCAGATGCACAGCGATGGCCATGTCATGGGTCTTCTCACGCGCGAGCGTCTTGAGGCCGTGTAGCGTCGATGCTGGCAGCACGAGCTGGTCCAGCCCGTGTCGCGGCGCATCGTTGCGCAGGTAAGGCGCGATGCGCGCATCCGGTGCATTCGACCCCAGCAAATACGACACGATGCGCTCATCGATGCGCAGCAGCTTGCCGATGAACGGCGGCAACGGCCGTGACGCATCCTCGAACACGTCGATGAGCCGTGCGCGGCGCAGCGGCGCAGCGGCGCTGAAATGTTCTCGGGCGGCGATGCGCTGCAATGGATCGGGTACCAGAAGTGCCAGCACCAGATCGATGCTCGGGCGCGTGCGTGTCACGTCGTCCTGCAAATACGCATAGAGCTTTTCGTATCGCGTGTCGAGCTCCGCCGCGAGGCAAACCAGCAAGATATCGATATCGAGCGGATCGAGCGAGAACATCGTCGCAAGCCTCGCGAGGCGCAGTTCGGTGCCCGCTTCGAGCGTCGCGCTTTCGTGCTCGGCGATGCGGCGCGCGGTGGCTGTGTGATGCGCAGCATTAGGCGACGGATTCAGCAGCCAGGCGGGCATGGCGAGCGGCGCGGCAAGCAGCGCGTCAACCTGCTGTTCCGAAACATAGAGGCCGCGGAATTGCTCGTCTTCCCGCTGCACGCACCGAAAACGCGCGACTTGCGAGCGGATCTTGAGATCGATCTGCTCAAGTCGCGCAAGCAAATGCGCTAGCGAAGACTCGTAGCACGACACGGCCATCACCCCTCGACAGCAGCCACATGCAACAGCGACGGATCACATGTCACTTCGATTGCCACGAGCGAGACTCTCACATACGCTTCGCTGCGAATCTCGATCGACAACGTCGACGTTTCCAGGTGCAAGTCGCCTTCCTTGATGTGCCAGGTCTCGTCATAAGGGCCGCCCTTGATCTCCTGCTTGAGGAGGCTTTTCGCAACGTGCTTGCGCGCATTCGCATCCCATCCGCCGAGAAACAGTTCGACCGACAGGCGCGCATCGTTGATTTCGCCGGCAACGCGCAAACGCAGCACGCGCGTGACGCCCGGCGCGAGCGAAATCGCCATGGTGCCGGCCGCACCTTTGTTGTTGGGTTTCTCATCGATCTCGCGATGCGCCCGCGCCTCGGTCGGACCTACGCGAAATGGCGGCGGCGCAACTTCCTTGTCGGCCGGCAGAGGCGTCGGACGAAACGGCATGCGCAGCCAGCCGCGCTTCAGATGTGCTTCGAGGGAGTCAGCAGTGACGGAGCCCGGCGCGAGCAGCGTCTTCATGTGCCGACGATTGGTTGGCTTGATGGCGTGCGCGCTCACATGGCTCTTGTCGTCGAGCTCGATGGTCGCGAGGATCACCGCCGCCTCCACCGCGCCCGGCGCTACCGTCACCACGCCATAGCACTTGCGCGTGTTGCGTTCGCCGTCGTCGTCGCTGGCTGAAGCAACGTCGTCTTCCTCATAGTGAAGGCTCACGACAAGCACTGCGTTCGCTTCATTCGACGGCAACTGCAGCTTCTCCTCGTGCCTCAGGTCAATTTCATGCCCGAGTCCGTCCACGGCGAAGCCCGGCGACACAACGATCTCATTGCCGCCCGCGTGCCGCACTTCCAGCCCATGCACTATGCCCCAGCCGTGCAAATTGAGGTTGTGGCGATAGCGCGCGTTCGCGTGATAGCGCTGCTCGTCGCGAAAGTCTTCCTCGTTCAGTAGTTGCCCCCGGTAGTACGCCGGCTTCTTGTGGATGAACTGTTTCTTGTGCATTTGATGTACCTCTCAGCCTTCCATCGGTTCCCGCTGATTGCGGGTCAGCACCAACTCATATTCGGTATGCGCGGGTCGCGCAAATTCGACCACCGCGCGCACGCGCTCTTCCAGATCATGCGGCGCGCCATGCGCCCGCGTGAAAGCGCGCTCGTGCAGGCGGAACTCGACGCGAAACCGGTACGGTTCACTCACCGCAAGCTCCGTATCCACGCCGACATGCGAACGCCCGATCACGAAACCGCGCACCGGGTTCTCGTCGATCGACGACTCGCCGATCGCGCCGAAGCACAGCGCAAGCAGCTTTTCCATGTAATCGCGTGTGCCGCGTCTGCCGTAGAGCGGCACAATGCCCGCCACGATGTGCCGCAGCTCATCTGCCGAGAAATAGCGATACGGCGTGAACGCGACCCACTGCGCGAGCCACGGCATGAAGCGATCGGGCGCGGGCGGGCGCGCTTCACTCTGGATGCTGGCGGGCCCGTTGATGGTTTGCCGGTACGCAGTCGGCTTCACGCCGAGCGGCGCGAACAGACTCGGAATCGCGTCGATCTCGTCGGCGATGGCGGGCGCGTTCGCGTTGCCGCTCGCGAGCAGCATGCGCTCGAACGCGGCGAGCAGCGCGCGCAACGGGTCGTCGCCGGTGGCGCGATAGATCGCGGGAAGCGCGGCCAGCAAGCGCCCAGCGGTGTCATTCATGGCCGCCTCCCCCATGACGCATCCGGCGCGCACGATCGTTCACGCCGGCAGCGATGAGCGCAACGTGTGCGCGCGACACCGTCAGCCGCAGTTGCTCCCACGGCGTGAGCAATACTGAAGCGAGCCTGCCGCCGCTATCGCGCACGAAGCGCGCGAACGCGTCTTCGGACAGATGCGCGGGCCCACCGAGCACCGTGTCGACGCCGAGCGTCGCCACCGCGCCGACCTGCACGCCGACGCCGCGCGCCTGCAGTCGAGGGTCGCTCGTCGCATCGAGCACGATGACGTCCTCGACGTAGTCGATGCCGGGCGCGGCATCGATCGTCTTCGCGATCGACGCGAGCGAGAGCGTGCCGCCGAAGCTCACCGCATTCGCGTTGCCGAAGCGGCCCGCGAGTACGTCGTCGATACTCGCCAGCGCCTCGTCGAGCGATACGCCTGGCAACGGCGCCACCGCGAAAGCGATCGACACATGCAGCACCGCGGGCGCGACGACCGAATGTCGCGTCGTCAAGAGGGAGCGCGACGCGAGATCGTGGCTCACCTTTTCGCGCACGTGCCTGGCGACGTCGTCGGGCACATCGGCGGGCAGCGCCAGCACGACGCTCACATGTCCGCGTGCCTGCCTGCTGGCGTCGGTTCCATGCATGCGCGCACCGCTCAGATTGAGGTTCGCTATGCAGCGCGCGCCGATCGCGCGACCCGGCAACTCACGCGCTGCCGCCGCGCGGGCGAAGCGCTCGAAGTCTGCGGGTGTGATCGCGCATTCCGTCTGCGAGAGCGCGCTTACCGTATCGTCGATGGCGCGCGAAAGTTCGGCGGCGAGATCGACCGAACCGTCGGACTGCGTGACGTGCGGCACGATATCGTGATGCGGCTCGCCCTTCAGCAGCCGCAGGAATTGCAGCTTCGCGGCGGGCGTGACGCGGCCGATGCGATACAACAGCGCATCGGTGAAATAGGCGAGCAACTCGATCAGCGTGACGCCCGGATCGGACGGATTGTGGTCGGTCCACTCGGGCGCATGCACCGGCACGAGCGCCATGCCTTCACGCACGAGCGTGTCGTAATCGCGCTCGGCGACAATCGGCGTTTTCGGCGCGCTGAAACAGGTATCGACTGCGGGCGTGGACATGATCAGCGGCTCGCCTGGATGATATGACTGCCCGCGCAGATCAGGAAATCACCGCGCGCTCGCACGCCGGGTGCGGGCTCGATGAAGCGCAGGCGCAGTGCGCGCACTGCCTCGATGCCGTCGATCGCATCGAGACAGGCGAGCAGATCGGACGCATGCGGCTCGACGCCGAAGCGCCAGCCGTGGCCCGCGTCGCCGCCCGTCAACGGATGCAGATACGCATCGAAGCGCGCCGCGCAAGCCACGCGCACGCGCTCCGGCGAGGCATCGTCGGCGACGGCCAGTTCGGCATCGACGCAGACTTGCACGTAGAGCGGACCTGCCAGAACCAGGTCGACGCCGGCCGGCGCGCGCACTTCCAGATAGCGCTGCACCGCCGCGAGCAGCGCGAGCGTCGGCTGCGGCGCGCGATCGGTGCCGCGCGGCACGACGACGACGCTGACGACGCCGAGTGCCGCCTGTTCGCGTGCGTCGCCCGTCGACACGTCGCGCCCGCCGATGCACGCCGCACGCGCGACTTCAGGCGACGCGCGCAGCGCGAGATCGGCGTAGTCGTCGCGGCAGACCGCGCGGCCGCGATGACGCAGGCGCGCGAGCGACGCGCGGCGCACCGCGTGATCGTCGGGAGCGTCCTGTCCGCCGCTCGCCCAATCGCAATTCGCGGCCGAAGCGACATACGGCACCGTCGTGCGCAATTGGGTGATTGCGAGCGGCGGCTGATTGCCCTGCGCGCCGCCTCCCGCGCTGTAGCTGATGCGCACGTTGTTACCGCCGGCGGGGGGCATCCGGCCGCGCCGGCCATCGCCGAAACGCAGGGTACCCGTCATCCCGTCCAGCACGAAGTCGCGTGCGTCGTGCCCGCTTGCCGTGAAATCGTCGACGCGGTTCCAGCGCACCCAGTCGCGCGCCGAGCCGGTATCGGTTTCGCGCACTTCGACGCGCACCTCGCCGCCGACCACGGGGGCACGCGCGGTCCTGAACGTCTGCGCAGGGCGCTGGGTCGCCGAGCCGAGCAGCTCGTCTTCGAAGCGCAGCGCCTGCACGGCGGGTACCGCGTTGAGCACGATCTGGCGGATCGGCGGCGCGTCCTCGTCGGCTGTGTCGAGCAGCACGCGCAGCCAGAGCAGCGCCTGATCGGTGTCGAGCAGCGTGTCGTGCCATGGCGCGATGCCGCCGTGCGCGATGGTCACTTCGACATAGCCCGGATGCCGCAAGCCGCCCGTCGTGTCGACGGATTTGCAGTCGCGCCAGCCAGCTCCGTTCGAGACTTGCCAGCGCAGCTTGTCCGCGCCGTGGCCGGAAGCTTCATCGTCGCGATAGATCGCACGCGCGCCATGCTGCGCCATGCCGACATACAGGCTCAGATTGTGGCCAGCAAGCTGTTCAGGCAGCGCACGCAGTCCGACATATAACGCGCGCGCAGTCTGATCGAGCGATCGAAACGGCTGGAACGCGGCTCGCTCGCCGGTCTCGTCCAAAGCCGGGCGCGCCCACGTCAGCCCGTTCTCGATGATGATCTCTTGCGGCGCCACCGGCCCCGCGTGCAGCGACATCGCAAGGCCGATGCGCGCGATCGAAGGCGGCGCATCCATCGGCATGGCGAAGTTTTCCGCCGATGTCGTGCCCACGCGATAGTTGCCCGACGCGAGCCGGGCGCGCAGCCAGCCTTCGGCGGCGCCGTTGATGGTCGCCGGAACCGCGTCGGCCGGCAGCGCGAAGCTCACCGTGCCGCTCGTCGTGAAGGCGTGCGTGGCATCGTCGACGGAGACCGGGCGCCAGCCGCTGGCGGTGTGCGCTTCCCAACTCACGCGCGGCGCGCCGTCACGGCTCACGGGCGGAATCGGCGAGGCGCCGGGCGCGGCGTCGGCTGGATTGGTCAGCTCGATGGTGAGCACGATGCGTGCGCCCGCCACGGCGAACGCCTTCGACGCCAGAAAGAGCACGTCGTTAAAGCGCGGCCGCTCGCCAAACGGATAAAAGTCGCGCGTCAGATCGACGGGCACGCGGTTACACAGCGCGGTATCGAGCGTAGCTGCCGTCAGCGAGCGATCCGCGCAAATCGCGAGGCCGGTGATCGTCGCGCTGACGGTGCCGGGCGCGTTCGCATTGGCGCGCAAGCGGCACGTGAGCCAGCCGTTCTCGACGCCGTGCAGCTTGCTCGCCTGCCACTTCGGCGGCGCGTTGAAGACGACCGTTCCGCTCTTCGTGAAGCCGTGCGTCGTATCGCTCGACGGATCGAACTGAACGAAGCCATCTGGCCCGCACATGCCCCATTGCAGCGAAAGCGGTTCTGTCGGTGCCTGAGCGCGTGCGATCCGCACATCGAGCGAGAAGCCGGCGAGATCGGGCGCGCAGAAGAAAGCGCGATGCCCGATGTGCATCGCCCGCACGATGGGCTGCGCATGGGTGCCGAGCGAGTCGCCATCGCGCAGGCCTTGCGGCGAAACGGCCGCGCTCGCATCAGCGAGCGTGCCCGCCTGCGCATCGACCCACACGGCGCGCATGGCCTGCGCACGCAGCACTTCGAGATCCGCCGTGGTCTGGAACACGACCGGCTGCGCCCGCCCGCCCGAGCCCGGCGCGGCGACTTCGGTGAACTTCGGCACCACCGGCACGGCTGCGCCCTCGCCCGCCTGCGCCGCCTTGAACGCGAGCGGCGCGTACGCGGGCGTGGCCGGCTCGCGCCCGTTTTGTGCGGTGTCGAGCAGCTCGACGAACGCGGCCAGATGCGCGACGGGCACCGCGTTCAGGCGCTCGGTCAACACCGCGCAGTAGTGCGTGAAGACGTGCGTGAGCGCATGCCGCAGCGGATCGGCGGCGCTCGCATCGTGCCCGGTGTCGCGCAGCTCGAGCGCGTCCGAGACCACGGCGTCGATCGCGGCCGCCGTGCGTTCCTGCGTCACGAAAGGTGCATGGACGAGCGTCACGTGAGCGGCCTGTCGAGGTAGAACGGATAGACGAGATTGAAGCGGTTGTCCGTGAGCCGCACGCGGTAGTCGATTTCGATCAGCAACTGCTCGCCGTAGCCGCCCGCGCCCGATGCCTGCACGCGCATCACGTCGATGCGCGGCTCCCACTTCTCGAGCGCCTCGCGCACATGAAACTCCGCCATGCCCTGGGTGGATGGTCCATTCACGCTAAACACCAGGTCGTGCAGGCCGCAGCCGAAGTCCGGGCGCATCACGCGCTCGCCCTTCGCCGTCGAAAGGATGAGGAAGATCGATTGCCGCACGCACGCCTCGTAGCGCGCGACCCTGATGCGCTCGTCCTTCAGCGCGACGGGGAACTCCCAACCGACTCCAAGCACCTGCACGGGCATGTCCTTTGCCTCCCTAGCTGTTGATCTTCACGAGCGCGCCGGAAATGCTCATCGGCCCGGTGGATGTCATGTCGAGCGTGGACATCGCGCTGATCTTGACGTCCGTCTTCGAATCGATCTCGATGCCGATGCCCTCGAGCGTGAGTTTGCCCGTCGTCGAGCGGATCGAAATATCGCCCTGCGCCTCGATCGCGATGGTGTTGCCCGATGCGCTGATCGTGATCTTGTTGTTGCCGGTCTTGTCGATGATCTCGATCTTCTCGTCGCCCGCCGCATCAGACAGGCGCACGATGTGCCCGCTTCTCGACTTGAAGCCGCGGTTGTCGTTCTTGCCGTTGGCGTTCGATTCGTGTGCGACGTCCTTGCCGTTCCACAGCGAGCCGATCACGAATGGATGTTCGACGCTGCCATGCTCGAACGCGACCAGCACTTCGTCGTCTACTTCGGGCAGAAAGTACGCGCCGCGCCCGTTGCCGGCCATCATCGCGGCGACGCGCGCCCAGTTGCTCTCGTCGTCCTGATTGAGCCACGGAAAGCGCACCTTGACGCGATGCATGCCGTCCGGATCCTGATTGTTCGTCACGACGCCGACCACCACGCCGTAATAGCGCCCTTCGCTGTCAGCGTGCGCGAGCAGGCCGTGCAGGAGCTGGTCGTGCATCATGTCGCGTTCCTCCGCGCGGCGAAGCGCACGCGATAGCCTTTCTTGAGCGAGAAGCGCTGCTCGGTGCTCGTCACGTAATAGAGCCCGCTGAAGCGATCGCCGAGCCCTTCGATTTTCACGACGATGCCCGCGCGCATCCGCGGATCGCCGATACACACGCCATCGCCACGGATATAGCCGAGCGCCATTTCGCCGAAGCGCTGCTTCGCCATGAGATCGGCATCGGCCTGGTTCTGCACGGGCGCGCACACGCTCGCGCCGCCCGATTTGCCGAAGATGCCTGCCACGCTCGACGGTCCCGACTTCTTGCCCGCCATCAGGCCGGCTTCGTCTCCCGCGCCCGAGCGGCCGACGATTTCCTTCTTGCTCTTCGGGTCCCAGCCTTTGACAAGCACTTCCTGCACCTGCCCCATCGTCGACATGCGCGGCCGGAATTCGAGCAGCTCGATCTCGGGCCGCAGCGTGAGCGTCTCGCTCGCGTCGATCTTGCGCGGGCGATAGATCAGCGACCGGTCGTCGACGACCACTTCGTAATGGATGCGTTTCGCACGCGCGAGCAGGAATTCGAGGTCCGTCTGGTTGTGCTGGAACACGTAGGGCAAGGTGACCTTCGAGTCCTCGACTTGCGGTTTCAGTCCCGCGCCGCCCGCAAGTTGGCTGGCGATGTCGCTGTCCTTCACGTTGGTGTACGAGCGCGTCTTGCGCTCGCGCATCAACCGGTGACGCCGGTCGTAGCCGCGCACGGTGAGCGTCGGCGGCGTGTTTTCGAGGAAGGCCGGCTCGAGTCCGGTGATCTCGCCGCTGAAGATCACCTGGCGGTCGTCGCGATAGCCGATCTCGATCTCGACGGGATTGCCCTCGCGGAAGATCGCTTCGTCGATCCACTTCACTTTCATCTGCGCGGTGTCGTAGCAGGTCAGCGAAAACGTGAACATGCTCATGGCGTCGACATCTTCGAGCACGCAGACGTCGATCAGGTCAGCCGTCGCAGCCTCCGGCAGCGGCGCGCCATTGATCTTCAGCCCAAACTCGGGCGCGAGCGTATCGAAGCCGGTGCGCGCGTTCACAGGATGTCCTCCGCTCTGATGACGCGCGAGGCGCTCGGGCGCACCGGCGGCAGCAGGATCGTCGAGCCTGGCGCGAGCGCGAGCGGATCGTCGATGCCGTTGGCCGCCGCGATGTCACGCCAGCGATTCGCATCGGCGTATTCCTGCGCGGCGATGCTGGCGAGTGTCTGCCCGCGCCTGACGGTCCAGACCTTGGCGACGTCAGCGGACATGAGGTTCTGCTTCTTGCGATCGTCGATGTTCGAGCGCCATTGCTTGAACGAGCATTTGAGCGTGGCGCGCACGGGCGTACCGAGTTCGGTGAACATCGTATAGTTCTGATCGATCTGTATGAGCACGCCCTGGAAGAATACCGCCTGGGTGCCCCATTGCAGCCGGCACACGGGCGGACGATGCTTGTCGCCCGACACAGCCGCAAGCGCGAGCAGCTTCTTCGTTTCGGCGAACACACTGTCCTTCTGGTCTATGGGCTTGTCCGAGTCGTAGGTGTCGAAGAACAGATCGACCGAGAGCGTCGCCGGGTCTGCGCTCGTGTATTGCAGCTCGGGAGCGTCGCGCTTGGCCGCCTTCTGACTTTGCCAGCTCACGGAGCGCGAGACCGACAGCGTCTTCGGGTTGAACTTCACCTCGATGTTGGTTTCGCTGTGGTCGTCGAAGCGCACGTCCTTCTCGCCGTGACCGACCTCGACCTGAATGACCATCTTCGCTAGGCCCATGACGTATACCCCCGGCGTTCCTGTTCAATGGCGAGCTTGTCGAGGATCAGCTGCCAGGCCTGTTCGGCGAGTTCGCTGGCGTCTGCCGCCGGGTTCGCGGCTGAGCCTGCTGCTGCCGTTGCTCGCGTGTCGGCGGTAGCGCTCGTGGGCGGCGGCGGCGTACTGGCGGTCGCTGGGGCGCCGGCGTCGCGCGAGATGTGCGTGAGCGGGGAAATCACGCCGTACTGCTCGGCGGCGCGGTCGATGAACGCGGGTTCACTCGCAGGGCTTGACGGTGCAATCCCGCGCTCGGTCCATGCCGCGACCGGTACTCCATCGCGACACGTTGCGCGCGGGTCACGCGGCTCTCCAGCGAGACGCAGCGGTAATCTGGCCGTCTGGCGCACGGAGGCTTGCGGCTTGACCGTGAGGCTCGTGGCTGGCGTGCGTTGCAAGGCGTTCATCGCGGGCTTGAGCGGTGATGCGCCGTCGACTGGCTTCGTCTGGATCGCGTGCGATGCGATGCCTGGCGATGACGCGGTGTGTCCGGGCGGGGCCGTTGCCTCGGCGTGCGCGAGCGGCGGGTGCGTTTCCCGGCCGGTGGCGTTCGCGGC
>NZ_CYGX02000042.1:50451-115509 GCF_900019265.1 Paraburkholderia ribeironis
GCGTTCGCGGCTGTTGCGGCGGCGCGCGTGAGCGGCAGTTGCGTTTCGCGGCTGGTGGCGTTCGCGGCTGTTGCCGTGGCGTGCATGAGCGGCAGTTGCGTTTCCCAGCCGGTGGCATTCGCGGCTGTTGCCGTGGCGTGCGTGAGCGGCAGTTGCATTTGGCCGTCGACGGCGCTCGTCGGCATTGCCGTGACGTGCGCGAGCCGCGGGCGCGTTTCGCGGTCGATATCGCCGAAGCGGCCAATTACGCTCGACGGCCGCCATGTGGTGTCGTGCGCGGGCGTCATTGGATGCGGTTGGCGGCTGGCGTCGGCGGCAAGACGAATCGCGCTGGAAATCGGTGTCTTTTTCATCTTGATCGATGCGGCTGCCGGGGATTCGAACGATTGCGATCGATGCGAGACGGCGGCATCTCGCACCGGGAACGCCTTCGGTTCGGGGCGCGCTATGGCTTCGCCTTGCGGCGCTTCGATGCGATCGGAGCGCTCGAATGCGCGTGCGAGGGGCGTCGGCATCATCGCGGTGTGAGCGGCGCTTGCGATCGAGATGCGCGACAGAGATGCTTCTGATGCACAGGATCGGGCCGAAGACCCACTTGACGCGCTCGATGTTGTCGACACGCCCGGCGTGTCCGATGCAGCAGCCGTTCGCGACGCATCTTCCGTCCTCGATACGTGAGCCGCGTTTGACCCGCTGTTCGTGCTCTTCGCGTTCGATGCACTCGACACATCAGGCACGCTCGTCGCCGCGACGACCGCGCGTCGCAAAGCCAATGCCGCAGGTTCGGGCAGCGGCTCGGCGGCGCTGCGGGTTACGTGCAGCGTCGTCGGTTTTTGGGCGCGGCTCGAAGGCACGCGTGCATCCGTCGTCAGTATCTTCGACGCAGCGCGATCAGCGATGTGATTCGTCGCCGCAACAGCTTCGTGCGCCCGAGCCACCCGATCCACGCTGGCAGACGGCGCGGATAACGAAGACAGTGCCTGCTTCGAAACCATTGGCATGGGCGCAAGCGGACCCGCCGCGACGAGCTGCGTCAAACCGGACGCGGACAGCAGCGCACGCGCGAGCGGACGAGCTGTGAAGGGCGGCACGGCACGCCCGATCGAAGCACCGAACCGCTGAGCCGACCGCACAGCGCCTTCGACGGGTGCGCCACCCATCGATGCACGCGCCAATGCGCCACCGCTTTCGGGCAAGGTCGCGTAACTTGCGGCATGAGGTATGAGCGATGCAATCGGCAGTTTGTGCGTGACCTTCATAGCCACTTGCTGCATGACTTGCGCATCCGGCAGACGATCCGTCGCGTCGTGTGCTGCGATGCCGGGCGCGCCGCCCGGCATCGCCGGGCCGCATTGCATCTGCCGATCCATGAAGCGATCCGCTGCAGCGGACGCCGCATCGCGACGAACCTGCATATCCGGCGCTATTTCGACACACGCATGCTCGGGCGCACCGGGGCGCCCGGACAAAGCATGCGCGGCGTGCAGCACTATCGGTGAGCCGATGCGAGCTACGGGCGCGAGCGCGAGCGCGGCAGCAAGCGGCGTCGGCGCTGTTCGCTTGATGGGGTTCGTCTCAAGCGCCGAACGCATGACCATGCCGGCAGACGGCATCGATCCGGATGAGGAAACCGGGCCGCGCGGCACGAGCGATCCGGACATCACACGAGCGCTCGATGGCTCCGCATGGCCAGATGCATAGCTGGCTGACACTTCCGCGCCGCGCGCCGCCGCTTCATGCGAAGCGGCAAGGTCCGAATCATGCGCGGCAGCGCCGCCCGATTCCGGCGCGCGTCTCAACCCGACGGCGGCCGCATCAGCCAGATGCTTCGAGACCGCAGGCTCGTCCTTCGCTGACGGGGTGTCCCGCCGCGCAGCCGTCGAGCCTCCATGCAGCAACGGCACGGCAACATCCGCAGCGGCACTCGTGGCGAGTTCGCCGGCCTCATCCGCGACAGCAGACGCGTTCGCATCATCCCCACCGGCGCCGCAAGCCGAAGCCACTCGCCTCGCCACCACGAACGTGCGCGGTACGCCTGCGCCCTGCTCACGCCCGCCCGCGCGCCGCATCAGCATCTGCGAAAACTGCGCATGACGCGCATGAAGCGCCTCGCCGAACGATGCCCGCGCGCCATCGCGCGCCTGCGCCGACAGCGCTGTCGTCGTGTGCTGGCGCCACAGCGACGCGCCGAAGCTTTTGTCGTCGCTCATAGCATCAATCCCTGATGGACGAGTTCGACCGTCTCGAACGCCACCGCCGAGGTCGCCGCGCGCAGTTCGGGGCCCGTCCACTTCACCGGGCAAGCCTTGCGGAAGACCCAATGCGGAGCACTGCCGTCCCCGTGCGCGCCGTTGACGCAGTTGATTGTGAGGGTCACGTCGCGGCGCTGGATGGTGCCCTTCATCACACCGAGGTACCACTTCCAGAGATATGGAATGTCGCCAAAGCCGCGCTTGAGCACGATGCGCGTGCTGTATTTGGTCGGCCCGGCAAGTTGATGCTCGCCGTTGTTCCATCCGCCCTCGCGATACGTCTCGACTTCCGTCTCCATCGCAAGACCCGACACTTCAGCGAATCCGGCGACGGTTTTCTGATCGATCATCACCGAATACGCGAAGGCCAGATAGAACTCATCGGGTGTGGTGTTGCTGCTCAGCACGACGCTACTCCCATGGATCGCGCTCGCGGCGTTCGGCCTCGTCGTTGATCCGCTCGTTAATCTTCGCGACCTCGCTCACCCAGCGCCGGCGCTCGAGATGATCGAGCGTCATCAGTTGCGCGTGGGGCCAGTGAAGGTGATAGGCCAGGTAGGCTACCTCCTCGTACAACTGCTCCGGGCGGTAGCCTATCGCTCCCCCGTGGGGTCGACCTCCACCTCGAATCGCTTCTCGCAGCCGGGGCACACCACGGTCAGCCTGTCATGGCCGTGCGTGTTGATGCGCCGGTACAGATCTTCCAGATGCGCGAAGTCAGCGGCGAACAGTTCTTCGATCACGCGTGGATTGACCTGTGGCAAGTCGCCCAGACGCTTCACCACGCGCGAGAGCAGGATCACCGCGAGATAGCCGGGATTGCTCTGCACGCGAGGATCTTTCATCGGCGCGATTTCGTCGCTGGCGGTCGCAAGGCGCATCACGCCCTCGCGATGCACGATGCCGTCGGCATCCACGAAGCCGTGCGGCAGCGTGAAGCTGAATTCGGTCTGCATGCTCATTTGGTGCGATCCAGTCCTTCGTGCGTGAGCTCGATGGTGTCGATGGCTACTTCGTTCGCGGTGGCGTTGAAGCCCGGCCCGGTCCATTTGGTCGGCCATGCAGCGACGAAGTCCCATTGCGCGACGTCGTTGCCTTCATCGTCCATCAGGATGATCGAGCCGTTCTGGCGCGCCTCCTTGATCTTGCCGTCCATCACCTGCTTGCGCCATTTCCACAAGTCGAGATCATTGGTGATGCCGCGCTTCAACGTGATATTGGCGAACTTCTTGAGACCCGGCAGCTTGTGTATCGTGAGCGTCTTGTCGTCCCCTTCGCGATAGTCGATGGAGTCCGTGGCCGCATCGAGCCCGGACACTTCCCTGAAGCCTGCCCGCTGAATACCGCCGATCTGCACGCGAAACTTGAAGCCCCGAAACGGGTCTCTGCGTTCTCCGGTTGCCATGTTCCTCTCTCCTTCACACCGCCTGCGTTGATTGAAAGTCCATCCGACTCACACCTGCAACTCCGGTCCCGCGACGCTCACGCCATCGGCGCTCTGCGTGATGCGCACGATGACGAACTCCGCGGGCGCCGCGGCGGCGAGCCCCGCCATCGCGCTCACGCGACCCGCCAGGCGCTCCTCGGGCGGATTGGTTTCCGCGTCGCACTTGACGAAGTACGCCTCGGCCTGATCGCCGCCCTTGAGCGCGCCCGCGCGAAACAGATCGCTGAAGTAGCCTTCCAGCCTCTCGGCAACGGCTTTCCACAGCGTGGGGCTGTTCGGCTCGAACATCAGATCGCGCAGGTGATATTCGAGCTCGCGCCTGATCGCGAGCAGAAGCCGCGTGACGTTGACGTAGCGCAGCTCGGGCCGGTCGGAGAGCGTGCGCGCGCCCCACACGCGCAAACCCCAACCCGGCCGCTCGCGCAGGCAGTTGATGCCCGCCTGATTGAGCGCGGCCTGATCGGTGTCCGCGAGATCGAATTCAAGATCGAGCGCGCCTTCGAGCACTTCGTTGGCTGGCGGCCTGAAGACGCCCTCGCGCCGGTCGCAGCGCGCATAGACGCCCGCGATGTGCCCGCACGGCGGAACGCGCACGGTCGGCTGCCAGGCCCCTTGCGCCGGCAACGTCACGATCGGCTTCATGTCGATCCACGGGAAATACAGCGCGCCGTGCTGCGCGGGCAGCGTCTGCCATTGCTTGATGACGGCAGCGAGCGAGGCGCGCTTGCGTTCGTCCACGGCAATGTCGCCCGTCTCTTCACCCGAGGGCATCGCATCGAGCACCGCGAAGCGATTGCCCATGCGCGCGCAGTGCTCCATGGCACTCGTCTGCACCGCGAGAATCGCATCGCGCGAGTCGGGCGGATCGCCGAGCAGCGGCGACATCGCATCCGGCACGCAGACGAGATCGATCTCCTCGACGTCCTCGAGAAAGCCGCCGTGGTCGAGCGGCGCCGCGAGCAGGCGCGCGGCATCGTCGCCGCGCGCCGCCTGCACGGGCACAACGAGACAGCGTTCACCGCTGTTCTCGAAGAACCCGTGCACCGCGTGCATCAGGAACGCGCTCGCGCCGACATCGGCGTTGAAGACGCGCTCGAAGCGTTCCCAGCGGTCGAACCAGAGCGCGTGCGGCGCATCCGCCGGGAACGCGCCCGCTGCGACGAAGCCGATGAACACGGGCACGCCGCCGCTCAGCCCGTGCCGCCCCGCGAGCCCCTGCGAGCGCCACTCGATGTACAGGCCCGGCGTGCGCAGCGACTGCGCGCCCTGCTCAGCCAACGATTCAAGCTTCATGATCGGTTCCGCCGTTCATCGCTACGCGTTCTCGTCACCCGGGCTCACGACTGCCCGATGCCGGTCGACTGGGTGATGCGGAAGATCACAAATTCCGCCGGCCGCACGATGGCCACGCCGATCTCCGTAATCACCTGTCCCACGTCGCGCACTTCGGGCGGATTCAGCTCGGCATCGCATTTGACGTAGAAGGCCTGGTCAGGCGTCGTGCCGAATAGCGCGCCCGTACGCCACACGTTGGTGAGGAACGCGGTGATGTTGAGGCGAATCTTGCCCCACAGCGCCTCGTCATTCGGCTCGAAGACGATCCACTGCGTGCCCATCTCGATCGACTTCTGCAGGAACAGGAAGAGGCGCCGCACGGGCACGTACTTCCATTCGCCGTTGGCGTCCCCGCCCATGGTGCGCGCGCCCCACACGGTGACCGCGTTGTTCATGAGTCGCAGCGCATTGACGCCTTGCGGATTGAGCTCCGCCTGAATCGGCTTGCTGATGTAGTACTTCACCTCCAGCGCACCGCGCACCACACAGTTGGCCGGCGCCTTGTGCACGCCACGCTCCTCATCGGTGCGCGCATAGATACCGGCGATATGCCCGCTCGGCGCGACATACGTGCGTCCGCGGTATTTCGGGCCGACCTTGCGCGACGAATCGGAGTCCTGCAACTGTTTGGCCGGATCGACCACCTCGATGTGCGGAAAGTAGAACGCGGCGTTTTTGCTCGGGCGCGGCAAAAGCGAATCGGTACTCGAATACGACAGATTCTGAAGATAGAGGTCCTCGTCGTTGCCGTCGTTGACGACGTCTGGCGCATCGAGGATCGCGAAGCAGTTCTCCCGGTTCTCGGCGTGCGACATCAGTGCTTCCCAGGTGTCGGAATTGCGCGGCAGCCCCGGCGCGGTAATGATCGCGAGATCGTCGATCGACCTGAACTTCTCCAGCACCTTATCCAGGTCCGCGGCATCCTCGATGCGCGCGACATACGCCTTCGTTCCGCCATTCTTGAAAAAGCCGTTGACCGCGTGCGTCAGTGCGTGATGCCCCGGGAAATACGGGCTGAAAATCCACTTGTCCGGATTCGAATAAGGCTGGTCGGGCTCGTTCTTATACGCGGAGAACGTTCCGAAGCGCTGCGTGTATTCGGTGAAGTTGGTACAAAACTTGGTTTCAAGTGGATCGGGTTTGATTTCGAATTCCTGAAGAATGTAGGGCCTCAGGAACGAAGGCGCGAGCATGGCAGCATCGACGTCGCGATTCTCGAACGCTTCGTCGTCCAGTGGCGCTTCGATTGGCTCATCCACCGTCGCGCCCGGATTCGCTTGATCGCCAGGCGCGGGAGCCGGAGCCGGCGCGGGTGTCGACGCGGGTGTCGACGCCGATACCGCTTCGAATTCGGCGCGCGCCTCGTTCAGCGCCCTGGTCATATTGTCGACGGACCGGTTTAGTGCGTCAGCCTTGTCGAGCGCTTTCTGATGCGCATCCTGTGCTCCGCTGCGCGCTCGATTGGCGTCGGTCGACGCCTGCCTGGCGTCCTTCTTGTCGCCGGTTGTGTTGTCGAGTGCGGTTTTTTTCTCTTCCGCAGCGGTGTTGGCGGCGTCGAGCGCAGTTTTGGTCGTGGTGACCTCCGCCTCTGCCTCGGTCAGTTTGCGCTTCGCTTCCGCCAACTCGGCATCCTTGGCGTCGAGCGCGGTCTTCATGGCCTGCGTCGCCATATCTTGCTGAGGCTGAATCCGCTCCTCCGCCTTCGCGTCGAGCTTGCCCGCCTTCTGCAACTGCGCGCGCCGCTCGACGAGCGCCGCAATCGCGTGCGCGGCGCGGGCGACCACTGGGTCGTAGTCCGGGTTTGGCACCGGAATATAGATCTTCCTCGGCATCACGGCGATGAAGCCGACCACGTTGGTTCCAACGCTCGCGATCGGTTGCGCCGCGGACGCCACTTCCTCGACGTACACGCCCGGGGTTTGATAGGTAGCACTTGACATGGAGCAGTCCTCTTTCAGTCAATACTGCAATCGACACTCGCCGATAACGGGAAGAACCTGAGATGAAGCGGATCGAAAGCCGTCCGCCGCAGTTCAGGGCGCGGGCGGCGACTCGCCGCGCATGCGGGGGTCGTAGTAGAACACCGGCTCCTTGACGAGCTGGGTCTTCGTGACCTTGCCCACATCGACTGACAACGTAACGGTGTAGTTGATCGCGGCCTTCGGCTTGCCGCCCATCGCCTGCCAGAACTCGCCGAGGCTTTGCAGGCGCCCCGGCTGCAAAGCGCTGACGGGCAGCGGCATGTCGCTGTCCTTCAGGCTGCCGTGCAGCACCTTCTCCGGCAGCGCGCGATGCCGTAACAGCACGCGCATCACTTCGCCAAGCAGGCGATGCTCGTCCTCCGCCGGACTCGCGAGACCTTCACGCGGCCACGCGGTAATCAGATAGGAAGCGTCAATGCGAACGGGCGCCATGGTGCGCAACACGCTGCCGTCCTCGCGGCGATCGAATTGAAATTCGTGGCTGCGCAACTCGGTGTTCTCCCGCACGTCGTAAAGAAACAGGTCGATGGCGGGTGTCGTGACCGACTGCGGCGGGAACTGATCGTCGGGTGCCTCGAAGCTCACCTGGATCTGATGCGCGAGGCCGGGAGACAGTTCGCTCTTCAGCAAGGCGGCGAGTGTCTCGTCGAGATCGTCTAGCATGGTTACCTCTCGCTTGAGCTTCGACTGCTGCCACACATCGTCATGACGTGTAGTACGGTATCCTAACTTTACGTTCAGGACCAACCAGTGACGAACCATTGCAGAGATAGATGACGCACCTTCGGAAGCCAGGCAGCTGCGGATGCGTGGCCGAGATCGGCGTATCGATGCCGGCAACCTCTATCCGATGTGCTCTATCTCTACTTGCAAGTCATGGTGGCAACCCGGCGCATCACGTTTGGAAGCGCCTTGTGTGTAAAACGCACGTGGAAGGCCGCAATTGAAAAACACGCACCCCAAGATCGTTCTGCATTGGCATGGTAGCAACTCGGAAAGGGTAAGTGGACACGCAAAAGCTGAGTGTACTTTTGCACTTTCACACAGTCCCGATCCGTTTGGCGCGCGGCATGAAAATCTTTCAGCGAATGTTTAGTTAACCAAAGTACTTAACCGAACATCGCACGACTTCATTCCGACGCGCCCGTCCCGGCGAACCTAAGCACAGACAGGCGCGAAGGCATTGACCTTGTGCGCCCGACTCATCCGCACCCTGGCCACGAGCGGAGGCATCGTGTCACATCGACGAATCAAATCAGCATTGCGCATGCTGTGCTCGGGCGCTCCCGGTCTCGTTCTTGGCCTCGTGACCGCCACCGCGTGCGCCGCGCCTCTCCAGGCAGTCGCGGTCAGCCAGCCGGAACCGGGCAACGTCACGGTGACGGTGCGCGCGCCGGGCGCGGTGCCCTCGGCTGACGCCTTCACCTTGCAATTGCCGGGTGCGGACACGGCGCCGACCAGGGTTGCGGCGCAGTCCGTCGAAGCGGTCAAGGCGCTGCCGCCCGATCTCGCCACCGCAGTCCTGCTGTGCGTGGACCGCAGCGGCTCGATGCATTCGGCAGTGCCGGCGATCAAGGCCGCGCTGAAGGATGTACTCGCCCGGCCGCGCCCGGACCTGCGCATCGCGTTGATGTCGTTCGGCTCCGATACGCCCGCGCCGACGCCTTTTTACAGCGAGTCCACGCCCGTCATCCAAGCCGTCGACGCGATCCGAGCCGAGACCGGACGCGACGGCAAGACACGCCTTTACGACGCGCTCAACATCGGCATGTCGGCGCTCGCCAATGCGCCGCTACGAGGGCCGAAGCGTCTTATCGTCATCACCGACGGCAAGGACGAAGGCAGCCAGACGCGCTTCGATGTGCTCTCAGTGCTCCTGAAGGGACGCGGCCAGCCGATGGATGCGATCGCGTTCGGGCAATCGGCGCAAAACGCATCGTCAAGACTCGCGACGCTCGCGAGCAAGAGCAGCGGCGCGTTCGTGCTCGCGACGAGTCCATCGAGTCTCGCCGAAGCGCTGCGCGACGATCTCGGCACCGCGCCTGCGCCGGCCTACGAGGTCAGATTTCACTACGATGCGGCGCCGGGCGTGCCACCGCTGCAATCGGCCCAACTCGTCTACGCGGCAGGCGCAGGCGCGCCGCCCGCGCTGATATCGATTCGCGCCGGGCTTGCCGCACCCGCGCCGGCCGCCACTCGAGCGTCGCCGTCGTCGGCCGCGATTCGACCGTCACCGTCGCCGGTCGTTGCGTCGGCGGTTGCGTCGGCCGTTGCGTCGGCCGTTGCGTCGGCCGAGCAAGCCGCGCCCGCGAGCGTGCGCGAGGCAGCGTCGAAGACGGAATCCGCGAACCCGACATCCTCCACGAGCGGGAGCTTCATCACGATCGGCTCGGTCAAGATCGACGTCAAGATCGGCTTCAGTGTGCTGGTCGGGCTGGCGACGGCGCTTTCCGTTCTCGCCTACGCGCTGCGCAGGAAGCGCACCCGCGTGCCGCCGCCCGACGAACCGCGTGCGCCGGAGCCGAAGCAGCAACGCCAGGCCACCCGCATCGGCGCGATGTTTCCGTCGCCCTCGCCCGGCCGTCCCGCCGCGCTGCTCGTCAACGAAGGCTCGCGGCGCGCGAGCAGTTCGTATGCGATCGAAAAGCCCAATGTGCGCATCGGCGCGGACGAAGCGAACGATCTCGTCATGCGCGATTACTACGTGTCGCGCAAGCACGCCAACATCCGCTTCGAGTCGGGGACGCTCTATCTCAGCGATCTCGGCTCGAGCAACGGCACGTTTCTCAACGGCGAGCGTGTGTCGCGGGTGATGACGCTCAATCCCGGCGACAGGATCCGCTTTGGCCACACGACCTGGGAAGTGCTGCGCGCCGACGATGCGAGAAATCAGCCTCGAAACTCGGGCGAGAGAGTCGAGCGGCCGGTGCCGTGAGCCGGATACGGGAGCAGGACGTGCACGAAACGAGCGGGATCCACGGCGCTGATGCAGGCGCTGATGCAAGCGCTGATGCAGGTCATGACGCGGGCGTGCAGGCGCGCGAGAGGCCGCGCGTGACGAGTACCCACGCGCGGCGGTGGTCGGTCGGGCAGCGCTCGGAGACGGGCTACGTGCGCAGCGAGAACCAGGATCGCATGAGCTGGATCCGCACGAGCGCCGCCGACGTGTTCGTGGTCTCCGACGGCATGGGTGGTCATGCCGGTGGCGCGACCGCAGCGACGCTCACCGTGCAGGTGCTGCAGGACGAGTTGCAAGCGCTGGACTCACTCGCGCAGGCGGATCAGGCGCTCGTACGCGCGCTGCAGACGGCCAACGCGGCGGTGCACGCACGCGGCCAGACGCCGAATCCGGCGCTCGCGGGCATGGGTGCGACTGCCGTCGTATTGCTCGCGGCGGGCGAGCGGATCATGCTCGCGCACGTCGGCGACAGCCGTGCGTATCGACTCGACCGGCACGGCGTGCTGCATCGGCTGACGAAGGATCACAGCGTCGTGCAGCGGATGGTCGATGCCGGCACGCTCAGCAGCCGCGACGCCGAGCATCATCCGGACGCGAGCCTGCTGGAGCGCGCGCTGGGGCAGGCGCCACACGTGACGGTCGACGTGAGTGGCTGGATCACGGTGCGGCGCGGCGAGCTCTGCATGCTGTGCTCGGATGGACTATGCGGCTATGTCGACGACCACGCGATCGCGTCGGCAATGCGCGAAGGCGGCGCGCCGCAGACGATTGCCGATCGGCTAGTGCTGCTCGCGCTACATGCTGGTGGGGAGGACAACGTGACAGTGCAGGTGCTTCGCTGCGGCGAGGAGCATCGGGCGAACTGGCGGCGCTGGATCGGGCGTGGCGCGCTCGCGGCGCTTTGCGCGGCGGCGGCCGCAATGGTATGGAGCGGGTGGCTGGGATTCAGTGCCGGCCGGGACGACACAGCCGGCGGCCCGGTGCAGGCAGCGGGGACGGCCGCGGCGCGAGCCGGCCGGTTCGTGACTGCTCCAGCGGCAAGCGCCGCCGCCTCGCGCGATGCATCAATCGCCGCGCTCGAGCGTGCGCGGCAAGCGATCGCCGAGCGCTTCCTTCACGAAGACGCGCTGTTGATGCAGAAACTCGATGCGCTGCTCAAAGAGCGTGATGCGGCGCGTGGTGACGCCGCAGCCGCAGCCGCAGCTTCGGGCGCTTTGGTGCCCGCGAAAGTGGCGAGCGAAGCGCATGAAGTGAGCGCTGCGGGCGCGCGCAATGCGGCAGTCGCAGCCAACGCCGTGCAAGGCGTGAACCCGACGCTGGGAGCAAGCGCATCGAGGGCATCGAACGACACTTCGACGACCAGGGCGCAATCCAACACCACTCGCCACCCCGCCGCGGCCATCGCGCACAAGCCCCCGGCGAAACGCGCGCAGCGCCCCACGCCGAGGGCCGTCGCGCAAGAGCAGCCCGCGAGCGCCGCCAATGCCTCAAACGAACCGCAATCCGCCGACAGCGACGGCCAGACAGTGGAGATCAAGCAATGAGCAACAAGTCAATCAAGGACATCGTCGGTCTGTTCCGGGGTGGCAAAGGCTCGTCGTCCACGGGCGGCAGCGGCTCCGAAACCGTGTGCCCGAAAGGACATCCGATGGACCCGAGTTGGACGCACTGTCCGCGCTGCGAAGCGGAGAGCCGAGCCAATGAACCCTCGGGCGCAACGTCTTCCCACCATTCCTTCGACGATCCCGACACCAGGAGCCCCACCATGTCATCGCGCCAACACACCGTCGTCCCCGGCGGCACCTCGTCCGACGCATCCGCCACCCGGCAGGATAGCGGTTACGACAGCCCGTCCCACGGCTCATCCGCGAGCACGCGCCGCTCGTCGCGCCGCAAGATCACCGGCGTGCTCGTGACCTTCACCTGGGAGCATCAAGGCGACCTCTTCGTGCTCTACGAAGGCCGCAACGTGATTGGCACGGGCACTGTGGAAAGCGAAGGCGGACGGCCCTGCGACGTGCTGCTCACAGTCGACGCGACCATGTCCAACGAGCACGCCGTGATCCTCTGCCGCGCGGGCCGCCACGAGTTGTTCGACAGCCGCAGCACCAACGGAACTTACGCCGATGACCAGTTCGTCGAAAGTGCGGGCGTGATGCTGCGCGACGGCGCGCGTATCAAGACCGGCGAGACGGTATGGCTGTTCCGCAAGATCGAGTCCGACGACGCGCCCGCGCATCAGGGCCACGTCCGCAACGAAGGCCACGAAGACCATCGCCGCGAGGAGGCGCCTCGCCAGGCTTCCGAATGGAACGAGCCGCGCGACCCGCATCGGCCGTCGCGTGACGATTCGCGCATCGGCTAGGCACGGTCATGAGCTTTCGCCAGGGACAACGCGTCGGCCCTTATGTGATCGAGCGCAAGCTCGGCGCGGGCGGCATGGCGAGCGTCTGGCTCGCGTACGACGAGAAGCGCGCGCAAAACGTCGCCATCAAGATCATGGCCGATGCGATCGACGCGCAAAGCCAGCTCACCGCGCGCTTCCTCGACGAGATCCGCCATCACGCGCTGCTGCGTCATCCGGGCATCGTGACCGTGCTCGACGTATTCAGCGTCGGCGGGCAGCCGTGCCTCGTGATGGATCTCGCGCCCGGCGGCTCGCTTGCATCGCTGCTCGACGAGCGCGACGGCCGGCGCCTGCCGGTTGACGAAGCGCTGCCGCTCATCGGCGAAGTACTCGACGCGCTCGACTATGCGCATCGACAGGGCATGGTGCATCGGGACGTGAAGCCGTCGAACGTATTGCTCGATGCCTCAAAGCGGCACGCGCTGCTGTCGGACTTCGGCATCGCGCTGGCGGCGGGCGAGCGAAGGCGCACGCGTGCGGGGCAATCGGTCGGCACCACTGCGTACATGAGTCCGGAGCAGATTCGAGCGACCGGCACGATCGACTTTCGCTCGGACGTGTACAGCGTTGGCTGCGTGCTCTACGAACTGCTCACCGGCCGGCCGCCCTTCGTCGCCGATGGCGCCGACGCGTCCAAAACCGACGACGCCACCGCCCGCGCCGAAGTGCTCGGCATGCACATGACGAAAAAGCCCGTGCCGCCGCATCGCCGCGTGCTCACGATTCCGCATCACGTGAGCGAGCTGATCATGCGCGCGCTCGAAAAGGATCCCGCGCACCGCGTGCCGGGCTGCGCCGAGTTCAAGCGGCTTCTGAACGCGCCCACCAACTGGCGCAGCCGCGTGCCGGACTGGCTGCGCTCGCCGATCGGCATCGCGGCGGCGATCGCGTTCGCAGCGGCGGCCGTGCTGGGCGCGATGGCCGTCATGAGCTCATGAGGGTCGGCAACAGCGCGATGTGCGCACGCCAATGAATCAGGATTGCCAATCAATTGCAACACACACAGGAGGACATGATGATCAAACCGTTCAGCATTATTTTACTGAGCGCAATCAGCGCGGGATGTGCCACCACCGAGCAGACCGCGGCGCTCGAATGCGGCGCAGGCGGCGCGGGCGCGGCGTTTCTCATCTGCAAGCTCGCGGGCGGCAGCGACGCGCACTGCGTGGCGGCGGGCGGTGGCGTCGGTGCAATCAGCGCTGCGGGCTGCTACGCGTGGTCCTCGAAATTGAAGAAGGAGCGCGATGCGCTCGCGGGCCACGAGAACGATCTCGATGCGCGGCTCACCTATGTGCGCAATGTGAACGCGACCATGTCGGAATACAACGAAAAGCTCAGGAAGCAGGTCGCGGATCTCTCTCGGCATTCGTCCGCCACCACGCAGCAGATCAGTCAAACAAGCGGCGAACAGACGCAGCTCACCAATCAACGCAAGCAGATCAACGCAGCGCTCAACGACGCGAAAAGCAGCATCGACGAACAGCAAAAAGCGCTCGCCGACATGCACGCGTTCCAGGCACAGCATGCGAGCACATCGCCAAGTCTCGCGGCGGAAATCAAGCGCGAGGAAGCGATCCTGGAGGAAACGCAGCGCCAGGCCAACGCGCTCGCGAATCTGCGGCAGAACGTCTGAGGCGCTTTCATCGATGGTTATCATGAGACACACGATCATGAATCGCTTCATTGCTTCACTCGGTTGCGTGTTCGTCTGCGCGACGTGGGGCTGCACGATCGCCGGGCAGTACAAGGACATCCACGCGACCGAAGACCGGGTCACCGTCAAGACGGAACAGCTCCAGCAGGAGGTAGGGACGCATTCGCAGCTTCAGGCGAAGATGAAGAAGCTAAGCGACGATCTCGCCGACGAGATGCTGACGAGCGCTCAGCTCGACGCGCGCCTTGAAGCGCTGCAAAAGCAAAACCAGCAGCTGGCCACTGACAACGAGAACAAGCGCAGGCAACGCGACGCGCTGACGAAGGAGCTCGCGGACTATCGCGCGCAGGTTGCCGCGATCAACGCAAACAATGCGGCGATCAAGGCGAACACTGCGGCGACGGGTGCAAGGACGCAGGCGGCACAAGAAGCCCAGCAAAGGCAGCTGGATGAACTGAAGCAACGCATCCGCACGCGCCTGCTCGCCCTTGCGCAAGGCGGCTGAACAGGCGGCGTGCGTTCGAGCAATGAACACGACAACGCTCCTCGCCCTGCCCTTCGCGCTCGTGTTGGGCGCATGCGGCCCGGGCCGCGACAAGCCCATCGCGAGCACGGCCTCGCCCGCCAGTTCGCCGGATACGCTCGCGAACGCAACGCGTCTGTATGACGACGCGCTCAACGTGATCGCGGCCCGCTTTCTCTATGCGCCGGCCGATCCGCAGCGGGTGGCGCAGGATGCGTTGAACGCCTATCTGACCTCGCGCGATCCCTGGTCGGGCCGTCTCACCCGCGACGAATACGCGCGCTACCGCGCCGTGAACGACGGCGGCTTTGGCGGCATCGATATGGAGTTGGAGCGGCTGCACGACGGCGACACGCTTTGCTATCCCGAGCCGCTCGGCCCGGCCGCAAAGGCGGGCATCCGCGCGGGCGAGACGCTCGTTTCCATCGATGGCTCGGCGGTGCGCGGCAAGCCGCTCGCTCTTGTCGCCGCGCTCGCGACCGGTCGCGAGGGCACGCCGGTCGAGCTGGTCGTGGCGGGCGCGGACGGCGCGCGGCGGCCGGTGCGCGTGGTGCGCGCTCATATCGACCATCCGGACGTGACCGAGTCCGGCGAAAACGGCCTGCATGTGCTGAGGATCGCGCGCTTCACGACCAGCACGCGCAGTCTCGTCGCGGCAGCGATCAAGGGCTGGGACGCGAAAGAAGCCGTCGTCATCGACTTGCGCGGCTGCGGCGGCGGCAGCTTTTTCGCTGCGCTCGACACCGCGATGCTCTTTCTCAAGGAAGGCGCACCGATCGTCACCGTCACCGAGCGTAGCGCTGCGCGCGCCTATGCGAGCACGCGCACGCCGGACTTCGGGCCGCGCCCGATCTACATCTGGCAGGACGCGCATACCGCGAGCGCCGCCGAAGTGCTGACGGGTGCACTCGTCGACAACGGTCTTGCTGTGTCGATCGGCGAGCCGAGCGCCGGCAAGGGCACGCGGCAGGATGTCGTGGAACTGGCTGACGGCTCGGCGCTGATCCTCACCACGGGCACGATGTCGACGCCGCGTGGCTTCGCCTTCGACAGCCGCGGCCTCGCGCCGACGCGCCCGCTTGCGCATTCCTCCGATACGGCGGCGTACGCACGCGCCACACCTGCGAGTCAATGACATGTCCGACACCCGCGACACCCTCGACGCACGCGACGCCACTGACGCGAGCCTGATCGGCAGAACGATCCGCGACAAGTACGTCATGATCAGGCGGCTCGGCGAAGGCGGCATGGGCCGCGTTTACCTCGCCGAACTGGAGAAAGCACGGGCCCGCAAGTTCGCCGTCAAGCTGCTGCGCCCCGAACTCACCGGCGACGCGAGCTTCAGGCGGCGCTTTCACGACGAAGCGCAACATCAGGCCGGGCTCGATCACGAAAACATCGTCGAGATGGTCGATTACTTCGAGCTGAACGGCGACTACTACCTCGTGCTCGACTATGTCGACGGCCAGCCGCTCTCCGACATGATCGAGGCGCAGCAAGGCAAGGGGCTACCCGAGAAGCAGGCGCTTTCGATCATCACGGGCGTGCTGAGCGGGCTCGACTGCGCGCATCAGAAAGGCATCGTGCATCGCGACGTCAAACCGTCGAACGTGCTCGTCGACGCGCGTGGGCGCGCACGCATCACTGACTTCGGCATCGCCACCGATGCGCTCGGGCTGACGCGCACGCGCGGCGGACAGGTGATCGGTACGCCCGAGTACATGAGTCCCGAGCAGTTGAGCGGGCACGCCGCGATCGATCATCGCTCCGACGTGTTCTCGGCGGGCGTCATGCTCTATCAGATGCTCACCGGCCAATTGCCGTTCAACGGCGACTCGTTCCAGTCGATTCAGGCGCAGCAGGTATCGAGCCCTGTGCCCAATCCACGTTCGGTGAACCCGAAGATCCCGAAGCGGCTCGCGGAGATCGTTCGGCGCGCCATGCAGAAAAGCCCCGCTGACCGCTTTCATGGCGGGCCGCAATTCATCGCGGCGATCGAGTCCTACCGACGGCGAGGCACGTGGAAATACGTGATGGTGTCGGCGTGCGTGCTGGCGGCGGCGGGCGTCTATGTCGCGCAGGCGACCGTCGTGAACATGCACGTCGTGCGCGAAGCGGTTCATACGGCGGCGCACGACTACAACATCCTGTGCCGCGAACAGCAGCTCAAAGTGAAGAACCAGAACGGCAAGGCCATCTCGGACAAGGCCGGCGAGTCGGACCTCTCCGAGACCTTCACGAGAAACATCAGGCGCAACGACCAGAACATGCGCCGCGGCGCACGCGAGTACGGCGACGTGTTCGAGAAGATGACCCAAATTAACCAGTGGACCGTGCGGCATGCGTTGAACGAGGTTGACCCAGTGCCGGACATGGCGCCCGTTCGCCAGGCCGTGGCGGCCGATTACGATGCGTACACGGCGCACGGCGCCCGGCCCACCGTCGACACGATGCTACCGCGCTGTCAAGCGCTGGGTTACGACTGGAAAGACCAGTGACGAAGCATGCTGCGATGACGAGGTCATCGCGAAGGAGAACCGGATCATGCCGCAGCAAGTGACGATGGGCGCGATGCTCCAATGCACCTTCGGGCTCACGCCCGCCACACTAACCGTGTTGCCCGTCAACCGCGTGATGGCCGAAGGGCCGCCCGCCGCGACGATTCAGGATCATGTGCCGCTCGTCAACATCGGCACATTCGGGATGTGCGCGTCGCCGGCGAACCCGGTGGTCATTTCAGCGACGGCCGCGAAGCTTGGTGTTTTCACGCCGATGCCGTGCATTCCCGCGACGACGACGCCCTGGGTCGCCGGCGCGCCGACGGTGATGATCGGAGGGATACCGGCGCTCGACAACGTGTCGCAGTGCATGTGCATGTGGGGAGGTGTGGTGACTGTCGTGAACCCGGGGACAGTCAGGACGGAGGTCGAGTGAGCGGGAAAAAGCGGACGACCAACGCGCTTTGAATTTCAAAATCAAGGTGTGTGGCACGTTATAGAGAGAGGCGGCGGCCGCAAAACGGAGGCGGCAATGACGATTTTGCAGTTACAGATGACCGTACAAGAAACTCGGATCAAGCTCGCGTGGATGGGTCAAATATGCCGGACTTATTGTGTCGACCGGGAACGACTCGACGCCGCCGGGCGCGATGTTCGCGGAGTTCTTCAAACCATCGCGAACGAATACGTATGCCGCGAAGCGTCATATTTGCCTTATCTTCCGACGCTCGCACGCGCCGGAGAGCGCCTCAATGCGGCCTTGTTCGATTCGAGCGATGCAGGCGATCCCGGAGAAGAAGTGTGCGCCTTCCTGAGTACGCTAAAGCACCGTACATCGCTAAGCATATACTCCGATTCCACCGTCCATCTTCCGTGGAACTTTGTTTTCAGTGCCGATCCGGAAACGATGTCGCCGGCGACCGGAGAGATATCCGACTTCAACTCGTTCTGGGCTAACCGGTTCAAGATCCGCGCCCGCTTTCACCAGGCCGCTCTGCCGCCGAAGCAACCCATCCATCGATCAAGCGTCAAAACACTGTTAGCGCTTCACGAAAAGCGGTTCAGAGACGCTACCCGGGCGCTTGAGGACAGTCCAGAACTGCAGGCGAAGATCGACAAGCTTCTCGGCCACGAAGTCGGATTTGCGGACAACTGGTTCGACTGCAAATCGAAGTGGCGCAACGTGAAGAACGACGACAGCATCATTTATATATTCGCGCATTCGAACGGCAAGAAGCTTACATTGAGGGACGACAATCCGGCGGATCCGTACCCTGATCCGGATAGATACCAGCTTGATCCCAACGGTTTCTCTGCCTGCTTCAAAAAGGACAAAAGCAACACGACCAACACGTTGTGTTTTATTAACGGCTGCCGCACGGCGGACGGTGACTGGGGAAACGGCTTTTTGTCCGTGACTTCGACACACGGATTCCAGGGGTTTATCGGCTCAGAAGCCGAAATTCCCAACGATAGTGCCACGCGCTATGCGGTCGAATTCCTTACCGAGCTTCTTGAAAAAGGTAGCTCGGTGGATCGCGCTTACGAAAAAAGCCGAAGAAGCTGCTTTCCGATGAGTCTTTGGTACTCGTGCTACGCCTATCCCGGATTCCGGATATCGGAGCGCTAATCATGGGAAATTTAGCTTCCGTCAAGTCGAAACGTTTTGCCGATTCCCCACACAAAATGCGAGCGTCGCAATGGCCACTCCTTCCCTACAAGGGCTTGAACTTCTATACCGCCAAGGACGCCGCACTATTTTGTGAACGCAATGAGGAGATCGAGGATTGCTCACAGCTCCTGGGAAGCTTTGCAACGAAAATGCTACTGGTGCACGGGCGCACTGGCACTGGAAAGTCATCGTTCCTGCGAGCCGGGCTCTTTCCCCGTCTGATGGCAAACCCTCACTTCCACATCGTACGTTGTGCAAACAGCGACGAACCGGCCTTGATTCGCTCAACTGGCGATCCAATTACAAGCATCATGGACTGGTTGCACGATCGCCTAAGCGATCCCGAGGCTTTCGTGGAGGTCCCGCCACAAGCAAAATTGAATACCAGAAGGACGCTCGAATGTCCACCCGGAACAGCGGCAAGAGTCCGCGCAGAAATGTTGTTGACAGCGCTCCGGTCTCTAACTTCCCGGCTGTCGGGTACCCTGGTGCTCGCCGTCGATCAGGCTGAAGAAGTCTTCACGCTCGGCAGCAACGAAACGATCGAAGTCCGAAAAGCGTATTTCGACCTCCTCGATAACCTGTGCCACGACCGCTTCGACATAAAGGTCATTCTTGCATTGCGCACGGAATACTATGGTCAGTTTTCGGATAGCTTCCGGATTGGACCAGACCTGTCGGTATCCACCGTGCATTCGGGTCTCGAGCAATTCATGCTGCACGGCATTGACG
Organism: Paraburkholderia ribeironis; assembly: GCF_900019265.1. Taxonomy (GTDB): domain Bacteria; phylum Pseudomonadota; class Gammaproteobacteria; order Burkholderiales; family Burkholderiaceae; genus Paraburkholderia; species Paraburkholderia ribeironis. Next base: position 69,913 of record NZ_CYGX02000042.1, read on the forward strand.
CCTCGAAGAGACTCGAGAGTGTCATCCTGCGTCCCACGCTCGAAGTCTCTCCGCTGCCACGACTGAGTGCACCGTACAGCAGGTACAAATTCCGCTTTGAAGAAGGTCTCGTTCCAACCATCGTGAACGACATATTGTGTCATTGTGGCGAATCGAGCACGCTTCCTATCGTGCAGCTGGTGTGCCTCGACCTGTACACGGATCTGCTCGCCAGAAAGGAGACCGTGATTCGGTGCAGTGCTTACAGGGAACTCCACGGTGTTCAAGGTGCGATTGACCGTTACTTCGAAAAAGCAATTTGCGAGGCAATGGGCCGGCGCGAAAAAGGCAAGGCCAAGCATCTCGACGCATGGCGCGACGTTCTTTCGCTTCTTGTTGCGATGCAAGAAGGTGGTGCGCTCACCTCTCTTTTGTTGCCTCAGTCATATCTCGTCGAGGAGGCCGCAAGCTTCAACGCTCCCGAGCCAATTGAGGCCACGCTGGTCGCAATGGCCACTGCCGAATTGCGTCTGCTGCGCACGGTCGACCTGCGAGATCCCGAAACAGGCGAGCACGCGGTCCACTACAGCCTTGGCCACGATGCCCTTGCGATTCCGCTGCATGAATGGAAGAAGGGGCAGAAGGATCGCCTCAAGATCAAGGCGGCTCGAAATCGATCCTGGGCGATCGCCGCGGCAATGGCGGTGTTTGTCGGCATGACCGGTCTTGCGGGGTATGCCGCATATAGCAGCGCCAAGAAAGCCGCGGTTGAGGCCATTCTTCAAGGCGTCGAAACAGAGCCTAACGTGGGCTCGAGGATCCTCTTGCTCGCCGCGATCGAAAAAAACGCCAACTTTTTCGACCGAAAGCTGCTACCCATGACGCGGATTGAAACGGCACTACGCACTACGCTTACACGTGCGCCATTTTTTTCGGCCGACGCCGCATGTGCCGGGTTCAACCCATCAGGCGAGTGGCTTGCGCTGGCCGGAAGCGACGATTCTACAGAGTCGATCAGCCTGCACGCACTCGCCGACAGGAAAGCACCGCCCGCGAAACGCATGCCGCCGAACCCGGATCTACCCAAGCAGCAACCCTGTGCAACAGGGTTCGTCGACAACCTCACGTCACCGGTTCTGTACTCGAACGACAAGCTTATTTATACGACCCGCGATGGTACCCAGCAGACGCCCCTCAATTCCCTGGTTACTCCGCAGTCTGGTCAAAGGCCCCGCGCTGCAGATTTCGGGGCAGGACTGTTTCGTTTGACAGCGTGGCAACCCAATCCAACTCGTGGTTACACGCAGACATTTCATGACTTCTCCTTTGACGCGGACCAGTCGCGCTTTCAACCTAGATTCAAGAGCGCACCCACCTCGATCATCCCCAGCAGAAATAGTGCCGTCTTCTCTGGAACAAGCCAGTTGTTCGCCTATACAGATACTACCGATGATCGCTCGCAGAACCATCAAAGTCGTTCGTCAGCCACCGGCGCGGCAAAGAGCTCGAGACCGGACAATGTGGTGCCGGATGACAATCGCACAAGAGTAGTCGTTCGCTCAAGAGACACGCCGGACACAGATGAGTTTGCAGTCAAAGAAGCTCGAGCGGACTATGCAGATCCCGACCAACAGCTTCCGTGGTCCATTTCGTTTTTGCCCAGCGACGACGGCTCGCTCGTCTATCGCAACAAAACGGGCCGCTTCGTGTTCGTCACGCGAGGAAAAAACGCTGCCGAGCCGGCTACGTCCGTCTATCAGATCGCGTCGGATCTGACTGGGCTTCGACCTGTGCCACCACAGTTCTCATGGGGTCGACCATTACTGGCAGCCGTTGCAATAGAAGACCAGTATCGAGTCGCCTGGATAACAAAGGATGGCATCAGGGTATTCGAGTCCGGGCCGTCGAGACGACTGACTCCATTGCGTAACAACGCGGCTTTACTCCCAACATTGAGCGATGCCGATCCTTTCTCCAAGATTCGCTTTAGCAGCGATGGCAATGAACTGCTGTTTGTAAAGCATCAATTCAATGGCGTGATCGTATATGCCTGGGATCTAAGGAACGAAAGACAAAAGCAAATAAGTGAAGCCGATCCCGACAGGCTGCTTGCCGACGCCTGTGCAATTGCAGCGAACATCGGTTCTCCAATGTTGCAGGAAAATGACCTCAAACGGCTCCCCGGGTCGTTACGCTCACAACCATGCAGCGACTAAACAGAGAGAAGAGACATGCCCCGCGATATGTGGAACGACCTGTTTGAGAAAACGAGGTCGCTGTGCCTGAAAAGCATGCCCGCGACCGCTCAGCTGGCATTCAAACACCAGTCTCGAGATGATGCGTGGGCCAGCGAGATTCGTGAAGGCGAACACTATTTCGGCCTCACGCTCAATGAAATTCACCTGCGGTACGGGCAAGAGTTCCATGTCAGCTACGACCCACTTGTCTATCTGGCGATCGATTTCAGATACGGTTCCCAGCGCGTCACGATTCCTCGGCTCGTCGGGCCATCAGCCCTCGGTGCGCAAAAGATAAACAAAGACGGCAAGCTCCCGCATGGCTTTGTGGTAAAAAATGTGCGCATAGCAGGACCACATCCATATCGGGGTGGACCTGTAGGCATCACTCTGGTGCTTTACAAGGTCGCGCATACTAACTATGCGAAACGGGTCTTGGAATTCGCTGAAAAGCTGTCGGGCGTTATCGGCTTTCCCGCAGATATATCGATCGCTTTCAAGATCGGAGAGACCGTCACCGACGCCATTGAAGCCTTGTTCGACATGAACGATAGCGTGCCAATCATGGGCCGAAGATTCGAGATCAATTCATCGCCGAAAGACGGGTTTCAGCCTCAATATGTTGCGCTCGTCAACGACAGCGACAAGTCCCTGCCACCGCTGGACGTCAGAAACGGATCTCTGGTTGTCGCGTCCGGGGAACCGCTTGCCGATCGCGAATATGTCCTGTTGAATCTGTGGGGGACAGAATCACGCGGCAGTGAAGCAAGTCTGCCAACCGACACCATGGTCGAAAAGATGTGCGAATGCGGTCTGGCCGGTGATGCCGAAAGTTGGCAACGTGGAAAGTCTATTTTGATTACCTTGTACCAACAGTTGTTGAATAATATTGATCTTACAGAGCCTGATGCTGAACTTTTTTTTGAGAAGTACAAAGCAAAACTGATCAAGTGCAAAGAGCGTGCGAAGCTCGTTGCGCTAATGCCCGTGGAAGCAGTAAACAATTCGGTCGTTCAGAGGCGGACGCTTGAAACTGCACGACTGAACAAGAATGCTCGCGAAATTCTGGCGTTACCAGATTGATCAAATCGACATTGTGAAACAGGCTGTCTCGATACGATGCCGATCCCAGCCGCGAGGAAAGCATTGCCCCGCAAATCCACGCGGTTCGCGCTTATCGGGCGGCCTTGCGCCGCCCGTATCATCAAATCAGACCAGCAGATTGGTTATCGCAAGTCCGAAGATTCCACGCTCACGTGACTACGGGTTACGGCGGACGCTTCGAGGGCGCGCGCCGTAGCGAGAGACAGATATCCATCACGGCCGCTGGCAGCCGGACTCTCGTTTGCCGTGACGGCGCGATGAAACTGGGCAACCCCCGTGACATACAGATCACCATGCGAGACCTCGATCCGTTCCTCGCCTCGTGCGGTTCGCAGCGTGACTTCCCCGACGGGCCGCTGGGTCATCACATCACGCCCGATGAGTGAGCCTTCGGCGCCATGCGCCTCAAGTCCCGTCGGCGCGAAGGGAACGGTAAACGCATCGTGTATCTGCGCGAGCACGCCGTTGTCAAAGCGGATGATGCCCATCACGCCGTCCGCGAGCCCCGCTTTTCCCAGGCCTGCGGACGTGGTCATGGCACTCACTTCGACAGGTTCGGCGTCGAGCAGGAAACGCAACGTATCGACATCGTGTACCGAGATGTCGAGCACGACGCCGCCGCCAGCCTCTGGCCGTTCGATACGCCAGCCGCGCAAATGCGGCGGCAACGAGACCGCGTGAAAGACGCGCGCAAACAGCGGTGTGCCAATCGCACCTGCCCGGATCAGATCGCGCATGCGTCGATGCGTGGCCGCGCAGCGCAGATGGTGATTGGTTGCAAGAATGACCTTATGGCGGGCACACGCTTCGATCATCTGCCGTGCGTCGTCGGTAGTAAGCGCGAGAGGCTTCTCACAGAGGACATGCTTGCCCGCAGCAGCCGCTGCGAGAACCTGTGGCAAATGCTTGTCGTTGGTGCTGCTGATATAAATCGCGTCGATATGCGGGTCTGCGAGTACTTCGTTCAGTTCCGCGCTCGCTTGCGGGATGGAATGTTTGTCCGCAAATTGCCGGGCGCGCGCAAGCTCGCCACTGACAATGGCCCTGATCGCTCCATCAGGTTGAGCGCGTATGGCGTTGATCATCCATTCTTCTGCAATCGTGCTGGCGCCGACTAGCGCCCATTGAACAGTGGCTTTCATCTTCCGTCTCCTTTCAGGTTGGTTCGACAATCCGATTCGCAATGGCCGGCGGCCCAAGACTGCGGCACAGCGATTCCCCGACGCGCAATGCCTGGGCAGCGATCGTCAACGCCGGATTCAAGGCGGCGGACGATGGAAAGAAGCCGGCATCGACAACATAGAGGTTGTCATGGTCGTATGCCTTGCACAGCGGATCCAGCGGCGACAACGCCGGATCGACGCCAAAGCGCACTGTGCCGCATTGATGCGACGGCGTGTCTTCACCAAATCGGCGGCTCACGACCAAAGGAAATCCTGAGCGACGCAATATTTCCTTCGTTTTACTGACAAGCCGCGCATGTGGCTTCAGATTCGTGCGTTTCCACACGAGCCTGATCTCGCCCTGTTCCGTCAGTTCGATCCGGCTATCGTGATCCGGCAGATCCTCGGACATCGCATACAGATCGACACTGTGCTCACTCAGGTATCGAAGCGCCCGCTTCGGCATGTATGGCATCGCGCCACGCAGCATCGCTTCGCGAATCTTGCCGAGCATCTGGATATTGCCGAGCGGCCACTCGTCGTGTTCGCTCGCATAATAAAAGTCATTGACGGAGAGCGTTTTCGGAAATCGGGTGTCGTTTACACGGCGCGGATCGATCGCCAGTATTGCCGTGCAGTTGTGGTTCATGTAATACCGCCCCACAGCACCCGACGAGTTCGCGAGTCCCCGCGGCATGCGTGAATTGGCCGACGCGAGCAGCAACGCGGCGCTGTTGACCGCGCCGGCTGAGAGAATGAAGGTGTCGCCGGTCACAGTCTTTCGCCCTTCGCGCGATTCGACTTGCGCCGATACGATCCTTTTCCCCGTCGCGTCCGTGACCAGGCGCGTGACGCGTGCGCCTGTCATGAGCGTGACTGAACCGCGCCTGAGGGCCGGACGCAACAGGCATTTTTCCGCATCGCCCTTTGCATCGATGCGGCAAGGAAAGGCATCGCAGGTTCCACAACGAATGCAGCCTCCCCCGGAGCCCAGATCGATAGAGGTCGGCATATGGAAGGGATGCAACCCCTGGCGTTCGAAGTCGCGACGCAGCCTCGCAATCGCCGGTTCGTCCGGTACCGGAGGATGCGGATATGGGCTGCAATGGGGCGGCTCGGTCGGGTCCCCGCTCACGTCTCCCCTGATTCCAAAGAGCGATTCGGCAAGGTCGTAGTAGGGTTCCAGGTCAGCGTACGAGATCGGCCATGCCGGCGAAATACCCTCTTCGTGCTGCACCTCCCCGAAATCCGCCTCTCTGAATCGAAACATCGCAGTCCCGAAGAATTTCGTGTGTCCACCGACGAAATAGTACTGACCCGGGCGATACCGTTGGTTCGCGCGGTCCAGCCAGGTTTCGTGCGTCCGGTAACGAAGCTGCCCGAACACCGCCTCGGCATCCCAGTTCTCCAACTCCCGCGGCAGATTTTCGCCGCGTTCGATGACCAGCACACGCGCATCCGTCTGCGCCAGTTGCCATGCAACGGCGCTCCCTCCTACCCCCGAACCGATGATGACGACGTCGGCGTGCATTGCAGTCTCCATACCTTCTATCGATCTCGCCGCGCTCGACCTGACGATTTCATGGTGCGAGTCTGACCTCGCGCGGGTCACCACGCGTGGGATGCTGCGCACCGGGTTACCGGATCAGAGGTCGAACCCGAGCTGCTTTTTGCCCAGATTCGTCAGGCTGGCTTCGGTTGCCCGGTCGACGAAATCGGTCTCGAAGTTATCGGCCGGAAAATCGGGCGGGCTTTCGCCTCTCAGGAAAGTCGGCAGTTGCCGTTTCAGGTATTCGTCATTTTTCGCGCAACCGGGTGCCGCTGCGATATACATCACGTTGCTGTATCCGGTCCCACGATGGGCGTCTTCGACTGCATGAATCACATCGCAGTGCCAGAAGACGGTGTCGCCGGCCTGCATCAATGGAATCGATGAAAGCGCTTCGTGCAGCGGTGCATGCCACTTTGCGTCGATCGACAGGGCGCGGCCCGGCATTGCGCCACACAGATCGTCGTCTGCGACGTCGTCCTGAAGCGCCCGCAACAACACATACACCATTGCGTTCGCGATCGGCACCAGCTGCAAGGTGCCATCGCCAAACCCCTGGGGAGTGAGAGCGGTCCACCCCTGGAAAGTGCGGAACATCGAACATACAGTCGGTGAACGAATCTCTCGGGCTTGCGGCCGCCATGCCGCATCGAAGGCATCATACTGGCACCACTCACCGCTGAAGACGTGACGATAGACACGCCGGAAGTTGTCATCGAGCCAGCGCTCCACCGACCCGCCATCGCAATGTGCGGAGAGCCCCAACGATTCGGAACCCGGAGGACGCCGACGCAGGCGATCCGCGTAGACCGGAACCCTGTCCGGATCACAGTGAATCCGACCTTCACTCTCCCACTTCCAGAGCCTGTTCAAAAAGACGCGTGTCTCGGTGAGTTCGGAAGACTGTCGCGCCTCCACTTGGGGACCGGACCAGTAAATGCCGTAAATTTGCGGCTTGCTCGATGCGAGTGCGCCGAAAAACTTGTCCTCGGCGCGATGGGCGAGTTTGTCGTCCAGGCGATTACGCTCAACGTATTGCGCGATTTCGTCGTCCCATGCGCCGGCGCGTTCCGGGCTGAACACACCGCGCACGACACACGCGCCGCGCTCCTTGATCGTCGCAATCGTCTGTGCGCTCACGCGTGCTTCGGCAATGTCCGCATACTGGATCTCGGGGATCACCGCTGCGCCGTGCTGGCGCTCCTGCGCAATCACCTCGACCTTGCGCCTGATTTCGGCGTCGATCTGCTCGAACACTTCCTTGTAGTTGGGAAGACTCTGGCGTAACTGCTTCTTCACTGAGCGGATCGCCGACGGCAGATCTTCAATGTGCAGGGATTCCATGATGCGTCTCCGTATGTGCTCTAGTGTCCAGATCTTAGCCCTCGTCGCGTCCAAGAAGAGATACAATTTGGACAATCTCTTCGCGTATCCGGCCATGAAACCAGCGTACGAACACGTCACAATGGATGCTGGGTGTTCCATCCGGGTTTACCACCGTAAGCTTGCCCGCATCCCGTTCGAATGGCATCACCATCCGGAGTACGAACTTACGCTCACGATGAATAGCCATGGCAAGCGCTACATCGGTGATTCGGTTGCCGACTACGAAGGCAACGACCTCGTGCTCGTTCCGCCGGATCTGCCACATACATGGGCCTCGAACAAGTCGATCGACGCTGCGGCACCGCAGGTGGCGATCGTGATCTGGTTTAGCGGCGACTGGGCCAGACGCATCGCAGACTGCTGCCCCGAATACGAACCGCTACGCACGCTCTTGCGCCGGGGCGCATCCGGCCTCGCCTTTTCACCGGAAGCCGGATTGGCCATGAGTCAGCAGCTTGAAGCGCTGCTATCGAAATCGCCGAGGCAGCGCTTGAGCGCCGCGCTCGGTCTGTTGTGCGAACTGGCAGACAGGGACGCGACGCCACTCGCCTCCCCGGCCGCATTCAACCAGGGGCAAGTAGGCCGGCCGTCGGGCCACGAACCCGAACGCCTGAATCGCGCGTTGAGTGTCATCGACGCGCGTTTTGCCGAACACCTGACGCTGCAGGAACTGGCCGAAGCGGCGACGCTGTCCGAGCGCACGCTCAACCGGTACTTCGTTCAGCATCTCGGCGAGAGCGTCGGCAAGTACCTGAATCGCGTTCGCATCGGCCACGCGTGCCGGATGCTCGTCACGACGTCGTGGCCTGTCGCCGTCATTGCTTCGCGATCCGGGTTTCCGAACGTCGCCAACTTCAACCGGCAATTCCGCGCCGTGAAGCAGACGACGCCAGCCGCTTATCGTGAAGCGTTTGCGGGAACGAACCCGGCACCGGAGGATTCGTTATCCCTGGAAACCAGGTCGCCTTCGCTGGAAAAGCACCAGTAGGCGTCATTCAGGCGCTACGGCAATTCACAGTATGGTGGTGCGCGCGAATGCGTGCCCCCACGTCAAATCATTCGGCGAGATCGCAACCTCGCGTCTCTGGCGCAAAGAACGGCTTAACAGCCGATTCCACTGCTACACACCCGCGCGCACGCTCAAGAAGCGCGCCATACGTTCAATTGCCAGCTCCGGCCGGATCAACACGCCCGCCGCGTCTGCCTTGCGGAACACCTCCGCAAAATGTTGCACGGAACGTGCGGACTCCATGCCGCCCGCCATCGAAAAATGATCCTGATGTCCGTTGAGCCATGCGAGAAACACGACGCCCGCCTTGTAGTACTGCGTGGGCGAGCGGAACAGCTCGCGCGAGAGTGCAACCGTCGGATCGATAAGCCGACGATATGCATCCGTGTCTCCAGCCGCGAGCTTTGACAACGCACGCGATGCGACTGGCGCGATCGGATCGAAGATGCCGAGCAACGCGTGCGAATGACCGGTGCTGTCACCTGCAATCAGTTCGCCGTAGTTGTAATCGTCGCCGGTAAACATCACGACGCTCTCGGGCAACTGCGACCTGAGTTGCCGCTCGTATTGCGCGTTAAGCAGCGAAATCTTGATGCCTTCGATCTTGTCCTGATGAAGACGGATGATGTCGAGTACTGTCGCCATCGCAGTCGGCACGTCGCGGCTGCCCCAGTACCCTGAGAGCGAAGCGTCGAACGCATCGCCGAGCCAATGCAACACGACCTTGTTACGTGAGGCGGAGATCACGGCGTCATAGACATGTTTGTAGTCGTCGGCGCAGCGCGCTGCTGCACATAGCGCGCGGCTCGCCATCATGATCGGACGGCCGCCTGCCGATTCGATCACCTCGAACTGCTCCTTATAGCCCGCGACAATGTCGGCAAGCGTATGGCTGCGTGCGCTATCGAGTTGATCGGTACCAGCGCCGCAAGCCAGGTCCGCGCCGGGGATGCGGCGCGCGTGAGCGATACTGCGGCGGATCAACTCGGCGGCTGTTGGCCAGCCGATGCCCATGCCGCGTTGCGCGGTGTCCATCGCTTCGGCCACTTTGAACCCTAAGCCATACAGGTAGCTGCGAAATTCAAGCGTGGCGTCCCAGTCGACTCGTGGCACATCACCCCAAGGCTCATAGGTGTAAGCGGGGTCGACGACGACGTGAGCCGCCGCATAGGCGATGCGGTTAAAAGCCGGCGTGGTGGACGGCGGAAGTTGGTCTTCCTGCTGCTGCATCGCGTATTCCAGGATTGTTCCGTCCGATGTGGGCAGCTTGATCTTCATACGGTTCTCTCAATGTTGAGGGTTGAATGATCATGTCGGCGGCCTTTTCGGCGACCATGATCGTCGGCGCATTGGTGTTGCACGAGGGCAGATACGGCATGACAGACGCGTCGACGACCCTCATGCCATCGATTCCTATAAGACGCAGGTCCGGCGTGACCACGCTGTCGGGGTCATCGGCTCGTCCGATGCGGCAGGTGCCGACAGGATGGTGATCAGTCTTTGCATTCGCGCATGCGTATTCGAACAGTTCATGATCGGTATTGACGCGCGCTCCCGGCAGAACTTCGCTTTGTACATAGCGCCTCATTGCAGGGGCGCGCAGGATGTCGCGCGCCACTCGCAGACCCTTGATCGCCATGTCGCGATCGTATGGATCGGCCCAGTAGTTCGGATCGAGCAGCGGCGCGGCGGCGGGGTCCGCGCTGGCAAGGCGGACCGTGCCGCGCGAGCGCGGACGAAGATACGCAGTGTTCAGGGTGACACCCGCATGGTTCAGCTTCGCCATGCCCGCTTCGATTCCGGACCCAAGGCCGAGATGAAACTGGATGTCGGGAGAGCGATCGCGCACGTCGCGATCCGCATACCAGAAGCCGCCTGTTTCAAAGAGACTCGACGCTACCGGGCCTTTCTTCAGCAACAGATACTGCAGTGCGGCCCACGCAGCGTTGTGCAACTTGTTGTACTTGTCGTATGTGTGATCGCCCGTGCACTCGGCGATCACAAAGAGGTCGAGGTGATCCTGCAAATTGGAGCCGACGCCGCGAAGATCGTGGATTGGCTTGATACCGACTGACTGGAGATGATCGGCGGGACCAATGCCCGACTGCATCAACAGTTTGGGCGAGCCGATCGCGCCCGACGACACGATGACTTCACGCGACGCACGCACGATCTGCGGATCGCGGCTATCACCAGTCACGTATTCGACGCCTGTCGCGCGGGTCCCTTCGACGATCACGCGCAGGGTCCTCGTCCGCATGCAAACCGTCAGATTCGGCCGTCCGAGCACGGGGCGGATGAATCCTGCTGCCGTCGATGACCGCCGCGCATCCAGTTGCGTGAGCTGGTAGTAGCCGAGACCTTCCTGAGTTGCACCATTGAAGTCCGGATTGAAAGGAATACCAAGTTCCTGACCGGCCTGAAAGAACGCCTCGCAGATCGGCAATGGGCTGATCGGATTCGATACGCCCAGCGGCCCGCCATAGCTGTGATATTCGTTCGCGAAGCGCTGGTTATTCTCCGATTTTTTGAAGTAAGGCAGCACGTCGAGATAAGACCATCCCGTCGCTCCGGCTTTCTGTTGCCAATCATCGTAGTCGGCGGGCACGCCGCGCGTGTAGATCTGCGCATTGATCGACGATCCGCCGCCAATCACTTTCGCCTGCGTGAAGCGCAGCACACGATTGTTCAGATGCTTCTGCGGCACCGTGAACCAGCCCCACGAACCAATGCCGCGCGTCATTTTTGCAAATCCGGCGGGCATCGAGAAGAACGGGTGACGATCGGAACCGCCAGCCTCCAGTAGCAGAACCTTGATCGAGGGATCGGCGCTCAGGCGATTGGCCAAAACACAACCGGCCGAGCCGCCGCCCACGATCACGTAGTCATATGTCGTCGCTTTCATGGCGTTTGGCTCAGAATGTCGGGATGGACAGGCCGCCATCCACGTTGACCACGCTGCCCGTCCCGAAGGGCAGCAGACCGTCGGCAAGCGTCGCGACCACCTGGCCCACTTCGTCGCTTTCGCCCCAGCGTCCGGCTGGCACCAGGCCCTCGCGGAATCGCGCCTCATATTGCTCCGCAACGCCTGCTGTCATCGGGGTGCGGATGATGCCGGGCCTCACCTCGAACACGCCGATATTCGCTTTCGCAAGTCGAAGGGCAAAAAGTCTCGTGAACATGGGGAGCGCCGACTTCGACAGGCAATATTCGGAACGCTCGGTCGATGCCATCTCAGCTGAAACGGAGGAGACAGTGACTATTGCACGTGCAAAGTTGGAGCACGTCGAGACCATGTGGCGAGCGACGGCCTGCGTCATGAAGAAAGTGCCGCGCAGATTGACACCGAGCACGGCATCGAATGCTTGCGGCGATACGTCGAGTAGATCGCCGCGGCGCGGCGAACCGATGCCCGCGTTGTTGACGAGGCATTCAATGCTTCCCCTGGAACGTACGGCTTCTTCGACGACGCTTTCATGCGAACCGATGTCACTGAGATCGCTCTGAATGAACAGCGCTTGCTGGCCTTCGTCGCGCACGAGCGCGCAGGTCGTTGCCGCATCCTCGTCGTTCACGACGTCCGTCAGCACAATGTCGAAACCTCGCCGCGCAAGCGCGACGCAGATCGAACGGCCAATGCCGCGTCGCGCACCCGTTACCAACGCGGTTGGAAACTTTCCAGCTAGCTTGTTCATGGTTGCACCATCTGTCGTTGCGCTGGGCGCTCAGTGAGTCCCGCTCAGTGAATCCGGACTTCGGTATCGGTGTCGAACAGCACGAGCTTCGACAGGGCGACACGCAGTTCGCATGGTTCGCCGGGCGCGTGCGGCATGTCGGCGCCAAGCCGCGCGGAGACTTCAATGCCGCCCAAGTCGAGCACGGCCAGCGTGTCGGGGCCCGTCGGTTCGAGCACGTTGATCGTGACGGGCACGGTGCGCAGCGCCGACGTGGCACGCTCGTTTTCCACGCCGATCGCTTCGGGTCGCAACCCCGCGATCACCTTCTCGCCGATGTAGCGCTCGACAGCAGCGGGTTGCGGCGGCAACTCGACGTCGATGGCCTTCTGACCTTCACCCACTTGCAGATGCAGCGCGCCATTCATGCGCTCGATGCGCGCCGGAATCAGGTTCATCGAAGGTGAGCCCATGAAGGTCGCGACGAACGTGTTGGCCGGCGTGTTGTAGACCTCGGCGGGCGTGCCGAGCTGCTGCAGGACGCCGCCCTTCATCACGGCAATACGCGTGGCGAGCGTCATCGCTTCGATCTGGTCATGCGTGACGTAGACGATGGTCGCGCCCAGACGCTGATGAAGCTTCTTGATCTCGGTGCGCATATCGACGCGCAGCTTTGCATCGAGATTCGACAACGGTTCATCGAACAGGAAGATCTTCGGATGACGCACCAGCGCGCGGCCCATCGCGACACGCTGGCGCTGACCACCGGATAGCTGGCCCGGACGCCGGTCGAGCAGATGCTCGATCTGCAGCAGACGCGCGGCATCTTGCACAGCTTTCTCGCGGTCGGGCTTCGATACTTTGCGCATCTCCAGGCCGAAGCTGATGTTCTGGCCGACGGACATGTTCGGATATAACGCATAGCTCTGAAACACCATCGCGATATCGCGCTCGCTCGGATGCAGGTCGTTGACCTTATCGTTGCCGATACGGATTTCGCCGCCCGAGAGCGTGTCGAGTCCGGCGATCAGAGAAAGGAGCGTCGATTTTCCGCAGCCTGATGGCCCGACGAGAACGAGAAAATCACCATCTTCGACATCGATGTTGATCTCCCTGAGAATTTCGGTGGAGCCGTAGGCTTTGCGAACCTTGGATACGTGCAGAGAAGACATGATTTACCCCTTGACCGAGCCGGCCATCAGACCGCGCACGAAGTAGCGACCGCCGATCACATAGACGAGCAGTGTCGGCAGCGCAGCGATCATGGCCGTGGCCATGTTGACGTTGTATTCCTTGACGCCTGTCGATGTATTGACGATGTTGTTCAGCGCGACGGTGATGGGCGCGGAGCTGCCCGTCGTGAACGAGGCACCGCACAGGAAGTCGTTCCAGATGTTCGTGAATTGCCAGATCACCGTGACCGTGATGATCGGCACTGAGTTGGGAAGCAGGATGCGGAAAAAGATACGGAAGAAGCGCGCGCCGTCGATCATCGCGGCTTTCACGAGTTCATCCGGAAACGCGATGTAGTAGTTCCGGAAGTACAAGGTCGTGAAGCACAGGCCATAGACGACGTGCACGAACACCAGCCCGCTGATCGATTGCGCGAGACCAACCTTGCCGAGGAACGACGCCATCGGAATCAGCACGATCTGGAACGGGATGAAGCATCCGAACAGGACCAGTCCGAAAAGCAGGTTGTCGCCTTTGAAGCGCCATTTGGTCAGCACGTAGCCGTTCAATGCGCCGAGCAGTGTGGAGATCGCTACGGCTGAGAAGACCATCCGGAAAGAATTCCAGAAGAAGCCTTTGACACCGGAGCACTCAAGTCCTACGCACGCTGATCCCCAGGCTTTTTCCCACGCCTGGACCGTCCACTGGTGAGGCAGCGCGAGGATATTGCCTGAATAGACTTCGGGCAGCGGCTTGAACGACGTCAGCAGCATCACGAGCAGCGGTACGAGGTAGACCACCGCTACTATTGCCAGCAGCGAATAAATGACGATCCGGGAGAGGTAGTTATGCTTGCCCACCACCATCTGCGGTGAATCCCATGCTCTGGTAGCCATCGTTGTCTTCTAAGGGCTATCGGTTAAGTTCAATGGCCGCCGCTCTTTCGGCGTGGTCTCATTTCGGAGTAGAGGTAGGGCACCATAATTGCCGCCACCGTGCACAGCATCATCACTGCGCTCGCGGCGCCCATGCCGAGTTCGTTACGAGTGAAGGTGAATGAATACATGAACGTCGACGGCAATTCGGTCGAGTAGCCGGGGCCGGCGCCCGTCAATGCAATCACGAGCTCATAGCTCTTGACGGCGAGGTGCACGAGAATCACGAACGCCGATACGAACACGGGCCGCAACTGCGGGATGATGATTCGCCGGTAGATCGAAGGCATGCGGGCGCCGTCGATAGAAGCGGCCTTGACCTGTTCCTGGTCGATGCCACGCAGCCCGGCCAGAAACATCGCCATCACGAAACCCGACGCCTGCCAGACGGCGGCGATGACGACGGTATAGATCGCCATGTCGTCGTTGATGATCCAGTCGAACTGGAAGTTCGACCAGCCCCAGTCATGGAATAGCCTGGTCAGGCCCAGCCCCGGATTGAGAATCCATTTCCATGCGGTACCGGTGACAATGAACGAAAGCGCCATCGGATAGAGGAAGAGCGCCCGCAGACCGCCTTCTGCGCGAATCCGTTGATCGAGCAGAATGGCGAGCCCGAGACCGATCGCCATGCACAGCACGACATAGAGCGACGCGTAGATGCCGAGATTGCCGATCGCCACGTGCCAACGCGGGTGCTCCCACACGCGGCCGTACTGAAGCAGACCTGCCCAGTGGAAATTGGCGAAGGCGCGTGACCGGGTGAACGAGAGCACCGTCGTCCAGGCGATAAAGCCGTAGACGAAGATCAATGTGATGATCAGCGTCGGGCTCAGCACGATCCTGGGTAAAACCGCTTCGAAGCGGTTTCGCAACGTCGATCGTTTTCGCGTCGGACTATCGCTCGAGCCGTTGGTCAGATCTTCAAGACTGGTCGCCGCATGGGCGCGATTGTGCAATAGCATGGAACACCTACCGTCGGAGATGACGGGCCTCGCGGAGCGCGGCGTACGGCGCGGCATCCGCATGAGGACCATTTGGCTTACTGCGAGTTCTTCACTGCCGCGACAAGTGACTTCACGGCATCCGCGGACGACTGATTCGAATTGAAGAAGTGTGTGACGACGTCATAAACGGCGTTCTTTGGACCATCGGGCATCGCATGTCCGTGCGCGAAGCTGCCGACCATCGAGTCAGTCTTGAGCGCCGCGCGCATGTCGTTCATCGACTTCTTGCCGCACTCGTCGAAGCCGTCCTGTGGCACATCGAGCCGCGCAGGAATCGAGCCCTTGATCTGGTTGAATTTCGCCTGGACACCCTTGTCCATGATGGTCGACGCGAACGCATACTCACCCGGAAGACTCGCGTCGCCCTTCTTGAAGCCTGCAAACTGGTCGGTGTTGAAGATGAACGCACCATCCGTTCCGGGATAGTTGAAGCAGAGATAGTCGACGTTCGGCTGCTTGCCTGCCGATGCAAACTCGCCCTTCGCCCAGTCGCCCATGATCTGCATAGCTGCCTTGCCGGTGATCACCATCGAGGTGGCGAGATTCCAGTCACGGCCGGGGAAGTTCGGGTCGACCATGCCGCGCAACGCACGCATCTGGTCAAAAGCCTTCTCCATCGTCTTCGAGCCGAGCGCGCTGGGGTCGAGTTTGACGAGCGCCTGCTGATAGAACTTCGGACCGCCTGCCGACATCACCGCGCTATCGAAGATCGTCGCTTCCTGCCACGCCTGGCCGCCGTGCGCGAGCGGAACGTAGCCGGCCTTGCGGATCTTGTCGGCGTCCGCGACGAGTTCATCGAATGTCTTCGGCGGCGTGAGCTTCAATTGATCGAAGATCTTCTTGTTCGCCCAGACCCAGTTCGTGCGGTGCACATCGACAGGTGCGGCAACCCAGTGTCCGTCGACCTTCGAGAACTTCTGGATCGGTGCGGGCACGAGCTTGTCCCAGTCCTCCTTCGATGCAACCGCATCGAGGTTCTGCAGATAATCCTCCTGCGCGTATTCGGGAATCGTGAAGCCAAGCATCTGGATCGCATCAGGCGGATTGCCCGATGCGACGCGGGCCTTCAGCACCGTGCGCGCGGCTTCTCCGCCGCCGCCCGCGATCGGGCTGTCCTTCCATGCATCGCCCTTTGCTTTCAGGCCGTCTTTGAGGACCGCGAGTGCCTTGGCTTCGCCGCCGGAAGTCCACCAGTGCATGACTTCCACAGTTTTCGTGTCGGCTGCAGCAGCGCACAGCGCGTGGCAGGCAACGAGGCCGACTGCAACTGCAGTAATACGCTTCCTGAACATTTTCGTCTCCTTGATGAGGCTCTCTTCGCGAGCTTTTATGTGGACTCCACGGCGGGCATGCCGTGGAGCGATCCGGGTGGATTCGTGATCAGGCGGCTTGACGCGGCAGCCACCAGTTCTTGCGCTCTCCGATGTGAAGCTGGATCGTCTTCGTCTCCGTGTAGTCCTCGACGGCCTGCTTGCCGAGTTCGCGTCCGACGCCGCTCGACTTGAAGCCGCCGAACGGCAGTTCGGGGTAACCGTCGAGGAAGGTGTTGACCCAAACGGTCCCCGCATCGACGCCGCGAGCGACAGTCAGGCAAGTATTGATGTCGTTGCTCCAGACGGCGGCAGAGAGCCCATAGGCCGTGTCGTTTGCAATATCGATCGCGTTCTGCGTATCTGAGAAGGGGATGATCGCGAGCACAGGGCCGAATATTTCTTCGCGGGCGATGCTCATGTCGGGCGCAACACCGCTGATGACAGTCGGCTCCAGATAGAGACCGTTCGCCTCATAGCGTTTGCCGCCCAGGCGCAGCCGCGCGCCTGCCGCGACGCCCTTGTCGATATTGCCGAGAATCTCGACCAGCTGGTTCTCGCTGACAATTGCGCCGATCTTGCATTCGGGATGCAGCGGGTCGCCAACGGGCACCCGGCGTGCGCGCTCGACTACCGCCTGCGCGAAGCGCTCTGCAATCGATTCGTGCACGAGCACTCGGCTTCCACTGTTACAGCATTCGCCCGCGTTGAAATACACTCCAAACACGACGGCATCGATCATCGCGTCCCAGTCGCAATCGGGGAAGACGATCTGCGGATTCTTGCCACCGAGTTCGAGCGCGACCTTCTTCAACTTCTGCGATGCAAGTCCGCCGAGCAGGCTACCCACGCGCGTTGAACCAGTGAACGAGAGCATGTCGATGGCGTCGTGCTGCGCGAGCGGCTGGCCGACGGACGGACCTTTTCCCGTCACCACGTTGACGACGCCCGCCGGCACACCGGCCTGCTCGAGAATCTCCATCAACATGACGGTCGTGCTCGACGTGAGTTCACTTGGCTTGACGACGCACGTGCAGCCTGCTGCCAGTGCGAACGGCAGCTTCTGGGAAAGAATCCAGAGTGGAAAATTCCACGGCGTGATGAGTCCGACGACACCAATCGGCTGGCGCAGCACGATGCCGAGCATGTCTTCGCCGAGCGTGTCGTATGCGTCGCCGCTCGTCGTGCGGGCAAGGCTCGCCGCGTATTGCCACAGATCGATGCAGCCGGCGACTTCGCCTCGCGCCTGCGCAAGCGGCTTACCCGTTTCGAGCGATTCGAGCAACGACATCCTGTCGACGCGTGCCTTGATGCCGTCAGCGACCGCGAGAAGAATCCGCGCACGTTCTGCGCCCTTGAGCTTCGACCATGGACCGTGACGCAAGGCGAGATCAGCGGCCTGGATCGCTCGCTCGACGTCTGCCGGCGTCGCTTCAGGAAACGAGCTGACAACGTGACCATGTGCGGGGCTGCGGCGCTCGAAGCGCTGCTGGTCCGCTGATTCGGTCCACGCTCCGTCGATGTACATGCGGCCGTTGAAAGCTTCGTGTGCGGGTGCTCTATCGCTTGTCAGAAGCGCAGTTGCAGCGGGAATTGCAGTGTCGTACGTCATGTCATTGACCCTCGTATTGCGCCGTGCGCCGTTCGCGGAAACTGGCCATGCCTTCGCGGGCATCGTGCGTCGACGCGGACAGCGCGCCCGCCATGGCTTCCAGGGTTGCGCCAGCCCCGAATCCCGAGGCGGCGTTGATCAGTTGCTTCGTCAGTTGCACGGAGACGGGCGCGAGCGTCGCGATCTTTTCAGCGATTGCGATAGCTGTAGTGACTGACTCTTTCGGCGGGGAGATTTCGTCGATCAAACCAATCGCGTATGCGCGTTGCGCATCGATCCGCTTCGCGGTGAGCGCAAGCGACTTGACGTGGCTCGGACCAAGCAGCGAAACCAGCCGTTGCGTGCCGGACCAGCCCGGACAGGTTGCGATGCTCGCTTCGGGAAGCGCGAACGTGGCAATCGGGTCGGCGACACGTACATCAGCCACTGCTGCCAATTCGAGACCGCCGCCGAACGCGGGACCGTTGATCGCCGCGACGACAGGCAGACGCAATGCCGCCCAGCGGTCGAAGATGCGATGGCCGTGCGAGACCCATACTCGCCACATGTCGAGCGGTGCGAGTGCCGACCACTGGTTGATGTCGGCGCCCACGCAGAATGCGCGTTCGCCTGCGCCTGTCAGCACGACAGCGCGCACGTTTGCATCCGACTCAAGCTGGGCCGCCGCGGCTTCGAGTTGATCGAGCATCTCCGGCGTCAGCGCATTGAGCTTCTCCGCGCGATTGAGCGTGACGACGGCAATGGCATTCGTCTTTTCGATCTGGATCAATCTCTGGTCAGCCATGACGCGCCTCCTTCAGTTTCAGACCGAAGGGTGAGTCAGTGAAAATGGACGCATCCATAGTCTTCAGAGCGGGAGACACGGCCAGCTCGATATCGCACTGATCGAGCACGTCCTTTTGCAGATCGATGCCGGGCGCAATCTCAATCACTTCGAGACCCTTGTCCCTGAGCTGAATCACGCAGCGTTCCGTGACATACAGCGCTTCCTGATCACGCTGTTGTCCCATGCGTCCGCTAAAGGTCACGTGATCTACATCGGCGATGAACTTCTTCTTGCCCTCCTTCACGATCTTCAGACGACCATCGCCCACTTCGATCTTTGCGCCTGCCGTGAAATAGCCGCAGAAGACGATGCGCTTCGCGTGCGTCGTGATGTCGATAAAGCCGCCGCAACCGGCAGTGAGATACGGCTTGCTCGGCAGCTTCGACACGTTCACGTTGCCGAATCGGTCCACTTGCAGGAACGACAGCAGCGATACATCGAACCCGCCGCCCTGGAAGTACACGAACTGCGAAGGCGAAGGCATGATCGCGTCGGCATTGCCTGAGCATCCAAAGGCGAAGCCGAGCAATGGCACGCCGCCGACAGCACCTTGTTCGATGACCCACGTGACGTCATCACGGTAGCCTTCTTCGAGCAGAACGCGCGGCACGTTTGCAGAGATGCCGAAGCCCAGATTCACCGCATCGTTCTGCGCGAGTTCCATCGCTGCCCGGCGGGCGATGACCTTGTCCGCGTGCCATTCGGCGAACGCGAACGCGCTGTCGGGCAGCTTCACTTCACCGCTGATCTCCGGGTCGTATTCGATCTGCGTCGTCTGTTTCTGCTCAGGAGCGACGACCACGTAGTCGACGAGATTGCACGGAATGTGCACCCGCTGCGTATGCAGCGAACCGGCCTTCACGACGCGCTTCACTTGAGCGATAACGATCCCGCCGTTATTGCGCACGGCCAGCGCCTGATCGCGACCGCCAAGCAGCGCGCCTTCATGTTCGAACGACAGGTTGCCGCGTTCATCGGCCGTCGTTGCGCGAACGATAGCAACGCGCGGCACGAAATTCTTGTAGTGCAGCCACTCGTCACCCGCGAACGTCACTTTTTCAACGATGGGATGTTCGGCGGCCTGTGCGTTCATCGCGCCACCCTGGCGGTCGGGATCGACGTACGTGTCGAGTCCGACCTTTGTCAGCACGCCCGGACGCTTTGCCGCGACTTCACGATGCATGTCGAACAGGACGCCGCTCGGCAGGTTGTATGCGCGGACGTCGTTATCGGTAATCAGATGCCAGATGTCGGGCATCGGCAGGCTCGATGGGCCGCTCGGAAACGAGCCGGCGATGACCGTCTGGAGCAGCCCTTTCTTCGCGATATGGTCGATGCCTTTGATGCCGTACATGTCGCCGGCCGCGATCGGGTGCAGCATCGTCAGATTGCGCGGATGGCCTTGCGCCTCGAAGCGTGCGCCGATAGCGGCAAGCATCGCGTCGGGGCAACCCAGACCGCTCGACGAGCTGACAGTGACAGTGTCGTCATCATCAATCAGGCTCGCCGCATGGGCCAATGAAACAACCTTGCTGGAACGCACAGTCAGTCTCCTCAAACTTTTATGCAGCGAAACGGGACGGCACCGTCACGTGCCCGCCCTGGCGCCGATCAGCGCCCAGCGGATTGTGGATCTCATGTCTCTCAATTGGAACGTTCCAATTAGCGCTCGTTGGATCGTTCCAATAAACTGTAGTAGACTCATTTCACGGTGTCAAACACTTTTTGGAACGTTCCAATTGTGCATAGCAACATGAAATCAGGCCCGACCATACAGGACATAGCCGCCGCCGCTGGCGTATCGAAATCGACGGTGTCGCTAGTTTTGCAGGAGAGTCCGCTCATCAAGGCCGAGACTGCGGAAAAGGTGCGCGAGGCGGCTCGCGCGCTCGGTTACGTGTACAACCGCGGGGCGGCCAACCTGCGGGGAAAGCGCAGCACGACGATCGGAATGGTGATCAATGATCTGACCAACCCGTTTTTTGTCGAACTGCTGGTGGCAATCGAGCGCGTGCTGGCCCAGGCCGGATATACGACGCTGATGGCCCACACAGCCGAAAGTCTCGAAACACAGACGAGGGTTCTGAGATCCATGCGTGAGCAGAATGTTGCTGGCCTGATCATGTCCCCCGCGCTAGGAACGACAGATGAGTTGCCTGCCGAGATCCAGTCGTGGGGAATTCCGCTCGTACTCGTCATGCGTCCGATGGGGCCCGACGTCGATACGATCGGTGTCGACAACAGCTACGGATTTGCGCTGGCTACCGAGCATCTGGTCGGGCAAGGACATACGCGCATCGCTTTCGCCGGCAACCGGAAGGGCTATGCAGTCGCCAACCAACGCAGACAGGGTTATCTGTCCACAATGGCGAAGCACTCATTGCCTGTCAATGACGACTGGATCATCGATGTCCCTTTGACACCTGAGGGTGGGCGCGATGCGGTCCGTGCGATCTTCGACATGAAGCCGCGGCCGACGGCGGTGGTTTGCTACAACGACCAGGTCGCAATCGGCGTGCTGCACGAACTCGACAGAATGGGCAAGCGCGCGGGTAAGGCTCTGGCGGTCGTGGGTTGTGACAATATCATCGCGGCTGAGCACACCAATCCGCCTTTGACGACGTTGTTCGCAGGTGCGGACAAGCTCGGCACCATTGCAAGCGAGACACTGTTGGCCCGACTGAGTGAAACATCAGAAGACGAGAAGCCGCCAGTGCAATACTTTGCGGTGCCGGAACTCGTCGTCAGGGAATCGAGCGTCGGCGCGAAGGCATCTCACGTCAACGCGGCGGCATAAGCGCCGCGAAAGCATGTGGTCATTGCTGATGAAGAATAGAAGCCGTCCATGCAAGTGCCACTTCCAGCGGCGCTTCGAACTCTGTCGCCAGAGCATGCAAACGAGTGCCCCGCGATAGGCAGTCATCGTTTTGAGCCGGACTATCGGTGCGGCTAATACCCCCGGCCTTTTGATGGTCGTGAGATGTCAGAAGCCGGAAGGCCGAAAGGTGCCTGTTACGATCGAGCTGCTCATAACAGCATTCGCATGTCGGCGGTGGCGAATGTCGCGCTCGCTTCGAGCGAATGCGTACTCTCGACCCACTGCGGCCGTTCGACCAGCGCCATCCCAACGGGCGCTTTCGAGGGTGCATCAGCCTTTGCTCGACCACCCTGGCCAACGCAGGGCCGCCCCTGTGTGGCTAGCTCAGTATTCAGTTGCGCTAGTGCGGTTTCAGGACTTCGATGACCAACGCCCGAACCGCGTTCCTAACCTCGGAAGATGCCTTCTCGTTGTAGACGAGGGTATATCCACGTTCGACACAAGAATCACTGTACGAAAACGGTTGCTTCAAGGGCGTACGTGAACACTCGGCGAAAATCACCGCGGCTTGTAAGAGAACTTCTGGCCGCCGACGCTTGCCTCGTACATCAGCCCACCCTTGGCCACTGTAAATACGGCCACGCCTTTTCGATAGTCACCCGCAGTTTTGGCGTCTTTCTGTCCACCACTGACGTTAGCGGACGTGCCCGTCGTGCCTGCCTTAGCGCCGGCTGCCGCAGTGATCGCGATCGCATTGGCATCTGCGCCGAATTCAAAGTTGCCAGCGGTGAATTCTTTGAGGGCTCGTTCGTCCTCGAACAAGATGAGTTCACTGTACACTTGGCCGCCTAGTTGCAAGCCCACAGTGACCTGAGTCATCGACGTATCGCCGATATGTTTTCCTTGCTCATAGACGCGGCCCTTGCCATGGGCACCGCCTATACCGACCCCTCCCTTGGCAATCTTCGGAAACAAAGCGTAGCCATAGGCACTCTGCAGAAGACTGCCGCTTTCTCCCGCGTTCCTGAACAGGTTGAGTGCGGCCGTATAGTCGTCGGCCCGAGCAGCAGAAACAGGCAACAACAGCAGGATTGTGAGCGTCAACATCAGACGTTTGAGCATGATATGTTCTCCATGGATTGGGCGCATTCAAGCACTGCCGTGATGTATTCTTAGTGTATAACCAATTTCTCCCTCCGCACCATCTTCGATTCATTGCAGTGTTATCGACTGCGTATGGATGATCGTATCAGCGATTCATGTCGGGAAAACCTGATCTCCCTGGTTCACGGGATGCTGATAAGCGCTATTGCCGACCTGTTGTTGGCCAGTACGCCGCTTTATCGGACACGGATGAATGGACATGGCGCATATCGGCTACGTCTTGTTCACGATCATATCGTTTGGAAACCAAACGATATAAGATGCCGCAATCGTCCGTCACCGAGGCACCGGACACGCTTATGTGGCCTTGTTGAAAGAGGCTGGTTCGCATTCCAGAAAGTAGAGGTGGAAAGAATACGTTACCGCCAGCCTCACAAAGTAATACGTCGGTACAACGCTGACCTAAACTCTGTGGAACAAAGGTTTGATTGTGCTTCAGTGCACGCGTGACAAGATACAACTCCCGGTTTTGAATTCGACCTGGCTACCCAGCGTCCGGATCGTATGTGCTGAACGCTCTCTATCAGGCGCAACCGTCGGCGCGCAAGGCTGTGGAATCAGCGGCAGGCTACGACGCGTTCAGCAACTTGGACATGAAGCTCCTGCTGGCAGGCGGCGGCAAAGGTGAAGGGATCGACGTCAACAAGCCCAAGGGTATGACCTACAGGAGACACAGGAAGAGCGTACCGGGGTGCGATAGCGGTTGGACGGCGCGTCTGGCTTCATCAGCTGACCGGCAAAGATCCTGCGGTTGAATTGACTTCCAAATGCACGAAGTACTACGCGGATGATGAACTGAATTGACTCGGTCTGGCGGGATCGACATGCAAGAGACGACACCAGGGCTCGATCGTTGTCTCAGAGCGTGAAGGGACTTTGTGTCTGGATAATTGAAGGAGGACCTCTGCAATGAGACATCTTATTGTTATCCCTGTACTTGCGCTCGCTGCGTGCGCTGCGCCAATGCCGGAAAATACTCAGTCCGTTGGTCAAAGTGGACATACGCCAGCGGCGGTGGCGCAATGCATCGCATCGAACTGGGCAAATAGCTCCGGTCAGACTGTCTATATGCAGTACGTGCTCGCCAATAACCGGGCGTTTGACGTCTACGCACCGGGCCAGCAACCGCCGAGCGGTGCGGCGGCCGTCGTGCGGCCCGCCACCAGCGGTCCCGGGTCCTCGGTCGGCTTCCGGGGAGGCAGCAGCAGTGCAGCCGGCTCCATCAATAACTGTCTCTAACCCGTGTACTCGTTCCGGCCTCGCAGGCGAGCGTGCTCGATCAACGAGGGCGCTTTCGCGAGATCTACTGTGCGGTGCTGGACTCGCATGGCCGTGACTTGTCCGACTGCAGGCCATGCGACGACGCCCTGACCCGCGTGGGTCACGAACCGGCCGGCAATGGCAAGCCTGTCGATCTGGGCCCGTCGAGGCACGGGCTTGTCGCCGCAATCGTGCCGGGCATCGGGTACGACTGTTTCGAAAACTGGTTGAATCCGGCGGGCACGGTCGCCCTCCATTTGCGCCGTTTCGGCTATGACGCGATGCTGCTTCCGGTCGATGCGCTATCGAGTTCGACTCACAACGCGCGCCAGATACGCGACGAGGTGATGGCCATGCCCGAACAATCCGGCGCACCACGCCTCGTGCTGATCGGTTACTCGAAGGGCTCCCCCGACATCCTCGAGGCGCTGGTCGAGTATCCGGAAATCCGTTCCCGCGTGGCGGCCATGGTCAGCGCAGCCGGCGCAGTGGGAGGCTCGCCGCTGGCCATGCGATCCATTCAGCAGCAGCAACGAGCGGCAACCCACCGTTAGACGCTAGCCAAGGCTAGCAAAGTGTGCATGCGAGTCTGACCAGTCGTAGTGGGTGCATGCCGAAGCCCGTGCCCAATTCGAGGCGGGATGAGAAGCGAGCCTCCCGCTGCGGTCACCCGTGTGCCCTGTATCTCCGTTTGATCATTTGCGCAGGCCGTAGCCCTTGAACTTCTCGATGACCTCGTCCATCTGCGCGTCCGACAGCAGCGGTGGCTCGCCAAGCTGGCACGCGAGCAGGTATTGCTTCGCCAGCACCTCGACTTCGTTCGCGAGCCACAGGGCCCGAGCGAGATCGCGCCCCAGTGCAATCACACCGTGATGCGCGAGCAGGCACGCGAGCCGGTCGCGCAGCGCTTCCAGCGCATGATCGGAGAGCGCCTGGCCGCCGAAGGTCGCATACGGCGCGCAGCGAATCGAATTACCGCCCGCCGCGGCCACCATGTAGTGATGCGCAGGAATGCCGCGGCCGTGGATCGCCAGTGCCGTCGCCGCATTCGAATGCGTATGGACAACCGCGCTCACATCGGGCCGCGCACGCAGGATGTCACGATGAAAGCGCCACTCCGAAGACGGGCCGTGCGCCTCGAAGAGCGGATCGTCCTCGCGCACATCGAGCGGCATCCAGACAATACGATCGCGCGTGAGCGCCGCGCACGGCACACCACTCGGCGTGATCAGGAGCCCGTCACGCCAGCGCACACTGACGTTACCCGAGGTCCCCTGATTGATGTCGAGGCGTTCCATCTCAAGAACGGCATCAACGATCTGCTGACGCAATTCGGCTTCGGCCCGCGCGTCGTGCGCACGCGCCGCCGCTTCGCCTGCACGGCACTGGCTGACTCCCTCGTTCGTGTCGCTCATGCGTCCTCTCCCTTCGCGAAGAGCGCCGCCAGATTCGCTTCGAACGGCGCACGCACGATGCCCAGCTCCGTCACG
This sequence comes from Paraburkholderia ribeironis, assembly GCF_900019265.1. Taxonomy (GTDB): domain Bacteria; phylum Pseudomonadota; class Gammaproteobacteria; order Burkholderiales; family Burkholderiaceae; genus Paraburkholderia; species Paraburkholderia ribeironis. The sequence continues at coordinate 95,609 of NZ_CYGX02000042.1, forward strand.
ATGCCCGTGACGAGCGCATGCGGCGTCACGTCGAACGCCGGATTGCGCACCTGTATGCCCTTGGGGGCGATACGCCGGCCCGCGAACTGCGCCACTTCGTCGGCGCCGCGCTCTTCGATCACGATGTCCGCGCCCCATGCGGTGCGCAGATCCAGCGTGGACGAAGGACACGCCACGTAGAACGGAATGCCAAAGTGCTTCGCCGCGATCGCCACGCCGAGCGTGCCGACCTTGTTGGCGACGTCGCCGTTCGCGACCACGCGGTCGGTGCCGACGATCACGAGATCGATGAGCCCCTGCGCCATCAGCGTGGGTGCCATGCTGTCGGTGATCAGGGTGACGTCGAGCCCGGCCTGCTGCAGCTCGTACGCGGTGAGCCGGGCGCCTTGGAGGAGCGGACGCGTCTCGTCCGCATAGACGCGGAAGGATTCGCCGTCGCGATGCGCGCAATAGAGCGGCGCGGTCGCGGTGCCGATGCCCGTCGTCGCGAGCGCACCCGCATTGCAATGCGTGAGTACGCCGCTGCCGGCCGCAATCAGCGCACGCCCCTGTTCGCCGATCCGCGCGCACAGTTCGATATCCTCGCGATGAATGCGCATTGCCTCGGCAACGAGCGCGGCGTAGAGCTCTGTGCTCGTCTGGGCCGCAACGCCACGCGCGTGCGCGCGCATCCGCTCGAGCGCCCAGCGCAAATTCACTGCTGTCGGCCGCGCGCTGTCCAGATAGGCGGCGTGATGTTCGAGCCGCGCGAGGAACGCGTCGCGCGATGCCTGCCGCTCTTGCTGCATCGCCACGCACAGACCGTACGCCGCCGCAACGCCGATTGCGGGCGCGCCCCGCACGCGCAACTCATGTATCGCTCGCCACACCGCATCGACACTGTCGGCCGCCTCGACGACGCACACCTGCGGCAGACGCGTCTGGTCGAGCAGATAAAGGGTGTCGTCGTGCCACTCGATGGTGGGTGGCAGACTCGAATTGAGTGGCTGCAAAGCCATAGGATCTCCGTCGATTCCGGTAAGCCGGACCATGCCGCTTAGGCGGCGGATTGTTTCAGTTACGCGGGCTCGCGCAGAGGTCCACCGTCTGCGCGAGCACCTGAGCGGCAAGCGCGGTGACCGCTTCGATCGAAGCCAGTTCGCCCCGCTGTACGAGAAGCGCTTCGGCCAGGCGCAGGCAGCGCACTTCCACGCTTGCGCGCACCGCTTCGTCCTTGATCGTGGTGATCTCCGCGACCTTCGCCATGCCGACGATGCGTCGGATCATCTTGCAGCCCGCGAAGCCTAGCGTATCCGCAAGGAGCCGCCGCATGAATTCTTCGCGGAACGCATCGGCCGCGCACGAGTCGGCGGGTCCGCCGATCCAGGCACGGCCAGCCTCGCGCTCGTGCATGCGCCAGAGCTGCGCGAACTTCTGCGCAAAGCCGTTCCACACCGCTTCGACCTGCTCGAGCAGCCAGCGCTGAAACGCGATCGGTTCACGGCCGGCCATGCGATCGTGCCAGTCCAGCGAATAATACGCGAGCAGCAGGTTCGCAATGAACGCGCCGGTGTCGAAGCCCATCGGCCCGTAGAACGCGAACTCGGGGTCGATCACGTACGTCTCGTGCTCGTTCGCCATGATTGAGCCCGTATGCAGGTCGCCGTGCACGAGCGTCTCCGCATGGTTCATGAACGCCCATTTCATCTCGGCTGCCGCGCGGCGCAGCGGCTGATTCGTGCGCAGCCGCTCGATTGCGGCCGCAGGCAGCGCAGCGTTGTACACATTCGATGCGTGATCTTCGAACGGATACGTGAAAACAAGATCCTCCGTAATCCTGCACAACTCCGTGTTGATGCCGCCGCTTGCCGCCGCCTTCTTCGCCTCGGGCGAAAGATACAGGTCGGAACCGTGAAAGAGCGTGCGCGCGAGAAAGGTCGAGATGTGATCGGCAAGGTGCGGATAGACGATGCCCTCGGTCAACCCCTGGCGCAACACACGATGTGAGGCGAGCCGCTGCATCACAATGAGGTACTTTTCGCTGTCCGCGTGATAGACGCTCGGCACGTGCTGTGGGCACAACGTCCCGTAGCGGCGCAACGCCGCCACTTCGCGCTCCATGCGCTCGCGCGGCAAGGGCCAGGCTTCGCCCACGAGCCGCAGGAACGGCGGCGCCTGCTTGACGACGACGCTGCGCCGCGGGTCGCGCACGCTGCTCACGAAATAGACGTAGTTCAGGTTGCCATCGCCCACTTCGACGACCTGCAGTTCGCTGTCGTCGCCGAGCCGTGCATTGACGGCTGGAATACCCCTCAGGTATTCCGCCAGTTCGGAAGAGCTGAACGCCTCGAAGTGCATAGTTTTTTCGTCCGGAAAGTGGACCCGCGGGCCCGTCTGACTCGTTCGCGTGCGACATCGAACCTGAAGGTGCTGACGTTGTGGTAGTCGTTGCTGTAGCAGACCGCGCGTCCATTGTCATGGAAATCCATTTCGTCGATCAGCAGAAAGAGAACGAGGCTCTCCTACAGCTCCGGCAAGTCGCGCCGCGCACACGCTCCAGCCGCACGCAGGGATCGCCTTGGCGAGACCGAGCCTCTGCGGGAGACTCGCGGAAGCTACCATCGTCTTCACCTGCAGACGGTTCGTGGAAGGCCCCGCGCCGACGCTCCGGATCATGTCCGTCACGGACATCAGATCATCAAGGCCGCCTTGCAGCTTCAGCGCGATCTGTCTGACGACGGCGCACTTGCCATGCACGCGCGTGGGCAAGCCGTGGGGAATCATACGCTCAGGCGCGTGGTTGCCATTGGTGGCTATGTTGAGCGTCAATTTACATTAGACGTCTGATGTTATTGTCTCGTGGATTTCCCCTAGTTGTGGTGCAGCGTCGTGATTGTCAGGGAGGCTCCATCGCCCGTCAGTTGGCGTTCGCCATCGAGCGATACTTCTCTTTCAAAGCCAATGACGTCTCACGACCGGTTGCACCCGCTGAGGTATGCCGGAACAAAGCTGCGGCCGGCGCAGGGCGAATGTTTTCGGCTATTGATTTTTCGTCACCGGGGCTAAACGCGTACAGTCGGCCCACTCGGAACTCGGCGATTCACCGGATTTCCGATCCAAACCGGCAGCATGACATCGCAAAGGAAGTAGAGCCGTTCAGGCGCGCTCCGACCTGCAGAAACCCTCCCGGATAATTGCTGTGTCCGAACCAGGGCACCCCGACATCCGCCCAGCTATCCCCAGGATTAACCTGGATGATTCGGCCGCCGTTTGTGTGGTGGGCGGATCCGCTGCAGCCGGACCCGCTCGGGTATTCCTCTACCCAGACTTGCAGTTGCGCGGCAGATTGGGTTCGATAGTTTATTCTCGCGCCGACAAGGGCCCGCTGCTCATTCGCCAGGCTAGCCGCGGGGGGACATCGCACATTCGAGATCCACACGTCTGCAAGTGCCGGGGTGACCGCGAGCGCTACACAGGTCGAAATGACCCAGCGGAAAAAGCTACTGTGGTTGCTCATGGTGACCTCCTTGCAAAATCGGCGCACGCACGCGTCTCGATGATTCGAGGCCGTGCGCATCGGTGTCTTCCAACTCAACACACACGAACGGTGGTTCGTGAATACGGATGGCAATGGAAATACAGGTTGGTTCTCGAGCGCGATCGTGCGATCGGTCATGCATGTTGCTGATGCATTGAAACCCATCGCTTGCGCGCTTCATTGCTTCGAGGTTCCGGAGGCGGGCTGCAGCGTTTTCGCAGCGGCAATCGTCTGCACAAGTGTGCCCGTGCCCTGTTCGTTCGCTTTTCCTCCTGAACCAATAACGATTTTCCCGCGAACGAATTGAAAAAAGCCACGCAGCGACTTTTTCAACAGTACCCGTCCGAAGTGGCCGTTGTTCCAACAGTAGCGCTCAAGGCAGTTTCGGGTCGCCTGGAGGCATCCCCTCGCCTGTATGCTGACATCGGCACCGGTCGTGTCGCGAGCGACCGTTAAGCGACCCAAAGCCTGTTCATACACTGAATCTAGAACATGTCCGATGCCGCTTGATGCGCTGCATGCCTGCCGCCAGGTTCGCGCTCATCGCGAGACGGTATGAAAGGCCCGGTAATCATGTCCGAAAAACTTTGTCCCGGCCCGACCATCGGAAACACATCGGCGTTCTGGTCGATCATGACTTCGAGGAAAGCCGGTCCCGCGAATTCGATGAATGCCCTCAGTTTCTGTTCGAGCTCGGCGCGCGATTCGACACGCTGCGCGAACTCGAAACCGTCGGCCTGTGCCGCCATCACAAAGTCTTTCCGATGAAGCGACTTGTCGCTCACGCACAACCGTCCGTCGTAAAAGAGACGCTGCCACTGCCGGATCATTCCGTCACCGACGTTGTTGAGCAGCAGCACTTTTACCGGTACGCGATACGTGGTTGCCGTCTCGAGATCGCCGATATTCATGCGCACACTGCCATCACCATCGATGTCGATCACGAGCGCATCCGGGCGGCCCATCTGCGCGCCGATCGCGGCGGGCAGCCCAAAGCCCATCGTACCCATGCTGCCCGAGCTCAGGAAGCTGCGTGGTTCGACGAAGTCGAAGAACTGCGCAGCCCACATCTGGTGCTGGCCGACGCCAGTGGTCACGATGGCCCGCCCGCCAGTGATCTCGCTGAGCTTTTCGACGACGAACTGTGGCTGGATCAGCGGGCTGTTGCGGTCGTAGTTCATACCGTAGCGCCGCTTCAGTTCCCTGATGTTATCGAGCCACATCGACGGAGCCTCGACATGCGCATCGTGCTTCATCAACGACAGTAAGGTATCCTTCGCATCGCCCACATGGCTCCAGTGCGCCCGTTTCACCTTGTTGATTTCCGCCTCATCGATATCGATGTGCGCGACGTGGCGCGCTCGCGGCGCAAAGGCATGCGGGCGACCGCCTGCGACCCGGTCGTCGAACCGTGCGCCCACCGCAATCAGAAAATCGCAATCTTCCACTGCGTAGTTTGCGCACGCTGCCCCATGCATGCCGAGCATGCCGAGGCCCAGCTCGTGTTTCACCGAAATCGTGCCGAGACCCATCAGCGTGTTCACCACGGGAATCCGATAACGTTCGCCAAACTGGCGCAGCTCGTCGGTCGCATCGGCCGTGATGACGCCGCCGCCGACGTACAACAGAGGACGCCTGCTTTGGGCGAGCAGAGCGAAGAATTCGCTGCGCTTGCTGTCTTCGAGACGCGCGCCTTTGGCCACCTTGCGAAGACGCTCCGAGTAACCCCGAAACGCAAGCGTGCCGGCCCCCTGCCACATGAGCGTCGAGTTCTGGATGTCTTTCGGCACGTCCACGACAACGGGGCCGGGACGCCCGCTGCGCGCGACTTCGAATGCGGTGCGCAGCGTCTGTTCCAGCTTGTCCGGATCGGTGACGAGAAACACCTGCTTCGCGCACGCCGACATGATGTTGAACACCGGCGCCTCCTGGAACGCATCGCTGCCAATCGCGGCGCGCGGCACCTGTCCGCAGATGAGGACGACCGGGACCGAATCGCCATTGCAGTCGGCGATCGGCGTCACTGCGTTCGTCGCTCCCGGTCCGGACGTGACCATGAATACGCCCACTTTTCCGCTCGCACGCGCATAGCCCGCGGCCATGAACCCGGCGCTCTGTTCGTTGGCGGGCACGACGAGATTGATCTGCCGCCCGGGCTCGTCCGCATGCAGCTCGTTGAAACGGAACACCGCGTCGTAGGTCGGCAGGATCGCGCCGCCGCTATAGCCGAACACGGTGTCGACGCCCTGTTCGCTGAGCACGCGCAAGATGATATCGGCACCCGACATCGATTCACCGGACAGCGGTGCTCGCTGAATTTTCGGTAGGGCAATTTTCGGGTTTTGGGTCATACCTGACTCCCATGGAAACGGGTGCCGATGCTATCGGCGCTCAGAACAAACGACGATTTCCGGCATCCCCAGACTCACCTCAATCCGGGCTTGCCGCGACCCGGACCGCCGTGTGGCGAGGCGCGCCGACCCAGTGAATCGCGGCAGCGAGAATGCCCAGCGCAATACCGAACGCGACGATGCCAGTCCAGCCGAAGCGGGTCATCAACCAGCCGCTGAGCGTCGCACCGACCGCGCCGCCGAAAAAGGTCGCCGTCATATAGAGGCTATTGATGCGACCCTGCGCTTTCGGATCGACTGCGAACGCACGCGTCTGATTGGATACGAGACCGGACTGCACGCCGATGTCGAGCACGATCACGCCCACGATCAACAGCGTCAGCGAAGTCGCGGCGCCGGACAGAAGCACGTACGCGAGCGTGACGATGCCGATACTTGCACCGATCACCTTGCGGAATCCGACGCGGTCGGTCGCATTGCCGCCGAGTGAAGCGGCAAAGGCGCCGGCCGCGCCGATAATGCCGAAGCCGCCCGCCCACGCGCTGCCGAGATGCCAGGGTCCGCTCGCGAGAAGCGCGGCGAGATTGACCCAGAACGCGTTGAAACAGGCCCACAGCAATGCCTGGATAAGCATCGATTCGCGGATCGGCCGATTGTCCCGCGCGAGCGGCCACAGCGAAGCGAGCAGGCGCCAATACGAGAGGTTGGTCGACGGCACGCCGCGCGGCAGCAGCGATGCGGCGGCCATCCAGACCGGCACCATGAAGGCCGCTTCGGCGCCGTACACCGCGCGCCATCCATACGCCGCGCCGATCACGCCGGCGATCGTACGACCGGTCAGGATGCCGACCATGATCCCGCTCACGACGGTCCCGACGTTACGCCCGCGCTCGCTCGGCAACGACATGACGGCGGCAAACGGCACCAGCTGCTGCGGAACGCAGCTCACGATGCCAAGACCAAACGACGCCGCGACGAGCGCCCAGATGCCGGGTGCAAAGGCCGCCGCCACGCCGAACACGAAGGCGAGCGCGATCTGGATCAGCACCAGCTTGCGGCGGTCGAAGCGGTCGCCGAGCGGCAACAGCAACGCGAGCCCGGTCGAAAAACCGAGCAGCGCCGCGGCGGCGACGAGATCGACCGTCGTCACGTTGACGCGCAGGCTCGCGGCGATCAACGGCAGGATTGGCTGCGTGCAGTAGATGTTGGTGATCACCGCTCCGGCGATGATCGCCATCATGACGATCTTGCCGCGCGATGCGACCGCGGGCGTAGCGGGACTATCGGTCGAGGTGATTGAGTTGGTTGAGGTAGTTGAGCCGCGCACGGCAATCTCCTTGTTGGTGATTCACTCCGGCATCTGCAGAGTCCCGCGTCACAGCACGCATCAACTCGGGTGGCTGGTCATGTTTGTGACTTTCCCGCCAGCATCGGCACATCAATCGCCGACGAGAACAGTCTACGTTTTATGGCTTTGCGAGAATGGGCTAGCTGCGTCGCTTTGGGGACATTTCTGGCTCGTTTCAGGCCATCGCGAGCTACCGGCCGTAGGTCGACTCCCAACCCCCACCCAGCGCTTTACAGAGCGTGATCAAATTCGTCGCGGCGGTGGCTTTGCTTTTCTGGAGATTGCTCTGCGCTTCGAGCAATTGCCTCTGCACATTCAGCACGTCGAGATAGTCGAGCGCGCCCCCCTTGTAGCGTTCCCGCGCGACCGCGAGCGCTCGCTCGTTCATGCTGACGGCAGTGACGAGCCGATCGCGGCGACGTTGTTCGGCATCGTAGGTGACGAGCGCGTCGTCCACTTCGCGCCACGCATGCAGCACCGTCTGCCTGTAGACGATCGCGGCTTCCTGTTGTTGTGCCTCACGCAGGGCAAGCGTGCCCTTCAGACGGCCGCCTTCGAATATCGGCAGCGTAATCGAAGGCCCAACGACGAACTGCCCGGACGCCCAACTGCCGAGGTTCGACAATTGAAGACTCTGAAAGCCCGCGCTGCCGTTCAGCGTGATGCGTGGATAGAAATCGGCCTTCGCGACGCCGATCGTCGCGGTAGCCGCGTGCAGTTCCGCCTCCGCCTTGCGGATATCCGGCCGGCGCTGCACGAGCTCGGACGGAAAACCGATCGGTACCTGCGCGGGCAGCACCGGCACCTCGCGCGGTTCGGCAAGCGTCTGCCGCAGCGCGCCGGGTTGCTGGCCGAGCAGCAGCCCGACCGCGTTGATCGTCGTGTCGCGGTGCGACTCCAGCGTGGGAATCAGGCTTTCGATGTTCTCCACCTGCGCCGCAGCGTTCGACACGTCGAGATCCGTCGTCACGCCTTCATGCGCGCGAACCCGTGTGAGCTTCAGCACATCGTTGGCGATCTCGAGGTTTTGTATCGTGATCTGCAGCAGATCCTGTGTGTCGCGCAACTCGATATAGTCCCGCGCCAGCTCCGCGCGCACGCTCAACAGCACCGCATTGCGGTCCTCGTATGAGGCTTCGGAAAGCGCGGTCGCCGCTTCGACGCTGCGTCGCACGTGGCCCCACAGATCGATCTCCCACGACGCATCGAAACCGGCCTGATACAGGTTGTAGGCCGGCGAGCCCGCGGAGCCCGGCAACGGGGCCACGCCGAGCGGCGCACTACCGGAAGCCGATTGGGGCTGGCTTTGCGTCGGCGTGACGCCGAGCAGCGACAGGATGCCGTTTTCGCTGCCGCGTTCGCGGTTGTACGACGCGGCGCCGTCGAGCGTCGGATATTCGGCCGCGCCGGCCACGCGGCGCTCGGCACGGCTCTGCAGCAAACGCGCGGAGGCCGCCGCCACGTCGAGGTTTGCGTCGGCCAGCTGCTGTTCCAGATCGTTCAATACCGGATCGTTGAACAGCGTCCACCAATCCGGACCGAACTGAGCTTCCACGGCTTTGCTCGGCGACTGCGCGGCTTGCGTTCGGTCGAAGACCTGCGGCGTGGCCGTCTGCGGACGTGCGAAATTGGGACCCACCGTGCACCCCGTCATCGCGACGCAAGTCAGAACCGCCGCGACGATCGCGCGGACAGAGTATTGGCTCGCGTTCATTGCCTTTCCGCTCCCTCGGCCGTCGCTTGTCCGCTGCGGCCCATCGCCACTTCCGCTTCGACCGAGAGCCCCACGCTCAATACCGGTGCCGCCGCCTGCCCGCGATCGATCGTGATCTTCACAGGCACACGCTGCACGATCTTCGTGAAGTTGCCTGTTGCGTTGTCGGGCGCGATCGGCGCGAAGCTCACGCCCGTCGCCGGCGCGAGGCTATCGATACGGCCGCGGATCACGACGCCGGGCAGGCTGTCCACCGTCACGCGCACGCTTTCACCCGGTCGCATGTTGGTGATCTGGCTCTCCTGAAAGTTGGCGATCACATATGCATCCGACAGCGGGACGATTGCCAGAACCGGCGCGCCGGGCGTCACGAACGCGCCAACCCGGGCGGAACGGCGGCCAACCTTGCCGTCGACCGGCGCGCGGATCTCCGTATAGGACAGGTTGAGCTTCGCCTGCTCGAGCGCCGCCTCGGCGTGTTCGAGTGCGCCCGAGGCCTTGTCGCGCTGCGTGCGCAGCACGTCCAGGTTCTGCTCGGTGGCCGTCAACGCAGCCTGGTCGTGCGACTGCTGCGCGAGCTGCTGCGCGAGCGTGCTCGATGCCCGTTGCTGTTCCTGCGCCGTGCCCGCGCCGGCGTCGGAAAGATTCTGGTAGCGCGCCGCGTTGGCCCGCGCAAAACCGATCGATGCGTCGTCGGAGCGCAGCGTGGCGCGCGCCTGTTCGACCAGCGACGGCTGACGCGCGATCTGCGCCTCGAAGTTCGCAACCGACGCCTTCGCCGCGACCACTTCCGCCTCGGCGCTCATCAATGCGGCGCGAAAGTCGCGGTCATCGATGCGCACGAGCAGTTGGCCCGCTTTCACGTCCTCGTTGTCATTGACCAATACGCCCGTGATCTGCCCTGGGACTCGTGGCGCAACGAGCGTGAAGTCCGCGGTGACGTAGGCGTCGTTCGTGGATTCCGAATTCGGGCTGACAAAGAGCCTCGTGCACGCCCATGCAGCCAGGCCGACGACGATGACTGCGGCTATGCGAAAGATTTTCAACGGGGATGGAGTGGTGGATGACATGGGATTCGTTTTTCAATGCGAAGAGGACGGCGTAGTGCTCCACGGCGGATAGATGCGCACCGGCAGCACGGGAACCAGCAGAAGAAGCGCGACGGCAACGCACGCCATCACGCGATACAGATCGGCGGAAGTCAGCACGATTGCCTGCTCGTGAATCCGGTGCGCGAGCTGATTCAGACCGTAGGCCGCATCGACGCCCTGGTTCGCCACCAGTGCGCGGTTTCCCAGTTGGTCGACCAGCATGCTCGAATGAAAATGCTCGCGCACGGTCCCCACCCCTTCGATGAGCCCGGTTGCCAGCGCCGCGGAAAACGTCTTGACCGTATTGAACATCGCCGAAGCGAACGGACCGTCGGTGGGCGGCAGACCCGTCGTCACACCCATCAGGATCGACATGATCACCATCGGCTGCGCGATGATCTGCAACGCTTGCAGCAGGTAGAAGTTGTCGCGAATCCATTCGGACGTCATGAAGCTTCCCATCGCGCACGTCGCGAACATCAGCGCAAGACCCGTCGCGATCACCCAGCGGTGATCGGCGCGGCGCGTATTCAGCAGAGCGGCCGTCAACGGCAGCGTGATCAACAGCGGGACGGCCAGCAACAGCGACAGCGGCGCCGTCTGCAGCGGCCTGTATGTATGGACTCTCATGAGATACTGGCCCGGTATCGCCGCAATGCCGACCAGCAGGATCACCGTGCCGAGCAAGGTTGAAAGTCCATGCGTGAAATTCCTGCGCGCAAGCAGTTGAAGCTTGAAAAACGGCGCAGGCTGAAACCATTCGTTGACCAGGAATGCGATGAGCAGCAGCGCCCCCGCGCAGAACATCACGCGAATGAACTCCGAATTGGACCAGTCGAGTCGATCGCCTTGCAAAAGAGCGGTCACGAGCATCGCGACAGCGGGAAACCCGGTCACGAAGCCGATCCAGTTGAACGAGCGAAACCGCTCGAGCTTCACGGGATCCGCGGGAAGCCCCTGCTGAATCGCAACGCAGCACAACACGCCGAGCGGAATGATCTGCCAGAACGCCATGCGCCAGCTGACGAACTCGGTCCACAACGCGGCGAGCGGCGTGCCGAGGGCCGGCCCGAAGGTCGCCGTCAGCGCATATCCGGCGAGGCCATACAGCTTCAGATCGGGCGGTAGATAGCGCAGCGCCACGATGATCAGCATCGGCGGAAGACATCCGCCCGCGATTCCCTGCAGGATGCGCAACATATAGAGCGTCGGCAAATTCGGCGCAAACGGGCACAGCAAGCCGAAGAACATCGTCGCGAGCACGGCGCCGATCGTGAATCGCTTCAGCGTGAACGTGATGCCGAACCATGGAGCAAACACCATCGTCGCGACGTTCGCTGCTTCGAACAGCGCAGTAAGCCAGGTGCCATCGTCATGTCCAATCAGAAACGCGCCCTGGATATCGGCCATCGCGGCGGCAGTGACCTGCTCGTTGAGGATCGCCAGTAACGACGCGAACAACATGCCGACGAGCCCGACCGCAATGCGCGCCGTAAAAGTCACCCGCGCGGGAGCCGGCTGGGCCGGCGCCGCTATCACGCGCAACAGACCCTGCTCCAGCGATTGTGGGACACTCGGCGCTTGCGTTGCAGTCGTCATAGAGTTCGTGGTCATAGGAATCAGATACTCATGCTGAGCCAGGCATTGCTTGCGGAAGACATTTCGACCGCTGTCGCTTAGTTAGCTGTACTGGTCGATGTGGATAGTCGGCCATTGGCTCACCGCTGTTTGCTGCTGTTCAGCAAGTGCTTTATTGTCAGAGATGAACCCGATTTCTTAAAGCTTCGGCTTGTCGGGTTTTGGGCCATCCAATACGAAAATTTTGCCAGGCCGCGCTGTGTTCACCGGTTGCGCGCGGCGAGCCGGGCATCGACGCAACAGTGCGCCGCGACAAACCGGAGTGGTTCGTCACGGGCCATTTATGCGCTGTTTTGAGTGAATCGAAACGCTGACGCGCGACCAGCCGAACCAGGCTGCCTGGAATCGACCCGTATGTGTTCTGGCCGAAGCGACAGACTCGGCTTAGGGAGGCTCGAAGAGCTACGCTGCGCGAGAACACCCACCTTCGATGTGCGAACGAGGTGACACCCGAAGGCCAGTGCGCGCAGATTAAAGGCAACAAAGCGCACGGCAACGACGCTCGCCTAGTCGAGGTTCGATGACTCCGCCGCAATACTGAGTTCGCGATAGGCAATCACGAGTGCATCGAGGCTGAACGACCGGTTCAGGCCGCTTGGGTTTGGCAGGACCCAAGCGCGTGCGCCGCCAAAATCACGGGCTTGCAAGCCCCATTCGATATTGCGCTGGCCGGACATTTCGCAGAGCGCCACCTTGCCAAGAAACGCTATGAACCTCGGCGCATAGTGTCGAATTTTCAGTTCGAACTGCGCCGCGGCGGCTTGAATCTCCGCCTTCGACAATTGATCCGCACGTGCCGTGGGACGTGAGACGGCGGTAGTCAGACCACACGCATGGTTCAACAATTGCCGGTCGTTCTCGGGGCAAAACTCCTCGTTCGTGAAGCCGGCACGATGGAGAACCTTCCAGAACCGGTTACCCCTGCCTGCAAAGTGGCGCCCCATCGACGCCGCGCACAAACCCGGGTTGATGCCACAGAAGACTATCGACAAGCCGGGCTGGATGATGTCGGGAAGGGACTGCGCCGAATCGTCGTTCGTCACCGATGACACGCCCGCCAGCTCCGCGATGCAATCATGGTTGCGCACTCGCCTCCCCTCTGAATCGCATCCGATATTGCTTCGGCGTGACGTTGAGCCGCCGCGAGAAAGTCGTGCGCATATGCGTGGCGTTGTGAAAACCGCATTTGAACGCGACCGTCTTGAGCGGAGCATCGGAACCCTCGAGCAGTTTCCTCGCCGTGTCGACGCGCACCTGTTCGACGAATACCGAAGGCGTCACTTTCGCGTGCTTCGCGAATACCCGCGACAACGTGCGACGGCTCACCGAGGCCGCGCTCGCCAGCTCTTCTATCGACAGCGTACCGGTTATATGCTCGCTAACATATCGATAGACCTTGTTCAGTATCGGATCCTCGTCCTTGCCCGCGCCGATATACGGGCTGTACTGGGATTGACCGCCTTCGCGCTGGATATACACGACCAGACGCTTCGCGACCCGCACCGCCAGCTCGTGCCCCCAGTCCTCGGCGACCAGCGACAAACACAGATCGATGCCCGCGGTCACGCCGGCCGACGTGAACAGTCGCCCATCGCGAACGAAGATCCTGTCCGGCTGCACGTTGGCGTGCGGAAATTCGTTGGACAGCCGATTCGCGTCCGACCAGTGCGTCGTGACCTCCTTCCCATCGAGCAGCCCCGCATGTGCGAGCACGAATGCGCCATTGCACACGGAGCCGAAGCGGCTCGCGCTGCGCGCCTGATTCTGCAACCACGTCAGGAATTCATTCGACGGCTGGGCGTCGGGCAACTGCGGCCCTCCCGCTATCAGCAGCAGGTCCCATTGAATCTCACGGTCGGCATAGCCAAACGAAACCGCCAGCTGCATTCCATTCGAGCAGGTCACGGTGCCCGCCTCGCGTCCGACGAGCGTGACGTCGTAGCGTTGATGCGCGGAAAGAAACGTATTCGCCTCGGCGAACACATCGAGTGGGCCTGCTACATCCAGCGCCTGCACACCATCGAATACAACAATGGCGACTTTCATGCCGTGACCTTCATGGTGGTAACTCTCTTTGCGTGGGTGCGCCCGGTCGGCGCCGGATCGATGCGAAGCCGACCGGACACGCCGCGTCCCAACGAAGCCGTGGCGCAGCTTACCGCATCACCGGCAGCTCGTGCCGTCAGTCTTTGGAAAAAGTAATTTGTCTGGGCGTAACAAATCTCTGGCTGAAATGACACGCAGCGGGTGATACGACAGTACCACCTACGTGGCCCAAAACGGCCACAAATTGGCAGGCGAGCGCACCATCCGTGCATATCCGCCACAGCATCGATTAACTAGACTGTGTACACGATTGCGGCTGGGTGCCAACCTGTACTCGTCGGGCGGCGCGAGTGCCGGCATTCACCTTGCGCTGTCGCTCGTGCGAGAAGACCTTGGCGAGCATGCCGCAGGAAAGATTGCCACAGCGTTGTTGACGCCGCCGGCTCGCAGCGCCACACCCGCACGGGGACTTGATGATAGACACGAATCTGATTCACAAGGCTCTCGCGAACCCGCTCCGGCGTGACATCCTCGCCTGGTTGAGAGCCCCCGTCGTGGCCTTTCCGGAAGGCCATGTCGACCTTGGCCGCGGCGTCGCCGTGCACGCAATACAGGCGCGCAGCGGTCTATCGCAGTCGACGGTATCAGTGCATATCGCCGTGCTCGTCGAAGCGGGACTGCTGGTTTCGACGCGAGTCGGACAATGGATCTTCCTCTCGCGCAATGAGGAAGTGATACGTACGTTTGCGCAGCAGATTTGCCTGCATTTGTAGAAATGCTGCACTGTAAGGCCGATCTATCGCTGGACGCCGCCTCGTCGTGCTCGATTTACAGGTGCCAGGCGTCAATGCGCGTTACAGCCTGTATTCACCCGCGTGATTGCATAGGTGACTGACGGATTGCATTCAGCACAATGCGGCGCCCGTCACCCACGACATTGTTCCGAGGCGCTCGGCGATCGTTTGCACCATTTCACGGGGCGCACGCGAGAACGAGACCGTGAGATCGGCGCATTTGTGCTGCTCATCGGTGGTGATCGTAACGCTTTCGATATCCCGCGCGACTGGCATGAGTACCTGCCAAACGGCGGCAACCCTCATTTCGTGAAGATCCGCGCGAACGTTGAGACGCTGGCGGTCGGTCGCCGCCACTTGCGCGTCGGTTGTCATTCTTTCTATTCTCCAAATTTTTCTATTGCTTTCTCATGCTGCTCCCCAGTCCGAGTCGCACCTCCACGTCTTGCCACGCGCGAACTCCGGCGCCGACCCTTTCGCGGGTACGGCGCGTACCACCAGTCGAGGTGATGGAGATTGCGCAGCAAACGTGCCCGGTGCCATTCACGACAATAGTGAGCGATCGCCATCGGCAGCGCGACGGCAAGGGCAGCCCCGCCGATGGCTAGCCCCAACCATGTTTCGCTCATCCATGCTCCTGGAGTGTAAGCGCGCCTCACTGACCGAGTATCGGGCCTGGTCGCTTGCAATCACGATGTCACATGCAGCGCACAAACCTACCCCGCCACCAAATGCATGCCCCTGCACGCGAGCAATAGTGGGTCTCGGGCACCGGCGAATCGCCTGCATCATCCGTGCAAATCGCCGCGCATCTTCCAGATTCCCGGCCGGGCCATTCTGGCTGGCGCGTCGCATCCACTACAGATCGGCGCCCGCACAGAATGCCCGCCCCTGCGAGCGCAGCACCACCACGCGAACGTCGTTTCGCATGTCGAGCCCCTCGTACACCAGCGTGAGCTCTGCAATCATGGTTTCGTCAAACGCGTTCAACACCTCTTCGCGCGCAGGCCGCACCGTTGCAATTCCGCGAGTATCGACATCAATCGAAACCGTACTAAAGACTTCCGCCACGTCCCGTTCCTCGCTCACAGGCTCGAGCCGCGCAGATCGATGACCCGTTTCGCCTTTCCAGTGCCGCTCACTGGAATATGTCCGGCAAGCGCAACCGAAACCGCCGTTGACACGCCAACCATCGTCTTGATTCGATGCTGCAGTTCGCGCGCAAGCGCCGCCCGATCGTGGTCACTCAGCGACTCGCTGACTTCTGGCCGGGCCTCGACGCACACTGCCAGCGAATCCAGATGCCCTTCGCGTTTGACCGTCAGTTGATACTGCGGGCTCAGCTTGGGGATCGCGAGAATGAGTTCTTCAATCTGGCTCGGAAACACGTTGACGCCTCGAATGATCAGCATGTCATCCGAGCGTCCGGTAATCTTGGCCAGCCGGCGCATCGTTCGGGAGGTGGGTGGCAACAGCGACGTGAGATCGCGGGTTCGATACCGGATGACCGGCATCGCTTCCTTCGTGAGCGACGTGAAGACCAGCTCGCCCTCGCTGCCATCCGGGAGCACGTCACCAGTAACCGGGTCGATGATTTCCGGGTAGAAATGGTCTTCCCAGATCACCGGACCGTCCTTGCTTTCGATGCACTCCGACGCGACGCCAGGGCCCATCACTTCGGAGAGGCCGTAAATGTCGACCGCATCGATTCCCGCCCGCGTTTCGATTTCGCTACGCATGGCCTGGGTCCACGGCTCGCCGCCGAAGATGCCCACCTTCAGCGACGACTCGGCCGGATTCATACCCCGCCGCACCATCTCGTCGATCAGGTTCAGCATGTAGGATGGCGTGACCAGAATGATCGAGGGTTCGAAGTCCTGGATCAACTGAACCTGCTTTTCCGTCTGGCCGCCGGACATCGGCACGACCATGCAGCCGAGGCGCTCCGCGCCATAGTGAATTCCCAACCCGCCCGTGAACAGGCCATAGCCGAACGCGTTGTGCAGTGTGTCGCCGCGACGGCCGCCGGCCGCCCGGATCGACCGCGCGACGATGTCCGCCCAGGTATCGATGTCGCGCGCCGTGTAGCCTACGACCGTCGGTTTGCCGGTCGTTCCGCTCGATGCATGCACACGCACCACCTGGTCGCGCGGCACGGCGAAGAGGCCAAACGGATAGTTGTCGCGCAGGTCCTTCTTCGACATGGTCGGAAACTTTGCCAGGTCGGAGAGTTCCTTCAGATCATCCGGATGCACTCCGGCAGCATCAAACGCGCGCCGATAATGCGGTACGTTGTCGTAGGCATGTCGGACCGACCATTTGAGACGCGTCAGTTGCAGGGCCTGCAGCTCATCGCGGCTGGCACGTTCGATCGGCTCGAGTTCGTCAGATTGAGGATTGCGTTGGACCACGGAAGTCTCCAGAGATATGAAAGGGGTTGGGTTCGGGTCAGGCCGCCCTGTCGACGGCATCGTGTGCATGCCATGAGGCACGCGACCAGGAAAGTGCAGCAAGTAGCGGCGAGACACGGTACCGGTCTTCACCATAGTGCGCGCAGAGATTCTTCAGTACCGTATTGAAGAGCGTGACGCCTGCCTCATCCGCCCACTTCAGCGGGCCTACCGGGTAGTTGACGCCCTTTTCCATCGCCAGATCGAGATCCGCTGCCGTGCACACGCCCTGATTGACTGCATCCGCGGCCTCATTCACCAGCATCGCAACGGTCCGCATGACGATCATGCCGGCCACATCAGCCACCGGCACGACCGAGTACCCCGCTGCCTGCATGGCTCCGACCACAGCCGCGTAGGCCGAATCGCTGCATTGTCTTGCGCGGGCAAGCGCGACTGTGCTGCTGCCGGCATAGTCGAGCGCGAGGTCGACGAGAACGACGTTATCGTGCTCCATGTCGTAGGCGCATTGCGTTGCCGTCCGCCCGTCTGTCAGTCGCAGCACGGCATCGTCGATCTGGGCGACCGCACCATCCGTGCGCTCCATTTCGGGCATCGCCGTAGTAACGAGATCGGCATTCAGCAGCCTTTGTTGAAGCCGCATGATCACCCCGGACTGCGGAAACAATCTGACTTCTCGTGGAGCGTCCGTTGGCGGCGCAATGCGCGCGCTCTGGCGCGTGGCGTTCGGACCATATTCGTAAAAGCCGCGGCCCGATTTCCGGCCCAGAAAGCCTGCATTGACCAGTTCCTGCTGGATCAATGACGGCGCAAACCGGGGATCGTTGAAATACGCACGAAATACCGATTCGGTCACGGCAAAATTGACGTCGTGCCCGATCAGGTCCATCAGTTCAAACGGCCCCATCCTGAAGCCGCCGGCCTCGCGCATCACCTCATCGATCGACGCGACATCGGCGGCCTGCTCGTTGAGAAGTCGCAGACCTTCCGCGTAAAACGGACGTGCCACGCGGTTCACGATGAATCCCGGCGTCGACCGGGCGTAGACAGGCGTCTTGCCCCAGGCGGCGGCCGTCTCGTAGACGGCTTTCGCGACGTCTGCCGAGGTGGCCAGACCACTGACGACTTCGACCAGCGCCATCACGGGCGCCGGATTGAAGAAGTGCATGCCTACGAGCCGTGACGGGATCTTCAGCGTTGCGCCGATCGCCGTGACGGAGATGGATGAGGTGTTCGTCGCCAGGATGCACGTCTTCGCGACGTGCTCTTCGAGTTCGGCAAAAATCTTGCGCTTCACGTCCAGCCGTTCGGCGACGGCCTCGATGACGAGCTGCGCGTCGCGCAACTCCGCCAGTTGGTGAACCGCAATCAGCCTTTCCTGCGCGTGCGCGGCAGCCGTTGCGTCAAGCCGACCTTTCTCGACGAGCCTGGCAAGATTCGCCGCGATGCCGGTAATGGCCTTTGCGACCGTAGCCGCGTCGATATCGAACAGAGCGACTTGGTGTCCCGCGAGCGCGGCCACCTGGGCGATGCCCACGCCCATCGCGCCTGCACCGATGATGCCGACGATAGTAGAGGTCTTCAATGCGTTCGACATTCTCGTTACCCCGCTCAAACGCGCTCGATCGCAATCGCGATGCCTTGTCCAACGCCAATGCACATCGTGCAAAGCGCGAAGCGTCCCTTGCGGCGTTCGAGTTCGTACGTTGCGGTGGTGATCAACCGGGCGCCAGAAGCGCCGAGGGGATGGCCCAACGCGATGGCGCCGCCGTTCGGATTGACCCGCGGATCGTCTTCTGCAACGCCGAGCCGGCGCAACACCGCGATACCTTGCGAGGCGAAGGCCTCGTTCAGTTCGATCACATCGAACTGGTCGAGCGTCATGCCGAGGCGTGCAAGCAGCTTCTCGGTTGCCGGCGCGGGCCCGATCCCCATGATGCGCGGCTCGACACCTGCCGTGGCCATGCCCATGATGCGTGCGCGCGGCGTCAGATGGTGGCGCTTCGCTGCCTCTTCACCTGCAATCAACAGCGCGCACGCGCCATCATTGACGCCCGACGCGTTACCCGCCGTTACGGTTCCATCAGCGCGCACGACGCCCTTGAGTTTTGCAAGCGCCTCGAGCGACGTCTCGCGCGGATGTTCGTCGCGATCGACAACAACGGGCTCGCCCTTCTTTTGAGGAATATGCACAGCCGTGATTTCCTGCGCCAGCGTGCCGTCCGCCTGGGCCCGCGCAGCGCGTTGCTGGCTACGAACGGCAAAGCGGTCTTGCGCGTCGCGGTCCACGCCAAAATCGACGGCCACGTTCTCGGCCGTTTCCGGCATGGAATCAACGCCATACTGGCTGCGCATCAGGGAATTGACGAAGCGCCAGCCTATCGTCGTGTCATGGATCTCAGCGGAGCGCGAGAACGCCGCCGCCGACTTCCCGACCACAAACGGTGCGCGGGTCATGCTTTCCACGCCCCCGGCGATGTAGAAGTCCCCGTCGCCCGCCCTGATGGCGCGCGCTGCGCTGCCCACCGCGTCCATCCCGGAGCCGCACAGCCGGTTGATCGTGGACCCGGGGACGTCGATCGGCAATCCCGCCAGCAAAGCGGACATGCGTGCGACGTTGCGATTGTCCTCGCCGGCCTGGTTGGCGCAGCCATACAGAACGTCTGCGACCTGCTGCCAGTCCACCGATGGATTTCGCTGCATCAGCGCCCGAATCGGCACTGCACCCAGGTCGTCTGCGCGAACATCCTTCAGTACACCTGCATAACGGCCAAATGGAGTGCGAATGGCATCACAAATAAAGGCTTCGGTCATGGTATTTCCCGGTAATGATAGTGAGCGATCGAGGTTCCGGATCCGCAACAGAACTGCGCGGTCCGGTCAGACATGTGCAGGTTCGCGCGACGGAACGTGACGCCGGCTTTGGACCACACGGAACCGATTGGCGACGAAAGTGGACCGGTGATGCTTATCGTTCGTCGTAACTGACGA
>NZ_CYGX02000130.1 GCF_900019265.1 Paraburkholderia ribeironis
TTTTTCAAGCAGAAGACGGCATACGAGATTCGCCTTAGTCTCGTGGGCTCGGAGATGTGTATAAGAGACAGTCCGGGAACTGTGCCTAAAAGCGTTTATGCTCTGCAGAGCATAAGCGCTTATCGTGGTCAGGGGCCAAGTTGGGAAGTCCACAGCCATGATTTCGTTTGACACTGGAAGCCACCGTTTCAAACTCAGCGCCGCCGCCGTCATCTTCCAGGACGAATACGTGCTATTGCATCAGGTGGACGGGGACGAATTTTGGAGTCTTCCCAGCGGCACTATCGAACCCAGCGAGCATGCTGCACAGACGGTGATTCGCGAAATGCAAGATGGCTTGATGTTCAGGTAGTGTTAGTCGCTCTTAATAAGGATGACTACCGTTACCGGTACGCGTACAGTCTACGTTCGTCAACTTGACAAAGCCCTCCGACGTCTACAAGGCCAAAGAGCGGGGGATTGCTCGATGACGCGCTGGAGAACACCGATGAGTCGGTCAAGGCACTGTTGAAGTACCGACGGAACTCAGGAAGCGCCGGTCATCTCGAGCACGACGGCCTTGAATCTTCCGCGTCGTGTCGCGGTTGCCTTCATGCCGGGACGGCTGGCGACGAAGATTTTCACCAGTCCGGCGAAGATCGATAGCCGTTACGCGTCGTGGCTGGACAGGCCGGCCGCCGCGTCGCTGGCACCGCTCGACCCACAGACACCGGCCTGCGGTCACCGGCAAAATGTATCAATCTAAACCCTTTTCCACGAATGTCGACTGCCTGGATGGGGAGGTTGTAAAGGCCTCGGGCGACTCCTAAAACTGCATTGCGGTCATGTGCCGCGCGGCAACAGCCGTCCCGCCTGAGCGGGACCACTCACACCAGTCTGGAGGCTTCGCGATGGAACAGAAAATTATCGGTACCCATTCGGTTGGTCCGTTGAAGGCGCCGTCCGGCGCGCCGCCGTGGCGCAATGCGCCGCTCTCGGTCGAGGTGCCGTTTCCGGCGGCCTTTTCGAGCCCGCCGGTCGTCATCGTCAGCACACTCCAGGACCCCAAATGGACGGGGCCCATCAACGACACCTTTGCGACGACCGTGACCAGGGTCACCAAGACCGGCTTTACGGTGCATATCGTGCGCGTCGATACGGTCAATCCAGACTACGTGACCTACGGCTGGGACCAGAACCTGCAGCTTTCCTACATGGCCGAAGTGCCGGCGTGAGCCATGCGCCCCTGTCGGTGTTGCCATGCATGTTGGCGGGGCGCTCGGTTCCGTGGGCACGTATCAGCGCGATCGGCTCGCCGGGGATGATTTCGATGCGACATTCACGCTGGATTCCCGTCCGACGCGAATCCATTTCGACCAGCAACACACTGCGCCCGTCGCCGGCCGATTCGAGACGCACGTTGCGACGGATCATCTCCGGGACCGGATCGAGCCATATCAGCAGTTGTAACGTGCCCGCGCGCCGGCAAAAGGGGAAGACGAAATGGAAACCCTCCTGTAAAGGCTCACCGGCAGCCCCTCCACAGAAGCTCACCGCAGGTCTGGCCACTCATAAAGTGGGTCCTGAAAACGGCGCTCCGCCATGGCAGCGGAGCGCCGCCCAGGCGCCGCGTTTACTTTCCTTTCGATCCACTTCGTTTCGCGTCCTTCCGTTGCGCCAGATCAGACGCGGCGACTTCCTTCTGTTTGGCTGTCGATTTCGGATCACGCAATAGGTTATCAATAGTAATTTGCGCGTTTGAAAGGTGAGCTTATGCAGGGGCAGAAATGGTGCAGTTGACGGTAAAGGGAGCGGTCGGCGAGATGGACCTGCTCACGCAGCACGAAGCGGAAACCGGCCGCCTGTGCCGAACATTGCGTCTGGAGGCGAGTGACGATGGAAAAAGTGTCGTGCTCATCGAGGTCGATGAACGCAAGGTCGGCATCCAGCGCGAGTACCGGTTTGAAGTCACCACCGGCGACCTGATCGCGTTGATTCGCGCTCACGGCGCGGAGCTGCCTGGAGAAAATCATGTCCGTACTGCCGACGCTTCCTGATCGCGAGCGGCGACTCACGGCCGCGCAGTTTCATCAGCTCGCGGATGTGCCGCCCGAAGCCGAGTGGTTTGCCAATCTGGACAACCCGCGCACGCGTCGCGCCTATCAGGCTGATCTGCGCGACTTCATGAATTTCACCACCATTTCGCGGCCGGAAGACTTTCGCATCGTCACGCGAGCGCATGTGCTGGCGTGGCGCAAGGTGCCATGCGGACCGCACGTTCCCGGACTTCAGCAGAAAACTTGTTCATGGCTTCATTCTCTCAAGAGTCGGAGCCTCCACCAAAAACCGAGACCGTTCAGTTTCCGGACCTCTAGACAGCTGATAAAAAAGGAAATCAAAAAAATAGAGTTCAATAGATTGAATTCACAACAAATAAACCTCACAGTCCACTCCAAAACGGTGGCCCCATGACAAACGAAGCAGCCCAGCAGTTCGACCAATTAGCCTCACTGTATGAGGACATGTTCACATGGTCGTTCCGCAAGCATTTCGAAGTCCCAACCGCATTAAGGGTAGCCGGGGATGTTCGAAATTTGACTATCATGGACTTTGGTTGTGGAGGTGGCGGATATACGCGACTCCTCAAAAAAGGCGGCGCAAAGCAGGTTGTCGGATACGAGCCGACTCCGGGAATGCGAGATTACGCGTTGAAACAAGCTAGGCAGAACGGTTTACTGGACGTCTCCTACATATCGGATCTTTCCGCACTCCCTCGCGATTTAGCTGGAAAATTCGACCTTCTGCTCAGCATTTATGTCCTCCCTTATGCAACAGGCAAAGAAAAGCTCGACGCAATGTGCGCTGAAAAAGCGTCTCTGATTCGTCCCGGCGGCCGTTTCGTTGCAGTAACAATTAATCCAGACCTCCACCCCGACTCGCAGTATTACAAGCGTTACGGACTAAGCTTTAGTCCAGATGACCCGAAAAAGGAATCATACGGCGACGGGAGTCGCTTGCGTCTCGAGCTCGACTACCACGGCTATACCGGAAGCGTGCATGCTTGGTACTGGAAACATCATTCGGTGGAACAGGCGCTGGAACAGGCGAACATACACTCGATTTGCTGGCACCGCTTGGAAATGCAACCGAATCATCGGAAAAGACGAAATGTTCCGGACGATTTGCGACCATATCAGGACCAACCCCATGCCATCGTAATCGAAGGCGTTCGCGGGTAGCTCAAAGGAACACCACCATGTCTTCCATTCATAAAATTGATTCGCCAACCATACCTAATGAACGTATCTATCAAAATACCACCGGCACCTTGATGATGCATCTCAAGCGGGCCGGCGTTCGTGATGTCGACACCATCGCCGAGCAGATGGATGATCTTCGCCAGCAACAACTGAGCGAGGGAATCTACAGTTTCGACTCGTTTTCCTGTCTCGGCAGTGATGCAAGTTCACCGATTGCCACGTCCCTGAATCAGGCTCCACATGACTGTGTCATTTGGTCCACCAACCTGTATCTTGGTTTGAATCGCCATCCCCAGATCATCGAGAAAGTCGTGGACGCAGTCCAGCGCTTCGGTACCGGTTGCGGTACATCAGCCATATCGGGCGGCATGAATATTCTTCATAAGAAGATCGAAGCCAAGCTTCAGCAATGGCTTGGGAAAGAATCTGTCATGCTTTTCCCGACCGGGTTTACGGCGAACATGGGGGCGCTGGCCGCGTTGTGCCAGGAAAACGACCACGTTCTGATCGACGAGGAATCTCACGCATCGATACGCGACGGCATCCGCTTGTCGCCGACGCGGCGCTGGATTTCCTTTGGTCATAACTCTATCGAAGACTTGCAGCGCAAGCTGGAATTCTCACAGAGAGAATGCACCGGGAAGATCATCGTGGTGGTGGAGTCGGCCTACTCGATGAGCGGTGATATCTGCCCATTAGCGGAACTTGTCGCCTTGAAGCGGTGCTTCAATTTCTTGATTTTCGTCGATGAAGCGCATTCTTTCGGGCTGTATGGAGAAGGCGGTCGCGGACTTTGCTACCAAGAGAACGTCATTGATCAGGTCGATTTCATCGCATCGACCTTTTCCAAGGCCGCAGCGTCCATTGGAGGATTTGTTACAACAGAACGCCGATTCGTCTCCTACTTTCAATGGAGCTCCAACGCCTACGCTTTCCAGGCCTGCTTCACCCCGGCCGACGCTGCGGCAGTATTGGCCGCGCTAGAAGTCATCGAAACGAGCCCCGACATCGCACGAACTCTGCACGAGAAGAATGCCTATATGAGATTGAGGCTCAAGCGCGCAGGTTTCGATCTCAGGAGCAGTCAGACGCCTATTGTGCCAATCTACATATCGGATACGGAAAAACTACTGAAGATCTGCTTCGAACTGTACAAGCGCGGCGTCTTCTCAGTGCCAGTAGCCTACCCCATGGTGGGCGCCAACGATGGGCGAATCCGTTTGATCGTCAATGTCAGGCATAGCTACGAGCAGATAGATCGCACCGTCGATCTCCTTGATGATTTGGCAAAGGAGTTCGAACTATTCAATGCGAAGGATATGAGAACACCGTCGTCTCTCTCAAACATCTGAATTGTTCTCAGGAGTAGTCCATGGAACAGTTTGACGTGATCGTCGTCGGCGCAAGTGTATCCGGCTCTCCGACTGCGATGCTGTTTGCGCGCGAAGGCTTTAAAATTTTGCTGATCGACAAAAAGATCTTTCCACGAGATACGTTGTCCACGCATTTCATTTGGCCCCGCGGTTTGAGCTATCTCCATCGCTGGGGGATAGCCGAGTCGATCCTGCAGCGAACGCCGCATTTCACTCGAATGGAAGTCGTTGTGGAAGGAATTCGGCTGTATGGCTCGGTTCCGCTCGCCGATGTACAGACACGATTCAAGACGCTGCATGGCAACGCCGACGGCGCCACCGACGTCTATTGCGGTCCAAGACGCTTGCTTCTCGATCACGCGCTGATTAAAGCAGCGGCAACGGCTGGGGCCGACGTGCGACAGGGCGTCACGTTCACCAGACCGATCGTCGAAAACGACGAAGTCAGAGGCATTCACGCCGTAACACAACAGGGCACCCCGTTCGAAGCACGCGCGCGATTGGTGATCGGCGCGGATGGCCGTTTCTCCGGCTTCGCCAAGGCAGTCGGCGCCCCGATGCTCGAATATCGATCATCCTCGACGTTCGCGCACTTTGGTTATTTTTCGGGTATCAGGAAGGATGAACTCACGATACGCAACCGCGGACGCTTGGGTACCGCGATTTTTCCTACCTCCGATGGCACGCATATGGTGTTGGTATACGGACCGAACTCGTGGTGGAGCGCTTTTCGGGGCGACGCTGAAGCCAACTTTTTCAAGACTTACGAATTTTGCGATCCAGAGACGGCCGAAAAAGTCCGTGGCGGCCGGCGCGAAGAGCCGTTCAAGGCATACGGCACGATGCCGGTGTTTCAACGACAGAATGTGGGGCGGGGATGGGCACTGATCGGCGACGCGGGGAGCTGCAACGATCAGGTGACCGCAATGGGCATCACCCATGCATTTCGCGACGCCGAACTCATCAGCCATACCCTTGGCCAAGGGCTCGACGGTAAATTATCTCTCGACCAATCGCTTGAGGTCTACCGAGCCAAGCGCGCAAATGATTACGAGGAATATTTCGACTTCGTTTGCGATGTTGCCAAGATGAAGCGCCGCAGCCGAACGGATCTACGAGCCCTGTACGATATTAGCATTGACGCGCAAAAGACGAATGAATTTCTCGCTCGATTTGGCGATACGTGCCCCATGGTGGAACAAAATTCAACTGTTCAGCCTAATACATCCACGCTTCCCGGACACCTTGCCGGATATCATGATGACGGGCCCGGTTACGAAGCGAATCTTTACGTTCCTCCCTCCATTGCTTCCGCAGAAGCAGCACCTCTGGACGGTTGATATTTTGGATTGGATCTATGATGCGCTGGGAGCATAGACGTGGCCAACTCAAATGTAATAACAAGGATCTACCAACTCCTCGAAAGTGGAGATACTTTCTCGTTGCTAGATTTATTTCACCCTGAAATTACGTGGAACGAGGCTGAGAGCAATCCTTATCACAGCGGTAATACATGGCACGGGCGTGATGCCGTCAAGAGAAATCTGTTGAGCCGCATTCCGGAAGACTGGTTGGAGTTTGGCATCCATCCTTCACGCTTTCACCTTGGGGAGGGCGTGATTATCGTCGAGGTCCGATACAAGGGAACTCACAGACGCACCGGGAGGGCCCTTGATGCGCAAGCTTGTCACATCTGGACGACACAGGACGGCAAGGTTACCAGCTTTCAACAATATACGGACACCGCGAAACTGAGACGCGCAATGGGCTTTGATGCCGAGTTCATTCACCAACCGTAGTCGCCGCGGTACTGTCGCAATAAGGAAGCTGACCGGGGAGAGCGCGGAAATATAGAGGACTACTTATGCAAAGAGCGAGTAGAATTGCTGGACGGGAGAGAGTGCCTTATTGCCATCGTTCATCTGAGCTTTGCGAAAAAAAAAGGTTTGCGTTGGCCGTCGAGATTGGGAGGAAGCTGGGATTCCCAACATGCAGCTCTGGGAGTTCGAACTTCTTGGAAAGTTTCTCTGTTACAGGATTCAACATCCGTCGGCTCAGTCGAAGGCCTCTGCGGCGGCACGGCGGCGCCTAGTGGAAGTCCTTGCCCAGACGCTACCGCAAGGGCGGCTAGTTTCCGCGTCAGCGGCCGGCGCGGGCGGCTCCGCTATCGCCTCATGCGAACCATGAAGCAGCGTGTACGGATAATGCTCGTTCAGAGGCGAAAAGCGCTGTGGCACTCGGCCCGCAAGCCAGTCGCCGGAACGAAGCGAGATGCGGCAGATGACCGTAGGTCACAAATGGCCGCCATGTACGCTGAGCACAGAGAGTTGTTCAAGCGACTAGAGGACGCGTGAGCATGACAACAGTAGCGACAACATCTCACATAGCAGGGGACGCCGCGGAGCCGTAGGGGTCCATGTTGTGCATTACGGATACCCACCGCATCTGAAGAACCGGCACCGTGAATGTCCGCTACTTGGTGAATTGGAGGTCGCCTAAGGGTCGAGTAGCGACCGCCGCGTTCGGCGAAGAGCGCCCACCGCCGGTCGTTGGTCGGTGCTGCCGCGCAGAGTTTGAAGAGTCGGCTGTGACGACCATGTCGTACCCGCTGGCAAATGAACCAATGTAGAAGCGTGACGGTGACGCGCCGCGAGTTCGCGTGAAATACCTGCGGTAAAATCGCTGTTCGCGCATCCCTAGCGGGTCACGCGGCATCTCTGTCGCTCAGGGGCCATATAGCTAAATATAAGCGGGGAAAAGTGTATGGATTACGGCCAGCTTGATGAAATAGCCGAACCGCTCAGTGAGCATTGGGCGCGAAGAATGGGTGAGAATGTTCATGAGCTTGTCGCCCCAATCTGGGAAGGCTCGATTCTCCCATCTCTGAAGGCGAATGCACTTGCAGGAAACTGGACCGGGGAAGAGTTCAGAGGGCGGTGCGTTCGCGCGATTGGGCTAACTATCGATCTGTTTGATGCCCTGCATAACAATGCACGCGGGGATTTCACCTCGAATGACGAGAAGCCGCGTTACTACTGGATACACCAGCGGTTTGACATGTTGCGGACAAACGATGCGAAGCGGGGGATCAGCATTGACAAGGACGAGATGCTGCGTGTGGCTGCGGACTACCTGAGCCACCCCGAAATCCGCACCAACGCGTTTGATTGGCTGCTGCTCGATGCGATCGTATTCGCGGAACTGGATGCCTTTGCACATTTCGTTCTACTGATTGCAGGTTTTG
>NZ_CYGX02000055.1 GCF_900019265.1 Paraburkholderia ribeironis
TTACGCGGCCAATTCACCGAGTTCAGCTTCGAGTCGCTTCGTCATCCGGAAAATTCGACGCCCTCTCGGCTGCAACTCGGTCAGTTGGTCCATTAATCAGCGCTTCCCTAGGGTGATTGCTGAATTACGAATAATTAAAGTTTGTTATTATGTGGATTCACATTTGCTTATACATTGGCCATGACGATGCGCAATGCGACTCTGCGGCAACTGAAGGTCTTTGAAACGGTGGCGCGCCACCTGAGCTTCTCGCGTGCCGCGGAAGAATTGCATCTCACACAGCCCGCCGTTTCCACTCAGGTCCGGCAGCTCGAAGAACATGCGGGGCTGCCGCTGTTCGAACAACTCGGCAAAAAAATTTATCTGACGCCGGCGGGCACCGAAATGCTGCACTACAGCCGCGCGATCATTCAGCAGTTCCACGAAGTCGACGAAGCGATGAGCCAGCTCAAAGGCGTCTCCGGCGGCAAGCTGAATGTCGCGGTGATCAGCGCCGGCGATTACTTCTTTCCGCGCCTGCTGGCTGAATTCACGCGCCGATACTCGGACGTCCAGCTCAATCTCGCCGTGCACAATCGCGAACAACTGCTGCAGCAGCTCGCCACCAATCAGACCGATCTCGCGGTGATGGTGCGCCCGCCGCACGAGACCGACGCAACCAATGAGCCGTTCGCGCCGCACCCGTACGTGATCGTGGCGGCGCCCACGCATCCGCTTGCGCACAAGCGCAACATCCGGATGAATCAACTCGCGAACGAGGCCTTCATCGTGCGCGAGCGCGGTTCGGATACGTGGAATTCGATGGAAGAAGGCTTCGCCGGACGTCTCGCCAACCTGAAGATCGCGATGGAGATCAAGAGCACCGAGACGATCAAGCAGGCAGTGATCGCTGGCATGGGCATCGCGTTCCTGTCCGCGCATACGATCAGCCTCGAATTGCAACTGGGCCATCTGGTCGTGCTCGATGTCGAGGGCTTTCCGGTCATGCTCAACTGGTACGTCGTGCACCGCAAGAACAAACGCCTGCCGCCCGTCGCGGTCGCCTTCAAGCGCTTCCTGATGGAAGAAGGCGCGAACCTGATCGAGAAAATCACACGCGTCAAGGAATTGAGCGTGTATAAGCAATAGGCTATAAAAATCCAATAAAACTTTAACTATTACAAATTGATCAGTACTTCTATGCTGCAAGCGAGTTCTGTCACTTGTCAGCCCAGGAGGCCGATCATGAACCACGCCCCGGTTGCGTCTCATACGAGCACGCGCACTGCGCGCGTCGCTGCGGACCATCCCGACGACGCTCATCTGAGCGCGTACAACGCCGCGTTCAGCGACCTCGGCCTGCGATTCCGCTGGGACCACGCCACGCTCGACGTGTTGAAGGAATTCAATAGTGAAGCGGCACGTATCACCGCGTACATCGAGCGGTATCACAGTCATTTGCTCCGCGCATACGATGCAGATTTTCTCGCGCAACTGATTCTGCACAAGAAGGACCAGTACTACAGCGAGTTCGCGGCGCACAGCAATTGAGCGCCCTGGCGGGTTCATGATCCCGCCGCGCGCCGCGCCGGCCGTTGCAAAGGTCAGTGTATGCATGTTCAACGGCGGGTCGTTAAATGAACCGGGCGATTGCGCACGCTGCGCACGCTCCGGACACACTCGCGTCGACGCGTAGCCACGCTCCTGCTGTTATGCCAGCCACGACGGTATCGGTCTGTTGCCGTGCGCACGGTGCCCGGCGCTGCGTCGCGCAATGCCCATGTCTGCTCTTCCCCGCCATGCCATTCGATGCGCGCGAGCAAGCCGCGCCGGCTGATCGCCAGATGAGTGCGGATGTGCGCGTCGCCGTGACAGCTCACGCCGTGACAGATTGCGGCGTGACAGATTGAATACTCGCGGCTGACCATCAGATGCACACCCATCGCGCACGCCAGCGCGCTCATCGACAGTAGCGCCGCAAGGCCGAATGGCTGCGCCTGCCCGGTCACAAAGCCGTAGCCGAGCCATCCACAAAGCAGGATTGCAGAGAGATTGACGACGCGGTGGCCCGGACCTGCCACCGGCTTGAACTGCAACGCACCGCATAGTTGGCAGAATACGATCGCGCACGCAGCGAAGACCAGTGCACCGATAAACACCGCGAGATAGAGCCCAACATAGAGCCCGATATGCTCGGCATTCGAGCTGGCCGCCGTCGACAGATAACGAGCAACGCCTCCCGACATCGCAACGAGGCCCATGCCGCTGCCCAGCAGCGCAACCACGCGCGGCCGTCGCGCCAGCTCGCATCCACGTACGAGCCACGCACCGACAATGGCGCCGACCATCGAAGCACCGACCACGTCGCCGCTCTCGCCCATGCACGCAGCGAGCAGTCCCGCGAGCACGGCGGCCAACGCACCGGCGTGCGAATAGCGTCGAGGCATCGAGCGCCGTTGAAGCTGCCTCCGGCCGAGTGCGGCAAACGCAACCGTCAACGCAGAAACCAATGCAACGGCGAAGCCGACTGCCAGCGCGAAGAACATGCCCATCCACGCAGTACTGTCAGACGTTTGCAGCATGCGTACTCCTTCGAGTTCCGATGCAATGACGCCGGGCCGACAAAGCGAGAAACTCGGCCCCCTTTCAGACAGCGTTTGTCGTTTCGTTCGACCGGACCTGTGCAACCGTATCCGCTCGCGCGGCGCGCAACGTATTGCTCAGCGTACCGATCGCGTCGATCGTGATCGACACCGTCGCGCCGTCCCTGATCGATCCAACGCCGAGCGACGTACCGCACGCGATCACATCGCCGGGTTCGAGCGTCAGATCCTGCGAAATCAGGCTCACCTGTTCGGCGGGCGAGAAAACCATATCGGCGAGCGGATAGTTCTGCCGCTCGACGCCATCGAGCGTCGTCACGAGACGCGCGTGCCGCCATTCGAAACCGGAGACGATTGCCGGCCCGATGCAGCAGAACGTATCGAACCCTTTCGCGCGACACCATTGCGGAAAGTGCGGACTCTCATTTAGCAGATCGGCGGCGGTCACATCGTTGACGATCGTGTAGCCGAAGATTGCATCGCCGGCTTCGGCCACACTCGCGTCGCGGCAGCGCCGGCCGATGACGATGCCGAGCTCGCCTTCGTAGACGATCTTGCCCGTGTAGCTGAGTGGCCGGCGGATCGGCTCGCCCGCACCGATCACCGAGTCCGCCGGCTTCAGCAGAAAGAGCGGATGCGTGGGCACCGGTTTGTCGAGCTTCGCGGCCAGCGCGTGATAGTTGTTCCACAATGCAATGACCTTACCCGGCGCGCAAGGCGCTAGCGGCGTCAGCGCGCGCGTCGACAGCACCGCGCCGGTCGGCACTGGCTGATCGAGACTTTCGTACTCGTGCAGATAGCCACTTTCGACACGGCCGAACACGATGCCACCGTCACTCGACATGAACCGCATCCACGTATCCATACGTCGCTCCTTCAGCGCTTCGCCACGATCGCTGGTTTGACTACCGCGCTGGCGCGCCTAGATCGCGCCAGCCATGCGCAATGCGCTGATCTGCTCCGGCGAATAGCCCAGTTCTGCCATCACTTCGTCGGTATGTTCGCCAAGCAGCGGTGAACGTTTGACCTCGGTCGGACTGTCGGACAATTTGATAGGATTGCCAACTGTCAGATATTTACCGCGCGCCGGATGATCCACTTCAACAATGGTGCCGGTTTTGCGCAGCGAAGGCTCTTCAGCTATCTCCCTCATCGACAGAATCGGGCCGCACGGAATGTCGTATTTGTTGAGGATCTGCATGGCCTCGAATTTGGTCTTGGTCATGGTCCATCGCTCGATCTCGGCAAAGATCTCCTTCAGGCGCGGCAGACGCGCCGGTGCTGTCGCGTAGTCGGGGTCCGTGGCCCACTCCTCCTTGCCGATCACGTTGCAGATCTTCGTCCAGACTGGCGCCTGCGTGATGAAGTAGATATACGCGTTCGGGTCCGTCTCCCAGCCCTTGCACTTCAGGATCCAGCCCGGCTGACCGCCGCCCGACGCATTGCCAGCACGCGGCACCGCTTCACCGAACGTTCCGTTCGGATATTGCGGATACTCTTTCATCGTGCCGGTGCGATCGAGCCGCTGCTGGTCGCGTAGTTTTACGCGGCACAGATTGAGCACGCCATCCTGCATCGCGGCGAGCACGCGCTGGCCGCGTCCGGTATGCGTGCGCTGATACAGCGCCGTGACGATGCCGAGCGCCAGATGCAAGCCGGTGCCGCTGTCGCCGATCTGCGCGCCGGTCACGACCGGCGGCCCGTCGTCGAAGCCGGTCGTCGAAGCCGCGCCGCCCGCGCACTGCGCGACGTTCTCGTAGACCTTGCAGTCCTCATAAGGCCCAGGGCCGAAGCCCTTCACCGACGCGACGATCATGCGCGGGTTCAGCTCCTGAATGCGGTCCCACGTGAAGCCCATGCGGTCCAGCGCGCCCGGTGCGAAGTTCTCCACCAGCACGTCGCATTTCTGGATCAGCGCTTCGAGCACCTGCTTGCCTTCCGGGTTCTTCGTGTCGATCGTGACGGAGCGCTTGTTGTGATTGAGCATCGTGAAGTAGAGGCTGTCCACGTCCGGAATATCGCGCAGCTGCTCGCGCGTGATGTCGCCGGCGCCGGCCCGTTCCACCTTGATCACATCCGCGCCAAACCACGCCAGCAATTGCGTGCAGGTCGGCCCCGATTGCACATGCGTGAAATCGAGGATGCGCACACCGTCGAGTGCTTTGCTCATGTCATATCTCCTGAAGTGTGCGGCTTATTTGTACATGGTTTGGTTCTTCGTCCCGGGTGCGTACTCGCGCGGGTCGACCCAGATGTTGACCACCGCCGAACGGCCGGTGCGATGAATCGCTTCGCGGGCGCGCTGCAGCGCGCCCGCGATCTGCGCGGGATCGCGCACTTCCTCGCCGTGACCGCCGAGCATTTCGGCGAATTTGCTGAACGGCACGTCGCTCAGCAGATTGCCGACGTTGCCGCGCTCTTCGCCGTATTTGGCTAGCTGGCCGTAGCGGATCTGATTCATCGCCGAGTTGTTGCCGATCACCGCCAGATAGGGCGCGCCGAAGCGATTGGCGGTTTCCATGTCGAACGCGGTCATGCCGAACGAGCCGTCGCCGTAGTAGCACAGCACTTCCTTGTGCGGATGAGCGAGCTTCGCCGCGAGCGCGAAGCCAGTGCCCACGCCGAGCGAGCCAAGCGCGCCCGGGTCCATCCATTGCCCCGGACGACGCGGCCGCACCGCTTGCGCGGAGATCGTCACGACGTCGCCGCCGTCGCCGATATAGATGGTGTCGTCGGAGAGGAATTCGTTGAGCTCGTAAGCGACGCGATAGGGATGAATCGGAGTGCTATTCGATTTGAAGAGCGGCATCAGTTTTTCGGTCGCGCTCGCTTCGGCGTCCTGCAATTGCGCCATCCATTTGCGGCGCGCCTGGCGCTTATCGTCTTTCAGGCGACCGCTCGCGGCCTGTAGCACCGCCGCCAGGATCGCGCCCGGGTCGCCGACCAGGCCGAGATCGATATCGCGGTTCTTGCCGACCGTGCGGTAGTCCATGTCGATTTGCACAAGCGACAACTCTTTGCTGATGCGCCTGCCGTAGCCCATGCGGAAATCGAACGGGGTGCCGACCACGATCAGCACATCCGCATTCGCGAAAGCCTGCGAGCGCGTGCGGTCGAAATGGTGCGGATCGCCCGGCGGCAACAGCCCGCGGCTCGCACCATTGAAATAGCCGGGCATGTCGATGCCACGCAGCAACGCGACCGCTTCTTCATGGCCACGCGCGGTCCACACCTGCTGCCCGTAGAGGATCGCGGGCCGCTCGGCGTTCACGAGCAGGTCCGCGAGTTTTTCGATGTCGCGCGGATCGCCGATCGATTTCGTCGACGCCCGATAGCGGCCCGGCTGCGGCACGATCGCACGCGTCGCGTCAACTTCGCGGTCCAGCACGTCGCGCGGAATTTCCAGGTAAGCCGGACCGGGCGCGCCGTTGAAGCACTCGCGCGCCGCCATCGAGATCATGTCCGCGACGCGTTCGGTACTCGACACGCTAGCGGCGAACTTGGTGATCGGCGCCATGATGTCGACGTGCGGCAGGTCTTGCAGCGAGCCCATCTTGTGCTGCGTCAGCGCGCCCTGCCCGCCGATGTGCAGGATCGGACTCTCCGAGCGAAACGCGGTGGCGATGCCGGTTACCGCGTTGGTGCAGCCGGGGCCGGCGGTCGTGACCACGCAGCCGAGCTTGCCGGTCTGGCGCGCGTAGCCGTCGGCCGCATGCGCGGCGACCTGCTCGTGGCGCACGTCGATGATGCGGATCCCTTCGTCGACACAACCGTCGTAGATATCGATGATGTGGCCGCCGCACAGCGTGAAGATCGTATCGACCCCTTCGTTTTTCAGTGCCTTCGCAACCAGATGGCCGCCCGAGACGACGCCGGCATTGCGCGTCTTCTGCTTGAGCGTGTCGTCGGCTGTCGTGCTGCCCATGGTTGAGTTCAGGGATGAAACAACTGCAGACATGGTCGTCTCCGGTGTCGACCAGAGTTGGCGCTTTAGCGCTTACTCTGGTCCCATGCTGAGGTTTGACTGGAGTTGGCGCTTTAGCGCTTACTCCAGGCCCTCAGCGGTCGACCAGAGTTAGTGCTTCAGCACTTACTCTGGTCCCATGCTGAGGTTTGACTGGAGTTGGCGCTTTAGCTGTCGGCCAGAGTTAGCGCTTCAGCGCTTACTCTGGCCCCCATGCAAAGCACTTACTCTGGTCCCATGCCACGCTAGTGGCGGTCGGTCGGAGTTGGCGCAAAGCACTTACTCCGGTCCCATGAAAGATGCGGGTCAATCGGTTGTGCAACGGTTAATCGACGGACGCACCCGTTTGAACTTGCGTCCGCTCTCACCCATGTTTCACCAGCCTTCTACATACCGTATGTGATATATCACATTCAATCAAGCTTGATTTACAAACTGTGCGGTCTCGAGCCTCCTGCTTCTGTTCCCCACCAGTTGGTGCTTCATCGCGCAAAGACCGAGACGATTCGAGGCCGAGACCGGGAAAAATACTGAGTCGGGCTCTAAGTCGCGACCGTTGATATATCACATACCATATTTTTCGTACCGTCAAGCAAGGTTTATCCCTCACTGACCGTGGCATGCCAACACGGCCAACGTCCGGCATCGGCAACAGCAACAGCAACCAACCGCAGGCGACGGCCGCCAACCGCGCACAAACAAAAGGCCCGCGGCGTTTTCACACCGCGGGCCTTCCTATTCGAAACCTCAGTCAACCCCTAGCACCCGTCAATCAAGAAAATCACAATTCGCCTCGACGAACGCTGCCAGATCCAGCGAATGCTGGCGCGTGAGACGCTCGGCCAATTCGGTATCGCGCTTCTCCAACGCCTCGATGATGCGCAAGTGGTCGACGATCGAGCGTGACGCCCGATCGCTCTGCGAAATAGTCATACGCCTGATCGCACGCACATGAATGAAGATGTTCTTGATCGTGTCGAGAATGATCTGCGACTTCGACAGCTCGACGATCGCCTGATGGAACGCGATATTGGCGTCCGAATATTCGGCGATGTGCTCGGCCGGCGTCGCGTCGCGGAAATTGTCGAACATGTGGCGCAGGCGGGCGATCTCCTCGTCCGTCGCGTGCAGCGTGGCAAGCCGCGCCGCCATGCTTTCGAGCGCCGCCCACATCTGGATCATCTCGACGATCTCGCGCTTGCTCTTGCGCACGATATAGATGCCGCGCCGCGGCACCATGCGCAGAAAGCCTTCCTGTTCGAGCAGGGTCATTGCCTCGCGAACCGGGGTGCGGCTCACGCCGAGCGATTCGCTCAGCACGCGTTCGTCGAGGCGGATTTCTTCGCGATTCTGGTATATATCCGCGTCGGCAATCGCCTGGCGCAGCATCGCATAGGCCTGATCGCGCAAGCTGGCGCTCGCGCCGATCGGCTGCAGTGACAAGGTCAGCGGGGTTGCCACTGTTTCAGTTTGAAGTTCTGACGACATTCATCGCCTCTGCTTGAACATGCGCGCGATAGGGCGCGGGTGCCGCCCCGCCGAGTTGCTCGCCGAGGCCGATGAACCGGCCATGTTGCGATGCAAGCTGCGCGACCGCCTGAGGAATCCAGTCCGTCAGCAGAATGGTGGCGGCAGAGCCCAAACCCGCAACTGCAATGGCGAGCAGCAAAAGAGGCACAAATTCCATTTGTAACTCCGGACGATTGAGTGAACGAATGACTCAATCATATGCTGCAGCGCCGCATTAATCAATATTCCGTATGTAGTATATCAGCGATATGTTGTTTTTGGATCACCTCTTTACGTTAGCACGTGGCGACTCGAACCGTTTCTCCGCACCGATCAAGGCGCCGCTTCTCGGTGTAAACGCGCAAAACGCGCGCTATGCGCGCAGTCGCGTTCGATGTTCGCGCAATTCGACCCCGATGCGGATTGTGAGATCCGCCTCACATCACTAATCTTCCGGACATCCTGCCACGGATCGATTCCGGCAACTGCCCTGCCCCTGCGGTTCGATCCCGCCCAGTCCGAGAGTTCAACGCAACTATCTTGCATGGGACCGGAGTAAGTGCTGAAGCACTAACTCAACTAACTTGCATGGGACCGGAGTAAGTGCTGAAGCACTAACTCCGGTCGACAAAGGAGACAGCCTGATGAGTATCATCATCCCGACGGCCACCACGGCCACCCAGCGCACGGCGCGCAGCCAGGCGCGCAAGGCGGCGCTCGGCAGCTTTGTCGGCGCCGTGGTCGACTGGTACGACTTTCTGCTATACGGCATCGTCGCCGCACTGGTCTTCAACGCCGAGTTCTTCCCGAAGGTCAGCCCGGCGATGGGCACGCTCGCCGCCTTCGCCACCTTCGGCGTCGGCTTTCTGTTTCGTCCGCTCGGCGGCTT
This sequence comes from Paraburkholderia ribeironis, assembly GCF_900019265.1. Classification (GTDB taxonomy): domain Bacteria; phylum Pseudomonadota; class Gammaproteobacteria; order Burkholderiales; family Burkholderiaceae; genus Paraburkholderia; species Paraburkholderia ribeironis. Next base: position 8,945 of record NZ_CYGX02000055.1, read on the forward strand.
CGTGTTCGGACACTATGGCGATCGCCTCGGACGCAAACGCATGCTGGTCCTCACGGTGATGATGATGGGCCTGTCGACCGCCGCCATCGGTCTGCTGCCGGCCTTCTCGGCGATCGGCTGGTGGGCGCCGGTGCTGCTCGTGACGTTGCGCGCGATTCAGGGCTTCGCGGTCGGCGGCGAATGGGGCGGCGCGGCGCTGATGGCGGTCGAAAGCGCGCCGGAGAAGAAGAAAGCGTTCTACAGCAGCGGCGTGCAGGTCGGCTATGGCGTGGGCCTCGTGCTGTCCACCGGGCTGGTCGCGCTGATCAGCCGTTCGATGGACAACGCGTCGTTCCTCAGCTGGGGCTGGCGCCTGCCGTTCCTGTTCAGCGTGGTGCTGGTGCTGATCGCACTGTGGATCCGCTCGAGCATGGAGGAGTCGCAGGAATTCGTCGAGAAGGTCGGCCAGCATGGCGAACGCAGCGTGCGGCTGCCGATCGTCGAAGCGCTGCTGCGTCATCCGAAGGCGTTTCTGCTGATCATCGCGCTGCGTCTGGCCGAGTTGTTCACGATGTATATCGTCACGGCGTTCGCGCTGAACTACTCGACGGCGAACCTGCACATGCCGCGCGAATTCTTCCTGACCATCGGCCTGCTGGTCGGCGCGCTGAGCTGTGTGACAATTCCGTGTTTCGCCTGGCTGGCGGATCGCTTCGGCCGCCGCCGCGTGTACATTATCGGCGCGCTGGTAGGCATGTTCAGCGCAGTGCCGTTCTTCCTCGCGCTCGAAGCACGCTCGACGGTGTGGATCGTGGTGTTCGCCGTGATGCTCGCGAACATCGCGCACGACATGGTGGTCAGCGTACAGCAACCCATGTTCACCGAACTGTTCGGTACCGAGTATCGCTATAGCGGCTCGGGCGTCGGCTATCAGGTGGCGAGCGTGGTCGGCGGAGGCTTTACGCCGTTCATCGCGGTCGCGCTGGTCGGCCTTGCCGGCGGCTCGTGGCACCCGGTCGCCGCGTACCTCGCGATCGGCTGCCTGATTTCTGTGCTGGTGGCGGCCAGGATGAAAACCGGACGCGGCATCGCCTGAAAAGTCGCGAAGCAGTGACCGCAAAGACGGACCGGCGTGGCGCAGTGCCACCGCCGGTCCGTTTTGCGTTTGCGTTTTGCGTTTATGCGGCGTCGCCGTTGGACAGCGCCGTTGGACAGATTACTGTCGCATTTCATCCGGAAAATGCCTTATGTGTTTGCGTCTCATATTGCCAAGGCCTGCTTCCCGCCCTATTGTTCGACAACTCGGCGAACTTACCCGTGCAATATGAACGCAAAATACATATATTCCTGAGCGCAAATCTGCAAGCTTTACACCGCTACAACTAAAGCACGGGTACGAGAATGCCGATAACAAAGAATTCCTTACGGGAGACCGACAATGAGTAGCATCATCGAGCCGGGCGACCAGCCAGGCTCCGCCCCCTTCTTTTCCAAGCAGGCCACGGTCGCGACGCCGGGATTCTCGCGCTGGATGGTCCCACCCGCCGCGCTCGCCGTTCATCTGTGTATCGGCCAGGCGTACGCGTTCTCCGTGTTCAACGGTCCGCTGACCAAAGTGATCGGCATTACGCAGTCCGGTCCCGATGACTGGTCGCTGACTGCACTCGGCTGGATTTTTTCGCTCGCGATCGTGTTCCTCGGTCTGTCGGCGGCGTTTGCCGGCAAATGGCTCGAACATGTCGGCCCGCGCCGCACGATGTTTACCGCTGCATGCTGCTTCGGCGGCGGCTTCCTGATCTCCGCGCTCGGCGTGTACCTGCATCAGATCGTGCTGCTCTATCTCGGCTATGGTGTGATCGGCGGCATCGGGCTCGGGCTCGGTTACGTTTCGCCGGTATCGACGTTGATCCGCTGGTTTCCGGACCGCCGCGGGATGGCGACTGGCATGGCGATCATGGGCTTCGGCGGCGGCGCGATGATCGCTGCGCCTTTGTCGGTGGCCTTGATGAATCACTTCCACAGCGCGACCAGCGTCGGCGTGGCCGAAACCTTCGTGGTGCTCGGCATCGTGTACTTCATCTCGATGTCGATCGGCGCACTCGCGATCCGCGTGCCGCCCGCCGACTGGAAGCCGGCCGGCTGGACTCCCGCCGCGACCGGTCAGAAGATGATTTCGCGTAATCACGTGCACATCGACCAGGCATTGAAAACGCCGCAGTTCTATCTGATCTGGCTGGTGCTGTTCCTCAACGTGACGGCCGGCATCGGCATTCTCGGCCAGGCCTCGGTGATGATCCAGGAGAGCTTCAAGGACACGGTGACGCCGGTCGCGGCAGCAGGCTTCGTGGGTCTGCTGTCACTGTTCAACATGGGTGGCCGTTTTGTGTGGGCATCGGCCTCGGACTGGCTCGGCCGCAAGAACACCTACTTCGTCTTCTTCGTGCTCGGCGCGGTGCTGTACTACCTGGTGCCGGGTTTCGCGGCGTCCGGCCAGATCGCACTGTTCGTGCTCGCCTACTGCGTGATCCTGACGATGTACGGCGGCGGCTTCTCGACGGTGCCGGCCTATCTCGCGGACATGTTCGGCACGGCATTCGTCGGCGGCATCCACGGCCGCCTGCTGACGGCGTGGGCCGCCGCGGGCGTCGCTGGTCCGGTGCTGGTGAATTACATTCGCGCGTACGAAGTCGCGCAAGGCGTCGCCAAAGCGGATGCCTACACGATGACCGTTCACATCATGGCCGTGCTGCTGGTGATCGGCTTTATCTGCAACCTGCTGGTCAAGCGTGTGGACGACAAGCACCACATGACCGACGCAGAACTCGCCAAAGGCGCCTGAGGAGACCCGCATGTCGACCGTTCAAACCGTGCATCCGACCAACAAGGCGAAGCTCGCCGTCTTCTGGCTGTACGTGATGCTCCCGCTCGCATGGGGCGTGATCAATACGATCTCGCAAGCGTTGAAGCTGTTCAAATAAAAGTCGCACCGCACCCCGCACGTGCAGGCGACGGGGTGCCGGCAGCGGGCATGAGTCTGCTCGTGACCGCTGCCTGTCCTGCTGCCTGTGCCGCATTGGCGGCACTGTTGACGCAGACATAGGCGTCGCCGCCACCCTGAAAGTTCTGCACGACCCGACTCAGGTTGCCGATCTGCTGGTTGGTGCTCCACAGTTGCGCGCCGGTCACGGCATCGCTGCTGGTGGCCGATATTTCGTCATCCTTAAGATTGGTCAGCTGGACTATCGGCGCGCTGGCCGCGGTACCGCCGAGCATGACTTTGTCATGGGCCGAGCTATCGTATTGCACCGCATACGCCACCGCTCCGTTGAAACTGCCGACGGTGCTTTGCAAGCCGGCGATATCGGTGCTGTTCTGCGTCACGCGCCAACGCCGCGCCGACGTCGCTATACGTCGAGCCGCCGATCGTATAGGACGGCGCAACCACCGCGCGGTTCGCGATCGAGCCGCCGCCCACCGCCACTAAACCCGCCGCGCTGGCCGTCGCATTCGAGCCGAACGCCAGCCCATCCGTCGCAGCGCCAGCGCACGGCGCAACCGCGCTTCAGATCTTCTCGAACAGCACGTCTTGCGCACCTTCCCACAACACCTTGGTGCCCAGCTCACGCAGCTTTTCCTTGCCTTCGACGACGCTCAGGAAGTGATTGCCCGCCAGTTGCCCCAGCTTGCTCGCGAAGCAGCAGGAGCCGTACGCGAGAATGATCTCGGTCTCGCTGTAGCCGCCCGGGTAGAACAGAATGTCGCCGACCGACGGATGGCTCGTGTGATTCTCGAAGCCGACCACCGCACCGTCGTTCTCGAGCTTGAAGTCGCCGAGCGGCACCCAGCAGCCTTCGCCGCTCCAGCGCACGTGAATGATCTTTTGACGGTACGGCAGAAGCTTCAGGAACGCGGCCACCGTCTGCGGCGCGTCCGGATGCGTTTCGGCGATAAAAACATGGCCGCAGGAGGTGATTCGAAGTCGGGTCATCGCAGGATTTTCAAGGTCGCGGGTTGAAGGGAACGGTCGATCAGATGCTGGTCGGGCTAGGTGGTGCACATTTCAATCCTCTCTTTTCATGCAATGATTTAACAGATACAGTTGCTTCCAATGCGGTCAGGCCAGTTAGGCCAGATGAGCTAGCTCGCCTCAACGGGCCGGAAACGCTGCATCGGCATGGTCATGCCAGCTCTTGCCAGTTTGAGTCCACGAAAGTTCGTAGTTTGCAAGCCGCGCAATGCACCGCACACTGCGCAAAGTGAGAGATTCATACGAAAGGGCGGACCGATCGGACTGTGTATTGTGCAGCACGGTCCAATCGATGGCACGCAGCAGCCGCGCCGCTTCGCCGAGCCGCAGGCGCGCGACGAACCGATGCGGGGTCTCGCCCGTCTCGCGGCGACACCCACGCGCCAGATGAAAACCGCTTGGGCCGCCCTGCGCGGCCAGTTCATCGATTGACAGATCGGTGGCAAGATCGGCCGGATTTCTGGCAGCGCGATGCAAGCCGCCGGGCAGCGCGGCAACAAGCGGATCGTGAAACTGTGTCGCGCCGCCGGGAGCGAGCTCACGCGTCCCGCCGAGTTCGATCAGCGCGGCGACGCTGTCGATCACGCTGCGCTCATGTGCAAATGAAAGGTCGACAGCGGCGCGTCGCTGATCGAACGCAGGCGCCACCAGATCGGCGCCCGCGGCACGAACCAGACGTCGCCCATGCGCAAGCCGGGCGCCCACAGCAGTTCCTGCTCGTCTGGTTCGAGATATGGGCACAGAACGAGGTGCCGTCACGAGCGCGCCATGCTCGACAACCATTTCTGGCCCGCCATGTAGCAATCGTAGGCAAGCGTCGTCGTCAGCTTCTGAATTCGTGGCATCACGTTCATTCTCGGGAGGTGCCGTATGCAAGGAGGAACTCCGCCGTACCCGTTGCCGGTCCGTCGTCAGCGCAGGATCGAAAAAGTAATAGCAAGGAGCCGGCTACCGTAATTTCAGTAAATAGCTAATCATTCAGGTTGTCGTCTTTCACGCGTTTCAAACGCCGGAGCTACCGTTTCATGGAACACGAACCCGATACGCTGCCGCATTGGCTGAATGGCTCGCCGCAAGGCGCAGCCGGGCACGCGTCGGCAGCATACGACTCAACGGGGTCCGCACAACCGGCCTACCCGGCCGGCACGCGGCAACCCGTGAAATCAGCCCACGCGGCTGAAGCATCGAGAACTTCGACCCGCATCGCAACCGGTGCGGCGCCCGCGGGCTTTCTCACCCTCTTCACCGAGGAGGAGATCGGCACGCCGTCGCCCGCGGCACGGCGCGCCGCGCCGGTGATCAGTCCGCTGGTGCGTTTCGGCAGCGCGCAGGACCGCATCGAATTCGTACGACAGCGTATCAGGCAGCTTGGCTTCGACTCGTTCAGCTATACGGCCACGCGCACGTCGTCGCATCACATGACGATGTTCGTGCTGACCAGCTACGAGTCGCAGACATGGCTCGCACGCTATTTCCGCGAGCGCTATTTTGAAATCGATCCGCGCGTCGCGCTGGCGTCGCCAACCGGCATGCCGTTTTTGTGGAACACCGCCGACATGCGCGCCGAACTGCCGCGCACGCAGATGCGCAGCGAGCGTCTCGGCGGGCTGATCGACATGCTGGAAACGGCCGGCCGCAAAAGCGGCATCCTTACGCGGATGCCGCTGCCCGAGCCGGAACTGAGCGCGAGCCTGTGCTTCAACTCGGAGATCGGCAACCCGCGCTGGATGACCGAATCGATCGTCGCCGAAACGCTGATGTTCGCGCACATGATTCACGAGTTCATGTGGACGCACGCGAAAAGTGTGATCGGCATGGCACCCGCGCAGCCGCAGCGCGTCGCGTTGAGCGAGTTGCAGCATGCCGTGCTGAAGGCGGTCGTGCAGGGCCAGCGCGACAAGGAAATCGCTTACTTCCTCGGGCTGTCGCCGCATAACGTCGACTACCATCTGCGTCGGCTGCGGCAACTGTTCAACGTGCGCAATCGCGTGCAGTTGATCAACGTCGCGCACGCATACGTGTCGTAGTGACCGATGAACGAGGTGGCGGCGCACGCGGTCGCCTCGTTCGCTCAGCCCGTTCAGCCCACTCGCGGCTTGGCGCTCGCCCACCTGCCGATGATCGCTTCGATCACTGTTACCGCCGGCAACCATGCCGCCTCACCGCGCGGCTTACCCACTATCTGGATGCCCCCCGGGCAGACCGCTCGCGCTCATCGGCGTCGGCCGGTCCGCCGCCGCACAATCAGCTCTTGAGCCGGTAGCCGGTCCTGAAGATCCAGCCGACGATCAGCAGGAACACCGCGAGAAACACGACCGTCATGCCGAGGCTCAGTCCGACGTTCACGTCGGCGAGCCCAAAGAAGCTCCAGCGAAAGCCGCTGACCAGGTAGACGATCGGATTGAACAGCGTGACGACTCGCCAGAACGGCGGCAGCATATTGACCGAATAGAAACTGCCGCCGAGAAACGTCAGCGGCGTGACGATCAGCAGCGGCACGAGTTGCAGCTTCTCGAAACCATCCGCCCAGATGCCGATGATGAACCCGAGCAGGCTGAACGTGATTGCCGTGAGCACCAGAAACAGCACCATCCAGAACGGATGCAGCACCTGCAACGGCACGAACAGGCCGGCGGTCGCGAGGATGATCAGCCCGAGCAGGATCGATTTGGTGGCCGCCGCGCCCACATAGCTGACCACGATCTCCAGGTACGACACCGGCGCCGACAGCAATTCGAAGATCGTGCCGGTAAAGCGTGGAAAGTAAATGCCGAACGACGCGTTCGCAATGCTTTGCGACAGCAACTGCAGCATGATCAATCCCGGCACGATGAACGCGCCGTAGCTGATGCCGTCCACCTCCTTGATGCGCGAACCGATTGCCGAGCCGAACACCACGAAGTAAAGCGACGTCGAAATCACCGGCGCGATGATGCTTTGCATCAGCGTGCGCCACGTGCGCGCCATCTCGAACTTGTAGATCGCGCGGATTGCGTAAATATTCATTGATCACCTCGGAGCAGACTGACGAAGATGTCTTCGAGCGAACTTTGCGTCGTGTGCAGGTCCGTGAAGCGGATACTGGCATCGTCGAGCGCCTTGAGCAGCGCGATGATATCGGTGCGACCGCCCTCACCTTCATAGGTATAGATCAGCTCGCTGCCGCCCTTGTCGACCGCCAGCGCGTAGCCGGCCAGCGCAGCTGGCACCTGCTCGAGCGGACTGTCCAGTTGCAGCGTCAACTGCTTCTTGCCGAGCTTGCGCATCAACTCCGTTTTCTCTTCGACCAGCATGATCTCGCCCGCGCTGATCACGCCGATGCGGTCGGCCATCTCCTCGGCTTCGTCGATGTAGTGGGTGGTGAGGATGATGGTCACGCCACTCTGCGTGAGCGAGCGCACCAGCTTCCACATATCGCGCCGCAACTCGACGTCCACGCCCGCGGTCGGTTCGTCGAGAAACAGCACGCGCGGCTCGTGCGCCAGCGCCTTGGCGATCAGCACGCGCCGCTTCATGCCGCCCGACAGCGTAATGATCTTGCTATTGCGCTTTTCCCACAGCGACAGGTCGCGCAGCACCTTCTCGATGTGAGCCGGGTTTTTCGGCTTGCCGAACAGCCCGCGGCTGAACGAGACGGTTGCCCAGACAGTTTCGAACGAGTCGGTGGTCAACTCTTGCGGGACCAGGCCGATCAGCGAGCGGGCGCTGCGATAGTCCGCCACGATTTCGTGGCCGTCCACCGTCACGCTGCCCTCGCTGGCATTGACGATGCCGCAGATGATGCTGATCAGCGTTGTTTTGCCTGCGCCGTTGGGGCCGAGCAATGCAAAAATTTCTCCGCGGTTGATCGCCAGATTGATATTTTTCAGTGCCTGAAAACCACTCGCATAGGTTTTCGACAGATTCTTGACTGAGACGATTGGCTGCATGGATTCGATGATGGCAGACACCGGTATCTGATTGGAAGGAACGGGGCGCACGAGCGACCGCATCCGCAATGTAATGGAAAGTGTGAAAGCGTGCAGTGCGCCGCTTTTGCAGAAATTCCCGGCGTGGACCAATTCCACTCGCCGCGACTCGCGTCACGGTTCAGCGCACGCGAAGCTGCTTGCCAGGTTCACGTTCCCCTTGCCGACGTATCGTGGAAACAGCGGATAGCGGCACAGCGGACGCGAGCGTCCATTCGTGGCCGCCGCGATATCGGTCGCGATCAAGGTCTCCGGTGGCACGCCACGCGTCACCCAGCTATCGAGCGCGCCCAGCAAATCCACCGCCGGAATGAACGCGCCGCCGCCGTGCTGAAAACCCGGCACCATGTAGAGCCGCATGAAACCATCCACCCGTTCAGCGCCGAAGCGATCGATCAACGCCCGATGGTAAGCGATCGTCTGGTTCGGGCTGATGACCTCGTCGGCGAGTCCGTGCACGGTGATGAGTTTGCCGCCGCGGGCGATGTAGCGCGACAGGTCGGTGTTCATCGCGCCGATCGTCTGCGAAAGCGCGATCAGTTGCGCGCGATATTTGCCCGGATATTGCGGGTCGAACCTGAGCGAATCGAAGCCCGCGTCCCGTGCAACGAAGTAGCGGACGTAGCCGTCGCCCTGCGCGAACAGATAGCCGTTCGCAAAGAACGTCGGCACCGGCAAGCGCTCCGGCTGATGGCCGAGCCCGAGCAGCCCCGTCAGATGCGTGCCCTGAAAGACGTTGTAGCCGCGATAGCCGGCGACGTCCCATGCAAGCCGGTACGGTAACGACAGGCCGTCGCGCATGACCAGCAGCGTCGAGAGTTGCGCATCGGTCAGGCATTCGTCGCGCGACGGCGAAGGTGACGGCGCGCCGCCCGTGCAACGCAATGAGTCGATGATCTGCGCTTCGTGCTCGCGACACGCGGCCACGTCGCTGATGATGCCGTCCATTGCGCCATCGAGCCCGTCGCAGACGGCGAGCGTGCGCTCGTACACGCGCTCCAGCAGCATCGGCGGAATGAAGCCGCCGGGCGTTGCATACTCCGCCTGGCCGAGCTTCACGCCGAGCAGGCGCAGGCCGGAAAAATTGAGTGCGGGCGAATTGGCGATCACGCCGTCGTAGTCGTCGGGAAAGCGCTGCATCACCGTGTAGCCTTCGCGCCCGCCCGTCGAGCCGCCGGCAAAATACATCCGCTGCGGCGGCCGGTCATAGGCGCGTGCGATCAGTGCGAGCGCGGCGTCGTGGGTCTTCTTCAGATGCGCATAGCCGAAATTGGTCACCGCTTCGTCGACGAGGCCGAACACAGCAAGCGACGCATCCCCGATATGCCCGGAGTCGTCGCCGAACGTCGCATAGCCTTGCGCGAGCGGCGCCCGATCCGGCGAAAACGGCATCACCCCCGTGCCGCTCACCACCACGCCGTTGTAACCGCCGCCGCCGATCTGCAACGCGCGCCCATTCCAGCGGCGCGGCAGATTCAGATCGAAACGGATATCGGGCGTGGCCGCCTCGAGCGCCTTGATGCGGCCAGTGATGCGGCAATACTCGCCGCCTTGCTGGTTGCCGGACGCGGTAGCGCGCACCAGCGCCGCGCTGTCGATCTGTACGCCGGCGCTCGGTAATGCGATCAGTTCAGGGGGCAGCACCGCGCCGGCGAACGCCGCGCAGCGCACCGCAAACGGCGCGTCTTTGGGCGCCGCTTGCATCAATTGCGCGTCTTGCACCACTTGTTGCGGATTCGGTTGAGTATTAGCCAGGTGAGCCGCGAGCAATGACGCCACGCCGACGACACTCGCAGCCGTGCGCGCACCTCGCGTCGAACGCGCACAGCGCCGCCGCGCCGTCATCCGTAACCTGCGCCATTGGCGGGCGTACCCGACTGCTGCCCTCTCCAGCCATGCCAGCCGCGTGCGATCATCAGCATCGCGCCGATCGCGACGAGGTCGCCGCCGAGTCCGATCAGCACGCCGCTCAACCCATGCGAGGTATGCGGCGTCGCCGTATCGACGATCAACGACACCAGCGTGCCGGCGACGAAACACACGAGCCCCGTGCGGCCCACCATCACGACGGCGGGCAAACGCCGCGCGAGCCATGCGATGCCGCCCGTACGCACGAACTGCGCAGCCAGCCAGGCGATGACGACGAAGTTGATCACACGGTCCACGGAAAGATTCTGCTTGAGCGTGCCGGGCAACGGTTGCGTCAGCACGAAGAGCTTGAGGATAGCGAACGCCAGCACCGCGACCACCGCGGCCCGCGTGAACCAGCGCGCGGTGCGGCTTGCGTGAAAGCGCTCGCTGATGGGTTGCACCCGACTCAGAATGCCGAGCACGAACATCAGTTGCCATGCAAACGGATTAAAGGCCCAGTCGGCCATACCGTCAATGCTGAGTAACGCGGCCAACGGCCGGGCCAGCACCCACATCGCGACGCTCACACCCAGCGCCCGCAGCGCCGAACGGTGCGCAAGCGGCACCGCGAACGGCACGCACAGCGCGAAGATCGCGTACATGGGCAGCACGCTCGACAGATACGGTTGCTGCCGCAACACGGCGATATCGAACGCTTCGCGCAGCGGCTGGACCGCAAACGGCAGCCAGCCGGTGCGTTCGACCATCGGCTGATTCAGATGCAGCAGCGCGAGCACGGCTCCGGCCACGAGCATCAACATCGCCGTCAACAGATAGGCGCGATAGATCTCCCAGGAGCGCCTGACGAAGCGCAGCTTCGCCGCGTTCTCGCCACGCCTCGCGAGCACCGCGGTATAAGCTGCCGCCGATGCATAGCCGCCGAGAAAAACGAACACTTCTGCCGCGTCGCACAGCGCGTATGCATGCAACATCAGATGCGAAAGCGTGCTGCCGGGAATGTGATCCAGCACGATGACGATCAGCACGACGCCGCGGAAGAAATCCACTTCGACCGAGCGTCCTCGACGAATTTCCATTCGGGCTCTCGCAGAATGACGCGCACGAACGCGCCGTGCAAAGCGGTCACGGACCGCTTCTCCTCGTACGAATCACTGGACAATAGATCGTTCCCGGCAGATGCGTGCACACCGTCGGCGCGCGCTGACAACCGGCTTTAGTTTTTGACGGTTAGCTGGCAATCTGAAACCCAGCTGTCGGCATGTGGTAATACTGAGCCACTGCGTCGTCGATTTGCGCAAAATGCGGCAAATTTTGCGGCTTTCACGCGCGAACCGCGGACGCGATCGGTAACCATCGCGGAAAAAAATCGCCGAACGTGACCCACTATTTTTTTCGCTTTTTTTTATCGTACGATGGTTTCGCGCCCGGCCGCCGGAGTTCGCGCGTGGCGCGCGAACTCCTTTTCTTCGCGGCTGCGGCCACTTATGTGGACCGGGCACGCTGCCAGCCGATCCGCGATCGGCCCACCCGCTGAGCGTCATGACGACGCCTTCTTTTCGCCGCGGTCGACTTCACCGTCACCGACAGGCTCCGGTCCTTCCATCACCGCCCTGAAGGGCAGTGCGCCCGCGCGCCACCTTCGCACTGGAAGACGACCACATGAGCAACAGGATTGCCGGCTTCGATGGATTGCGCGCCATCGCGGTCCTGATGGTATTTTTTCAGCACCGCCTGTTCGGCGATATCGGCGAGATCGGTCATCTCGGCGTATGGATCTTCTTTGCGCTGAGCGGCTTTCTGATCATCGGCATTCTGGCCGCGCAGCGCGAGCGCATCGAAGCCGGCGAAGGCAGGTTCGGCGCCGAACTCAAACGCTTCCTGTTGCGCCGGACCTTGCGCATCTTTCCGATCTACTACCTGATGCTGGTGGTGATGTGCGTGCTGATGGCGTTCGGGCTCGCGAGCCCCGAACTCGTGAGCGGCATGCCGTTTCATTTCGCGTATCTGTCGAACATCTGGATCGGCTCGGTGCTGCGTTACTGGCCGGGGCGGTACTCGCACTTGTGGAGTCTCGCGATCGAAGAGCAGTTCTATCTCGTCGTCGCGCCGCTCTTGCTGCTGCTCGCGGTGCGGCGGCATCGCGCGGTGTGCTGGGCGATCGTCGCGCTTGGCCTGGTTGCCCTGCTGGCGATGCGCGCCGCGCATTGGGAAGAAATCACCATTTACACGCACCCGCTCAGCAACTTCTGGTTGCTGGCGCTGGGTGGCGTCGGCACATCGACGATCGCGCGAAATCGCAGTGCCGTGCGGGCCTGGCTCGGACACGGTATGACGCTCTTCGGCTTGAGTCTCGCACTCGTCGGCTTGTGTGCGACCGAGCGTAGCTGGAGCACACTGGCTAATCCACTGCTGTTCACGGCGATCAGCGCACTGTACGGCGTCTGTATTGCGGCGCTCGTCGGTTCGATTGCCTGTTGCCGCAACGACGTGGTGATCGGTCTGCTCGAAACGGGTTGGCTCGCGGGCTTCGGGCGCATCAGCTACGGCTTCTACCTCTATCACAACCTGATCCCCGACCTGACCCGCAACCATCGCGCGCAAGCTTTCTTCGGCGGCACGGTGCCAGTGTGGGCGCACGCGCTGGGAGTCGCGGTGTCGTTTGCGATCTCGCTCACGCTTGCGATTCTGTCATGGCGGCTGATCGAGGAGCCGATGCTGCGGCTGAAGTCTCAGCTACCACGGCCAGGCGCGGCGCCATCCGTTTCAGCACAGGCGCCGACCGTGTCGACGGCTCGCCATCAGCGCACGATGCGCAAGGACAGCGCCACTTCGGACGCCGTTTGAACCAACAGCTGCGCATCAAGCACCAGCATCAGCCATGATCCAAGCGCGGCCGGGCCGCGTTCAGCGAGCCCCCGTCACGCCGCAGCCGGCTCGTGAACGATCTGGAGGCTGCCCTTGTGTTCGCTGATCAGCCGATACACCGTTTCTCCGCGAACGGTTTCGTGCTCCAGCAACTCATCGGCAATCGCGCGCAGCACTGGCTCGTATGCATGCAACAAGCCGTAGCACAGCTCGTTCAACTCCTTGAGGAGCACGTTCGCATGCTCGATCGCGCTCTTCATCTGCAGACCCGCATACTGCGACGGCAGTGCCGCGAGGCTGAACAGATCGCCGTCGCTGTTGAAGCCGAATTTCGACACCATGTCGAGACTGATTCGCGACGCTTCCTGCAAGTCCGACGCAGCGCCGCTCGATGCTTCGGAGAACATAAGAATTTCTGCATTGCGGCCGCCGAGCAACACCTGGATTTCATTGCGGATCTCGGTCTCGCGATACAGGTGCTTGTCCTGCGCCTTGGTGATCAGAGCGACGCCCAATGCGCCGCCGCGCGGCAGGATCGTGACCTCTTCCAGCACGCCGGTGCCCAGCAGGGCGGCGATCAGCCCATGCCCAGCTTCATGCACCGCGATGCGCGTGCGTTCGTCTTCGCTGAGCGCGCGCTCGGCGCCGCTCACGTCGCCGATGCGCGCGATCTTGATCGCTTCCATGAAATGCTTCGACGCGATTTCGGTGTCGCCGGCCTTGCGCGCGACGAGCCCCGCCTGGTTCACCACCATCGCGACCGTGGCGGGCGACAGGCCCGTGGTCAGCCGCGCCAGTTGGTCATAGTCGATGTCCGCGGATTTCGACTTCAGCTTCTGCGCGTAGAAGCGGAAAATCTTCGCGCGGTCTTCGCGATCGGGCAAGCGGACCTGCACGGTGCGATCGAAGCGGCCCGGCCGGCGCAACGCCTCGTCGAGGTTGTCCGGATGATTGGTCGCCGCGACGACGATGACTCCTTCGTTCGATGCGAAGCCATCCATTTCCGCGAGCAACTGGTTGATGATGCGATTGCTCTCGGCTTCGACCGGACCGCCGCCGGTGTCGGTGCGTTTCGCCAGACCGTCGGCTTCGTCGATGAAGATCACCGTGGGCGCGTTCTTGCGCGCCAGCTCGAACAGATGCTTGACCTTCTGGATGCCGACCCCGTAGTACTTCGCGCTGAAATAGCTGCCCGTGATCGAGATGAAGCTTGCGCCGCATTCGCCGGCCAGCGCCTGGGCCAAGCGCGTCTTGCCGACGCCCGGTCCGCCCACCATCAGGATGCCGCACGGCGCACGCACGCCCATCGACGTGAATTGCTTCGGATCGGACAGATAGCCGCGGATGTCTGCGAGCGCGGCCTTTGCTTCGCCTGCGCCGATCACGTCGTCAAAGCGCAGCGCGGGCGTTTCGCTGAGCAGCTGCGCGCCGCCCTTCATCTCGCGCCGCATGAACCACGCCATGCCGCCGATCAGCAACAGCGGCAACAGCACGCTGATCGCATCGCGCAGCCGGTCTAATTCCTGGGTCCAGCGCGCGCCGTCGGTCGTGATGTCCGCATCGGGCAGCCACACGAGCTGATACGGCGCGGCCTCGCCGGTCTTCGGTTCACCGAGCAGCAAAGCATGCGAGAACGTCGCGTTGTGATCGGTGACGAAGTACTTCGAGCCGTCATGCCGCGACACCAGAATCGCATTCGGGCTCACACCGATCGCGGCGACCCTGGCGTCGTGAATATCGCGCAGCATCTGTGACGCGTCTTTCTCTTCGTGCGTCCATGCCGAGGTGTCGTGGCGCATCTGGTTAGCGACACCGGTCAGCGCCGGCGCATCTTGCGCCGCGCGCTGCTGGGAATGCCACACGCCCCAGGCCAGCAACACCGCGACCAGCACTGCAACCGCAGCGACGGCAATCTTGCGTATGCGTCTTTTCCCAAGCGAATTGTTTGCCGGCTTCATGAGTCACTTCCAAAAAAACGGGCGCCAGGCAGGCGCCGATGCTTGTCAAAATCGGAAAGGTGGAGTTTGGCGAGAAAATCGGCTGATGCGAAACACCATGCGTGCATGCAAGAAAGAGCACACCAGACATGCGTCCCTTTTAGCCGCGGTCGCCCGGATCAGGAGTGCCGGGTGCGCGCGATCCAGATCATGGGAAAGGCCAATTTCTACTCCGGCGCACAGTTTAACAGCGCTAAATGTAGTGCGTATTTTGCACACCTACATTTAACTGCGCCCTATTTAAAAGCGGTCGGAATTACTGCAATCGGCGGTTGTTTTTTAAATGCCTGCCGGTGACTCGCATGAAATGAACGACAGAGCGGAAAGACATGGCGGCTAACGTCGCATCGCTCGGCAAATCGCGATCGGATCAACGCGGACGAATACGCAATCGACGTGTGGAGGTGACCGGCACTCAGGAACAAGGCAGTCGCGGCGAAGCGGCATGGAATCACGCCGCCGACAAGCTTCATACGAATCGGCAGATGAGCGACGGGCCTCTGCGTGCCCGTTCGCATCATCGCCACGTTCTCTCAGGCTCTAACGGATTTTTGCCGATGCTGACCCGCATCGATGTACTTCTCGCGCGCTGTTACCGCGGTTCCTCGCATTCCCCGACCTGCCCAGTCGCTCAGGCGGCAGTGCGCCGCTTGAGTTCGACCCGCGCTTCGCTCGCGAGCCGTTCCAGCAGTCTGCCAATGCGCCGCTGCTGACTGACGATCAGCTCGTGCGTCTGTTCCAATGCGCGAATACGCTTTTCCCAATACGCGTGGTCGAGTCCGTGCAGCACATCCGCCGCGCCGCCACGCGTTAGATGCTCGACCATGTTCTCGAGATGCTCCAGTTGGCTATCCGCCAGACTGCTCGCGTGCCGCCCGCCGCTTTGCGCGGTCGGCTGCCTGCTCGTGCCGCTCATCTTCGGTTCCCCGTGAAGTGCCTGTCTACGCCTCCACGTCGCACCGGTCACGCCAGGCACAGCGGATCGATGTTTGTCTGCGCACAGTTACGATTCCGGTACCGGAGCGCAAGTCGAACTGAATCCGACCCTCGCTGCGCCGTCCGCGAAAACGATCTGCAATCTAATTGGGTGACGATAGCTCAAGTTTTTTGTAAGGCTTTACCATCCGTCTCAGTTTCGGATCGGCTCGTGAAATAATCGGCCGCCTGCAGATTCGCACCGCCCGTTCGCCCAGGCCGCATCCCGGGGAAACGGATTCATCACAGCGCATTCTGCAGCCACACCTGGCCGCGAACGCCGCCGATTCGCGCTCCGCCATCTCGACGTGCCGTTTCAGCACGCGCGGACTCGCGGCCAATGAGCAATTTCTGGCCTGGCGCCAACGCGTGGCTCATGTAATCGACGCGCCCCAATCGAACGACCAACTCGCGAACGGATTTCGCGGCGAAATCGTGGCGGTCACCGACGCCACTCGCCGGCTGCGTTTGAAATACGGCGAGCTCAGCGTGGCCACGCCCATATCCGACGCGGCTTCGAGCGGCGCAGGCGCGAGTTTTTTCAGCGGGTCATCCCACGGATCGGCGCCATCGCGCCGGGCGCGCATATCGACGCGGCCGGCGAGCCGCTGCCGATCGCCACATCGTTTCCCGTCGATGCCGCGCTGGCAAATCTGCTGCCGGGCCTGCCGCACACGCCGCTCGAACAGCGGTCTGCGCTCAAGCCGTGGCGTTCTATTGCTCACTCATCCCGCGCAGATCAAGCAGGATGGCCCCGTATCGTGCACGATGCAACGGACTGCGCTTTCTCCGGAGACTTGTCCATGACG
Source organism: Paraburkholderia ribeironis (assembly GCF_900019265.1). Classification (GTDB taxonomy): domain Bacteria; phylum Pseudomonadota; class Gammaproteobacteria; order Burkholderiales; family Burkholderiaceae; genus Paraburkholderia; species Paraburkholderia ribeironis. Next base: position 25,437 of record NZ_CYGX02000055.1, read on the forward strand.
TGCGCTCACGCACTTCCATTTTCCGTTTCGCTCGACGAAGGGCTTAGCGGCGCGACGCGGGTGTATTTCATCGTCGGCGATCCGATCGCGCAGGTGCGCTCGCCGTCCGGCGTGACCGCCGCGTTGCGCGCAGCGGGCCGCGACGCGCTGGTAGTGCCCGCTCACGTGGCCCCCGCCGACCTGCCCGCGTTCTTGCGTGACACCGATGCGCAACGTCGACGGCCTGATCGTCACGGTGCCGCACAAGTTCAGCGCGGCTGGGTATTGCGCGACGCTGTCCGAAGAGGCGGCCTTTCTCGGCGCGGTCAACACCCTGCGTCGCACGGCGGATGGCGGCTGGCACGGCGGCATGTTCGACGGCACCGGCTTTGTCGCCGCGCTCGTCGATGCCGGCTGCGCGTTGCACGGCAAACGCGCGTTGCTGGTGGGCGCCGGCGGTGCGGGCTCGGCGATCGGGCATGCGCTGGTTCAAAACGGCATCGGCTCACTCGACGTGCGCGACAACGATGTCGAGCGCACGGCCTCGCTGATCGGCCGGCTGAATGCGCTCGGGCGCGGCGAAGCGCGCAGCGCGGACATCGCTGCGAAGGCCGACGCGTACGACGTGGTGGTCAACGCGTCGCCGCTCGGCATGCGCGCAGACGATCCGTTGCCGATCGACGTATCGCGATTGCCGGCCACGACGTTCGTCGGCGATGTGGTGACGAAGCCGCCGCTCACGCCGTTGATCGAAGCGGCTCGTGCACGCGGATGTCCGACTGTGACCGGCACGCAGATGTTCGGCCGGGTGTGCGAGCGGATGGTGACGTTCCTGCTGGACGCGGGACGGTGAAGGGGATGGCGCTGCGCTGCTACACTTGCGCGATGCCAACCTGTTGAAGAGACCGTGACGCACGGACACGATGCCCGGCGCCACCGCGCATCGCGCATCCTGCCAAAGCGGCCGTTCTTCACCGAGCTACACTCCACGACCCATGCTTCGATTCGAGAACCTTAGCAAGCAGTACAGCGAACGCATCATCTTCCAGGGACTGCATTACGAGGTTGCGTCAGGATGCGTCGCGTTGAACGATGAGTCCGGCAGCGGCAAATCGACGTTGCTCGGCATTCTCGCCGGCACGATCGAAGCCGATGCTGGCGACGTGTGGCTCGGCGGCCATTCGTTGCGCACTGCGCCGCTTGCCGCCAAGTCCGTGCTGACGTACGTGCCTGAAGACTGCATGACCCATCCGGATCAAACCGGCCGCGAGTATTTGCGGAACGTGGCCGCTGCGAGACAGACGACGGTCGGCAGCGATACGCTGGATCTGGCAGAGCGCTTTGGTCTCGCACCGCATTTCGAAAAACGCTTCGGGCAGATGTCGTTCGGTACGCGCAAGAAATTTTTCCTCACGGCAGCCACGCTCGGCGAGACCCGCGTCGTCATTGCGGACGAACCGCTCGGCGGACTCGACGCCGCTGGGCGCGCGACGCTGGTCGATCTGTTCAGGACGTTGTCCGGCACGCGTACCGTCTTGTTTACGAGCTACGACACGGGCTTCACGCAAGCTTGCGAAGCGACGAGTGTTGACTTCGCCACGCTCGCAGCACACGGTTGAGAAGTGATCGCGCTGCGTCTGGCGCCCCCACTCTCGCATGCCAGTGCGCTCACATCGTTACGCAAATCTTCCCGAAGTGAGCACCCGACTCCTCGTGCCGGAACGCATCGCCAAGTTTGTCCAGATCGAACGTGCTGTCGATCACCGGCTTGATGCCCGTGACTTCCAACGCCCGAATCATCTCCAGCTGATCGTGCCGGCTGCCGACGATCAGCCCCTGCAGGCGCTGCTGTCTGGCCATCAGCGCGGCGGTCGGCACCGGTCCCGCGCGTCCGGTCAGCACGCCGATCAGCGCGATGTGGCCGCCGATCCGGCATGCCGTAATCGATTGCGGCAGCGTACCCGGGCCGCCCACCTCGATCACATGATCGACGCCGCGCCCATCCGTCAGTCGGCGAACCTGCTTGCCCCATTCTGGATTGTCGCGATAGTTGATGGTGTGGTCGGCGCCGAGCGTACGAAGCCTGGCCAGTTTCGCATCCGATGACGACGTGGCGATCACCGCGGCGCCCATCGCTTTCGCGATCTGCAAGCCGAAGATCGACACGCCGCCGGTGCCGAGCACGAGCACCGTGCTGCCCGCCTTCAGTTGACCGTCGACCACGAGCGCGCGCCACGCGGTCAGCCCGGCCGTGGTCAGGGTTGCGGCTTCGGCGTGACTGTAGCCGCGCGGTGCGTGCGTGAAGTAGTGGCTCGGCAACACGACGACCTCGCGAGCGTAACCGTCGACGCCATCGCCGGGTGTGGTTTTGAAATCGCCGACCGCCGGCGGGCCGCTTTCCCAGAACGGGAAGAAGCATGACACCACGTGGTCGCCGACCTTGAATCCGGTGACGCCTTCGCCGACCGCCTCGACGACGCCCGCGCCATCCGCCATCGGAATCCGGCCTGCTTCGGCAGGCAGATTGCCGCTCACCACGCCATAGTCATGGAAGTTCAGCGAGCTCGCGTGAATACGCACACGCAGTTGCCCCGCCACGGGCTGACCGGGGTCCGCCAGGTCGACGACCTGGAGATTCGCGATGGTGGCCGGCGAACCAATCTTGATGGCTTTCATGGGTCCATTCCTTTGTGAGTTGCGCGGGCGCGCCGCAAGCACGCGTCGGAGTCACCCGGCTCGCACCGCAGAGCGTGCCGCGCAGTGAAGACTGAGCTTGCCGGTCGAACGTCGCGCCGAGCGACGCGTTGTCGACCGAAATCGTCAGCATGGCCAGCGACGTGGACTACTTCACGGTCTGGATGACTTCGAAGCCCTCGAACTCCGGATGCCCGAGATAGAGCACGCGGTTTTCGTTGCCGGCGCTGCGATGCGCGGCCCGAAAGGCGTCGGATTTGGTCCACGCCTCGAAGTCCGCGCGCTCGCGCCAGATCGTATGACTCGAATACAGAACGTGATCTTCCTTTTGCGGCCCCTTCAGCAGATGAAATTCAATGAAGCCTGGAACCTCTTTCAAATGGGTGTCGCGAGAAATCCACACATGCTCGAATGCGGCCTCGGACCCGGGCGTCACTTTGAAACGGTTCATGGCGATATACATGCTGTCGGCCTCTTTGCAATGGCAATGCGGTTGGCAGATTGCGGGCTCTTCTGCTAACTCGCTGTCGAACCCGCGACGCAAATTCTAATTATAGGCGTGCGTCAGCGGACGCCTTGGGGCCGCGCGCTGCTAACCGCTGACTACGCACCAGGCAACAGGCAATAAGTAAAAATAAGCAAATAGGCCCGACCTCAAGCTGCCTTTGCCCGTTCTTCGTTTTCCCGTTCCGCCCTCTCTCGCTCCACCTGTTCAAGCCAGAGCCGGCTGTCGGGGAACCAGAATGCGTCCAGGCGCGGAGGCGACACGAGTTTCACCGGTAGCGACGGATTGAATATCTTCGACCACGCGGACAGATACGACGGCGTCTTGACGAGGAATCCGCAATTGGCGAGCAGCAGGCTGGACACGAGCGCCTCGCGGCCGATTTCGAGTCCGGCATAGCCGCTGAAATGAACCGGCAACCCGGCACGCGCGAGCAGTTTTGCCGGCGCGACTTTAACCGGCTTGCGAAACGGCCACGCGGTGAAGTAGTCGAGAAATGCCGGCTCATCGCTCGAGACGAAAATGGTCTTGAGTTGCGGATGGTCGGCGAGCGTCGCTTCCACTTGGCGGCAGAACTCCTGCCAGGGAACCGGAACGGCTTCCAGCCTCTTGTCGGTGCCCCTGAAATGCACGCCGAGCGTCGTCTTGCCGATCCCTAGCGTGTGGCAGATCGCGGCGACTTCCCGCTCGAGCGGCGCGGCCACACGGTAATGCGAGAAGAAGAGTTCGCTTGCACTGGGGAGTCGAAGCCGGGTTTCGTAGCGCTGGCGAAAACCCAACTGAACCAGGTCGCGAACCGTCGACGTTCTCACCCTGCGCGAGCCCTCAACGGTCGTGTGGGTCCTCACCGGCTCGAAGAAAGTCGAGAACCAGTCCAGCTTTCCTTCGGGATCGCCGTAAAGTCCGCGGCGCGCGCTGATGCATGGGACCAGACTCTTTTCGTCGCAATACATCAAGATAAACAGGACCATCTGCATCACGGAAAAGAAACCGGAGTTTTCCCGAATCTCGATGGCGAACACGCCTCCGTTCAAACGCTGCGTTGCGTGCAGCGAAAGCCGACGAGGTGTGGCGATGGAATGCTTGAACCCTTCGCTGCGTCGGAACTGTTTCGCCCGATCGACGACCTTTCTCAACATGCCGCACTCCTGATTGTTTAGACGTTATTCGCAACGGCACGGCTTGGGTACGACGAAGACGGTCCAGAATAGCAGCCTCACTGGAACTTTCGAGTAAGTTTGCCTTGACTCGGTGACCTGGCGCACATAGAACCGGTAAGGTTTTACCTAGTGAATCATGCTTGACCTTACCGCGATGGCAAGGCCCACGCTTGAGATCCGATGCAGTCGGGAATGGCCCGCGCCTGGTTAAACTTTGGCTTCCCGGGCGCACGCTCATTCGAAACAGCCTGCATTCAATCTCCAACCAGGCTTTTATCCACTTCTATCAACGGAAAATCCACGATGACAAACCTTCGCGTGTTGCGTTTCCTTTGTTCGTTCAGCGGCTTGACGCTTGCCATGGCAGCCATGCCGGTGCACGCCCAGCAACCGGCCGCAATGCCCGGCATGCATATGTCCGGCCCGGCGCACGCGGGTTCGGACGAATCGACGCAAGGCTTCAAAGCCGCCGACGACAGGATGATGCACGGCATGAGCGAGCCTGAATACACCGGCGACGCCGACAAGGACTTCGTCGCTCACATGATTCCGCATCATCAGGGGGCGATCGACATGGCGCAGGTGCAACTGAAATACGGCAAGGACCCGGAGTTGAAGCGGCTGGCCCGAAACATCATCAAGGCTCAGCAGGACGAGATCGCGTTCATGCATCGCTGGCAGGCGAAGCACGGCGCGAAGTAAGCAGCGCTTCACCACCGCGCTGACGCGCCAATGAGGCGCCTGCGGCGTGGCATGCGTACTGCCCTGCCGCCCGACGCATCACCATAGCGGCCGCTTTCGGAATAGCGGCCTCATCGCGAGCAAACCGATGATCGGTCCAGGCAGCAGCAACCACGCGACGCGTACATCGAGCGAATGGTAGGCGCTCGTCGACCACAGGATCGAGCACGCCGACAGGAAAAAGCCAAAGCAGTTCTGAAGCGTCAACGCGCCGCCAATCTTGTCGGCGGGACAGGCCTTGACCGACAGCGCGGAGAATTGTGGCGAATCGGCAATCACGCTGATGCCCCAGACGAGCAATAGCGCAAGCTGACCCACGGTTCCAAGCGCCGACGAAAGCGGATAGACCGCGCACAGCGTGCCCGATGTCGCCAGCGCGAGCGCGGCGGTTCGCGCACTGCCGACCGACTTGCTCAACCTGCCGCCGAGCAGGCATCCAATCGCACCGATCGCGATGATCAGGAACGACCACAGCGCGATGCCACTGGCCGGCTCCTGCGCGCCGCCCGCGAACGCCCGCTGAACCAGCAGCGGCGTGAGCGTCCAGAACGCGTACAGCTCCCACATATGCCCGAAATAGCCGAGCGCGGCCGCACGAAACTCGCGGATCCGCAGGACCTGCCCTACTCCCGCCGCCAATCCCGCGCGACGCTTGCCGGCGTGCCGCGCGTGCGGCCCTTCGCCGAGCGAAACGACCAGCAGCGCGCCAATCACCGCGAGCATCGACGAAGCCAGCACCACGGTTTGCCAGGGAACGGTCGAGAGCAATGCACGAATCGCATGCACCGATGCCGTACCGAGCGTCAGCATGGCGACCAGCAACGCGAGCGTCTGCGCGGCCCGGCGCGGGTCCCATGACACCAGCAGCTTCATCCCGAGCGGATAGATCCCGGCAAGCGCGACACCCACGCCGAACCGGAATGCGATCGCCGACGCGAGCCCTGTACTGCACAGTGCAAAGAGCGCGTTCAGCGCCGCGCCGAGCACGCCGCAAACGCCGAACACCTTGCTGGCGGAAACCCGATCCGCGAGCCCGGTGGTCGCGGAGAGCAGCGTTCCGACGATAAAACCCGCCTGCACCGCATTCGTCAGCCAGCCGATCCCGGACGCGTTCAACTGCCACGCTATCTGCAAGTCGCGCATCGCACCGTTCGCGCTGAACCACAACGAGGTGCCGAGCAGCTGGGCGATGGCGATTACCAGCACGGCGCGGTTGGCCCTTGCCGCGCTACGTGCCGCCTCGGCAGGATTGACCGCGTCCGCCGCATCCAGCCTGTCCTGCATGTTGCCTCCTCCACTCCGATCTTCTACCCGGCCTGCGCATGAGCCACGGTCGTCGAACGCGTTCCTTTCACGCGACCTGAACTTACCCGAGCGACTATAAGTTGTTGCAGACCAGGAGGCAACTGGGCCGCCATCGGCTTTCCGTCGGCCGCGTTTCCAACCGCCGCTACTTCCCGGTCAACGAGTTCAGGAAAGCCACCAGCGCTTTCACATCGTCATCCGACGCGTCTTTCCCCACCTGATACTTCAACATGATACGCACTGCCTGGCTTAGATCGGTCACACTGCCGTCGTGCAGATACGGCGCGGTCAAAGCGATGTTACGCAGCGTCGGCGTCTTGAAGCGATGGAAATCCTGCGCATCGTGGCTGACGTTTTCACGGCCGTTGTCCACCGTGGTCATAGGCGTATCGCGATCGGCGAAATAGTCGCCATGCAGGCCGAGACGCTCGAATGACTGGCCGCCGAGATTCTTCCCGACGTGACACGTAGCACACCGATTCGCCTTGAACAGCTGATAGCCGTGCAACTCCTCGGCACTCAGCGCCGTCTTGTCGCCACGCAGATACGCATCGAAACGGCTTGGTGTAAGCAGGGTTTTCTCGAACTCGGCAATTGCATTGGTAATGTTCTTGCCGGAGTAACCATCGGGATACACCCCTTCGAATTGGCGGGTCAACGACGGGTCCTGGTTCAGTTTATCGATGATCTGCTGCCATGACGTCGACGCCATTTCGATCGGGTTGAGCGGCGGCCCGCCAGCCTGAGCCTGCAATCCATCGGCACGACCGTCCCAGAACTGGGCACGATTGAGGACTGCGTTGAACACCGTGGGCGCGTTGATCGGGCCCACCTGCCCACCCACGCCGAGCGAGGTCTTGCGTCCATCGACACCGCCTTTCGACAGCGCATGGCAACTCGCGCACGATATGGTGTTGTCCGCCGACAAACGCGGATCATGAAAAAGCTCCCTACCGAGCGACACCTTGCGAGCGTCGACGGGAATGGATTTCGGTAACGGTTGGACCGGTTCGTTGCTGAACTCCGGCGCAACACCCGGCGTTGCGTAGTACGCCTTGCGCTGGCTGGCGATCCAGTCCAGCAGCATGCGCCGGTCGCTGTCGCTCAGACCGGTGCTCCAGTGCACCGATCGGAACAGTCTGGGCGGCATCGAGCCGTCGCTGGCCACGAACTCGAGCTTCGCGAGATCGGCTTCGGCAGGCGGCGTCCCATCGCGCAGGTTGTCGAATAGCGCATCGATCTGGAAATTTTTCAGCCCCCGTTCGACATCGTAGCGGGACAACTGGCTCATGCCCGGCAAGCGTGCATAGGCGGGCAGCACGGTTTGCCGGGAGTGACAGTAATAACAGGCCTTCTCGTCCAGCAATCTCCTGATCTGGCCACCTTCCACCACATTTGACGCCTGCGGTATCGACCGTTCCGCATAGCTTGTGTCGTGGAAATACGCGTAGCCCGACAGACCCAGATATCCGAGCACGGCCAGACTACCGAATGCAATCAATAATTTTCTAATCATTTTTATCACCAGAAAGTATTAAGGCAAACCAGCACATCCGCACACGAGGCCAGAATCACAACTGGAATCGCATTTAAAAATTGACAATCGTCAATTCGATTCGCATAACTAATCAAATAGCATGAAGTGGGAGGTGCGCTTTTCCGCATCACTCAAGCAGCTAGAAAAATACCGAGGAACTCGTATTTATCACACAACCTGGTGAACTTCAATGTTTTATAAGCAATGGATACTTTTTGGGAGTTGGATTAAAGTTAAAACCATTAATTGTTAAAAATCATTTTGCACATTTTGCAAAGAGAAGACGCAAATCATATTCATTATTTAATTGAAAACCGATTCGTTAGATAGGGCTGTGCGCGCACCTATTGGGCATTCGGCCGGACGAGTCGTGCGACGCCGGCGAATCCTGCATGTCGGCCTTCATGCTCGGCAGTGGTGCAATGGGTGGGCGGCGATCCTGCGCGCGCAGCGACTCCGCGCAGCAACAGTTTGAAGAAGCATTGGCAGCAGCGATGCCGCGGCTTTCGTAGCCGCAGCATGCCCGGTTCGGTACCGTGCGCGAAGATCAAGTAGTCGATATCGCGCGGGCTCGGGTCAAACCGGAACGATCACCGAGCGGCGCAATAGACGATCAGCACCGGAACACGATAGCCATGATGGAGCAATTTTGTTTTTCTATTTCCACCACTGACGACACCGCGTCATCAACGCGACGCCGTCCGTTCGATCAACGGCGTCGCCGGCCCAGCGTGCGACTGGCTGCCTCTGAACAGACCGAACATCAGCATCGACACGCCGGCGATCACAGCGGGCACCCCGACGGTCATAAACAGCGCCGGCATCGTCATGCCGGCCGTGAGCATCGCGCCGCCGGCAATCGAACCCACCACCGATCCGCTACGCCCAACGCCATTGGCCCAACTCACGCCAGTCGCGCGACAATCGGTCGGATAGAAGGCTGCCGACAGCGCATTGGCGCCGACCTGCGACCCCGACACGCAGAAGCCCGCGCCGAACACGGCCAGCGCAGCCAGCCACGGCGTTGCCGTGAGGTTGCCGATAGCCGCGATAAACAACCCGGCCAGGGTGTAACTCGCGGCCAGCACAAGGTGCGGATTCACCCGGTCCATCAGCCAGCCCAGCACGATCGCGCCGACCGTGCCGCCCACCTGAAACATCGCGGTCACGAGCGCCGCCGTTTGCAGTGTCACACCGGTGGAGCGCAGCAGCGTCGGCAGCCAGCTCGACAACAGATAGATCACGAGCAGGCTCATGAAGAACGTCAGCCACAGCAGGATCGTGCCGCGCAGCAGACTCGGCAGGAACAGCCCCGCGATCGGCGAGCCGGCCGCGCTAGCGTCCGAGGTCACAAACGACGCGTGCGTGAAATCCTCCTGCGGCGCGATACGACGCAAAATGGCCGCAATCTGCTGCGCCGGGCAGCCGGTGGCAGCCAGATAGCGAACCGACTCCGGCAACCACCCGCCGAGCACCGGCAGCAACAGCAACGGTGCGACGCCGCCCGTCAGCAGCACTGCGCGCCAGCCGTAGTGTTCGATCAGCGCGGCCGCGACGAGTCCGCCGAGCGCGGAGCCGACCGTGAAGCCGCAGAACATCGTCGTCACGAGGAACGAACGGCGCGCGGCGGGACAGTATTCGGAAGTCAGTGTGATCGCGTTGGGCATCGCGGCGCCGAGACCCATGCCCGTCAGAAAGCGCAACGCGATCAACGCGCCCAGCGAGTTCGCCCATGCGGACGCGGCGCTCGCCACGCCAAAACCCAGCACGCAAATCAGCAGCAGACGCTTGCGGCCCAACCGGTCGGCGAACGGCCCGAATAGCAGCGCGCCGGCCATCAGTCCGGCCAACCCCGCGCCGAACACGGGCGCGAGTTGTGATGGCGCAAGCTGCCACTGCGCACGAATGGCCGGCGCAATGAAGCCAATCGCGGCCGTGTCGAAACCGTCGATCGCGACGATCAGAAAGCACAGAACGACGATCACCGCCTGAAAGCGTGATACGCCGTTGCGGTCGATCACATCGGCGATATTGAGGACCCGCGCGGTCTGCGGCGGGTGCGAGCGGGCGTGTTGCTCGGTCATGGGTGTCTCCTCCGGGTTTATGGATTGATCTCGCGTTGATCTCGCGTTGATCTCGCGTTGATCTCGCGATACGCCTGCCGTGCGCGCTACAGCGCGTCTTTCAGGCAGTCTTGCGCACGCCAGCCGTGCAACCAGTGCAACGCGTCGTAAAACTGCGCCTGCATGCGACCGGTCCACAAGGAATTGCGCACGAGTCGCTCAACCCCTTTCGCGTGATAGATGCGGCCCATCTCGCGCGCCGAATACAGCACGCGGGCGGTGCGCGGAATCCGCGCCTTCTCATACAGCGCGAACGCCGCTTCGAAGTCGCCGTCGGTGGCGGCGACCGCGGCGCCGAGCGTCACGGCATCCTCGAGCGCCTGACATGCGCCTTGCGCGAGGTATTGCGTCATCGGATGCGCGGCATCGCCGAGCACCGTCGCCCGGCCGAAGCTCCAGCGTTCGACCGGATCGCGGTCCGCGGTCGCCCAGCGCTTCCACGAAGTCGGGCGGTCCAGCATCTGATGTGGCAGCGGATGAATGCCTTCGAAATACGACATCACTTCGGCCTTGCTGCCTTCGCGCACGCCCCATTCCTCCTGTTCCCGGCTGTGGAACGTGACGACCAGGTTGTACTGCTGGCCGCCGCGCAGCGGGTAATGCACGAGGTGGCAATGGGGTCCAGCCCACACCACGGGGGCGTTGATCTTGAGGTCCGGCGGCATGTTGTCCGCCTCGACCACGGCGCGATAGACGACATGTCCGGTGACGCGGTGAGCGTCGCCGATCAGTGCGTCGCGCACGGCCGACTTCACGCCGTCGCAACCGACCACCGCATCGGCGCGATACCGCTCGCCGTGCTGGTCGATCACGGTCACGCCGGTTTCGTCCTGCGCGATCGTTTTCACCTGGGTGTTGGTGCGGAACTGGATCAGCGGATGCTCGCGGACCGCTTCGAGAATCGACAGATGGATGTCCGCGCGATGAATGACGGCATACGGATTGCCGAAGTGCGCGCGATACGGTGCGCCGACGTCGATGCGGACGATTTCGCGGCCGTCGATCGCGTCCATCATCTTCATGAAGTCGGTGAACACCGCGCGACTGCGCGCCGCCTCGCCGACACCCAATGCGTCGAGCGCATTGAACGCATTGGCGGCAAGCTGGATGCCCGCGCCGATCTCGCCGATCTGCGCCGCCTGTTCCAGCAATTGCACCGCGATGCCCTGGCGGGCCAGCGCGAGCGCCGCGGCAAGGCCGCCGATGCCGCCGCCTACTACGATTACGCGTCGTTGGTGCGGATGTGTGTTGCTCATGTCTGTCTCCTGTCGACCAGAGTTGGCGCTTCAGCGCTTACTCCAGGCCCTCAGCGGTCGACCAGAGTTCGCGCTTCAGCGCGTTACTCTGGTCCTATGCTGAGGTCTGACTGGAGTTAGCGCTTCAGCGCTTACTCCAGGCCCTCAGCGGTCGGCCGGAGTTGGCGCTTTAGCGCCTTACTCTGGTCCCATGCAAAGCTCTTACTCCGGTCCCATGCAAAGCTACAAAGCGTCAAGCGATGTAATCCGGCTGAACTTGTGGCTGTGCGGCTGCGAACGCCGGATGTTCGAGCGCATGACCATAGATGGCGAGACTGCGCGGATACGGGCTCAGATCGCAACCCATGCGCTGCGCGTTCGCGATTTGCGGCACGAGACAGCAATCCGCGAGCGTCGGCTGCGTGCCGAAGCACCACGGCCCGGCATCGCCGGAACGGGTGAGCAGCCGCTCCACGGCCGTCATACCTTGCGCGATCCAGTGCCGATACCACGCATCCTTCTGCTCGGCCGTCACGTTCAGCACGTCCTGCAGATAACGCAGCACGCGCAGATTGTTGACCGGATGGATGTCGCAGGAAATCAGGTCCGCCACTTCGAGCACGCGTGCGCGCTCGACGGACCCCGACGGAATCAGACGCGGCTGCGGATACTGGGCGTCGAGATAGTCGATGATGGCGAGCGACTGGCCAAGCCTGAACTCGCCGTCCACGAGCGCCGGCACTGCGGCGCCCGGGTTGACGCCATCGACGTACTGCGCGTCGCGCTGTTCGCCGATGCGGATGTTGACCGGCACGCAGTCATAGGCGACACCCTTGAGCGCCAGCGCGATGCGCACGCGGTACGACGTCGAACTGTTGAAAAAACTATAAAGCTGCACGATTAAATCCTGTTTCCGATTCGTATTGCCGCCGGAGTCGATGCTGATTGGCGGACGACTCAGACCACCCGCACGTTCAGTTCACCGAGCCGCTCCACGCCGACCGTCATCAGCTCGCCACGCTTGACCGCACCCACGCCTTCCGGTGTGCCCGTGTAGATCACGTCGCCCGGTTCGAGACGGAAAAACTTCGACAGATCCGCGACCGTTTCCGCGACCGACCAGATCAGATGCGACACGTCGCTCTTCTGCTTCGTCTCGCCATTCACGTTCAGCCACACGCCGCCCTGCACGAAGTGTCCGACTTCGCTCGCGCGATGGATCGGACCGATTGGCGCCGAGCGGTCGAACGCCTTGCCGATTTCCCACGGTCGCCCCATTTCGCGCATTTTCATCTGCAGGTCGCGGCGGGTCATGTCGAGACCGACTGCATAGCCCCATACGTGGTCGAGCGCATCGTCGAGCGCGATATCCGAGCCGCCCTTGCCGATCACCGCAACCAGCTCCGCCTCGAAGTGATAGTTCTGGGTTTGCGACGGATACGCGAGCTCCAGCGTGTGGCCATCCGCCACCGGCACGACGGCGTCGGCCGGCTTGCAGAAGAAGAACGGCGGCTCGCGGTCCGGATCGAAACCCATCTCACGCGCATGCGCTGCGTAGTTGCGACCGACGCAATAGACACGACGGACTGCGAAGTGATCGTCGCTACCGGCGACAGGAACGGCGATGGGCGCCTCGGGTGTAAAGACGAATGCCATGTTTCGGATCTCGCTTGCTGACAAAATTGGTGGAGAAGGACGTGCCCAACGTGGGCGCGGAGCATTACGCTGCTCCCGCGCGCCGTGGTTGATGGACTTGTCTGGATGCGCTGCCCGGTTGCGTCGCTCAGATACGTCGCTCAGTTGCGCCGCTCAGTTGCGTCGCTCAGTTGCGTTGCTCCCGCAGCAGATTGAGCGCCGCGAGCACAGGCCGGTCCGAGTAGCTAAAAAGAACGCTGTCCTGCGACGCAAACAGCCGCACGGGTTGCCACGACGGCGCGACGAATACGTCGTGCGCGTCGAACGCGAATTCGCTCTCGCCGATGTGCACGGTGCCGCGCCCTTCGACCACGCAATAGACGGTCGCGTCGGTGCTCTGGTACGAGCGGCCCGCAAAGCCCGCAGGCAGAAACTGCATAAAGGTCGCCATGGTCGGCATTGGCCAGCCGCCCGTCGCGGGATTCACGTAGCGAAGCTTGACGCCGTCCCACGCGTCCAGCTCGCCGTTCCGATACAGCGCGTCGAGCGCTTCCCGGCTGCGTTCGTACGGATAACTGAAGATCGGCGAAGTCGGATCGGTAACGCGATGCCGGACCGGCGCCATGTTGTGACCGAAGCGGGCGAAGCTGTCGCCTTCGTGGCGCGACACCGGTTGCGTCGCCTGCGGATAGTTCTCGGCAAAGCCCGCGTCGAGACTCGCGACCAGCGGAATGTCGAGGCCATCGAGCCAGACGACCGGCTCGCCACCTTCTTCGATGGACCGGTTGCCGTGGTCATGCCACGTCCACGACGGCGTGATGATGAAGTCGCCCGGATGCATCGTGGTGCGCTCGCCGTCGACTGCCGTCCATGCGCCCTGTCCTTCGACAATGAAGCGCAGCGCCGACTGCGTATGCCGGTGGCTCGGCGCAATCTCGCCGGGCAGGATCAACTGCAAGCCGGCGTACAGGCTCGGCGTCATGCTCGATTTGCCGGGCAAACCGGGGTTTTCGAGGACCAGCACGCGCCGCACCGCTTCTTCCGCACTGATCACGGCTCCCGCCTGCATCACGAGGTCGCGCACCTGCGCGTATTTCCAGATTGCGGGCTGGGCTTTCGGACAGGGCTGTTTGGGAACCAGGTTGTGCAGCGATTCCCACAGCGGCGTCAGACGCTGACGCGCGATGGCTTCGTAGTAGGCCGAGCGTTGCGCGTGCTGAGTGGGTGCATTCATGCGTGTCTCCGGTATTGGGGCAGCGCCGGCGGCGGGCCTGGTAGTGGGGCCGCCAGTGCGAACGGGATCGTTGTGATGCATTTATAGAGCATTCAGCCATAACCGGTAAAATAATGAAATGTTCTCTCCTATAATTTTTTGGACATACCTTATCGAGGGAAGCAATCATGGACTGGACTTACCGGCTGCGTCTGCGGCACTTGCAAGTGCTGCTGAGCCTCGCGGCGACGGGCAACCTCAGCCAGTCCGCGGCCGCGCTCAACTCGACGCAGCCCGGCCTGTCGAAATGGCTGAAGGAACTCGAGGAAGACGTGGGCTTGCCGCTCTTCGAGCGTCACGCACGCGGGTTGCGGCCTACGGCTTACGGCGAGGCGCTGATCGAGCACGCGCGGCGAATCGAGGCGCGGCTGGACAATGCGCGCGACGACATGCAGGCGCTGCGCGACGGCGGCAGCGGACTGGTGACGATCGGCACATCGGGGGTCGCGGCAGCCGATACGGTGCCGCTCGCGGTGTCGCGGCTATTGCAGCAGATGCCGCGCGCACAGGTGCGGCTCCAGGAAAGCACGATGAACCTGCTGTTTCCGCAATTGATTCGTGGCGAGCTGGATATCGTGGTCGGCCGTTCGGCGCAGGCCTGCGACGACCCGCAAGTGTGTGCGGAAACGCTCTACTTGGAACCGATCCATTTCGTCGCCCGGCCGGGGCACCCGCTCGTCGCGCGTAATGCGTTGAGCTGGGACGACGTGGCGGCATATTCGTGGATCGTGTGGCCGCAGGGCACACCGGTGCGCAACGCGATGGACGCCGCGCTCGCGGAAGCGGGACGATCGATCCCAAGCCATTTCGTCGAGTCCAACTCGTCGATGCTGAACATCACGTTGCTGAATCACACCGATCTGCTCGGGGTCGCGTCGCATCGCGCGGCGCTGCGCTTCGAACGGCTCAATACATTGCGGATTCTGCGCATCGAGCTGTCCGGCGCCGGCTCGGTATCGATGTACTGGCGTGCCGATAGTGTCGAGCGGGCCGCCGTGGCATTGGCGGTCGAGTGTCTGCGCGACAGCGCCCGCATCTTGCCGGGTGATGCGGGCATGGGGGAGCATTGAGCGGATTCGAAATGCCCTGCTACGACGCGATCAGCGGCTCCGCCTCGTCCGCGTAGCCTTCCGTGCCGCTGATCCGGACGGGCATCTCACCGTTCCTGCGGCACCCGCACCCAGCCCTCCATCAATACCCGCGCGCTGCGGCTCATGATGGCCTTCGTCACGGTCCACTCGCCGCCGCTCTCGCTCGCTTGCGCGCCCACGCGCAACGTCCCCGATGGATGCCCGAAGCGCACCGCCTCGCGCTCGCCGCCACCGGCCGCCAGATTCACCAGCGTTCCCGGAATCGCCGCGGCCGTGCCGATCGCGACCGCCGCTGTGCCCATCATCGCGTGATGCAGCTTGCCCATCGACATCGCCCGCACCAGCAGGTCGACGTCGCCCGCGCCGACGCGCTTGCCGCTCGACGCGACGTAATCGGCCGGCTTGGCGACGAAGGCGATCTTCGGCGTGTGCTGCCGCGTCGCGATCTCGTCGAGATGCTTGATGAGGCCCATGCGCAACGCGCCATGCGCGCGAATGATCTCGAACCTGGCCAGCGCTTTCTCGTCGCTATTGATCGCGTCCTGTAACTCCGTGCCGGTGTAGCCGAGCGCCTGCGCGTCGACGAAGATGGTCGGAATGCCCGCGTTGATCATGGTTGCCTTCAACGTGCCGACGCCCGGCACCTCGAGGTCGTCGACGAGCTTGCCGGTGGGGAACATCGAGCCCCCGGCGCCCTCTTCTTCCGCCGCCGGGTCCATGAATTCGAGCTGGACTTCCGCTGCGGGAAAGGTCACGCCGTCGAGTTCGAAGTCGCCGGTTTCCTGCACCGCGCCATCGGTGATCGGCACACGCGCGATGATCGTCTTGCCGATGTTGGCTTGCCAGACACGCACGATGGCCACGCCGTCGCGCGGAATGCGGCTCGCGTCGACGAGGCCCGCGCTGATCGCGAACGGCCCGACGGCGGCCGAGAGATTGCCGCAATTGCCGCTCCAGTCGACGAACGCCTTATCGATCGACACCTGACCGAACAGATAGTCCACGTCGTGATCGGGCCGATTGCTTGCGGAAACGATCACCGTCTTGCTGGTGCTCGACGTCGCGCCGCCCATCCCGTCGATCTGCTTGCCGTACGGGTCGGGGCTGCCGATCACGCGCATCAGCAGCGCATCGCGAGCGGCGCCCGGCATCTGGGCCGCTTCGGGCAAATCCTGCAGGCGGAAAAACACGCCCTTGCTGGTCCCGCCACGCATATAGGTGGCCGGAATCCTGATCTGGGGTTGGTGAGCCATGAAAGTCGTGTCCTGATGTGAGCGGGCGGTATGGCATGCAATGCCACACCGCCCCGTGCTGCGTTATGTTCGTCGCTGAACCGCCTGTGCCGGCGTTTCGGGCGGCCTGCTCAAGCCGGGCTGATTCGGTCAGCCTCAACCGGTTTCAAGCGGTCTCAACCGGCCTCGACCGGTGTCAAGCAGCCGCCTTGGTCGACTCCAGAAAGTCCTGCGCAAAGCGTTGCAACACGCCGCCCGCCTCGTAGATCGAGACCTCTTCGGCGGTGTCGAGCCGGCACGTCACCGGCACCTCGACGCGCTCGCCGTTGCGGCGCTGGATCACCAGCGTCAGATCGGCGCGCGGCTTGCGCTCGCCGATCACATCGAAGGTTTCCGTACCGTCGATGCCAAGCGTGATGCGATTCACGCCGGGCTTGAACTCCAGCGGCAACACGCCCATCCCCACCAGGTTGGTGCGGTGAATGCGCTCGAACCCTTCCGCGACGATCGCTTCGGTGCCGGCAAGGCGCACGCCTTTAGCCGCCCAGTCACGCGACGACCCCTGGCCGTAGTCGGCCCCGGCGATCACGATCAGCGGCTGCTTGCGCTCCATGTAGGTTTCGATCGCTTCCCACATGCGCGTGATCTTGCCCTCGGGCTCGATGCGCGCCAACGAACCGGCCTTCACCTCGCCGTCTTCGAACACCATCTCGTTCTTCAGCGTGGGGTTCGCGAAGGTCGCGCGCTGCGCGGTCAGGTGATCGCCGCGGTGGGTCGCGTAGGAATTGAAGTCCTCTTCCGGCAGGCCCATCTTCGCGAGGTATTCGCCCGCCGCGCTGTCCAGCAGAATCGCGTTGGACGGCGACAGGTGATCCGTCGTGATGTTGTCGCCCAGCACCGCGAGCGGGCGCATCCCCTTGAGCGTGCGCTCACCAGCGAGCGCGCCTTCCCAATACGGCGGACGGCGAATGTAAGTGCTCATCTCGCGCCAGTCGTACAACGGATCGGCTTGCACGCCCGTATCCGCGGACACCGCGAACATTGGTTCGTACACCTTGCGAAATTGCGCCGGCTTCACGCTCGACGCGACGATCGCATCGATCTCCTCGTCCGACGGCCAGATGTCCTTCAGCGTGACGGCATGGCCGTCGGCGTCGACGCCGAGCACGTCCTTCTCGATGTCGAAACGGATCGTGCCCGCAATCGCATACGCCACCACGAGCGGCGGCGACGCGAGAAACGCCTGCTTCGCGTACGGATGGATGCGGCCGTCGAAGTTGCGATTGCCGGACAGCACGGCGGTCGCATACAGATCGCGCTCCACCACTTCCTTCTGGATCGCCGGGTCCAGCGCGCCCGACATGCCGTTGCACGACGTGCACGCATACGCGACCACGCCGAAGCCCAGTTGTTCCAGCTCCGGCAACAGCCCGGCCTCTTCGAGGTACAACGTGACCGCCTTCGAGCCCGGCGCGAGCGAGGTCTTCGCCCACGGCTTGCGGGTCAGTCCGCGCCGGTTCGCGTTGCGCGCGAGCAGGCCGGCGGCGATCATGTTGCGCGGATTGTTGGTGTTCGTACAGCTGGTGATCGCGGCAATGATCACCGCGCCGTCCGGCATCCGGCCCGGCTCGTTCTCCACCTTGCCGCTGATGCCGCGCGCCGCCAGCTCCGCAACCGGCAAACGGCGATGCGGGTTGGACGGCCCGGCCAGCGTGCGCACCACGCTGGAAAGGTCGAACTTCAGCACGCGTTCATACTCCGCGTGCTTCAGCGTATCGGCCCACAGGCCGGTGTGCTTCGCGTAGGTTTCCACCAGCTTGACGAGTTCGTCGTCGCGGCCCGTGAGCTTCAGGTACTTGATGGTCTGCTCGTCGATATAGAACATCGCGGCCGTCGCGCCGAACTCGGGCGCCATGTTGGCGATGGTCGCGCGGTCGCCGAGCGTGAGCCGCGCCGTGCCCTCGCCATAGAATTCGAGGTACGCGCCGACCACTTTTTCCTTGCGCAGGAATTCGGTCAGGGAGAGCACGACGTCGGTCGCGGTGATGCCCTCGCCCGGCTTGCCCGTCAGCTCCACGCCGACGATGTCCGGCAGGCGCATATACGACGCGCGGCCCAGCATCACGCTTTCCGCTTCGAGACCGCCCACGCCGATCGCGATCACGCCGAGTGCGTCCACCATCGGCGTATGCGAGTCGGTGCCGACCAGCGTATCGGGAAAGGCCACGCCGTCTTTCACCTGCACCACCGGGCTCATCCGTTCCAGATTGATCTGATGCAGGATGCCGTTGCCCGGCGGAATCACGTCGACGTTTCTGAACGCGCGTTTGGTCCAGTTGATGAAGTCGAAGCGGTCTTCGTTGCGGCGGTCTTCGATCGCGCGGTTCTTCGCGAACGCATCCGGGTCGAAGCCGCCGCACTCGACGGCGAGCGAGTGATCGACAACCAGTTGCGTCGGCACCACCGGATTGACCAGCGCCGGGTCGCCGCCTTGCGCGGCAATCGCATCGCGCAAGCCCGCGAGGTCGACCAATGCGGTCTGGCCGAGGATGTCATGACACACGACGCGCGCCGGGAACCATGGGAAATCCAGTTCACGCTTGCGCTCGATGATCTGCCTGAGCGACGCGGTCAGCGTCGCCGGATCGCAGCGGCGCACGAGATTTTCGGCCAGCACGCGCGACGTGTACGGCAGCTTGTCGTAGGCGCCGGGCTCGATCGCATCGACCGCGGCACGCGTGTCGAAGAAATCGAGTTGGGTGCCGGGTAGGCGTTTGCGGTTTGCTGTATTCATGGCGTAGGGAACAGAACAGTAATGAGCCGGGACATGCCGGCGCCGATCATACTCAGCGGTGCATTGGTGGGCGGCGCTTCGCTGGCGGATCGATCGGATAGTGGTCGGATAGTTTCAGTAGTTTAGCGCGCTGATTTGCAGCCACTCGTTTGCATGGTTGCCCATGCCGCTGCCTGAACCGCCGTAAAGAGCGGCCTTGACTCGAGGCGTCGGGTGTCGGCGAGTCAAGGCCAACTTCATTACATCACGCGACCGCGATGCAACGCCGGGAAGCAACGGCGCGGACCTGCTCGCGCGACTTTGCGATTACGCGGGCAACGACGTGAGAACGCTTTCGCTCGCCGTCGGATCGCCGTCAGACGCGTTTCGCGAGTGGCACGAACGGCAGGTCGTCCGGTCCGGTGTAATTCGCGCTCGGCCGGATGATCTTGTTGTCGATGCGCTGCTCGATGATGTGCGCGCTCCAGCCGGCCGTGCGCGAGATCACGAAGAGCGGCGTGAACATTGCCGTCGGCACGCCCATCATGTGATACGACACCGCGCTGAACCAGTCCAGATTCGGGAACATCTTCTTCGCGTCCCACATCACCGACTCCAGCCGCCCGGCAATGCTGAACAGCTTGGTGTTGCCCGCTTCCTTCGAGAGCTTGTGCGCGACTTCCTTGATGACCTTGTTGCGCGGATCCGAGATCGTGTACACCGGATGGCCGAAGCCGATCACCACTTCCTTGTTCTCCACGCGCCGGCGGATGTCGGCTTCCGCCTCGTCCGGGCTCTGGTAGCGCGACTGGATCTCGAACGCGGCCTCGTTCGCCCCGCCGTGCTTCGGCCCGCGCAGCGCGCCGATCGCGCCGGTGATCGCCGAGTAGATGTCCGAGCCCGTGCCCGCGATCACGCGGCCGGTGAAGGTCGACGCGTTGAATTCATGCTCGGCGTACAGGTTCAGCGACACGTGCATCGCGTCGACCCACGACTTCGACGGCGCCGCGCCGTGCAGCAGATGCAGGAAGTGGCCGCCGATCGAGTCGTCGTCGGTCTCCACCTCGATGCGCCTGCCGTTGTGCGCGTAGTGATACCAGTACAGCAGCATCGAGCCGAGCGAGGCCATCAGCTTGTCGGCGATGCCGCGTGCACCCGCCAGGTTGTGATCGTCCTTCTCCGGCAGCACGGTGCCGAGCACCGACACGCCGGTGCGCATCACGTCCATCGGATGCGCGGCCGCGGGAATCCATTCGAGCGCGGCCTTGACGTTCGCGGGCAGCCCGCGCAGGCCCTTGAGCTTCGTCTTGTAGGCCGTCAGTTCGGCCTGGGTCGGCAGCTTCCCGTGCACCAGCAGGTACGCGATCTCCTCGAATTCGCAAGCCTCTGCGAGGTCGAGAATGTCGTAGCCACGGTAGTGCAGATCGTTGCCGGTCTTGCCGACCGTGCACAGCGCGGTGTT
>NZ_CYGX02000021.1 GCF_900019265.1 Paraburkholderia ribeironis
CGAATAAACCTAAACGCACTATGACAGTCGCAATGCCAGTGCTGCCTCACGAAACATGTCCGAACCGTTCCCGATAATCGCTGGGGCTGACTTGCTGAACGCGTACGAACGTGCGTCGCATGGTTTCTTCCGACCCAAATCCGCAACGCGCAGCGATGCGTTACCACAGGCACGGTTCCAGCTGGCCAAGATCGATCGATTCAAAATCAAAATCCGCTGCCAGAATATTTCGCATAATTCCGGCAAACCATGCAGATTTGCTGTCCACATTAGCTTAGGCGTCTAAACGGAGGCAAGCGATGACACGAGTTCGCGTTGAGGGCTTCACCATCTCGCTCGACGGATACGGTGCAGGCCCGAATCAAGACATCAACAATCCGCTTGGCATTGGCGGGACGGATCTGCACCAGTGGTTATTTCCAACACGCACGTTCCAGCGAGCGTTGTTCGGCAAGGACGGCGGTACGACCGGGGTTGACGATGATTTCGCCGCCCGTGGCTTTCAGAATGTTGGGTCCTGGATTCTGGGGAGGAACATGTTCGGACCGATTCGTGGGGACTGGCCGGACACAAACTGGAAGGGCTGGTGGGGAGACAATCCGCCGTATCACGTTCCAGTGTTTATCTTGACCCACCATGCTCGTCCCCCCATCGAGATGGAAGGCGGCACGACGTTCCACTTCATTACAGAAGGCATTCGCGAGGCGCTCGACCGTGCACGCGAGGCCGCTGCCGGAATGGACGTGCGGATCGGCGGTGGGCCGGACACAATCAAGCAGTATCTTCGTGAGGGCCTCATTGATGAACTGCAGATTGCTATCGCGCCCGTCCTGCTCGGCCGGGGAGAATCGCTGTTCGAAGGGGTTGACTTGCGGGCTCTGGGATACGAATGCGTTGAATTCGTAGCGTCGGAGAAGGCCACGCATGTCGTCCTACGGCGCCAAGGACACACGGACGCCTAACCACTCGTTGAAGGCCGACGTCCCTGACGGGCCGCGGCCTTAGCCCGCACGTTGAGTGTCCGCTTTTCCAATCACCGACCGTCCACATTGGGGTCGTCTACGGCCGACCACTGCATGATCACACTGAGGAACGCGAGTACTGGCAAAGTCCATTGCCAAACGACCAGTTCTCCTTCTCCACCTCGACGAGGTTGATGAACACATCTTCCCGTCGCAACCCCGGCGACTCCGCCAGTTCATCGACGATCCGCCGATACAGCGCCTTCTTTTGCTCGAGCGTGCGTGTGTTGCTGACCGTCAGCTGAATCACGACGAAATCGTCGCTGCGTTCGATGTTCAGGTAATGCCGGTCATAGATCAGATTGCCGGGCTCGTGCTCGGTGATCAGCATGAACATGTCGTCCTTCGGCACGTTGAAGGTATCCACCAGCGAGCGCTGGATGCCATCGGCCAGTGCCTTCCGGTATTCGGCCGGCTTGCCGGCGCGCAATGCGATTCGTGTGAGCGGCATGATGAACCTCTGTGGTTGCAGTGATGGTGAAACACAGCTTAGGCGCGCTCAGTCATAATTGACAGACATCATCTGATATTTCATCTATGTTCGTTTGAAATGAAAGTTCTCGATCTCGACGCGGTGCGCGCGTTCGTTCTGGTCGCCGATCTGCGCAGTTTCACGCGCGCCGCCAACGCGCTCGACACCACGCAATCGGCCGGCAGCCTGAAGCTCAAGCGGCTGGAAGCGCATCTGGGCAAGCAGTTGCTGGAGCGCACGCCGCGTGTCGTGCGTCTTTCCGCCGACGGCAACGCGTTTCTCGGCGCGGCGCGCGAATTGTTGAACGCGCATGAGCGGGCGCTGGGTTCGCTATCGGTGGCACGCCGTCGGCTCGTGTTGGGACTCAGCGAGCATGTCGCCGGGCCTGATCTGCCGTTGCTGCTCGGCAAGCTCAACGCCCACGATCCGGGTCTGGTGATCGAATTGCATATGGGGACGTCCGCGGCGCTGCTCGCGCAATTCGACGAGCGTCGGCTCGACGCGGTAATCGTCCGCTACGACGCCGACGAACCGCCACGCGACGACGGACAAGTGCTATTTAGCGAACCGCTCGGCTGGCTCGCCACGCCGGCGTGGCTGCCGAGGGTCGGCGAGCCGCTGGCGCTTGCACTGCTGAGTCCGCCGTGCGGCGTACGCGAGCTCGCGCTGCGCGCGCTGACGCAGGCGGGCATCGCGTGGCAGGAGGTGTTCGTTGGCGGCGGCGTGACGGCTGTCGGCGCTGCGGTGGCCGCGGGTCTGGCCGTGTCGCCGCTGGCGCGCAGGGTGGCGCCGCGCGGTCTGCTCGACGTCGGCGCGCGGCTGGGCTTGCCGGCGCTGCCGGAATCGCGCGTGACGCTGCATTCGCGGGTGCGCGATGCGCGGTCGGTGGAAACGTTGCGATTGGTTGCGAATGGACTGGCAACGCAATGATGAAATCACCCGGCGCCCGCCAGCGTGAATAAAGTGGGTCGCCTGGCCGTCCGGCGTTGGCGTCGCGAGGCGGGGCGGCAAGCCCCACCGCAAACGCGCCGCGCCGGTCAGGCTCAGTGGATGATCGGCGGCAGCGAACCGCTGCTGGCGGTGGCCGGATTGATGGCGGGGGTCACCGGACCGGCGCTAACGTTTGCGGACGCGGCCGACGCATTCAGTGGGGCGGCAGGCGGCTTCGTGGCGCCGGTTTTCGCCACGACCTTGAGCGCCTGCGGACGAGCCGCATGGTCCTGGATCAGACTGGCGCGCATGACCTTGCCCTGATCCGGCTTCGCCCGGATGGGCTGCGCATGCGGCTTGCCGGCCTGCGCCATCACGGCGGCGTGTCGTTTGCTGATGCTCGCGGCCGGAATTTGGGTGCAGTTTTGTTCGATGTTCTTCGACGCGACCTTCTTCACACCACCGCCGTGCGCCACCGGCGCTGACGACGCGATTCGCGGCGCCGCGTGCCGCGCGCTCACCACATGCTTTGAAGCGGCCTTGGAGTTCGCTTTCGAAGCGGCCTTCGAACTCGCGCCCGACTTGCTCCGAGCCGCGCCTGGCTGCTTCTTCGCCGGCTTCGCGACATGCCCGGTCGACTCGGGCGGATTCCAGACTTCCGCATAACCGGCCGCCATCGCCGCGCCCGACGCACACCACACAGCAACCGCCGTTGCTACTGTTCTAACCCACATCTGCTGCTTCTCCTGATTTTTGACTGTATGACGAGCCGACATTATATTCCCTTTTCCCTTGC
This sequence comes from Paraburkholderia ribeironis, assembly GCF_900019265.1. Lineage (GTDB taxonomy): Bacteria > Pseudomonadota > Gammaproteobacteria > Burkholderiales > Burkholderiaceae > Paraburkholderia > Paraburkholderia ribeironis. The sequence continues at coordinate 3,221 of NZ_CYGX02000021.1, forward strand.
AAAAATCCATATTTAGACTAATATCAACGTCAAGTACATATAGGGACTTACCCAGCCATGGCTCACGCTGCCCGCCTCGACCCGCCCGAAGCGCCGATTCGCCGCCCCGTTTCGGCCCCCTCGCTCACGGAGATGTCCGCGGCGGGCCTGCGCACGTTCTTCCGTATCGCGAGCGACTGGGACCTGAACGCCGACGAGCAGATCGTGTTGCTCGGCAAGCCGGGCCGCTCCACCTTCTTCAAATGGAAGCAGACGCCAGAAACGGCCCGTCTCGGGCGCGATACGCTCGAGCGCCTGTCGCTGCTGCTTGGCATCTACAAATCGTTGCAAATCCTGCTGCCTCAACCGAGCGCCGCCGACACCTGGATCAAACGCCCCAACAGCGCGCCGCCGTTCGGCGGACGCCGCGCGCTGGACCGCATGCTGGCCGGCAACATCAGCGACCTCGTTGCGGTGCGCCAGTATCTCGACGCGATGCGAGGCGGCTGGGCGTGACACAACCGCATTGGCAGGACCGCTGGCTCACCGCGCCGCTCGACTGGTCGCCCGCGTATCGCGTGATCCCGACGCGCTTTCCGGCCGTCAATCTGTTCGACCGGGTCGCCTCGCCGGAAGATTTCGACGCGCTGTACGCGCTCGAAGCCATGACCAACGACCGGCTGCGCACCGAAATCGGCGAGCTCGACCTGGTGCCGCGCGACGAGCGGCGCTTCGGACCGGGCTATGGGCCGATCATGGCCGCGTTGACGCATCTGAATCCGCTCGGCAGCCGCTTCTCCGACGGCACCTACGGCGTGTTCTATTGCGCCCGCTCGCGCGCCACGGCGATCGCCGAAACGCGTTATCACACGGGAAAGTTTCTGGAGGCGACCGCCGAGCCGCCGATGCGCCAGCAGATGCGTCTCTACACGGTGGCGGCGCAAGGCGAGGTGGTCGACCTGCGTAACGACGCCTCACTCGATCTCGCTGTCTTGTCGCCGAACGATTATGTGGCGGGACAAGCGCTCGGCCGGGCCGTGCGCGAGGCGGGCGCGCCGGGCATCGTGTATCCGTCGGTGCGCGATGACGCAGGCGAGTGTCTCGCCGCGTTCCGCACCACATTGCTGCGCGACTGCCATCACGCGGCGTATCTGGAATACAACTGGAACGGCGCGAGCGTGGATATCGTGTTCGAACTCAGCCAGGTAGGTTGATCGCGGGGCGCGGAGCAAAAGTCGGACACTACGCGAGCGGGCGCGCGGTCCGCAGGTTCAGGGCAGCGCCAGCGCCGCTGCACCTTCGGCGCGCGCTTCCTCGACCGAAATCGACCAGCGGAGCAACGCCTGAGGCTGCACGATCGTCAGCTTGCCGTCGGGGCTGAATGCGCCGGTGTCGATGTACACCTGAGAACCGATCTGCTTGATGTCGCGCATCGGCGTATGGCCGCAATAGGTCAGCGAGAGTCCGCGTTGCCGCGCCGGATCGCCGTTGCCTAGCGCGAGTTCGCGTCCCCACAACAACCGTGCGCGGGTTTCGACGGAAAAATTGCCCGCGTCGAGTTCGGCGTCCGTGCCAAAAAATTCGGCGTGCAGAATATTGAAGCGCTCCTTGCCGCTGCCAACCACACGCACGAGCGGCAGCGTACGCAAAGGTTCCGCGTACTCCTGCAAGCGTTCATCGGACAAACCCATCGCCCACGTACCGCCGATTCCATACCACCATTCACGTCGCATACGTCCATCGGCGACGCCGCACAACGTGTCTTCGTGATTGCCGAGCACGGCAAAAAACCACGGCTTGTCGAGCAGCGCCAGAGCCTGCTCGGAATGCTCGCCGCGATCGACCAGGTCGCCGACCGAAAAAAGCCGGTCGCGTGACGGATCGAACGCGATCACGCTCAGCAGATAGCGCAACGCATCGACACAGCCATGCAGATCACCGACCACGAAGTCGCGGCCGTTCGCATTGGCTGAATGATGCTGGACGGGGTTGACGAGTACAGTTTCCATTCACTCATGATAATGCGGCACCCGCCAAAGCGTATGCGCGGTGCCTCTCGTATCCTGCCGCGCAGATGAGCAAAGATGACTCAAAACGACGCCAAAACGGTGCATTTCCGGCAGGCCTTACCGGAAATCCATGGTTTTGGCGGCCGCTATTGCTGCGCGCGGAGCTTGGCGATCTGGTCCGCCGTCACGGTCGATTGGGGATTGCCGAATTGTCTGGTCACATAGTTGGTGATTGCGGCCACCTGATTGTCGTTGAGCTGGTTGCCGAACGCGGGCATCAACACGTCCGCGTGTGTCGTCGTGCGACTGACGCCATGCAGGATCACCATCGCGAGATTGTTCGCAGTGCTCGCGCCGACCGTCGAGTTGTGAATCAGCGACGGATAGGCCCCCGGCTCGCTCGCGCCAATACCTTGGCCGGTCCAGCTATGACACGTCGCGCAGTTGGCCACGAATAGCTGCGCGCCGTTGACCCCGGTGATCGTGGTGCCGCGCAAGGCGGTCACGTCGCCGGCCGGGTGGCCCCACTGGTCGCGCGGGCGTGATTCGCCGCCGCTGATCGGCGGCACCGAGCGCAAATACGTCACGATCGAACGGTGGTCGACCGGCGTCAGATACTGCGTGCTGTTGGCCACCACTTCGCCCATTGGACCTGCTGCATTCGCACGGCCCGGCGCCGCGCCGGTCGACAGATACGCGATCAGTTCGTCATCGCGCCAGTCGCCCACGCCGCTCACTTTGTCCGGCGTGATGTTGAACGCATGCCAGCCGGCCTGCACCGCGCCCGCAAAGCGCGAACTCGACTTCAGACCCTGCATGAAATTGCGCGGCGTGTGGCACTCCTCACAATGCGCGAGACCTTGCACCAGATAGGCGCCGCGATTCCATTCGGCGCTTTGCTTCGGATCGGGGACGAAGCGGCCTTCGGTGAAGTTGAACAGATTCCAGAACGCCATCAGCCAGCGCTGATTGAACGGGAATGTCAGGCTGTTGCGCGGCGGCGAGTAGTGGATCGGCGTCAGCGTGTTCAGGTACGCACGGATTGCGAGCACGTCCCGATCGGCGACCTGGGTGTATTCGACATAAGGAAACGCCGGGTACAGCCGCTCGCCGCTCTTGCCGATGCCTTCATGCATCGCACGCAGAAAATCGGCGTCGCTCCATTGACCGATGCCCGTTGTCGGATCGGGGGTGATGTTCGGCGTCACGATGGTGCCGAACGGCGTGTCGATCGGCAGGCCACCCGCGAACGGCCGCGTCTTGTCAGCCGTGTGGCAGGCCGCGCAATCGCCGGCGCGCGTGAGGTATTCACCGCGCTTGATCAGCTCGCTGCCGGCCACGGTGGCCGACAGCGCCTCGCCGTTGGCCGGTTGCGTGGCGGCGTCGGCGCGGGCCTGGGGAATCGGCAGTTCATCGTCAGGCGGCGTGCTCGATCCGTGCGCCTCGTACCAGGCGGCGTACAACGCGACCAGCGAGAAGGCCGCGGCCAGTGCCGTGATCGTGCAACGGCGGCGGCGCGTGGGGTGAACGAGCGCATGATCGGGTAGCACGCGAGAAGTGTTCTTCGTCATGGTGGCTCTCCGGTCACGGCTCAGATTTCGCGCTTGAGCTTGTCGGCCAGTTTCAGCGACAAGGCCGCAATCGTCAGCGTGCAATTCACCGACGCGGCGCTCGGCATCACCCCGCTGCTGGCGATGAACAGATTCGCGTGATCGTGCGTGCGGCAGTCCGCATCCACCACCGAATCCGCCGGATCGCGGCCCATGATCGTGGTGCCCATGATGTGATTGTTGGGCGCGAAGTTGTCGTCGAACGACACCTCGGTGCCGCCGAACAGCACGGCGATCTGCGCATACAGTTCATGCGTGTTGGCGGCGCTCTTCTTCACGTAGTCGTTGATCGAATAGTAGATCTCGGGCTGCGGGATGCCGAGCGCGTCCCTGTGATCCGCCGACGGCACCACGCGGTTCTGCGGCTCGGGCAAATGTTCGTGGAAGCTGTTGATGCTCAGCGTGCGCGCCGCGCGATCGCGGATCTGCCGGTCGAGCTCCGCGCCGGTCAGGCCTTTTTTCAGCAGAACGGCGGTCACGGCCATGGTCGGCACGCCGTTCGACAGATGCAGCTTCTTCGCCGCGTAATCCGAGCGGAACGCGCCGTCGCGGAAGTTGACGATCGACGTCATCTCCATCGGCCCGCGACCGGGCCATAGCGGTTCGTTGGCGAGGAACGTGACGCCCGTGCCGGGGTGATCCATCAGGTTGCGGCCCACCTGATCGGAACTGTTGCCGATGCCGTGCGGGAATTTATCGGAGGTCGACATCAGCATCAGCTTCGGCGTTTCGATGCCATTGGCGGCGAGCACGAACAGCTTGCCGCTGACGCGCGTGCTGTTGCCGCGCGGGTCCTTGTAGTGGACCGCGGTGATGAGCCCCTTGTCGTCCGCTTCGACGCGATACACCACCGCTTCGGGAATCAGCTTCGCGCCGGCCTGCTCGGCCTTTTCCGCGTGCACGACGCCGTTGTACATCGCGGCGATCGGGCAGATCGGCATGCAATTGTTGTTGCCGCAGCAGGTTGGCCGCGCATCGTAAGGACGGCTGTTGCGCGCCACCGGCTCCGGCACGACCTTGAAGCCCCGCGCGTTGAGCACGTCGCTGAAACGCTGATCCATGTATGACAGCGGCAGCTGGCGCATCGGGTAAGGCTTCGAGCGCGGCGAACCGAGATCGACCGAGCTATCCGGGCCGGACACACCCAGTTGCAGTTCGGCCGCTGAATACCACGGTTCCAGCGTCTCATACGGATACGGCCAGTCGCGCCCCACGCCGTACAGTTTGTGCAACTGGAAGTCCGACGGCAACAGCCGCCACGTGGCGGCCGCCCAGTGCCAGGTCGTGCCGCCGACCAACCGCAGATATTGCGAGTCGTACGGATAATCGCCCTTCTGGATCAGATAATTATTGGCGGGCGCGTACTCGGGATGCGGTGCGTAAGGCGTCGACGGATATGGCGTCGCGAAGTCCAGCTTGGCCGGCGAGTTGCGGAAGTTCTCCACGATTTGCCAGCGCGGAATGCGCGGTCCGGCTTCGAGCAGAATCACCGACGCGCCGGCCAGCGCCATCTGATGCGCGACCAACCCGCCGGCGACGCCCGAGCCGACTACGACGATATCCGCCGAATTTGAGTTCGCCATTGTTACCCTCTTCTACAGGCCTATCGCCGCTTGCTGAATCGCGTGCCGGCACATCGTCGAACCACTCACCCCTATGATGCGAAACGCATGAGAGGAACACGTTCACGCGCCCAACGGCTTTTGCGCCCAATAGAACGGCACGTCGCGGCAATAAGACGGAATAGTCAACACATCCTTGACGGGATCGAACATCAACGCTTTCTCATACGCGACCACATTCACATGCGGCATATCGCCGACCAGGCCGAGATACCACGCGCGCATGATCGCGCTCACCGCTTTCGCGAGCACCGGCTGCTCGACCTGCAAAGCCTGCGTGACAGTGTCGGATGGCACGCCGCCGTGACCTTGCAGCCACGTGTTGAGCGCGGCGACATGCTGCGTGAACTGGCTGTCGGATTTGGCGAGGCTGTCGTAGACGCGTTTGCCGAGTACGGCGTCGAAACCGGTGCGGCCGGTGAGGCGCTGCGAGAGCGCGAGGAAAGCGTCGAGGCCGCCGCCCGCTGGCGCATCAGCGAACGCCGGGACGATCCAGGACGGCGCGCGGCCCGCACCGCCAAACGCGAGCGCCGCCGCGGCAGCGCATGCGCCGAGCACCCATGCCCTGCGCGCGGCCGAATATGTCACGACGTGATGCGCATCGCTGTTCTCAGGAACATCTGTCATGGGGACTCCAGACGGTGAATCGATCGTGAGTCATTTCGATGTACTACGCAGCGGCAGCGTGACGCCGCCCAAGTGCCGCTTCGATTGCGCTTCCCCAAACCTCCTGACGCCGCTTTGGCGGTCTTGTATACCCACATGAGTACCTGCATGGTGCACAGTCAGCCTGCCAATCGCCTTTCAACTGAAAGCGGCACGCAAGGCCACTGCGAAAGACTATAGCTTGTGACCCATCGATTCGACAAATGGCGTGCGAAGCGCAAGTAAAAGCGCGAGTAGAAGCGCGAGTAGAATCCGCGACACCGACGACCTCCAACCCTGATGACATGCTTATCAAATACTATCCACAGGTTCTGCGCAATCGGCCACGCACGGTAATCGGCCTCGTCATCGGCATCGCGGTCGCGCTGCTGCTACCCATGCACACGAGTGCCATCGCACGCGCGCTGATCGGCTGGGACGCGGCCATCTGGAGCTACCTGTTGATGATCTGGCTGCACATGGCCGCCGCCGACGCGCAGCGGGTCCGCGAATACGCCGTGCGCGACGATGAAAACGCCGGCGTCGTGCTATTCGTAATCTGTCTTGCGACCGTCGCCAGCATCGCCGCGATCGTACTGGAGCTGGCATCGGCAAAAGGGACCGCTGGAGCATCGACCGCATGGCATTACCTGCTGACCGGCCTCACGCTGATTGGCGCATGGTTTCTGATTCCGACCATCTTCACGCTGCACTACGCACGGCTTCATTACGACGCCGACGCCCACGAGACCGCCCTGCTCTTTCCCGATCACAAGCTCGAACCGAACTACTGGGACTTTCTGTATTTCTCGTTCACGATCGCGGTGGCGTCGCAGACTTCCGACGTGGTGCTGCGCTCGCGTGTGATTCGCCGCGCGGCGCTCGCGCAATCCATTCTGTCGTTCTACTTCAATGTTGCGGTGCTGGGGTTGTGCGTGAATATCGCGGCGGGGTTGCTGGGATCCTGACACCGCTGACGCAAACGATTCCGCCGCAACTTCGCTTGTTGCGACAATCACACCATCGGCGATACGCGCCGTGTAAAACCCGCACGACGCCCGCCAGTTTTACACGCCGGGCGCGCGTCATCGCGCGAGGTGCTTCTGGCGCCCCCTCGCGCGGGTCCCTTCAGAACGCACGTCCGGCCCTCCGGTCGATGCGGGATCACCACCCATGGCACGCCCTTTGCTCTAGCTTCGCAATGTGCTGAGCAGCCCGATGCAAACGACGTCTGGCGTCTAAGCACCGTCGACTGGCCAGCGGCGTGACGATCTTTGCACTACATTGACCAGTACGCGCCCTCGCTTACGCATCGCGCGGTATTCCTCTCTGGAAGCCCAATGAGCGCTGTGATCGCATGCCAATTGCATCCACACCGCAGCAGGACGAATCTGGAAACGACCGATGGAATCGCCAAACGGGTACGCGCCGCGGATTTACTTTTTTCATTCACTCCTCGTTGGGCCGCTCGATGCATGGCCTGCACAGTTCGCTCACGCGGCCGCGCTGGGCTTCGATCATGCGCTGGTCGGCAATCTGTTCGAGCCAGGTGGGGCGGGCCACGGACAGCTGGTCGGCAACCACGCGCGGCTGCATCCGGTGTTCGAGGCCGGGCAGCCCGCCGCCGCAGCCATCCGCACCCTCGCGAACGCCGCCCGCCAGAATGGCTTGAGCTTGCTGGTCGATCTGGTGATCGACCGGATGGCGGCCGATGGCGCGCTGTACGCCGAACATGCCAGCTGGTTCCACCCATTCGAGTCCGAAGAGGCGCGGCTCGACCCGCGCCATCTGCATCGCGAGGATAACGTCGCGTATGCGAACTTCCACGATCCGGCCAGCGGCGCCGCGCTGCTCATCTGGTGGACGCAACAGTTGCTGGCGCTCGCCGACGCCGGCGTCGGCGGCTTCCGGTTCGATTCGCCGCATCGCGTGCCGGCCGCCATCTGGCGGCAACTTGGCGACGCGGTGCGAGAGCGGCATCCCGACCTGCGTTGGCTCGCCGCGACGCCCGGACTCGCGCGTGACGATCTGCCGGACCTCGAAGGCGCGGGCTTCGATAGCGTGTTCTCGTCGGTGCGCTGGTGGGATTTCCGCGCCAGCTGGATGGTCGAGGAGCACGCCGCGCTCGCGCGCATCGGCACGCCGATCACCTTCCCCGAAGCGCCTTACGACACGCGACTCGCCGCCGAGCTGAGCGACGCCCACGACGCCGCCATCGTCGAGCGGGCCTATCAGCGCGCGCTGTTCACATCGGCCGCGTTCGGCACCGGCTGGATGATGCCGATGGGCTTCGAATACGGCATCACCGAGCCGATGTCGCAAACGCGCGGCGACGCCTCGCAGTTCGCGCTCGCTGCCCAGGCGAAAAAGTTCGACCTCACGAAACAGGTCGCGCATGTGAACGCGCTCGCGCGCCGCTCGAACACACTGCACGCCAACGGTGAATTGCGCCCGCTGAGCGGGCCCGGCGCACCGGTCGCGGTACTGCTGCGCGCCGACCAGCCCGACCTGCGCGACGCCGCCGAAGCGATCCTGATCGCGATCAATCCCGAGCTGGGCGCACCGGTGCGCGTCGATCCCGCGCGCTTCCTCGCGGGCGTGCCGGGCAACTTCACGCGTTTCGTGCCGCTGGATGCGCCTGAGCGCGACGAGCCTGCCGGGTTGATGCCGTTCACGCTTGCGCCGGGCGCCGTGCGCCTGTTCCGCGCGGTAACGGAAAAGCCGATCTGTCTCGCGCCGCCCGTCGACAAGCCAAACAGCAAGCGCAGCGGCCACAAGACCGTGCTCGAGGCGCTCAACGCGCCGCGCGTGGCGATCGAGAACGTCATGCCGTCGGTCGACCATGGCCGCTTTGCGGCCAAGCGCGTGGTGGGCGAGCGCGCCGAAATCAGCGCCGCGATTTTCGCCGACGGGCATGACAAGATCGCCGCCGCCGTGATCTGGCGCGCCGCCGACGAAACCGCCTGGCACGAAGTGCTGATGACCCCCGCGCAACCCGCCGGCCTCGACCTCTGGAAAGCGCGCATTCCGCTCGAACGGCTGGGCAGTCACGAGTTCACCGTGATCGCGTGGCGCGACGACTTCGCGTCGCTGGTCGAGCACGTCCAGAAGAAGCTGAAGGCGGGGCAAACCGTCGAGATCGAACTCGAAGAAGCCGCGCATCTGTTCGCGCTGGTGCTCGCGGAAGTCGAAACAGCGGACGGCGCGGTCACCGAGCCGCTCGAACATATCGTCAAGCTGTTCACGAAGGCCGACGCCGAAACCAGGCTCGCGCTGATTCTCGCGCCTGCCACCGCGACCGCGATGACCGCCGCGCGCCACCGGCCATTCCTGAGCCGCGATCCGGTGACCTACAGGATCGACGCGGATCGCGCCGCGGCGCGCTTCGCGAGCTGGTACGAGATCTTCCCGCGTTCGATGAGCGACGACGAATCGCGCCACGGCACGTTTGCCGATGTCACGTCGAAACTGCCGCGCATCCGCGACATGGGTTTCGACGTGCTGTATTTCCCGCCGATCCATCCGATCGGTCTGGCCAATCGCAAAGGCCGCAACAACACGCTGAACGCGCAGCCGGGTGATGTCGGCAGTCCGTATGCGATCGGCGCGGCCGAAGGTGGCCACAGCGCCGTGCATCCGCAACTCGGCACGCTCGACGACTTCAAGGCGATGCTCGCCGACGCGCACGCGCATGGCCTCGAAATCGCGCTCGATTTCGCGATCCAGTGCTCGCCGGACCATCCATGGCTCAAGGACCATCCGACATGGTTCGCGTGGCGCCCGGACGGCACCTTGCGCTATGCGGAAAATCCGCCGAAAAAGTATCAGGACATCGTCAATCCCGACTTCTACGCGCACGACGCCAAACCCGACCTGTGGCTCGCGCTGCGCGACGTGATCGTGTTCTGGATCGAAGCGGGCGTGCGCATTTTCCGCGTCGATAATCCGCACACCAAGCCGCTGCCGTTCTGGGAATGGATGATCGGTGACGTGCGGGCGCGCTATCCCGACACGATCTTCCTCGCCGAAGCGTTCACGCGTCCGCGCATGATGAACCGGCTGGGCAAGATCGGCTTTGCGCAGTCCTACACCTATTTCACGTGGCGCGAGTCGAAGCGCGATTTCATCGAGTACATGACCGAACTCACGCAAACGGATGCGCGTGATTTCTACCGGCCGAATTTCTTCGTCAATACGCCGGATATCAACCCGCGCCATCTGCAATCGCAGGGCCGCTCGGGCTTTCTGATTCGCGCCGCGCTGGCCTCGACGCTGGCCGGCTCGTGGGGCGCGTATAGCGGCTTCGAACTGTGCGAGGCCGCCGCGCTGCCCAACAGCGAGGAATATCTCGACTCCGAGAAGTATCAGCTGCGCGCGTGGGACTGGCACCGGCCTGGCAATATCGTCGGCGAAATCAGTGCGTTGAACCGGATTCGCCGCGTGAACCCGGCGCTGCAAACGCATCTCGGCCTGACGTTCCTCGCCGCGCACAACGACAGCATCCTGCTGTTCGAAAAAGCGACCGAAGCGCGCGACAATGTGATCGTCGTCGCGATCAATCTCGACCCGTTCAACGAACAGGGCGCGGATATCGAACTGTCATGGGAGACGTTCCAGCACTGGCATCTTCATGATCACGACGCACTCGAAGTGACCGATCAGATGACCGGCGCGCGTTTCGAATGGCATGGCCGCTGGCAGCATGTGCGACTCGGCTCGGGCCAGCCATTCTCGATCTGGCGCATCGCGCCGCTCGGCGGCCTGCCCGCCGAACGGCCGGAGGAAGTCGACGCCGACTCCCGCAGCGCCGATCACGCGGACGCTGAACCACCCTATATGGAAGATGCGACATGAAGCGCGACGATCCAGCCCACAGCGCGTCGACAGTGGAAACGGACGCAGCCGTCAGTAGTACGGTCAAGGCACGCTCGCGTCGGCGCGGCAAACCGGCGACGCTGAGCGACGATCCGCTCTGGTACAAGGACGCGATCATCTATCAGGTGCACATCAAATCGTTCTTCGATGGCAACAACGACGGCGTCGGCGATTTCCCCGGCCTGATCGCGAAGCTCGATTACATCGCCGAACTCGGCGTGAACGCGATCTGGCTGCTGCCGTTCTATCCGTCGCCACGCCGCGACGATGGCTACGACATCGCCGACTATCGCAGCGTGCACCCCGACTACGGCCAGATCGCGGACGTCAAACGCTTCATCCAGGAAGCGCACGCCCGCGGCATTCGCGTGATCAGCGAGCTGGTGATCAACCACACGTCGGACCAGCACCCGTGGTTTCAGCGCGCGCGCCGCGCGAAGCCGGGCTCCAATCACCGCAACTACTACGTGTGGTCCGATACCGATCAGAAGTACCCGGAAACGCGGATCATCTTCATCGATTCGGAGCCGTCGAACTGGACCCACGATCCGGTGGCGGGCGCCTACTATTGGCACCGCTTCTACTCGCATCAGCCCGATCTGAACTTCGACAATCCGGCGGTGCTCAGAGAAGTGCTGCAGGTGATGCGCTTCTGGCTCGATCTCGGTATCGACGGGCTGCGTCTGGACGCGGTGCCGTATCTGGTCGAACGTGAAGGCACCAACAACGAGAACCTGCCGGAAACGCACGCGGTGCTCAAGAAGATCCGCGCGACCATAGACGCGGAGTATCCGAACCGGATGCTGCTCGCCGAAGCGAACCAGTGGCCGGAAGACGTGAAGGAATATTTCGGCGAAGAGGACGAATGCCATATGGCATTCCACTTCCCGCTGATGCCGCGCATCTACATGTCGATCGCGAGCGAGGACCGCTTTCCGATCACCGACATCATGCGGCAAACGCCGGACCTCGCCGCGTCGAACCAGTGGGCGATTTTCCTGCGCAATCACGATGAACTGACGCTCGAAATGGTCACGGATTCGGAGCGCGACTATCTGTGGAATACCTATGCGAGCGATCGGCGCGCACGGCTGAATCTCGGCATTCGGCGCCGCCTCGCGCCGCTGATGGAACGCGACCGCCGCCGCATCGAGTTGATCAATTCGCTGCTGCTGTCGATGCCCGGTACGCCCGTGATCTACTACGGCGACGAACTCGGCATGGGCGACAACATCCACCTCGGCGACCGCGACGGCGTACGCACGCCGATGCAGTGGTCGTCGGATCGCAACGGCGGCTTCTCGCGAGCCGATCCGGAACAACTCGTGCTGCCGCCGGTGATGGGTTCGCTATACGGCTTCGACGCCGTCAACGTCGAGGCGCAAAGCCGCGATCCGCATTCGCTGCTGAACTGGACCCGGCGCATGCTCGCCACACGGCGCGCGAAGCAGACCTTCGGGCGCGGCACGATTCGCTTCCTGAAGCCGGAGAACCGCAAGATTCTCGCGTATCTGCGTGAAATGCCGGACCAGCCGCCGATCCTCTGCGTGGCCAATCTGTCGCGTGCGCCGCAAGCGGTCGAGCTGGATCTGTCCGAGTTCAATGGCGCCATGCCGATCGAAATGACCGCCGATTCGGTGTTCCCCGCGATCGGCCAGCTGACTTATCTGCTGACGTTCCCGCCGTACGGCTTCCTGTGGTTCATGCTGTGCGAGGGCGGTCAGCGTCCGACGTGGGCACAGGCGCATTCGGAACCGCTGCCGGAATTCGTCACAATCGTGATCCGCGAAGGGCAAACCGGCGCGACGCCGGAAAACGTGCGCCTGCTCGAATCCGAAGTGTTGCCTTCGTGGCTGAGCCGGCGCCGCTGGTTCGCGTCGAAGGATCAGAAGATGCACGCGGTGCGGCTCGCCGCGTTGACCACGATTCCGAACGGCGGCTTCGCGTTCACCGAAATCGAAGCGGATGTGGGCAAGCACACCGAGCGCTACGTGGTGCCGATCGCGATCACGTGGGGCGGTGAGACCACCACGCCGCTCTTCATGCAACTGGCGCTGGCGCGCGTGCGGCGCGGCCGCAACGTCGGCCTTCTGACCGATGCGTTCTCGCTGCCGATCTTCGCTCACGGCGTGTTGCGCAAGCTGCGCGAACGCGCGGTGGTGCCGACCGTGCAGAAGAGCGAGATCAGGTTCCTGCCGACCGAGCGTTTCGCCGACCTCGAGAACCTCGGCGAGCGGCCGGAGATTCGCTGGCTTGCGGCCGAGCAGAGCAACAGCTCGCTGATCGTTGCCGATGCCGCGGTGCTGAAGCTGGTGCGCCGGCTCGTCAGCGGCATTCATCCGGAAGCGGAAATCAGCCGCTACCTGACCCAGCTCGGCTACGCGAACACCCCGCCGCTGTATGGCGAAGTGGTGCGCTTCGATCCCGAAGGCGTGCCGCATACGCTCGCGATCCTGCAAGGCTATATCGACAACCAGGGCGATGCGTGGAACTGGTCGCTGGACTATCTGCGCCGCTCGGTGGATGAGCTCGCGATTGCCGTCGATACGGAAACGCAGGCGGCCCCCGACCGCAGCAACGAAGCGATTCTGATGGAAGGCTACAGCGAGTTGGCCGGCATCATCGGCAAGCGTCTTGGCGAGCTGCACGTGGCGCTCGCCTCACCGACTGACGACCCGGCATTTGCGCCGGAGCCGGCCAACGCCGCGCATGTGAAGGCGTGGCTCCACGGCACGCAGGCGATGCTCGCGAGCGCGCTCGATCTGCTCGCGCCGCGCATCGAACAGATGAGCGATCCTGAGACCCAGGCGCTCGCGCAAAGCCTGATCGACCGGCGCGCTGCGCTCGTCGCGGCCGTCGACGAGCTGGTGCCGGCCGACGCGAGCGCATTGCGTATCCGCATTCACGGCGACTTCCACCTCGGCCAGGTGCTGGTCGCGCAGGGCGACGCCTATCTGATCGACTTCGAGGGCGAGCCGGCGCGTTCGCTCGAAGAGCGCCGGCAGAAGTCGAGTCCGCTGCGCGACGTGGCCGGCCTGATACGTTCGTTGTCGTATGCGAGCGCGGCCGCACAGTCCACCATGGAAAGCGCGCCGCAACAGACCGCCGATCGCAAGCGGGCGTTGTTCGACCGGTTCCGTGCGCATGCGACCTCGACGTTCCACGCCGCGTACCGGGCCGCCATTGCCGATGCGCCGACCCCGCTGGTGGCCCCGGAAGCCGAACAGGCACTGCTCGATCTGTTCCTGATCGAAAAGGCCGCGTACGAAATCCGCTATGAAGCGGCCAACCGTCCGACGTGGCTCAGCTTGCCGGTGCGTGGCCTCGCCGCGCTCACGAGCCGTCTGCTTGGCGATACCGGCGCACCGGTGCAGCATGAACCATCAACCGCGGCGCCACGCGCCGCCACCCCGCCTAACCCGGCCGAGGGCGACTATGAGTGAGCATGATCCGGCCGCAGGCCTCCACCCACTTGATGTCGACGCGCTCGTCGAAGCACGCCACCCCGATCCGTTCTCGCAACTCGGACTGCACCGGACCAACGCGGGTGCGGTGGTGCGCGCATTGTTGCCCAATGCCACGCACGTCACCGTGATTGCGCGCGCCGACGGCGCCACGCTCGGCGAACTCGAACAGTTGCGGCCGGGGCTGTTCGCCGGCCGCGTCACGTCCGCGGCGCCGTACCGCTTGCGGGTCGACTGGCACGGCGTGGTGCAGGAAATCGAGGACACCTATTCATTTGGTCCCGTGCTCGGCGACGAACCGTTGGGGCGCCTCGCCGGCGGCGATCCGTACGCGGTGCTCGAATGCCTTGGCGCGCGCCCGATGGAAGTGGACGGCGTGCCCGGCGTGCGCTTCGCCGTGTGGGCGCCGAACGCGCGGCGCGTGTCGGTGGTGGGCGACTTCAACGCGTGGGACGGTCGCCGTCATCCGATGCGCCTGCGCCATCAGGCCGGCGTGTGGGAATTGTTCGTGCCGCGTATCGGCGCGGGCACGCGCTACAAATACGAGCTGCTGGCGCGCGACGGCCATCCGCTGCCGCTGAAAGCCGATCCGTGCGCGATGCAATCGGAACGGCCGCCGGGCACGGCATCGGTGGTTGCGCATGTCGACGAGATCGAACAGTTTGCGTGGACCGATCACGACTGGCTCCAGTCGCGCGCCGACAAGCAGACCGCGCACGCGCCGATCTCGATCTACGAAGTGCACGCCGAATCGTGGCTGCGCATCGCCGAAGAAGGTCAGCGCGGCCTCGACTGGGACGAGCTTGCCGAGCGCCTGATTCCGTACGCGAAGGGCATGGGCTTCACGCATATCGAGTTCCTGCCGATCGCGGAGCATCCGTTCGGCGGATCGTGGGGCTATCAGCCGCTCGGGCAGTTCGCGCCGTCCGCGCGCTTCGGCAAACCCGAGCAGTTCGCGCGGTTCGTCAACCGTGCGCACGAAGCCGGACTCGGCGTGTTCCTCGACTGGGTGCCCGCGCATTTTCCGAACGACGCGCACGGTCTGATCGACTTCGACGGCACGCCGCTCTACGAGCACGCCGACCCGCGCGAGGGCTATCACCAGGACTGGAACACGATGATCTACAACCTCGGCCGCCACGAGGTGAGCGCGTACCTGATCGCGTCGGGTCTGGCGTGGCTCAAGCGCTATCACGTCGACGGCTTGCGCGTGGATGCGGTCGCGTCGATGCTGTATCGCGACTATTCGCGCGCCGCCGGCGAGTGGGTGCCGAACATTTACGGCGGCCGCGAAAACCTCGAATCGATTGCGTTCCTGAAGCGGCTCAATCATGAAGTCGGCTATGTGCCGGGCGCGCCGGGCGCGATCACGATCGCCGAGGAATCGACCGCGTGGCCGGGCGTGACGGCGCGGCTCGAAGATGGCGGCCTCGGGTTCCAGTTCAAGTGGAACATGGGCTGGATGCACGACACGCTGCATTACATGCACGAGGACGCCGTCTATCGGCGATACCATCACCACAACATGGCATTCGGCATGGTCTACGCGTACTCGGAGCGCTTCGTGCTGCCGCTCTCGCACGACGAGGTGGTGCACGGCAAAGGCTCGCTGCTCGGCAAGATGCCCGGCGACGCGTGGCAGCGCTTCGCCAACCTGCGCGCGTACTTCGGCTTCATGTGGACGCATCCCGGCAAGAAGCTGCTGTTCATGGGCGGCGAATTCGGCCAGATGGCGGAGTTCGATCACGACGGGTCGCCGCATTGGCATCTGCTCGACGATGCGAATCATCACGGCGTGCAGAAGCTGGTGCGCGACCTGAACCGTCTGTATGGCAAGGAGCCCGCGCTGTATCGGCTCGACAGCGAGCCGGGCGGCTTCGAATGGCTGATCGGCGACGACGCCTCCAACAGTGTGTTCGCCTATCGCCGCACCGACGGCGCCGGCCGGGAACTCGTGGTGGTCTGCAACATGACGCCCGTGCCGCGCGGCGGGTATCGCCTCGGCATGCCGCGCGGCGGACGTTGGGAGGAAGTGCTGAATACGGATGCCAGCGTGTACGGCGGCTCCAACATGGGCAACGGCGGCGTGATTCATACCGACGCGATCTCGAGCCACGGCTGGCCGCACTCCGCTTCGCTGGTATTGCCGCCGCTGGCGACGATCGTGCTGCGCGCCGAGTGATCTGACGCGTGGTCACGCGAGCGCGCGGTGACTGCTGGCCGCGCGCTCGTCGCATGAGGACCCACGATAGCGTTCAATAAATCAGAACAGGAAAGGGGATCATGTCGCATGCCATGCCCGACCGGCTTCTGCCCGGTTCGCCGTATCCGCTCGGTGCGAGCTGGGATGGCCTCGGCGTCAACTTCGCGGTGTTCTCGGCGAACGCGCAGCAAATCGAGCTATGCCTGTTCGATCCCACCGGCCGCAAGGAAATCCGCCGATTCGCGCTGCCCGAATGCACCGACGAAATCTGGCACGGCTACCTGCCGAACGCGCACCCAGGCACCGCTTACGGCTTTCGCGCGCACGGTCCGTATCAGCCGTACCAGGGACATCGCTTCAATCCGCACAAGTTGTTGCTCGATCCGTATGCGCGCAAACTGGTCGGGCAGTTTCGCTGGTCGGATGCGCTGTTCGGCTATCGCGTGCACTCGAATCGCGCCGATCTTTCGATCGACCGCCGCGATTCGGCGCCGGCCATGCCGAAGTGCGTCGTGGTCGACGAAGCGTTCGACTGGTCGCACGACACGCGCCCGAATGTGCCGTGGGGCGAGACCATCATCTACGAAACCCATGTGCGCGGCGTATCGATGTTGCGCGCCGATTTGCGACAGCACGAACGCGGCACGTTCGCCGCGCTGGCCTCGCCAGAGTTCATCGAGCATCTGCTGAAGCTCGGCGTGACCGCGGTCGAATTGCTGCCCGTCCACGCGTTTCTCAACGACCGCTTCCTGGTGGAGCGCGGCCTGCGCAACTACTGGGGTTACAACAGCGCCGCGTTCTTCGCGCCCGAACCATCCTATCTGAGCACGCATCGGCTCGACGAAATGCGCATCGCCGTGCGCCAGTTGCACGCGGCCGGCATCGAAGTAATTCTCGATGTGGTCTACAACCACACCTGCGAGGCCAACGAAATGGGCCCGACCGTCTCGTGGCGCGGCCTCGACAACGCCAGCTACTATCGCCTGATCCCCGGCGACGAGCGCCACCACATCAACGACACCGGCTGCGGCGACACGGTGAACCTGGCGCATCCGCGCGTGCTGCAGATGGTGATGGATTCGCTGCGCTACTGGTCGACGGCGTTCAATATCGACGGCTTCCGCTTCGATCTCGGCGTGACGCTCGGCCGCGAGCAACATGGCTTCGACCCCGGCTCCGGCTTCTTCGACGCGTTGCGCCAGGACCCGATCCTGTCGCAACGCAAGCTGATCTCCGAGCCATGGGACATCGGCCCCGGCGGCTATCAGCTCGGCAACCATCCACCGGGCTTCAGCGAATGGAACGACCGCTTTCGCGACACCGTACGCCGCTTCTGGCGCGGCGACGCCGGCTTGCGGCCCGATCTCGCCGCGCGTCTGACCGGCTCTGCCGATCTGTTCAACCGGCGTTTCCGCAAGCCGTGGGCATCGATCAATTTCATCACATCGCACGACGGCTTCACGCTGGCCGACGTCGCGGCTTACGAACGTAAGCACAACGAAGCCAACCTCGAAGACAACAACGACGGCCACAACGAGAATTGCAGCCGCAACTGGGGCGTCGAAGGCGCGACCGACGATCCCGCGATTCTCGCCACGCGCCAGCGCGTGGCCCGTTCGCTGATCGCCACGCTGCTGATCGCGCTCGGCACGCCGATGATGCTGGCCGGCGACGAAGCGCTGCGCACCCAGAACGGCAACAACAATGCGTACTGCCAGGACAACGAAACATCGTGGCTCGACTGGACGAGCGCGGCCTCACCCGACAGCCGCCAGATGACCGACTTTGTCGCGCGGGTGATGGCGCTGCGCAAGCACCATCCGCTCTTGCGCGAAACGCGCTTCCTGTTCGGCGACCGTGAAGTGTTGCCGGGCCTGTTCGATGTCGGCTGGTTCGACGAACACGGCGACCCGCTGACGATCGAAGCATGGCAGGACCCGGAAGGCCGCGCGTTCACGTTGCGCCGCGCCGGTCCAGGCTTGAATGGCGAAACAGAAGTATTGTTGATGATGCTCAACGCAAACGAGGACATGCTGCGTTTCACACCGCCCGCCCCGCACCTGGAATGGCATGTGCTGTTGGACACCGCGGAACCGGACAGCGCGCCGCATCGGCTGGCGGTGCCGGAGGTCGAAGTCGCCGCGCATGGCCTCGTGATTCTGGCCGCGCAGCCGGTGGGCGAAGCGGACTGGCAGGCCGGCTGGAAGGCCGGCGCGCAGCACGGGCCGCGGCTCCTGACGGCGCTACCGCCCGGTCCGGGTGCGCATGCGTCCAGCAGCGATGCGTCGCCGGGCAGTTGAGTAACCACACGATGACAACACCAACGACATCGTGGCACGAACAGCAGGCAGGCGGCCGCGCCATCGCACGTGCGAAATCGCAAACGCGATCCACACGTGACACGCGGCTCGACGGCCCATTCGAATGGTGAAGAATCATGTCCGAAAGTCCGATTGATCCTCACGCACATCATCACGCGCATTGCCTGCCGTTCAGCGCACAATTGCTGGGCGCCGCGGGCACCAGACCGCGCACGCGATTTCGCTTCTGGGCGCCTTCGTGCAAGACCGTGCAGGTCGTCGTCGAAAACGGCCCGGCACAAGGCGCGCACGACATGACGCCCAGCGGCAACGGCTGGTTCGAAGCCACCGTGGAGTGCGGCGCGGGCACGCTGTATCGCTTGCGGCTCGACGGCGGGCAGACGGTGCCCGACCCGGCTTCGCGCTTTCAGCCGCAGGACGTGCATGGACCGAGCGAAGTCATCGACCCGCGCGCATACCATTGGGAGCACACGAGCTGGCACGGCCGGCCGTGGGAGGAAACGGTGCTGTACGAGTTGCACGTGGGTGCGATGGGCGGCTATGCGGGCGTGATGCAACGCTTGCCGGCGCTCGCCGCGCTCGGCGTCACCGCGATCGAGCTGATGCCGCTGAACGACTTCCCCGGCAAGCACAACTGGGGCTATGACGGCGTGCTGCCGTATGCACCCGATTCCGCCTATGGCCGCCCCGATGAACTGAAAGCGCTGATCGACGCCGCGCACGGTCTCGGCCTGATGGTTTTTCTCGACGTGGTCTACAACCACTTCGGCCCCGACGGCAACTATCTGGACACGTATGCCCGCCCGTTTTTCCGTGCAGGCACACATACGCCGTGGGGTCCGGCGATCGATTTCGACCGTAGTGAAGTGAGTGATTTCTTCACGGATAACGCAGTGTACTGGATTAACGAATACCGGATCGACGGACTGCGTTTCGACGCGGTGCACGCAATCGACAATCACGCGTGGCTGCGCGTGCTGTCCGAGCATATCCGCGCGAGTGTGCAGCATGGCCGGTACGTGCATCTGGTACTCGAAAACGAGCACAACACGGCGAGCCTGCTGGGCACGCATTTCGATGCGCAATGGAACGACGACGCGCACAACACGCTGCACGTTCTGCTGACCGGCGAAACGGAAGGCTACTACCACGCGTATGAGCACCAGCCGATCCGCCGCCTCGCGCGGGTGCTGTCGGAAGGCTTCGCGTATCAGGGCGACCCGTCGCCGATTCACGGTGGCGCGCCGCGCGGCGAATCGAGCCGGCATCTGCCGCCGACGTCGTTCGTGATGTTCCTGCAGAATCACGATCAGATCGGCAACCGTGCATTCGGCGAGCGGCTGCGCAAGCTGACCTCGGACGCTGCCTTGCGCGCCGCCACCGGCCTGCTGCTGTTGTCGCCGCAAATCCCGCTGCTGTTCATGGACGAGGAATACGGCTCGACCCAGCCGTTCCTGTTCTTCACCGACCACACCGGCGAACTCGCCGACGCCGTGCGTGAAGGACGGCGCCGCGAATTCGCGCGCTTTTCGTCGTTCAGCGACGAGAAGCGCCGTGCGCAAATTCCGGATCCGAACGACGCCAGTACGTTCGCCGCGTCGTCGCCGCCCGCACCTGAGGACGCGTGCGCGCCACGCGATGGCGACGTGCCGGACCGGCTCGACTGGATGCACTTCTACAAGTCGGCACTCGCCGTGCGCGCCAAACTGATCACGCCGCGCCTGAAACACAGCAAGGCGCTCGGCGCGAGCGTGCTGAGCGTCGCCGACGGCGGCGATGCCAATGCGTTGATCGCTCGCTGGAAACTGGGTGACGGCGAAACGTTGTCGATCGCGCTGAATCTGTCGAAGGACCGCGTCGCGTTCGACAACGTGCCGGCCGGCAAAGTGATCTTCGAAACGCCGCCGCGCGTGCGCGAGCAGATCGACGTCGGCGTGTTGCCGCCGAACACGTTCGTCGCGTGGTTGACCGGCGAGATCAGCGAGTATGCGATCGGCCACGATGCCCGCATCGCGAGCCAACCGGAGCGCCGCGCGTGACTACCCGACGCTCCGGCGACACGATCGCCACGCTCGCCACCCACGCCGGCTTCGAGGTGCAGTGGCAGGACGCGTACCATGCGACCCAGCAGGTACCCGAGCATACGCTCGCGGTGCTGCTCGAACGAATGGGGCTGCCTTGCGGCAATGCCACGCAAATCCGCCATAGCGCCGCTGCTTTGGAGGCCGAACTATCGGGCCGCAAGATGCCGCCGCTGATGACCGCGGAGGTCGGGCGCGGCATCGCGCTGCCCGCCGCCGCAATCAAATCGGGCAGCCACTATCGGATCGAACTCGAAAGCGGCTCGATCATCGATGGCCGCTTCACGGCGCCCAAAGGCGAGGAGGCCTTGCTCGCGCCAATCGACGAACCCGGCTATCACACCTTCGTCATCAACGAGCAGCGCGTGACGTTGGCCGTCGCGCCGTCGCGCTGCTACACCGTCGACGACGCGTGGCGCACGCTGCAACACGGCACCGAGTACGAGCGCGAACGCGAGCGCGCCGCGCCCACGCCGCCGCTGTGGGGCGTCGCCGCACAACTGTACGGCTTGCGGCGTATCGGTGACGGCGGCATCGGCGACTATTCGGCGCTCGCGCGGACCGCTGTCGAAAGCGCGCAGCGTGGCGCGCACGCGCTCGCCATCAGTCCGACGCACGCGATGTTCAGCGCACAGCCGGAGCGCTTCAGCCCGTATTCGCCGTCGTCGCGCCTGTGGTTGAACGTCGCGCATATCGATCCCGCCGCGGTGTTCGGCGCGAACGCGGCGCGCGCCGCGCTCGAAGCCACGCAGGCCACCGACAGATGGTCGGCACTCGAAGATCTGCCGCTGATCGACTGGCCCAACGCGATGCCGCTGAAGCTGAAGGTGCTGCGCGCGCTCTACGAGCAATTCTGCGCGAACGAGCGTGCGCGGGACACACCGCGCGCACTGGAATTCCACGGCTTCTGCGAGCGCGCCGGCCGCGCGCTCGAAGATCACGCGCGTTTCGAAGCGCTGCACGCCGCGCAACTCGCACAAGGCGGCGATGGCCATTGGCGCAACTGGCCCGAGCCGTTGCGCGACCCGCGCAGCGCGGAGGTCGAAGCGTTCGCCGAAGCCAATCGCCACGAAGTCACCTTCCATCTGTTCCTGCAATGGCTCGCCGCGAAGGGTCTTTCGCACGCGCAGCATGCGGCGCACGAGGCCGGCATGGCGGTCGGCTTGATCGCCGACCTCGCGGTCGGGTGCGATAGCGCCGGCAGCCACGCATGGTCGTATTGCGACGACATGCTGCAAGGCGTGTCGGTCGGCGCGCCACCGGACCTGTACAACCAGGCCGGCCAGGCTTGGGGACTCACCACATTCTCGCCACGCGCGATGCGCACGCAGGGCTTCTCCGCGTTCATCGATATGCTGCGTGCGGCGTTTACGCATGCTGGCGGTGTCCGCATCGATCACATTCTCGGCCTGCGGCGTCTGTGGCTCGTGCCCGAAGGGGACAGCGCGCGCAACGGCGCGTATCTGCGCTATCCGCTCGAAGACCTGCTGCGCCTGATCGCGCTCGAATCGTGGCGACACCGCGCGATCGTGATCGGCGAGGATCTCGGCACCGTGCCGCCGGGCTTTCGCGAGCGGCTCGACGAACACGGCATCGCCGGGATTCGCGTACTGTGGTTCGAGTGCGCGCACGACGGCCACGGTTTCAAGCCGCCGCGCAAGTGGGACCGCAATGCGGTCGGCACCACCACCACGCACGATCTGCCGACCGTGGCCGGCTGGTGGCGCGGCAGCGACATCACGTGGCGCAACCGGATCGGCCAGACGATGGCGCGCGCCGATGGCCGCGACCCTGAAGAGGCCGCTCAGGAGGAACGCGCGCAAGACCGCGCCGGCTTGTGGCGCGCGTTCCAGCAGGCCGGCGTGGCCGCGCAGGACGTCGGCCCGCCGCCGCTCGACAGCCCGCCCGTCGACGAAGCGCTCGCGTTCGTCGCGGCCACCCCTGGGCCCCTCGTCACCTTTCCGCTCGAAGATCTGCTCGCGCTGGTCGATCAGCCGAACTTGCCTGGTTCGATCGACGAGCATCCGAACTGGCGACGTCGCCTCGCGTTGCCGGTCAGCGAGCTGTTCGAGGACGACAGCTTCAACGATCGCCTGCTGGCGGTCGATCGCGCGCGTCGCGCCGCGGCTCGCGCTCCTTCTTCCAACGCTTCTTCGGAGCCTGACACGCCATGACCGTCCCTCGCTCCACGCTGCGCCTCCAGTTCCATCGAGGCTTCACCTTCGACGATGCCGCGCAGCACGTCGACTACTTCGCTGCGCTCGGCATCAGCCACCTGTACGCTTCGCCGATCACGACCGCCGAGCCGGGCTCCACGCACGGCTACGATACCGTCGATTACACCCAGGTCAGCGCCGAATGCGGCGGAGAGGCCGGCCTCAAGCGCCTCGTCGACAAGCTGCGCGCGCACCGGATGGGGTTGATCGTCGACATGGTGCCAAACCATATGGGCATCGGCGGTTCTGGCAACGCGTGGTGGCTCGACATCCTCGAATGGGGCCGCCACAGCGCGTACGCACGCCATTTCGACGTCGATTGGCATTCACCCGATCCAGCGTTGCGGGGCAAGGTGCTGCTGCCGACGCTCGGCGCGCCCTACGGCGAGGAACTCGCGGCGGGCCGCATCGCGCTGCATTTCGCGGCCGACAGCGGACGCTTCTATATCGGCTACGGCCCGCACGTCTTTCCGGTGTGCCCGGTCGAATACGCGTCGATCCTGCAAAGCGCCGACCGTCCCGATCTCGGTGCGCTCGCCGAGCGCTTCCAGGGACTGACGACGCAGCCCAATGATCAGTCACGCGCCGTCGAAGGGCGCGACGAGCTGCGCGAGTTCGTCGCGCAAAACGGCGACGCGGCGATCGAGTTCGCGTTGCAGGCCTATGTACCCGAAGATCCGGTGCCGCGCGACCGTTTGCATCGGCTGATCGAGCGGCAGCACTTTCGCCTTGCATGGTGGCGCACCGCTTCCGATGAAGTGAACTGGCGGCGCTTCTTCGACATCTCGACATTGGCCGGCGTGCGCGTGGAACGGCCCGAAGTGTTCGACGCCGTGCATGCGCTGGTCTTCCGTCTGTATCAGGAGGGTGTGGTGGACGGCTTGCGGATCGATCACGTCGACGGTCTCGCCGAGCCTCGTGAGTACTGCCAACGGTTGCGGCAACGGCTCACGGAATTGCGCGACACCGCGCCGTATGTGGTGGTCGAAAAAATTCTCGGGTGCGGCGAACCGCTGCGCGACGACTGGCCCGTGGACGGCACGACCGGCTACGATTTCATGAGCGACGTGGGCGCGCTGCTGCACGATCCTGCCGGCGCCGAACCGCTTGCGCAAACATGGGCCGAACTCACCGGCCGCAGCCCGCGTTTTGCCGACGAAGCGCTGGCCGCGCGCCGCAAGATCCTCGCGGAAAATCTCTCGGCGGAACTGGACCGCGCCGCACGCGCATTGCACCGGATTGCCCGCGACTCGCTGGTGACGCGCGACTTCACGTTCACGACGCTGCGCCGCGTGCTGGCTGAACTGGTGGTGCATTTTCCGGTGTATCGGATCTATCCGCAGAACGGCTTGCGTAGCGCCGCCGACGACGTCTACTTCGAACAGGCGCTAGCCAGCGCGCGAGCGGCGCTGGCGCGTGCGGACCATGCGACGCTGGAACGCGTGAGCGCATGGCTCGGCGGCAGTGCCGAAGACGCGCCCGGCACCCGTGGCGGCGCGCCGCAGCAGAGCGCGCAAAACGGTGCGCCACCGAGCCACGCGGGGCCATCGCGACGCACCGCGCAGACACTGTTCTCGCAACTGACCGCGCCGGTTTCCGCAAAGGCGATCGAGGATACCGCGTGCTATCGCTACGGCCGGCTGCTGTCGCGCAACGAAGTCGGCTCGGACCCGGGCGAGTTCGCGTTGTCGGTCGAGCAGTTCCACGAGGGCAATCTGGAGCGTTCGCAGCGCTTTCCCCATGCGCTGCTCGCCACGGCCACGCATGATCACAAACGCGGCGAAGATGTGCGTGCGCGCCTCGCGGTGTTGAGCGAGATCGCCCAGGACTGGGGCGCGACGTTGCGCGCGTGGTCCACGTTGAATGCGCCGCATCGGCGTGCGCACGACGGCAAACCGATCAGCAGCGTGAGCCAGCACAAGAGCGACGCGTGGGCGCCCGGCCCCGCCGCAGAAGCGATGCTGTATCAGACGCTGGTGGGCTGCTGGCCACCAGCGCTGCAACCGGACGACGCGGCGGGCGTCAAGGAGCTGGCCGAGCGCGTCGCGCGATGGCAATTGAAGGCGCTGCGCGAAGCGAAGCTGCAAACCAGTTGGTTCGCGCCGGACGAGGCCTACGAAGCGGGTTGCCGTGAGTTCCTGTTCGACATCCTGGCGCCGCAGCGGCGCGACGGGTTCCTGAAGGAGCTGTCCGGGTTCGTCGCGCGGATTGGCCGCGCCGGTGCGCTCAACAGTTTGCAGCAGACGGTGTTGCGCCTGGCATCGCCTGGGATTCCTGATCTTTACCAGGGCACCGAGTTGTGGGACTTCAGTCTGGTCGATCCGGACAATCGCCGGCCGGTCGATTTCGACCGACGTGCGGCATGGCTGGCTGAGACACCGCCATCGGAATTCCTGCCGGGCTGGCGCGATGGACGCGTGAAGCTCGCCGTGGTGCAACGCGTGCTGGCGTTGCGTGCGCACTTGCCGGAATTGCTGAGTCAAAGCGCGTATCTGCCGCTCGCGCTGCGCGGCGAGCACGCTGCGAATGTGATTGCGTTTGCGCGGCGTGACGGCAATGCATGGGCCGTGGTGGTGGCGAGCCGGCTCGCTGCCGGCCTGCTCGGCGACGACAGCGATCTGCCGATGGTCGATCCGGCGAAGTGGGCGGATACGGCAATCGAAATGCCGGCCGATCTATCCGCCCGCGCATTGTTCGACTGGCTCAGTCCGGCGGCGCCGAAGGTCGACGAGAACGGTCTGCTGTATCTGCGCGATGCCCTCGCGGCGATGCCGATTGCGGTGTTGGTGGAGGATGGCGTGCCGCGTAGTTGACGGCTGCTTGGGCGCGGCTCAACCGCCTTCGTCGTCGAAGATCTTCGGATACACGCGCACCAGCACGATGCGCGGGCCTTTCATCTTTTTGACCACGACGTCGAAGCGCTCGAATTCCACGCGCTGTCCTTCGTTGGGCAGATCGTTCAACGCCTGGATCACCAGTCCGCCGACCGATTCGGCCTGGCCCTCGTCGATATCGATCCCCAACGCGCGTTCCAGCGACACCACCGGCAAGCTGCCCCTGCCCATCAGCGTGCCGTCGTCCATGCGGGTCCAATCGGCGTCGCCTTGACGGAATTCGTCGTGAATCTGCCCGACCAGCGCGCCAAGCAGATTGTCGAGCGTCAGGAAACCGATTGGCTTCGCATGCTTGTGGCCGACCAGCGCGAAGTGCGGTGCGCCCTTGCGAAAGCGGCGGAATAGTTCGAGCGCCGGCATCTCCGGCTTCACGAACTGCACGGGCCGCGCGTAACGGGAAAGATCGTCGAGCGTGCTGCCCGCCTGGCGCGCCAGCAGCAAGTCCTTCAAATGGATCATGCCGGCCACGCGCTCGCCGGACGCGTCCTCGAACAGCGGGTAGCGGCTGAAGCGGTGCTGCGCGACCCGCTGCATGTTTTCGCGCAACGGCAGATCGCGCCGCAAGCCGACCATTTCATGAGCCGGCCGCATCAGGTCCGAGACGGTCATACGGGAGAAGTCCAGCGAGTGCGCGATCGTGTTCCATTCGTCCTGGCTGTAGGCGTCGTCCGGCGATCCCAGCTCGGAGGCGACGCGTGCGCGACGCCCGCGCAGGATCAGCTTGAGTTCGTCGGTTGAGTAGTGCGAGTCGTGGCTGTGGCCGGCGTCGAGTCCCGCGAGTCTCAGCACCGCGTTGGCGCTCGAATTGAGCACCCAGATCGCCGGATACATGGCCCAATAGAACCCGTACAGCGGCATCGCGGCCCACAGCGACACCTTCTCCGCCTCGCGAATCGCGAGCGACTTGGGCGCCAGTTCGCCCACCACGATGTGCAGGAACGAAATGCACGAGAACGCAAAAAACAGCGAAATGCCGTGGATCAGCTGCGCCGACTCGACACCGATCAGGCTGAAGAGCGGCATAAGCAGTTGCGCAAAGGCGGGCTCGCCAATCCAGCCGAGCCCGAGCGACGCGAGCGTGATGCCGAGCTGACAGGCGGACAGATAGGCGTCGAGGCGCCCATGCACCTTGGCGAGCAACCGTCCGCGCATGCCGTGCTGGGTGGCGAGGCTTTGTACCCGCGTCTGCCGCAGTTTGACCAGACCGAATTCGGCGGCCACAAAAAAACCGTTGAGAGCAACGAGAAACAACGCACCGATAAGGGCGGCAACCTGGATCAAAGCAGAGGGCTCCGGCAACAAAAGTTGTCAGTATAGAGGGTGAAAGCTCGTTGAAAAGTTAATCGCGCACGACACGCCGCAATCCAGCGCTCACCTCGGCGACGCCGCGCTTAGTGGTACACGCAGCGCGAGCGTGGCAGCTTCGCCATCGGTTGCTTCGCCTTGCTCGAAGCTGCCGCCGTGCGCTTCCGCGACGCGCTTGCACAGCGCGAATACCCACGCGATGCGCTTCGCCTCGCGCGGCTCGCCCGCCTGCTTGCGCGCAAACGCCTCCAGCACGTGAGGCAACGCGGGGTCGTTCAACGCGGCTGCGCGGGGAGCGTACGTGACGACGGCATGCCACGCGCCCGTGTCCGCGTGCGCGGTCAACCTGACCATAGCACCTTCAGCGCTCGCTTCGACGGCGAACGTGAGCATCAGCCATAAGGCCGCGGCGAGACGCTCGCGGTCGCCGTTGAGTTGCTCGGTCGCGAGTTGCGAGTCGATCGTGACTTCCACCCCCCGCGTGCGAGCGAGGCCCGTGCGGACTTCGTCGACGGTTTCATCGAGCAGCGGATGCAGCGGAAACGGCGCATAGGCGAGCGCGAGCGATTTGGTTTCGGCGCGCGTCGCGTCGACGATCGTCTCGAGCAGCTTGACCTGCTGATCCACGCCGCTGCGAATGCCAGTGATGGCGCGCTGCGTGTTGGGATCGTTCGCATCGAGCTTGCGCTCGAGCACGTAGGCCCAGCTATGAATCGCATTCAACGGACCACGCAGATCGTGCGACACCAACGACAGCACGTGATCGCGCATGAACAGCGCGGTTTCCGCACGCAGACGCGCGGTGCGTTCGGATACGACAAAGCCGGAAGAAGCTGGCGATGCGCCGGCAGTTCCGGCTGAAGACGTTGTCACGATCGAGCCCTCTCTGGCGATGCCTGACGATTGAAAGACGCCCCATTATAGGCATGCTGTCCGGCTCAACCAGCGCGCGTGGCCGGACCGCGAATCCCCACGCAATCGGTGTGCCAACCGGCAATCCTGCGCGATGTCGCGTCAACCCGCCTACAATGTCGGTTTTACGTTTTTCACCGAGGAGCAATCTATGTCGACCGTGACTACCGAATCCGGCCTGAAGTACGAAGACATCGTGGAAGGCAGCGGCGCCGAGGCAGTGGCCGGCAAGACCGTCACCGTGCACTACACGGGCTGGCTGACCGATGGCCAGAAGTTCGACTCGAGCAAGGACCGCAACGACCCGTTCGCCTTCGTACTGGGCGGCGGCATGGTCATCAAGGGTTGGGACGAAGGCGTGCAGGGCATGAAGGTCGGCGGCAAGCGCAAGCTGACCATTCCGCCGCAACTCGGCTACGGCGTGCGCGGCGCAGGCGGCGTGATTCCGCCGAATGCGACGCTCGTGTTCGAAGTCGAATTGCTCGAAGTCTGAGCGTTCGCGGTTTTTGTCATCACGCATTGCCGCCGGGTTACGCCCATGAGTCATACCGCCGTCACCGCGCCTAGCGTTTCGTTGCGCCGCTTTGGCGCAATCGAAGCGTCGGACGTGCACGACTTTCACCAGGTCGTGCTCGGACTCGACGGCGCGATGGTGATGGCGGTCAACGGTGTCGCGCAACAGATCGACGCCGGGTCCGCCTGGCTGGTCCCGGCGGGCGCACGGCACGATTACGCGGGCATCGGCGAGAACCGGCAGCTGGTGCTGGATTTGCCGGCCACCTCGCTGGCCGTGCCGGAGCGTCTGTTCGACCGGGCGCGGGCCGTGACGGTCGACGCGTCGCTCGTGCAACTCGTGCATCGGATCGCGGCGCACACGATTGCCGGTGCTCAGGGCGACGATCTGGCCAGCCGGCGTTTCCATTGGGATGCGGCGGCCCGTCTTGGCGCGGCGCTGGTGGCCGACGCCGGCACGGCGGCCGGTGCGCAGGCAGCCGGCGCCGGTCTCGACTTCGCGCGCATCGACCGCTGGCTGCGCGCGCATCTGTCCGAGCCATTGCGTATCGCGGACCTCGCCGCGCATTGCGGCTTCGGCATGCGGCGCTTCCATCAGCTTTTCATCGAAGCGTTCGGCGAAACGCCGCATCGCTATTTGCAGCGGCTGCGGCTCGATACGTCGATCACGCTGCTCGCTGACCCGCGCCGCTCATTGACCGAGATCGCGCTGGAGATCGGCTTCGGCGATCAGAGCGCTTACACGCACGCGTTCACGCGGCGTTTCGGGCTCGCGCCCGGTCAGTGGCGCGCGCTGCGCCACTGAGTTTCATCGCGCGAGCCGCCTGCCACGGCGGCCCACTTTCGGCACCGCTTTCGCCACCGCTTTTGACACCGCTTTCGGCACCGCTTTTGCCACACGCGGCACGACTCAACCCGTCAGACCGCGCGCCAGATCGTTGCGGATATCGCCGGCGTTTTCCAGACCCACGGCAAGCCGGATCAGGCCTTCGCTGATGCCCGCCGCCGCCCGCGCCTCCGGCGTCACGCGGCCGTGCGTGGTCGTGGCCGGATGCGTGATGGTCGTGCGCGTATCGCCGAGGTTGCCGGTAATCGAGCAGATCTTCGTGTTGTCGATTACGCGCCATGCGTTCGCCCGCATCTGCTCAGGCGTATCGCCCTTCAGTTCGAACGACACGATTGCACCGCCTGATTTCTGCTGACGCATGGCCAGTGCATGCTGAGGATGCGATTCGAGCCCAGGGTAGAACACGCGATTGACGGCCGGATGCGAGTCCAGCCAGCGGGCGATTTCGAGCGCATTGGCCGACTGCTTTTCCACCCGCAGCGTCAACGTTTCCATGCCCTTGAGCAACACCCATGCGTTGAACGCGGACAGCGTGGGTCCCGCGCTGCGCACGAACGGGAACACCTTTTCCATGATGAATTTCTTCGAGCCGACCAGCGCGCCGCCGAGTACGCGGCCCTGGCCGTCGAGGAACTTGGTGGCCGAATGCATCACGACGTCCGCGCCGAGCTTCAGCGGCTGTTGCAACGCCGGGCTGCAGAAGCAGTTGTCGACCACGAACAGCGCGTTCGCCGCCTTGGCGATCTTGCTGATCGCTTCGATGTCCGCAATTTCGGTCAATGGATTCGACGGCGTTTCGAGGAAGAACATCTTCGTCTCGGGGCGCACGGCGTTTTTCCATGCGTCGAGATCGGTCGGATCGACGAACGTGGTCGTGATGCCGAACTTGCTGAAGATCTGCGAGAACATGCCGAGCGTCGAGCCGAACAGCGCTTGCGAGCTCACCAGGTGATCGCCTGCCTGCAGCGTGGACATCACCACCGACATGATCGCGGCCATTCCCGACGCCGTCGCCATGCAGGCCTCGCCGCCTTCGAGCGCGGCGAGACGGTCCTGGAACATCGTCACGGTCGGGTTCGTGAAACGCGAGTAGGTGTAGTTCTCTTCGGCGTTCTTGAAGCGCTCGGCGGCGTCCGCGGCGCTCTTGAACACGAAGCTCGAAGTCAGGAAAATCGCTTCGGAGTGCTCGTTAAAGTCGCTGCGCACCGTGCCCGAGCGGACTGCCAGCGTATCGAAGTTCAGGGAGTCGTCCATGTTGGTTCTGGTATCCAATGTTCGATGGCTGCGTCGGGCGCGGCACGCTCGTGAAGACAGCGCAACGCCAGACGGCAGCAACAAAAAAGCCCGCTTTTGCGTCGGCATAAGCGGGCTTCATGTGCGGGGGAAGCTGGAGCGGAGGTGGATGATTGCGGCTGTTCCACCCTTCGCTTTAGCTGTTTCGGGTTGCCCCGCGTCCGCAAGCTGAGATCAAATCGACGCAAGTCGTCATGCTAACACGCTCGTGACGCGGCGTGCCACGCCACGAGCGTGATCGTTCAACGCGCGTTCAACCTACCGACAGTTGCAGGTGCAATTGCGAACGCGCCGGGCCGCCGCCGTCGATCGCTTCGCTCGCGGCGTCGCGGTCCGATTGCGACGACGGTGCGAGACGCGCGGTTTCGATGCGGTCGAGGTACTCGGTGGTGACATCGCCGGTCACGTAGTTGCCGTCGAAGCACGAGGCTTCGAAGTTCTTCAGCGCCGGGTTGATGTCACGCACGGCCTGCTTCAGCGCCTCGACGTCCTGATACACGAGATGATCCGCGCCGATCATGCGCGCGACTTCATCGTCCGAGCGGCCGTGGGCGACCAGTTCACCGCGCGTCGGCATGTCGATGCCGTAGACGTTCGGGAATTTCACCGGCGGCGCCGCCGACGCGAAGATCACCTTGTTCGCGCCCGCATCGCGGGCCATCTGCACGATTTCATGCGAGGTGGTGCCGCGCACGATCGAGTCGTCGACGATCAGCACGTTCTTGCCCTTGAACTCGATGCCCATCGCGTTCAGCTTCTGGCGCACCGACTTCTTGCGCACCGCCTGGCCCGGCATGATGAACGTACGGCCCACGTAACGGTTCTTGAAGAAGCCTTCGCGGTACTCGACGCCCAGCTTCTTCGCGACCTGCATCGCGGCCGGACGGGACGAATCGGGAATCGGCATCACGACGTCGATCGCGACGTCGGGCAGTTCGCGCCTGATCTTCTCGGCGAGGTAATCGCCCATGCGCAACCGCACGTTATACACCGGCACGCCGTCGAGCACCGAGTCCGGACGCGCGAGATAGACGAGTTCGAAAATGCACGGGTTCAGGCTCGGGTTCACCGCGCACTGCTGCGAATGCAGCTTGCCGTCGATGTCGATGAACACCGCTTCGCCCGGCGCCACGTCACGCACGAATTCGAAGCCGATACCTTCGATCGCCACCGATTCCGACGCCAACATCCACTCGACGCCTTCTTCGGTTTCCAGCTTGCCGATGCACAGCGGACGAATCCCAAACGGGTCGCGGAAGCCCAGCAGGCCATAACCGGCGATCAGCGACACGATCGCGTACGACCCGCGCACCCGGCGATGCACGCCCGACACGGCGTTGAACAGCGCGGCCGGATCGAGTTGCAGGCCCGAGCTGGCCAGCTGCAATTCGTGCGCGAGCACGTTGAGCATGACCTCGGTGTCGGAGTTGGTGTTGATGTGGCGGCGATCGACGCGGAACATCTCATCTTTCAGCTGCTGCCAGTTGGTCAGATTGCCGTTGTGCGCGAGGATGATGCCGAACGGCGCATTCACGTAGAACGGCTGGGCTTCTTCTTCGCTCGACGCGGAACCGGCGGTCGGGTAACGGACCTGGCCGATACCGGATGTGCCGGGCAGGCTGCGCATGTTGCGCGTGCGGAACACGTCGCGCACCATACCGTTGGCCTTGTGCATGTGAAAGTTGCTGCCGTCCGCTGTCGCGATGCCGGCGGCGTCCTGACCGCGGTGCTGCAGGAGCAGCAGGCTGTCATAGAGCAACTGATTGACCGGAGAATGGGAAACTACACCTACGATGCCGCACATGGCATGTCCTTCAAAGGTACAAAATTCGTCGTGGCGGCCGGTGCCTGCGATAGCGTCCGCGACGGTACGCGGCGTTGTGTAAAGGCAACCGGTTTGCGCCGGAGTCCTGCTCGGTTCCTCTGACCGCTCGCCTGATCGTCATACGTGGACGTAGGCAGCGAGCGTCTCGGGAAGCAGCGGTTTCATTACGTGCACGCCCTCGACCGCATAGGGCAGAAGCAAGGCGTTGCGCCAGAATTCCTGTTGGGGCAGTTCGGTCAAGCCTGCGAGGGCGACCAGAACCAGCACCAGAATGACCCCGCGGACGAGGCCGAACATCAAACCAAGCGAGCGGTCCACGCCGCCCAGGCCGGTTGCCTGCACGATGCGGCTCAGCAGCGCACTCACCACGCTCGCCACCAGCACCACGCCGATCACCACCAGCGCGAACGCCAGCAGCCACTGGGTCAACGCTCCGCCCGGCCAATGGGACGGGATATATGGCACGACGTAACCGACAAATTCGCAGGCAATGAAAAACGCCGCAATCCAGCCGATCAGCCCGAATATCTCCGACAGAAAGCCACGCCACGTGCCGCGCAACGCCGACAGACCGATCACCGCCATTACAGCGTAGTCGAAGGCAGTGAACATCGCTCGCTTACTGTGCGGCGCCGTTGTGCGCGCCCGACGTCAAGCCGGCCTCGCGAACCTTCGCGATTGCGGCGCTGGCCGCGGCACGGTCGGCGAACGGGCCGGCGCGCAACAGCGTAAGCGTCGAGCCGTCTGCCTGCTTGCGATGTTCGGTATATGCGGGCACGCCCGCCGCTTTCAACTTGGTTGCCCAGTTACGCGCGTTGGCATCGTTGGCGAACGCGCCGAGCTGAACCGCGAAACGGCTGCCCGGCGGCGATGCTGGCGTGCCGGAATTCGCGTCCGCGCTGGCGGCGGTACTGGTGTCGCTCTCGCCTGGGGCCGGCGCGCTCTCGGCGCTGCGCGTGGGCTGCGTTCGGGCCGACTTGGCAGGGGTTGTGGGCGCTGCGGGTGCGGTGTTGGCGACAGCCGGCGCTTGCGGCTTCGCCGCCGGCTTGGCAGCGGGCGCAGCGTTGCTGTCGGTGGTCTGCCTGGTCGCGCCGGGCTCGCTGGCTTTGGCTGCCGTTGCCGGCGCAAGGCCCGAAGCGGCGAGACCTGCGTCGGGCGTCGGGTTATCGGGCGCGACGCCGGCCTGCGTGTCTTCGTGGGTCCTGGCGACGACCCGCGGCGCGGGACGGTTCGGAATGTCGATGGAGATGTCGTCGGTGACGGGCTTGGGATGCGAGTCCAACACCATCGGCAGGATGATCACGGCCGCCACGACCAACGCGATGGCGCCGACCAGCCGGCGCCGCGCACGCTGCTTTTCCGGCAGCGTGGGGTCGAGCAGCATCGCATCGGCATCGACGGTGCGCTCTGTGCGGCGGCTCCGCCGCTCCACGCGCTCGCCACTGGCAGCTCGATTGGAACTGGTGTTTGCGCCACGCCGGGTGGGCGCGTCGTCTTTCTTGCCGAACGAGAAAATTCCCATGAATCGCTTGGTTCGAGCCTGGCGCCCGTTCAGTGTTGCTGCGATTTGCGGTAGGCCATGACGCCGGCTACCGTGTAGAAGCTGCCGAAAACGACGATTCTATCATTCTCTGACGCTCGTTTTAGCGCGTCTTGGAAAGCCTCTGCAGGCGTCGCGTAGCGCGTCACGCTGCTGTCGGCACTGTCGATCACGCCCTGCTCGCGCAATGCCGTTTCAAGTTCTTGCGCCGACGCCGCCCGCGGGGTCGGCAAATCGGTCACGCACCAATGATCGATCTCGCCTTTCAGGTGCGTCAGAAGACCGGCAATGTCCTTGTCGCGCATCGCACCGAACACCGCGTAGGTGTAGGGAAAAAAGCCCATGTTGCCGAGGTTTTGCGTCAGCACCGCGGCTGCATGCGGATTATGACCGACATCCAGCACGATGGCCGGCTTGCCGGGCAGCACCTGGAAACGCCCCGGCAGCTCGACGTTGGCGAGACCGAGCCGGATGTCCTGTGCCGAGACCGGCAACCGGTCGCGCAGCGCTTCAAGTGCGGCCAACGCCGCCGACGTGTTGATCAACTGATTCGCCCCACGCAACGCGGGATACGCGAGCGCCGAACGCCGCATGGTCGGACCGACGTAACTCCATTGCTGGCGCTCGCTGCCCGCCTGGCCTTCATAGCGGAAATCGCGGCCGAATAGCCACAATTCGGCGCCGATCTTCTCCGCGTGCTCGATCAACGATTGCGGCGGCACCGGGTCCGCGCAGATCGCTGGCTTGCCCGGGCGGAAAATGCCGGCTTTTTCAAAGGCAATCTTCTCGCGCGTGTCGCCGAGATAATGCGTGTGATCGATATCGATGCTGGTGATGATCGCGCAGTCGGTATCGAGGATGTTGACCGCGTCGAGGCGGCCGCCCAGGCCCACTTCGAAAATCACCGCGTCCAGTCCACGCGACGCGAACAGGCTCATGATCGCCAGCGTCGTGAATTCGAAGTAAGTCAGCGAGACCGGTTCGGCGAGGCTCAGCCGCGCGGCTTCGACCACTTCGAAGTGCGACAGCAGATCGGCGTCACTGGCCATTTCGCCGTTGATCCTCGCGCGCTCGTTGAACGACAGCAGGTGCGGCGACGTGTGGCAGCCCACCGTGAACCCGGCGCGCAACAGAATGGATTCGAGGATCGCACACGTCGAGCCCTTGCCGTTCGTGCCGCCGACCGTAATCACCGGGCAGGCAAACGGCAGTTGCATTGCGTCGCGTACCTGGGAGATGCGCCCGAGTCCCATGTCGATGCCGACCGGATGCGCGGATTCAAGGTGCGTGAGCCACGCGTCGAGGGTGGGGAATGTGGTCATCGAGTGAATCGCGAGTGAATCGGTTAGGCAGTGTGACGAATATGCACGCGCCGGGCGGCTGCGGCTGCGGCTGCGGCTGCGGCTGCGGCTGCGGCTGCGGCTGCGGCTGTCAGAGCGTAGCGCGCCGGGCACTTTATGCGCAGAAAGCCGCGCGGAGCAGCTCGGGCAACCGCCGCTGCGTTGCGAGAACGTGATTATCGCGGAAATGACAGCGCGCCGCTTGATGACTCAAGCGGCGCGCTATTTTTCGACTGCCTGTTTTTGACTGCTAGCCTGACCGTCGCCGCGCGCTTTTACGCGACGGCACGGCGGCAACGACTTTCCTGCCGACGCTTACGCGACCGCGTCCGCCGGCTGATGGCTCAGCAGCGCCATCAATTGAGCGAGTTCCTCGCGCAGCTTGCGACGGTCGACGATCATGTCGATCGCGCCCTTCGTCAGCAGGAATTCGGCGCGCTGGAAGCCTTCCGGCAACTTCTCGCGCACGGTTTGTTCGATCACGCGCGGGCCGGCAAAGCCGATCAGCGCCTTCGGCTCGGCGATCACCACGTCGCCGAGAAACGCAAAACTCGCGGACACGCCACCCATGGTCGGATCCGTCAGCACGGAGATGAACGGCAGCTTGGCTTCGGCAAGCTTGGTCAGCATGGCTGTGGTTTTCGCCATTTGCATCAGCGACAACAGGCTTTCCTGCATGCGTGCGCCGCCCGAAGCGGTGACGCAGATAAACGGCACTTTCTGTTCGAGTGCGTTCTGTGCGCCGCGTGCGAAGCGCTCGCCGACCACCGAACCCATCGAGCCGCCCATGAACGAGAACTCGAAACAGGCGACCACCACCGGCAGCGTGTGGATTGCGCCGCCCATCACGACCATTGCGTCGGTTTCGTCGGTGTCGTCCATCGCCTCCTTCAGGCGATCCGGATACTTACGGCTGTCCTTGAACTTAAGCGCGTCGACCGGCACGATTTCCTGACCGATTTCATAACGGCCTTCCGGGTCGAGCAGGCCGTCGAGCCGCTCACGCGCGCCGATGCGCATATGGTGGTCGCACTTCGGGCAAACATGCAGATTGGCCTCGACGTCGTTGCGGTACAGCACGGCTTCGCACGACGGACACTTGATCCACAGGCCTTCCGGAATCCCCTTGCGGCTCTTCGGGTCGGTTTGTTTGATTTTCGGCGGCAGCAGCTTATCGAGCCAGCTCATATTGAATCCTTCTGGGGTCTACAGTTGTGCGAACGGCGGGCCAAGCCCGCCGTTCGCACTACAGCGACAAAAATAACTGTTATCGGGCAGTCGCGATGCTATCGAGCGCCTCGCGGACTTCAGCGACGAAACGCGTGAGCGTTTCGGCAGCGGTATCAGGCGCTGCCTGTTCGAGCAATTGGACGATACGGCTACCGATTACGACGGCGTCGGACACCTCGGCCACCGCACGCGCGGTTTGCGCGTCGCGGATACCGAAACCGACGCCTACCGGCAGGAGTACGCGCGACTTGATGGCCGGGATTTTACTCGCGATGCTGGAAACGTCCAGATTTGCCGCGCCAGTCACCCCTTTCAACGAGACATAGTAGACGTAGCCGCTGGCAATCTTGCCGACTTCCGCAATACGCTCGTCGGTGGACGTGGGTGCGAGCAGAAAAATCGGATCAATGCCGGCGGATCGCATCTGTTGCGCGAAGTTAGCACACTCTTCCGGCGGGTAATCGACAACCAGCACACCGTCGACTCCGGCTTCCCGCGCGGCCTTCGCGAAAGCTTCAGTACCCATCCGTTCGATCGGATTGGCATAGCCCATCAGCACCACCGGCGTTTTGTCGTCGGTTTCGCGGAAGCGTTTGACATCGGCGAGCACATGACGAAGCGACACACCCTGCGCCAACGCGCGCTCGGACGATTGCTGGATCACCGGCCCGTCGGCCATCGGGTCTGAAAACGGCACGCCGAGTTCGATCACATCCGCGCCGCCGGCGGCGAGCGCGTGCATAAATTCGACCGTGCGGGCGGGGTCCGGATCGCCAGCCGTCATGAACGGAATCAGGCCTTTCTTACCTTGGGCGGACAGGGCGGCAAACGTGTTCTTGATACGGGACATGGAATATTCTCGGATTGGGCTACTGCGCCGATCGGACTTCGCTCATTGCACTTTGCTTATTGCACCTCGGCCTGGCGTTGGGCCTTGGTTTTGGCCCGACGAGACACAGGCGAAGCGGCAGCGGCGCTGACGCGCTCGCGCGCAATCGCGCAGTAACTTTCATTGATTTCATAGCCGACGAATTCGCGCTGCTGACGCGCGCAAGCGACAGCGGTCGTGCCGCTGCCCATGAACGGGTCGAGCACGCGGCCGCCTTTCGGACAACTGGCCAGCACCATCCGCTCGACGATTTCCAGCGGTTTCTGAGTCGGGTGCGCGACGCGCTCGGCGTGCTGCCGATGCAGCCGCGACACCGACCAGACATCCTTCGGATTATAGCCAAGCTCCAACCACTTGCTGCCCTCGAACAACTTACGCGAACGCGCCTTCTTCGTCACTGCATCGTACGGGATACGGACGGGATCGAGATCGAAGTAGTAATCCTTCGACACCGCGAAAAAGCCGATGTTGTCGTGCACCGAGGTGAATCGGCGCACCGTGCCGCCCATGCTGGGCACACGCCGGTCCCAGATGATTTCATTGATCATCGTGAGCTTTGTCTTCAGGAAGCTGAAGATTTCCGGCGCGTACTGCCATGTGCAGAATATGTAGAGCGAACCGGACGGCTTGAGCTTCGGAATTGCCTGCTCGAGCCAGCCACGCGTCCAGACGAGAAATTCCTCGCCTGCGCGCATGTCGGAGTCGTTGCCATAATCCTTGCCGAGCCCGTACGGGGGATCGCACAGGATCAGGTCGATCGACGCGTCAGGAATGTTCGCTACATCGGTCAGAAAATCGCGGTTCAACAGCTGGATGCCGGCCGGCACCTGCGCCAGTAATGGTGCAAGTGCCGCGGCCGTCGCTACCTCGGCGGCCGGATTCGGAGTTTCAATCGCCGGTTGCGGCTCGTCGAACTCGTCGCGCATCGTCGCGGCGCTCAGAACTTGATGCCCGATCGCTCAGCGACCGTGTGCATGTCCTTGTCGCCGCGGCCCGACAGATTGACCAGCAGGATCTTGTCCCTGGCCAACGTCGGCGCGAGCTTCGCGGCATAGGCCAGCGCATGGCTGGACTCCAGAGCCGGAATGATGCCTTCGATGCGGCAGCAATCGTGGAACGCCTTCAGTGCTTCTTCGTCGGTGATGCCGACATATTGCGCCCGATTGCTTTCTTTTAGCCACGCGTGCTCAGGTCCGACGCCCGGATAATCCAGGCCCGCCGACACCGAGTGGGTCTCGATGATCTGGCCATTTTCGTCCTGCAACAGATACGTGCGGTTGCCATGCAGAACACCAGGGCTTCCGCCGATCAGCGAAGCCGCATGACGGCCGGTTTCGATGCCATCACCGGCTGCTTCGACGCCGATCAACTGCACCGAACTG
Source organism: Paraburkholderia ribeironis (assembly GCF_900019265.1). Classification (GTDB taxonomy): domain Bacteria; phylum Pseudomonadota; class Gammaproteobacteria; order Burkholderiales; family Burkholderiaceae; genus Paraburkholderia; species Paraburkholderia ribeironis. The sequence goes on from NZ_CYGX02000021.1 coordinate 42,216, forward strand.
TCGTCAATGTACGGGTAAAAGATCCCCATCGCGTTCGAACCGCCGCCCACGCACGCAATCACGGCATCCGGCTGGCGACCCACCATTTCCGGCATCTGCACTTTGCATTCGTCGCCGATCACCCGCTGGAAGTCGCGCACCATCATCGGATACGGATGCGGTCCGGCGACCGTGCCGATGATATAGAACGTATTTTCGACATTGGTGACCCAATCCCGCATGGCCTCGTTCAGCGCATCCTTCAGCGTGCGTGAGCCAGACTCGACCGGCACAACAGTCGCGCCGAGCAGCTTCATGCGATACACGTTGGCCGCCTGGCGGCGCACATCTTCGGCACCCATGTAGACGACGCATTCCATCCCGAAACGCGCCGCAATGGTCGCCGTGGCCACGCCGTGCTGACCCGCGCCGGTTTCTGCGATCACGCGCGGTTTGCCCATGCGCTTCGCGAGCAACGCCTGGCCGATCACGTTGTTGACCTTGTGGGCGCCAGTATGATTCAGGTCCTCGCGTTTGAAGAAAACCTGCGCGCCGCCGAGCATGTCGCTCCAGCGCTGGGCATGATAAATCGGCGATGGACGACCGACGAAGTGCTTCAACTCGCGCTCGTATTCGGCGACGAAGTCCGGATCTTTCTGATATTTCTCGTATGCTTCACGCAACTCGTCGAGTGCGTGGACCAGCGTTTCAGCGACGAACACGCCGCCAAATTGGCCGAAATGGCCCCTTTCGTCAGGCAGGTTATACATAGTGATCACTCTTCGCAGTATGGCTAGCGGCTTTCGCATGAAAAAGCCGCTGGCCTTAATTCATTCGGCATCCGCTGCGCGTACCGCGCGTACGAACGCCGCCATCCGGGCATGATCTTTCACGCCCTTGGCGCCCGCTACTTCGATGCCGCTCGAGACATCGACCGCGTACGGGCGCACGCGATGGATCGCATCACTGACGTTTTGCGCGTTCAACCCACCACTCAAAACGGCCCGACGCGCGAGCTCTGCTGGAATAAGTGACCAATCGAAAGCCTTTCCGCCGCCGCCATAGCCTTCGACATGCGTGTCGAACAGAAGACCACTGGCTGCTGAATAGTTGAGAGCTGATTCTACCAAATCGGCCGGCTCAGTATCCGCGGCAACGCGCAACGCGCGCAACCAAGGCAAACCCGCAACGCCGGCGAGCGATTCGCACTGCTCCGCGGTTTCGTCGCCGTGAAACTGCAGCAGCGTGAGCCCGACACTGCTCACGACTTCGCGGACCCAGTCCTGCGTCGCATTGACGAACAGGCCAACCGCCGATACGAACGGCGGCAAGTCATGCACTAATTCGACCGCTTGCGCAACGCTCACCGAGCGCGGGCTCGGCGGATAGAACACGAGGCCAATCGCGTCGGCGCCGAGCTCGATTGCATGGGCGACGTCTTCCGGTTTCGACAGCCCGCACAGTTTGATACGCGTGCGATGCGGCACGCGCTGCTGCTGCGCAGCGGCATCGGCGGGGCTCGGCAGATTTTCGCTTGCTTTCATGTTTCCGGTTGCTCGGTCCATAAGGTGCTCCATGGGACGGCGCCCGTCTGCGGCGCGGGCACGGCGAATTGCTCAGGATAGCCCACTTGCGCCAGATACAAGCCGTCCGGCATAAAGGTCGGCGCGGCGCAGTCACGGTTGCGGCTCGCGAGCACATCGATCATCCACTCGGCCGGGCGACGGCCGCTGCCGATGGAGACCAGGCAGCCCATCATATTGCGCACCATGTTATGCAGGAACGCGTTCGCCCGGAAGCGGAAATGGACGAAGTTACCCTGCTGTTGAACGTCGATCTGATACAGATGCTTGATCGGCGTCTTCGACTGACATTGCGACGAGCGGAACGCCGAGAAATCGTGCTCGCCGATCAGATGCGCTGCGGCGGCCCGCATCGCGGTGATGTCGAGCGGCGTGTGCACCCAGCCGGCCTGTGTCCTCATCATCGGCGAACGCTCGGCGCTGATGTAGAGGACGTAGTAATAGGTGCGCTCGAACGCCGAAAAGCGCGCATGAAAGTCGTCGGGCATCGGCTTGGCCCATTGCACGGCGATTGTTTTCGGCAGGAACGAATTGGTGCCGCGCACCCAGGAAATGTCCGCTCGCTCGAGTTCGGTGTCGAAATGCACGACTTGCCCGAGTCCATGCACACCCGTATCCGTGCGGCCCGCCACCACGGTGTGCAGCGGCGTGCGCGCGAATTCACGCAGCGCCCGTTCGAGTTCGTTCTGCACGGTATTGCCGTGCGGTTGCGCCTGCCAACCGCAAAATGGCGCGCCGTCGTACTGGACGCCTAGTGCAATCCGCCTCACGACAGCGGCGCGAGGGTCGAAAGCAACGCGCGGGCCTCGTTGCGCGTGGCCGGATCGTTCGCCTCGATCACTTCGTTGATGAGCGTGCGCGCGCCGGACAGATCTCCCAGTTCGATGTATTCGGAAGCCAGATCGAGTTTGTTGCGGGCGATGCGAATGAGATCGGTCTGCGTGAATGCCGGCAAAGGCTGAGCCGGGCTCGGCGGCAACTCGAGGTCGAAGTCGAGCTTCAGCGCACCGAAGCCGGCCGCGCCGAGGCCTGCGACGGCCGCGTGGCCGGCCGTGCCGGCGGCGATTTCGTCGGCGATATGCGGGGGTTCCTCGATTCCGTGCGCCGCGAAGGCTTTCTGCGCGGTCGTTTCCGGCGAGGCAACCGGCTGCGTCGTCAACGATGCGGGAGGCCGCACGCTGTCGGCGGCGGACTCGATGCGCGGCGGCAGCGGCATGTCGAGGCTGCCGAACGCATCGACGGCGTCGCGCGGGAATTCAGTCGGCGCGACCGGCTGCGCCGGCGCTCCGGAGAGCGGATGCGTCGGTATGTCGTCGTGCGGCTGACCGAACGGCAATGTCGTGTGCGGTTCGACGTGTTGTTGCGGAAAATCGATCACAGGCTGTGGTGCATTCGGATGGTTCTGTGGCAGTTCGGCCGATGCTTCCAGCGCTGCTGCCGACTCCACTCGCGCGGGTTCGTCAGGCGATTGCAGACGGTGATCGGTTTCATCTTGCTGCGAGGTTTCATCGACCGGCTCGAGCGGCTTAAGCGGCAAGGCTTCAGCGCCGAGTTCCGCGGCGGCGGCAAGGCTCGCGGCCGTGGTCGCGCCTTCCAGGTTTTCCCGATGGGTTGCCGGCAGTGCTTCGACCGGGAAATCGCTGCCGGTGGGCGGGAGAATGTTCGCGTTCGGTTGCGCCGGTTCCAAGGGCGCGACGTGGGAGAGTTCTGCTGTGGCTCGGTCCTCAATGGGGTTGGCTGCTGTGGGTTCTGCCCTAGCGTGATCTTCGGCTGCGTGTTCTGCTGCTGCCCGCGCTGGTGCTGCGTGTTCCACTTCTACGCGCTCCGCCGCTGCGCGTTCTGCCGTGGCACGCTCTACTTCTGCAGTTTCTGCCTTTGCGCGTTCCGCCGCCGCACGTTCTGCTTCTGCGCGTTCCGCTGCCGCACGTTCTGCTTCTGCGCGTTCCGCTGCCGCACGCTCTGCTTCTGCGCGATCCACGGCCGCACGCTCCGCTTCAGCGCGATCCACTGCCGCACGCTCTGCCGCTGCCTGTTCCGCCGCCACGCGCTCGGCGGCCGCACGTTCAGCCTCCACACTTTGCGCCGCAGCGACCGCGGCTGCCTGCCGCGCTGCTTCGCCGTCGTCCGCACCCGATACTTCGTGCACGGAAGCCTGCTCTGATGCCGCAACGACGTCTTGTGACTCGTTCGCCTGCGCCGACGCGGCCTTCTCAGCGTCAACACTCTCGCGCTTACGCCGGCGCATGCGCAAAGCCGCCAGCAGCACGACCAGCGCCGCACCAACCGCCGCCGCGGCGCTCAGTTCCGTTTGTGAGAAGCCACCGTTATTCGACGCGGAAACCGCCGACACCCCTTGACCAGACACGGCCTTCGCCACTGACGACGCAGCCGCCGCCGGCTGCGGTGCGCCTGTCGATACCGTGCTGCTCGCCGCCGGCGAACCGCCAATCCCGTGTTTCTGCAACTCCATCAGCACCCGGTTTTTCAGCGCGAGCAATTGCTGCAGGCTGGACACCTGCGCACGCGGTTGCGAGGCCGATCGTGCGGCCCCAGTCACAGCCGCCGACGCCGGAGCGCCTTCGGCGGCGGCCTCGCTCGCCGATGGTTGAACCGATCCGACCCATTCCTGCGCACCGCTCGTCGGCGACGCCGCCGTTTGCGAGCCCGCCACCGGCGCCGACGAACCCGCGCCGCCCACGGCTGCGCCACTGGACGCCGCCGGATTGGCGTCAGTCACCACGCTGGCCGTCCCGGACACCGCCGACGCGGCCGGCGCCGCTGCCGAATCCGGCGCGGAAGCAGGCACCGCCGCCTGGACGGACGCTGCAACACCCGCCGACGAAGCCGCCAGACCGCCGGACGCGTCCAGCGCCGGCACAATCAATACCGCTCCCACGCGCACCCGGCTCGGGTCATGGTTCATGAAGGCGCTCGGGTTCGTATCGAACAACGCGCGGGTCGCACGTGCAAGCGTCACCCGGTCGTGCGACTGAGTGACGGCAATCGCCACGTCGTTCAGCGACTGCCCGGCCCGCACCGTATATTGACTACCGGCCGTGTACGAGACCGAGGCCGCATCCGGCGCGCTCGCGCCATTGCCGGGCGCGGCCACCGCGCTGCCCACGCCTGCGCCTGCCAGCGCAAAGGCCAAAGCGGCCGCGGCCGTCAGCCGGCCATGATGCTGGTGATTGAACATGGCCCGAAGGGATGAGAGTCGAAGGTTCATCGGGACTCCTGGCGCGTCAGCGCGCGGCCCTTTTTTGCGGTTGTAAAGAGACAAGATAATCGGAGCACACAATGAAAAAAGCGCCGCGCAAGCGCGACGCTTCTTGAGTTTTCTACGCGTCGTGAGCGCGTAGTTTACTTTACTTGTCGAGCACAATGCGAAGCATGCGACGCAGCGGTTCGGCAGCGCCCCACAGCAGCTGGTCGCCAACCGTGAAGGCCGACAGATATTCGCCGCCCATCGCGAGCTTGCGCACCCGGCCGACCGGCACCGTCAACGTGCCCGTGACCACCGCCGGGGACAGATCGCGCATCGACGCTTCGCGTTCGTTCGGCACGACCTTGACCCAGTCGTTGCCCGACGCGAGGATGCTGTTCACCTCGTCCAGCGGCACGTCCTTGTTCAGCTTGATGGTCAGCGCCTGCGAGTGGCAGCGCATCGCGCCGATCCGCACGCACAAGCCGTCGACCGGAATCGAACCCGGCGTGCCCGTGGCCGGCTTGCCGAGAATCTTGTTGGTTTCGGCGCCGCCCTTCCACTCTTCCTTCGACATGCCGTTGCCAAGATCCTTGTCGATCCACGGGATCAGCGAGCCGGCGAGCGGCACGCCGAAGTTGTCGGTCGGCATGCTGTCGCTGTTCATCGCGTTCAGCACGCGGCGGTCGATGTCGAGAATCGCCGAAGCCGGATTCGCGAGTTCGTCCTTCACCGCGCCATGCAGCGTGCCCATCTGCGACAGCAGTTCGCGCATGTTCTGCGCGCCCGCGCCCGACGCGGCCTGATACGTCATGGCCGTCATCCAGTCGACGAGGTTTTCGCGGAACAGGCCACCGAGCGCCATCAGCATGAGGCTGACCGTGCAATTGCCGCCGATGAAATTCTTCTGGCCCTTGACCAGCGCGTTCTTGATCACGTCGAGGTTGACCGGATCGAGAATGATGACCGCGTCGTCCTTCATGCGCAGCGACGAAGCCGCGTCGATCCAGTAGCCGTTCCAGCCCGCCGCGCGCAGCTTCGGGAATACTTCGTTCGTGTAGTCACCGCCCTGACACGAGATGATTGCTTCGCACTTCTTCAGGTCTTCGATGCTTGTCGCATCTTTGAGCTTGGTCTCGTTCTTGGCGAACGACGGCGCGTTGCCGCCCGCGTTGCTGGTGCTGAAAAACACCGGTTCGATCAAGTCGAAATCGCCTTCCTGCTGCATGCGCTGCATCAGGACGCTGCCGACCATGCCGCGCCAACCTACGAGACCTACGTTCATGACTTCATACCCTTCGAATGGAAACTTCCCCGCATCTTTGCCCGCAGTGACCGCGCGGGGAAGATGAGCGGGCACGACGGACGATCAGCGTTTCGTGATCGTTTTCGGGGTAATCGCTTTAATGAGTGTTTTGGTGATGATGGCGAACTCAACCACACGGGCCGTTGTGCCGTGTAGTTTGGAAATCGAGGAGATTTGAGAGATCTGCGCCATCGCCACAATATACACGAAAACCGAAATCCGGCGACGTCTGTCGCCGCTATCGCCCGCATTGCGCGCGAATCGGCCTGTTTCGAGGCCGATTCGCGATTTAATGGCCGTTGACGGCCTGGTTACCGCTTGCCAGCGTCGCTCGCCTTACAGCGCTGCGACGACGGCGTCGCCCATCGCGACCGTGCCGACCTGCTTGCAGCCCGGCGTGAGAATATCGCCCGTGCGATAGCCCTGCTCGAGCACCTTCTTCACCGCGCTTTCAATACGATCCGCCTGCTCAGCCTTGTTCAGCGAATAGCGCAGCATCATCGCAGCCGACAGGATGGTGGCGAGCGGATTGGCCACGCCCTTGCCGGCGATGTCCGGTGCGGAACCGTGCGACGGCTCGTACAGCCCCTTGTTGTTCTTGTCGAGCGACGCCGACGGCAGCATGCCGATCGAACCCGTCAGCATGGCCGCCTCGTCGGACAGGATGTCGCCGAACATGTTGCCGGTGACGATCACGTCGAAGGACTTCGGCGCCTTCACCAGCTGCATCGCGGCATTGTCGACGTACATATGCGAGAGCTCGACGTCCGCGTACTCCTTCGACACGTCGATCATCACGTCTTTCCAGAACTGCGACGTTTCGAGCACATTGGCCTTGTCCACCGAAGTCAGCTTCTTGCCGCGCTTTTGCGCCGCCTGAAACGCAACGTGCGCAATGCGGCGCACTTCGGGTTCCGAATAACGCATCGTGTCGAAACCTTCCTTCGCGCCGGCAAACGGGCCGTCCGGCGCTTCACGCAGGCCGCGCGGCGCGCCGAAGTAGATGTCGCCGTTCAGTTCGCGCACGATCAGGATGTCGAGCCCCGACACGATCTCTTCCTTCAACGACGACGCGCCGGTGAGCTGCGGATAGCAGATCGCCGGACGGAAGTTCGCGAACAACTGCAGATGCTTGCGCAGGCCCAGAATCGCCTGCTCAGGGCGCAGCGCGCGTTCGAGCTTGTCGTATTTCCAGTCGCCGACGGCACCGAACAGGATCGCGTCGGCTTTCTTCGCCAGCGCCAGCGTCGAATCGGGCAGCGGATGGCCCTTCGCTTCATAGCCCGCGCCGCCGACCGGCGCTTCTTCGAGTTCGAACTTTTCGCCGAGTACGTTCAGGACCTTGACGGCCTCCTTGACGATTTCGGGACCGATGCCGTCGCCCGGCAACACTGCGATCTTCATGCGAATTCCTTGATGTTTTTCTGCGAGACGGTTGAGCTTGACTCAGCGAGCGGGCCGCAGGCCCTCAAGCGTTCAACGGACGAGGCGATGATTCAGCCACGGCTGCTTCGCGATGCGCTCTGCTTCGAACTGGCGAATCTTGTCCGCGTGACGCAGCGTGAGTCCGATGTCGTCGAAACCGTTCAGCAGGCAGTACTTGCGGAACGCCGCAACGTCGAACGGATATTCGACACCGCCGTCGGCCGTGCGCACGACTTGCGCTTCCAGGTCGACGGTCAGCTTGAAGCCGTTGAACGCGTACGTTTCGTTGAACAGATGATCGACCTGCTGTTCGGTGAGCACGATCGGCAGCAGGCCGTTCTTGAAGCAGTTGTTGTAAAAAATGTCGGCGAAGCTCGGCGCGATCAGCGCACGAAACCCGTATTGCTGCAACGCCCACGGTGCGTGCTCACGCGAGCTGCCGCAGCCGAAATTTTTACGCGCCAGCAGCACCGAAGCACCCTGATAACGCGGCTGGTTCAGCACGAAGTCCGGATTCAGCGGACGCTTCGAGTTGTCCTGACCCGGTTCGCCGTGGTCGAGGTAACGCCATTCGTCGAACGCGTTCGGGCCGAAACCCGTGCGCTTGATCGACTTCAGGAATTGCTTCGGAATGATCGCGTCCGTGTCGACGTTCTCGCGATCGAGCGGCGCCACGACGCCGGTGTGTACGATGAATTTATCCATGACGCTTGCGCCTGTTTCAAGACCGGACGACGCGGCTGACGGCCGGAAAGCCGTTCGCCGCATCGCCGGCAAAAATCAAAAACCGCTTATTTCTCGGCGTGATTGCTGATCGAATTGCCAAGGTGCGACATGTCCTGGCCGAATCCGTGCACGGTGTTGCAGCCGGCCAAACCGAGCAATAGGCCGGCCAGCGTACCGAGTGCCAAGCGGCGCAATAGAGTGGTGCGATTCATGTTCTTCATCATTCGATTTACCCAAGCTTGCGAATGTCGACGAAATGCCCTTCGATGGCCGCAGCCGCAGCCATCGCGGGGCTCACGAGGTGGGTACGGCCACCCGCGCCCTGACGACCTTCAAAATTACGATTCGACGTGGACGCGCAGCGCTCGCCCGGATCCAGCCGATCGGCGTTCATCGCGAGACACATCGAGCATCCCGGCTCGCGCCATTCGAAACCGGCTTCGGTAAAGACCTTGTCGAGGCCTTCGCGTTCCGCCTGCGCCTTCACGAGCCCCGAACCCGGTACGACCATCGCCAAACGGATGCTCGGCGCGATGCGGCGGCCCAGCTTCTTCACGACATAAGCCGCGGCGCGAATGTCTTCAATACGCGCATTGGTGCACGACCCGATGAAGATCTTATCCGGCTTGATCGACTCGATCGGCGCATTCGGCTCGAGCGCCATGTACTTCAGCGCGCGTTCCATCGCGTCGCGCTTGACCGGGTCCTTTTCGCGTTCCGGATCTGGCACGCGGCCGTCCACGGCCGTGACCATTTCCGGCGACGTGCCCCACGTGACTTGCGGCACGATTTCCGCGGCGTTCAGTTCGACCACGCGATCGAATTGCGCGCCGTCGTCCGACTTGAACTGCTTCCAGTAATCGACCGCGTGATCCCACTCGACGCCTGTCGGCGAGAACGGACGACCCTTCAGGTAGTCGAGGGTGGTGTCGTCGACCGCGACCATGCCGGCACGCGCGCCTGCTTCGATCGCCATGTTGCAGACCGTCATGCGGCCTTCCATGGACAGCGAGCGGATCGTCGAGCCGCCGAATTCGATCGCATAACCGGTGCCGCCCGCCGTGCCGATCTTGCCGATGATCGCGAGCACGATGTCTTTCGCGGTGCAGCCGCGCGGCAGCTGGCCTTCGACCTTCACCAGCATGTTCTTGCTCTTCTTCTGCAAGAGCGTTTGCGTGGCCAGCACATGCTCCACTTCCGACGTGCCGATGCCATGCGCCAGCGCGCCGAACGCGCCATGCGTGGACGTGTGCGAGTCGCCGCAGACGATCGTCATGCCCGGCAGCGTGGCGCCCTGCTCCGGCCCGATGATGTGCACGATGCCCTGACGCAGGTCGTTCATCTTGAACTGCGTGATGCCGTAGGCGTCGCAGTTCGAATCGAGCGTGTCGACCTGCAGTCTGGAGACCGGATCGGCGATGCCATGGCTGCGATCCGTGGTCGGGACGTTGTGGTCCGACACCGCCAGGTTCGCGCTGATGCGCCACACCGGACGCTCAGCCAGCTTCAGGCCTTCGAACGCCTGCGGGCTGGTCACTTCGTGCAGCAGGTGACGGTCGATATAGAGAATCGTCGTGCCGTCTTCTTCCGTGTGGACCACGTGCGTGTTCCACAATTTGTCGTAGAGAGTCTGTGCCATGGTATGCGGGGTAGTAATGACTGCGGGCTGACTGTGTCGGTCGATTATGCCACGCAGCGCCCCGCCGTGGGTCTTTCAATCAGCGAAAAAACCGATAAAAAACATGGAGTTGGGTGGTAGTGCCGATACCTGTATCGACGTTACCCGGCAAGTGCGCGGGTGCCGGGGCGACGGGATGCGCCGCATGCGCCATTGCGCGCTCGCATGCTCAGCGCGCGGCATGAGGGCAGCCGTGCAATGGTGCTGGTGCGGAGCTTGTTCGAAACGCACGATGCCAGGCACCAAAAAGCAAACGCCCCAACGGTGAACCCGTTGGGGCGTTTTTCACTCAGTTGGACCCTGAGTTCGTTCGCCGCAAACCGACCGCGACGAACCAGCCAGAGTCAAACCCGATCAACGTTGCGCGAGCGGCTTCGCTTCACGCGGCGTGTCGCCGATGAACAGCTGACGCGGACGGCCGATCTTCTGTTCCGGATCGGCGATCATTTCGTTCC
>NZ_CYGX02000061.1 GCF_900019265.1 Paraburkholderia ribeironis
CCGCGCGCCCGGCGGCGTAAACGCAGAAACCCCACCGGACCGCCGGTGGGGTTTCTGCGTTTACGCCGCCGGGCGCGCGGCGCGAAGCCGCATCGGCGGACCCTGCAAGATCGCCTTGTCCAGGCTGAGCTCTGCGACCAGCTTCTTGAGCCGGGCATTCTCATCCTGCTGCCTAAGTTCGCGGACCTGGTTTGACTCCAGGCCCGCGTACTGCTTCTTCCAGCGGTAATACGTCGTCTGCTCGGATATCCCCAGATGCCGGATCAGGTCCGCCACCGGCTGCATCCCGGAGCCTCCGGTTCGCCAGGATAACCTCTATGGTCTTCCATCTGGGCACTCTGATGCCGTTGGCCCGTGAGGCTCCGCCTTCCTGCTTGCCTCCGCCACTCACGGGTGGGAGGCGTTCATATCATTCCTCCCGTGTCATTGGGAAAATTGCTCCGAAACACTAACACTCATTTCTGTCCAGGATTCCTGCAGCAGATCATGACGACTACGGCGGCTATAAGGCCTCATTCCTTCAGGGCATCACCGAAATCGGCTTGGCAGCTCACGCGAGGCGCAAGTTCTTCGAGCTGCATGCCAATCACAGCGGTCAGGTCGCTGGCAGGCGCTGCCGTTCTTCACCGAGCTATATAACATCGAACGTGATGCCGCGGCGCTTGATATCGAAGCGCGACACCGGCTTCGGCAGAGCCGCGCCAAACCGGTGTGCGACGCCCTTTACGAATGGAGGGTGGCGCAACGCAAGCTGGTATCGGCAGGTTCGGCGATTGCGAAAGCGCAGGACTATAGCCTCAAACGCTGGGAGGCGCTGACTGACGCGCTATCTCGATGACGGGCACGTGCCCATAGACAACAATTGGGTCGAAAATCAGATCCGTCCATGGGCGACGGGGCGTTCATTG
>NZ_CYGX02000052.1 GCF_900019265.1 Paraburkholderia ribeironis
CTGGCCGATCAGCAAGCTCAGTGTGCCGGGATCGTTCCGGTCGTATTGCTAAGCGACACGCCAACGGAGGTCATTGCTTCAGCTCCGGTGGAAGCGCAAGCGCAGGGCGCAAAGCCTGTATCACCGGTCGGCACGATCGAGATCCGGATCGGTCGTGCGGTGGTTAAAGTGGACGGCCTGGTTGATGCCGATATGCTGCGGATCGTGCTGGGTAGTCTGCGCTCATGATCTCCCTACCGGCAGGCACGCGCATCTGGATCGCTGCTGGCGTCACCGATATGCGATGCGGGTTTCAGGGGTTGGCAGCGAAGGTGCAAACAGCGCTTGGGGAGAATCCGCTGGGCGGCAACGTCTACATCTTCCGGGGCCGTCGCGGCGATCTGGTAAAGATTCTCTGGGCCTCGGAGGACGGAATCTGGCTGCTCGCGAAGCGGCTTGAACGAGGCCGTTTTATATGGCCCAAGGCCGACGGTGGCAAGGTCCATTTGAGCTCTGCACAACTGGCGATGCTGCTTGAGGGCATCGACTGGCGACAGCCCCGTCGCACTGCCGCACTATCGATGTTGTAAACCGCGCGGCAGACTCGTAAACTACGGCGCATGTCGAGCGGCGCCGATCTTCCTGACGATGTCGAACTCCTGAAGGCCTTGCTGGTCGAGGCCCGTAGTCTGCTTGCCGAACGCGATGTCGAGATTGAGCAGCTCAAGGCCCAGATCGACAAGCTCAGGCGTATGCAGTTCGGTCGCAAGTCCGAGCAGCTGCAGCGGCAAATCGAGACGCTCGAGACTCAACTTGAGGATCTGGCCGCCGGACGCGGCGTTGTGGATGTGCAGCGTGCGCAGGCGCGCGGTGCAAATGCGTCCACCTCGAATGCAACGACGGACGAAGCGGCTTCCAGGCAAGCGCTTCCCGCGCATCTGCCGCGCGAGGATCATGTGCTCGAGCCTGAATCAGGTTGCCCGGATTGCGGTCAACCAATGCAGGTACTCGGCAAGGACGAATCCGAACAACTCGCCCGGGTCGCAGCGGCGTTCAAGGTCATTCGCACGATCCGGCGCAAACTGGTTTGCCCATGCTGCAGCACGATCACCCAGGCGCCGATGCCCGGCCTGCCGATCGAGCGGAGTATCGCCCATCCGAGCTTGCTGGCAGACATCCTCGTCTCGAAGTACGCAGACCACCAGCCGTTGTACCGGCAATCAGCGATCGCGGCGCGCGACGGGGTGGCGCTTGACCGGGCCAGTATGGGCCGCTGGGTCGGCCAGTGCGAGGCACTGTGCGCTCCGCTAACAGAGGCGCTGCGCCGCTACACGGTGGCCGCGACCAAGCTGCACGCGGATGACACGCCGATCCCGGTGCTCTCACCGGGCAACAGGAAGACCCGCACCGGCCGGCTATGGGTCTACGTGCGCGACGATCATCGCTCGGGCTCGACGCAACCGGCTTCGGTCTGGTTCGCGTACTCGCCGAACCGGCAAGGCGTCCACCCTCAGACCCATCTCGCCAGCTTCAAAGGGATTCTGCAAGCGGACGCTTATGCGGGCTTCGACGAATTGTTCCGCGATGGCTCGATACGCGAGGCGGCATGCCATGCCCACGCGAGGAGAAAGTTCTACGACATCCACGTGCGCACGCCATCTGACACAACACAAAAGGCACTCGAATATATTGGCGGGCTCTATGACATCGAGGCCTCCATTCGCGGCAGGCCCGCCGCCGAACGGCTGCGAATACGGCAGGAGAAAGCCAGACCACTGCTTCAAATCTACGAAGCGTGGCTCAGGGCAAAGCTCGAAACGCTGTCGTCGAAGTCCGATACGGCCAAGGCGATCAACTACACGCTGAACCAGTGGAGCGCACTGACCTTGTATTGCGAAGACGGTACGCTCGAGATCGACAACAACATCGCGGAGAACGCGCTGCGTCGTGTAAGCCTGGGTCGCAAAAATTTTTTATTCGCCGGCTCAGACAGCGGCGGCGAACGGGCAGCCGCGATGTACGCACTGATTGGCACTTGCACACTGAATGACATCGATCCGCGTGCCTACCTCGACTATGTGCTAACCCATATCGCCGGTCACAAAATCAATCGCATCGACGAGCTCCTGCCTTGGCGTGTGGCCGACAAGCTGCACACGCCAGGCAGTCCGCCAGATCCCTCCACCTGACCGGCAGCTCCAGTTCACCATCATGCTTTACGCGCACGCGAATGGACGAACGGCCCAACTGAGCCGCTTACCGCAAAGCCGCCAAGATGCCTGGTTTAGCGGGCACTGCGCGGTGACGGCCGCAACCTATCGCGTCACAAATGCCTGGTCCATCTGACGCGCCCGCTTGATGTCATCACTCTGCAGGTAGATCGACGTGGTCGCGATCGAGGCATGACGGAGGTTGTCGCGCACGGTCGTCAGTTCCGCCCCACGGGCCAGTGCGTGGGTCGCATGCGTGTGTCGACTATATCTTTGAAGAGATGCGGCACACGACCGCAATGCACCTGCTGCAGTCTGGCGTCGACATCACGGTCATTGCACTTTGGCTTGGACATGAGAGTCCGTCAACAACACACGGATACATCGAAGCGGATCTGGCAATGAAAGAGCGCGCCCTGGCAGCCATCGCTCCACTGAAAACCCATCGCTCCCGCTACCGGCCACCGGATACGCTGCTGAAGTTCATGGAGGCGCTTTGATTATGTCCAGTCGTGCGTGGCGGACTCCCCGACGATTCGGGGGCCGCTACTCTCGCTCAGCATAATCCGCAGGTGCGCATAAGACCATGCCGAGATCGGCATAATCGGCGAAACTATCTGTTCCTGGGCTCCGACAGTGGTGGCGAGCGCGCCGCAGCGATGTATAGCTTGATTGCGACGTGCAAGCTCAACGGAGTCAACCCGCGTGCCTACCTAGAATACGTCCTGACCCATATCGCTGATCACAAGATTACTCGCATCGACGAATTGCTACCTTGGAACGTGGCCGGCAAACTGACTCCGCCGGCCCCATCTACACCGCTAACCGGATAGATCTGGATAAGTCTGGAGAGATCGTGTCCATGATCGGCCTAGATCATGGACACGATCTCCCGTGATCTAGACGGATTCCACCACGTCAACACCATCATGCCTCACGCGCGCGCGAATCGAGAAACGGCCGCGCTGAGCCGCTTACTTCGAGCCAGCGTATCAGTTTTCAAGAATGTGATATTGTGAAAAGAAATTGCAGATTTGCCCGACATGTATCATGCGGACAATCTTGCCTTGGGTTGTGTTCCATGGCTGCCTGCGACGTGGCTCGCGGAAACCCTGCATTGTGGCGCGTGGGCGGGTGACTATTTTCAGCGCGATTGTTCACCCGAGCCGACGTCTTTGCGAACAGGTGCTTTACGCCGGCGAGTTCCGGTAATTGGGCCTTCGCTGCTTGCCCACATCGATTTGACATTGCAGTGGCCGGACGCTTTTTGAATACCGCAACGGGGCCATCTCACAACGCACTGACTGCATCCAGCGACCTGCCGACCATTGTTTCCAATGTTGGTATAACCAGCCGCGCGCGATCCGGGATTAGGTGAAACGGAAGATTTTCGTCCATGTAAGTACTCTGACACATCTCAAGCTGGATGGCATGGATACCGGATGACGGGACTCCGTAATGACGGGTGATAAACCCGCCCTTGAATCGGCCGTTGCTAATCCAGGAATACCCGCTTTCCGCTGCAGCACTGATTGCAGCTTGAAGTACCGAATCGGCCGCAGTGCGGCCGTCCTGCGTTCCGATATTCAGATCTGGGAGTTTGCCCTGGAACAGCCGCGGTAGAACGCTCGCAATCGAATGCGCTTCCCACAGAAGTACATGCGGATGTTCCTCGCGAAGTCGACGCAGTTCTTCTGCAAGGCGATCATGGTACGGTTGCCAGTATGACTTTACTCGCAAATTCTTTTCATCTGCCGTCGGAGTCTGCCTATCGCGATAGACAGTCTCGCCACGGAACGTCTGCTCCGGACATAAGCCGGTGGTCTGTTGCCCGGGATAAAGACTCTCGTCAAAAGATGGTCTGTTCAAATCGATGACATAGCGGGACAGGTGCGCACTCATGACCGTCGCCCCGAGCTTATGCGCGAACTCGTAGAGTTTGTCGAGATGCCAGTCACTGTCGGCAAGCCTTAGCGCGGCGTCGGTGTATTTCTCTCGCAGCTCGTCTGGGATGTTTGTCCCGAGATGGGGAATCGAAATAAGTAGCGGGGCGTTCCCTCGCGTCAAATCATATACTTTTGTCACGACGAGTCCTCATTATGTTTGACTGTTGTAGCGCGGTCGCGGGCATCTGCGGTAACAGTTTTTTGAGCGCTGGACGGATCAGCTCGTCGAGGACGTTTCCGGTAAGGGCCGAGATCTGGTCCACGAGTTCGTCCCACTCGGCACGCCTGTGCAAAATGAAAAAATCCCGCCGACTCAGATGGCTCCTAGGAAGAGGAAATACGACTAAAGTGTCAAGATAGTGGCGCGCTTGCCAAAGGCAGAGCGGTGTGGAAATGGCAAAACCGAGGTTTGCGCTGACAAGGCTCAGCAGCGGGTCCGTCGCATCGAATTCGTAATGACGAGCGCTGCCGATGTTCAGATGTCGAGCTAACCGCTCAATCTGCTGCCCAATTACTGAACGCGCCGTGTATCGAATCAGCGGCAGTTCGGCAGCCAGGCTTCCCCATTCGGGATTTGCTCCCTTATGCCTCTCGAACCAGCGGCGAGAAGCGACCGCGAGAAAAGCCTCTGATAAAAGCGGAACTTCGACCAGTCGTGTGTCGGTAATTGTGGTCTGAGTGCAAACCACGACGTCCACCTCGCGCTGATGAATTTGCGCTGAAAGGGCTGGTGTAAGCCCAGACCACATTTCAATTTGACGGGTTGATCCGGACATGGCGCGAATCAGCTCCGGACCGACGGTGGCAGCGAACGAGTCAACGCATCCAAGTCGAACCGGCAGGGTCTCGCCTCGCGACGTGTCCCTAAGCTTGCTGCTGACATCTTGTGCATGCTTCAACAGGGGCCGGGCCAGCTCGAGCAGAGCGCGGCCAGCGAGATTGGGCCGGGGCGGCCGGCTCTCCCGGTCTAGGAGCTCCGTGCTCTGCTCGCGTTCGAGGGATGCGATTGATTGGCTGATGGCACTTTGACTGACCTGCAGCCGCTTGCCGGCTGCGGTCATCGAACCCGTTTCGCAGACGGCGACGAATGCTTCAAGAGCCCGCAAGTCGATGGTTGGTCGAGGTCGTGTCATCGGATGTTGCCTGGTCAAAAAACATGCGATGGGTTTGTGATACCGATCAAAGTCGGAAAAAGATAGCAATGTCGCCGTCACACCAGCAGCAATCCCACCGAGTGTTGCCTAGTGCTCGGACAGCAGCCGTCCGAAGCCCCTGATGCGGTCCTCGATGCCAGCGAGTCGCATAACATCCCACGCAACAGCCTGATTACTGGTAATGACGGGCTTGCCGGTTATTTGCTCGATCTCTTCGATGACTTCGATCGATCTAAGTGCCCCACAACTAATGAAGATTGCATCAGCGTCCGGACGGTCGAGATACAGCGCCATTTGCACAATGCTATTCGGAGTCACGCGCACCATGTCGCTGTCTTTTTCGAGCTGGAGTCCATGGATTGCCAGAACTTCGAAGCCCTCGTTTTCCAGGTAGATTTTCTCCATCTCGTTGATTTCGTCCAGATACGGCGTGCCGATGACGATACGCCTCGCGCCGACCGCCCGCAGACCGCGAATGACGGCTGTTACCATGCTTGTCGTCTTTGCATTCGGGGCGCCTCGCGACAATTCTGCGAAGACCTTCTTTTCGCCGACAACCAGACTTCCAGACGTGCAGCTGTAGCAAATAACATCCAGACTGCCGTCCGGAAGAATCCGCGCCGCAGACTCGGCGAGGCTGCTAGCAATGTTGTCGAGGAATTCCCGCGTGATGCTGTCAGGATTGGGGACTCGCGTGAAATGGATTCCGACGCCTTTCGGGAGAAGGGTGAACATGTCATCTTCGATCGTTTGCTCGGTCGCGAGCAGCACAAAGCCTGCTTTGGCGCGATTGTGTCGGCCCTGGTCAAACTCAGCCTTGAATTCAACAAGGTTGCTCACAATACGTACTCCTTTATATAGGATTGGAAATGAGGGAGATGTTCTTGACGCCTGCAGCGATGGAGCGGTGGCCTAACCGGTAATGAAGCGGGCGATTCGCGCGAGTCCAAATGAAATGTAATTCCGCTGAACCAGGCCTAGAGCACGCATATCGGCGGCGCGCAGCGCGCGGCAGCACTCTTCGAGTTCTCGGTTAAGGTATTCAACCTCCTCTTCCCAGAGGTCTCTGACAAAGTTGTACCAAACGCGTGATGCCTGAAAATAGCACCTGTCGTGCGTCTGCCTCAGCTCCTTATTTCTGATCAGCTCATTGATCGCGAAATGTAACTCATGCAAGATCGACCAGAACTCATCGAAATTCCTGGGGCCGTTTAGCAACGCGTTGGCTCGGGGGATGAGGCTTTCAATGCGCTCGAGCGCCTGTGGGGCGTCGAGGGGCGAGCAGAAATCTCCCAGCATCTCGCTCAATCGCAGGCGGAAATTGTACGTATCCCTGTACTCGCGGAAATCGACCCCGCTAACAATCGTCCCGACGCCGTTTTTCGTTTCGACCAGGCCTTCATATTCAAGTCGCTGCAACACCTGACGAATGGGCGTACGGCTCACCTGAAATTCTTCAGCCAGCACGTTTTCTCCGAGCAAGGTGCCCGGCGGATAGTGGAGACTACAGATGCGATCGCGAACGGTCAGGTAGATGTCAGACGCCTGGCCACGAGGAGCCGTGGCTTTGGCTGCCGGTCGCGGCGTTTGGCCCTTCAATTTAACCACGCGTGCCATTGATGTTCCTCGCTGGACGCTGTTGCGGTGATGGAGCGTCCGGTCAGTGCCGCACCAGCGCGGCGTGTGCCCAATGATAACTACAAGTCACAGCTATACGCAACCTGTACACAGCAACAGATTAGTCGAGATCTGCGATAGTTGGAAATAATTTTCACTTATAGGTCCGCGCGCCGTGCGTTACGTGAGGCGCTTGGCATAACGTTGTGCTAAGTAACTGAACAAAAACAAGATTTCTGCGTTTATCGAACCGATTCCCTCGGTTGGATACCGTGCTTATCCTGGGCGAATCCAGTACTTGACAGTGAAAATTGTTGTTCCTAGAGTAGAGCTGTGTACTTGCTGCATACAGCTAACGAGACGGAGGAACTGTGAGCGAATACGAAGGCCGGGTAAGCAAACTGCGCGATGCACTCCGCGTCGCAAATATTGACGTTGCCCTGATCAGCGACCCCGATGCAGTGGCCTATTTCGGCGGCTTCTGGAACTACCTTGGAATGGATTTCGGCAGGCCAACCTTGCTGGTCGTTTCGCAAGATCGCGACCCGGTGCTGATTACTCCTCTGATGGAATCGGAGATGTGCTCGCTGATGACATGGATCAAGGACATCCGTCCCTGGTGTGACGGCATTGACGACGAGTGGCGCAAGCCGCTGCGGGAAGTGCTCGCGGCGTCGAAGGTTAAACGCCTCGGTGTCGAGCGCGCAAAGATGCCGCCGCTCGTGGCAGCGGCGCTGCCTGTCGATGCGGACCACATTGTCGATGTCGGTCAGATCATCTTCGATCTTCGGACGATCAAGACCTCGAGCGAAATCGCCACGATGAAGCAGGCAGGTCAGGTTGCAGTGGCAATGGTCGAAGCAGCGAAACAGGTGATCCGGGAAGGCGTACCCGAATATGAAATCGCGTTGGCTGTCGTCGCCGCCGGAACGCGTAAAGCAGCGTCATTCCTGGATGAGCACAAGGACAGATTTGTGTCCCCGACCATTTACAACCTGCAGATCCTCCAGTCGGGGCGCGACGTCTGCCTCGTGCACCGCAGATCCTCGGTTCGCACGTTAAAGCGAGGCGACCCGGTGTATCTGTGTTTCTGCGGAATCGCCAACTTCAAGAACTACAAGCTTGGATTCGACCGCGAGTTCTTCGTTGGGTCGGTGACCGACGAGCAGGCTCGCGTCTACGAAGCGGCGGTAGCGGCGCAACAGGCCGCACTGGCGCAGATCAGGCCCGGAGTACGGTGCGAAGATGTGAATGCGGCTGCTGAGCAGGTGTACAAGGACGCGGGCTTTGCGCCGGGATATCGCACCGGACGTTCGATCGGATATTCGTTCCTCGAAACGCCGGAACTCAAGCGCGGCGAACAGCGCACGCTTGAGGCAGGCATGACGTTCGCGGTCGATGGCGGCATCACCATCGAAGGCGAGTTTGGCGGGCGAGTCGGCGATTCGATAGTTGTTACGACGGATGGCTTCGAATACCTGACCAACTATCCTCGCGAGCTGGCGGTGGTGTGAAGATCATGGCTGATGGAATCGCACTGAAGACCCTCATCGCGGTCAACCGGGAATTCTTCGGCAGTCGCTGGACCGAAAAAGACCTCGCTGAGCTGGTGGACCCGCGTTTCGGCGTGGTATCGGACCTGTCCAGTCTCGTCGGGCGGCTTGCGGCGATTCGGGCAAAAGATCTCGGCGACGTGGCGCCGCCGTGGGCCGAGGGTACGCAATCATGACAGCGGTACGGGGCACAAACCTCAGAGATATGTCGCGAGTGCTAGCCAATGGCGACGCTACGTCGTCTGAGTTTATCGCGCATAGTCTGGCGCTTGCGGAGGCGACCAATTCATGGCTGAAAAGCCTGATAACCGTGACCAGTGAACGCGGTTGGGAGCAAGCGGCGGCGGCGGATGATCGGCGTCGCCGCGGGGCTTCGTTAGGATTGCTGGACGGCGTTCCCTACGTCGCAAAGGATGCCTTCAACACAGCAGGCATCCGGACAACGGCCGGGAGCCGGGTATTTGCGGAGCACTATCCAACGGAAGATTCCGTAGTCGTTCGAAAGCTTGCGGATGCTGGCGCTGTCCTGATTGGCAAAGCGAATATGCACGAGTTTGCCTATGGCGCGACCGGCGAAAACCAGTTCTCTGGCACAACAGTCAACCCGTGGGACCGGAGTCGATTGGCTGGCGGGTCCAGCGGGGGATCCGCCGCAGCTGTGGCAGCCGGCATCGTGCCATTTGCGTTGGGCACCGATACCGGCGGCTCAGTGCGCGTTCCTGCCGCGCTGTGCGGCGTCACCGGATTCAAGCCGTCTTTTGGACTGCTCGACTCGACGGGAGTAATACCGTTTTGCTGGACGTTGGACCACGTGGGGATCATTGCTGCAAGCGCGGACGACGTGTCGATTGTTACGGGATGGCTGACCGACCTGGATACATTCAGTCCCGTCGAGTGCGCAAGGTCGCTCAGGGTGGGCGTACTGCCCGACGCGGCTCTCGTTCTTCAACCCTCGGTCAGAGCCGGTTATGAGTCGGCCGTGGCTGCGCTGCGCGGGTTGGGAGCCCGTTTTCACGAGATCAAGTTGCCCGATGCCGCCGAATCTCGAGCAGTGTCGCTCACGATCCAGCTCGCGGAGGCGCTCGCCTATCATTCGCCGTTGATCGATACGTGCGGGGAAAAGTATGGTGCCGATATCAGGAGTGGTTTTGTATTAGGTCAGCAGTTGTCCGCTGAGAGTTACGTGCAATGTCAAAGGCTTCTGACCGAATATCGAAGCTCTTTCTCGCGCCAGCTCGACAATGTCGACGTAATTCTCACACCTACCTGTCCAATTGTCGCCCCTGAGATCGGGAGCACGAGGGTGCCGATAGGCGAGCAGCTGTGTCCCGTCGGGAATGCGCTGACACTTTACACCTCGTTTTTCAACCTCGTCGGAGCGCCGGCAGTTGCACTACCATCAGGACAGGATGACAGAGGGCTCCCAGTAAGTGTGCAACTTGTCGGCGCCGCAGGTGCGGACAAGTGGGTTCTCCAGTTGGCCCGGCATTTGGAGAAGGACTTGGCGCAGGTCTAAACGCCTGCTAGCTCGTGACAATGACCCTTAACGTATCGTCGAGAGAGGTATGTATGAAAATCGGAAATACATCGAAGCAAGCACGGGCGTGCCTGTTTGCCGTCCTGGCAGCAGTTCTGCCAGCTACATCGGCTCATGCTCAACAACTGGTCATCGCATCTTTCGGTGGGGCATATACCGCCAGCCAGTCCAAGGCCTTCTTTGAGCCTTACACCGCGAAGACCGGCACCAAGATCCTGCCGGCCGATTACAACGGCGGTCTCGCGGAGCTGCGCTCCCAGGTACAGGCGGGATCTGGGGCTTGGGACGTCATTGACCTTGAGTTTCAGGATGCCGCGCGAGCCTGCGACGAGGGATTGATCGACCCCATCAAGGCGAGTTCCCTTACTCCTTCACAGGATGGCAAGCCTGCATCGGCCGACTTCGTAGACGGCTCATTGCTGGACTGTGGTGTGGGAACCATTCTCTGGTCCAACGTGATCGCATACGACAAGAGAAAGTTCTCCGGAGCGCAACCGACGACGATCGCAGACTTCTTCGATCTGAAAAAATTCCCGGGGAAACGGGGCCTCAGCAATAAACCGAACGGAAATCTGGAATGGGCCCTGATGGCGGATGGCGTGCCTCGCGACAAGGTCTACGCGACGCTGCGAACGCCGGCAGGACTTGAGCGCGCCTTCAAGAAACTCGACACGATCAAGCCAAGTGCGGTGTTCTGGGGAGCGCAGGCGCAGTCGGTTCAACTTCTTGCCGACGGTGAAGTCGCGATGACCGAAGGCGGTAATGGACGATTCACCGACGCTATTACCAAAGAAAAGAAACCGTTCGGCATCGTCTGGCAAGGACAGATCATCAACGGAGATGTCTTTGCGATCTCCAAGGCGAGCAAAAACAAGGCGGCCGCACTCGATTTCATCCGGTATGCGACATCGTCGCCGCAGCTTGCAAGTCAGACGAAGTACATCAGCTACGCGCCCGCGCGCCGCTCGGCACTTCAGCTTGTTGACGCGTCCTTGCGGGACAACCTGCCGACGTCGCCCGCCAATCTGAAGGTCGGCCTCGCGAACGACACTGCATTCTGGAACGATGAGCAGGACGAAATTAACCGGCGCTGGGCCGCCTGGATGGCCCGCTAAGGATCAAGGTAACGCAAATGCGAAACGTTTCCCAGCAGCGAAATGGAAGTTCGAGAGTGGCCGACGGGGACCACGTCGTATTCTCGCAGGTCGAAAAGAGCTACGACGGGAGCACCCAAGTGGTGAAATCGCTCTCCCTTACGGTCAGGCGGGGCGAGTTTCTGACCCTGCTTGGCCCGTCGGGATCCGGCAAAACGACAACCTTGATGATGCTCGCGGGTTTTGAGGCGCCGACTGCTGGGACGATTAGCATCGACGGTGTGAATCTGACAACGACGCCGCCGCATAGACGGGGCATTGGCATGGTCTTCCAGAACTATGCGCTGTTTCCTCATATGTCGATCGCAGACAACGTGGCGTTTCCACTTGCAGCGAGAAAGGTTCCCAAAGACCAGATCGCGAAAAAAGTAGCAACGGCGTTGGAAATGGTGAAGATGCAGGCATTCGCTTCCCGTCGGCCGGCTCAGCTCTCTGGTGGCCAGCAGCAGCGGATCGCGCTGGCCCGTGCCTTGGTCTTCGAGCCCACCCTGGTGCTGATGGACGAGCCTCTTGGTGCTCTGGATAAACAGCTTCGCGAGCACATGCAAACGGAAATCAAGCATCTGCACAAGATGCTTGGCGTGACGGTGGTCTATGTCACCCACGATCAGGATGAAGCGCTGGCCATGTCTGACCGGGTCGCAATCTTCAACAATGGAATCATCGAACAGATCGGTCCGCCCACCGAGATTTATGAATCCCCAAACACCGAGTTTGTGTCGCGGTTCGTTGGCGACAACAATCTGCTGGACGGTGTCGTACGCGAATGTTACGCGTCGGCGGACGGCGACTTCCGCGCAAAAGTCACTCACGGAGAGTGCCAGTTTGAGGCACTCACTGCAAAGCCGCTGCCGTCGGGGTCGCGCGTGTCTCTGGTGTTGCGTCCCGAGCGCGTAGTGATTGCCTCGCACGAAACGGCGTTCGAGAACCGTGTGGACTCGGAGATCATTGAGTCGACCTACTTTGGCGATCACGTCCGACTGACATGCAAGATTCCGAGCGGCAACGAAATTTCAGTGAAAGTCGCGAACACGTCCAGCCTCGGATCTCTTCGCTCAGGACAGACGCTACCCATTGGCTGGCGCTCGGTTGACAGCCGCGCGCTGCTGGCTGCGGGAGGCCCGACATGAATCCGGTGACAATAGCTGAGAGCGGCCCTGACGATTCCCATGAGGAACAATGGGGCGCTACGTTAAAGAGCCGGGTCCAGAAGGCGAGGCGCCGCGAGACGCGAAAATCTTTTCTGCTTGTGCTGCCGGTGATCGTGTTCCTGCTGCTGACCTTTGTCGTGCCGATCGCGAAGATGTTTGAGGTCAGCGTCTACGATGCAACGCTGCGCGACCTTCTTCCGGCGACGGCTCGAGCCCTCGATGCCGGTTCCAGGGACGCGGCAGGTCAGATGTGGAAAGCGCTGGCCCGTGACCTCGTTACTGCAAGAGAAAATGGCAAGATCGGTCTGGTCGCGAGCCGACTGAATGCCGAACGCTCGGGGCTTCGATCTGTCGTTGAACGTACGGCGCGGCGCGCTGCCACTGCTGATGAAGCACCGACCGCTCAGTGGTTCGCGAACGTGGATCCGGTATGGACTGATCCCGGCGTGATACCGATGCTTGCACGCGCGACGCGACCGTTCACGCTAGATAATTACCTGGCGGCGCTCGACTTCCGACGCGATGAGCAAGGCAGTATCGTGTCGCAACCGGAAGACAGCAGAATCTATCGCTCGCTCTACCTGAAAACGTTCCTGGTTGCCGTCGCCGTTACCGCGTTGTGCGCTGTGCTGGGGTATCCGATTGCCTACCTCATGGCGACACGATCGAAGTCCACTGCGAACAAATTGATGATTCTGGTGCTGGTGCCTTTCTGGACGTCAATGCTTGTTCGCGTCACCGCATGGATGGTGATGTTGCAATCTCAAGGAGTGGTCAACGATCTTCTCGTTCTGGCCGGAGTGGTCAATGACCACAACCGTGTCATGTTGATCTATAACCTAGCGGGCACACTGATCTCCATGACACATATTCTGTTGCCGTTCTTCATTCTGCCGCTGTACAGCGTAATGGTTGCCGTTCCACCTAGCTACATGCGAGCTGCACAATCTCTTGGAGCAGGGCGGTTCGTTTCGTTCTGGAAAGTTTATTTTCCGATTACTTTGCCAGGAGTAGGCGCCGGTGGTTTGCTGGTACTGATCCTTGCTCTAGGTTATTACATCACGCCTGCACTTGTCGGCGGACAGTCTGGCCAGATGATTTCGAACATGATCGCTTTCAATATACAGACTTCGTTGAACTGGGGGCTGGCGGCAGCGCTCAGCATCGTGCTACTTGTTGCGGTGCTCGCGCTCTACTTCGTGTACAACCGAATGGTTGGCGCGGAAAATCTCAAGATGGGGTAACCATGAACGTCCATAGCCAGCCGTTTCGTTCTCCCGTCGAAAGGGGATGGAGCATACTTTTTGCCGTAATGTGCACGACAATCTTTCTTTTCCTCGTCGCGCCGGTTCTTGTCATCATCCCTCTTTCGTTCAACGCGGAACCCTATTTCACCTTCTCTCGAGCGATGTTGCATTTGCAAGCTGATGCGTGGTCGCTTCGGTGGTATGAATCGTTTTTCGACAACCCACGGTGGCTGCTTTCGGTCAAGAACAGCCTCATTGTGGGCGTTGCCACAACGGCTCTTTCTGCGTCCATTGGCACAGCAGCAGCGCTGGGCCTGAGGCAGCGTTTGCTGCCCGGCAGGTCGCTCCTCATGAGCTTCATTCTCGCACCGATGGTTGTACCAACGATTGTCACCGGAGCGGGAACTTACTTCGTATTCGCAAAGGTAGGGCTCGTTGATAACTTGTGGGGTCTCATTGCAGCGCACACCGCGCTTGGCATCCCCTTCGTTGTAGTTACGGTGCTTGCCTCTGTGAGCGGCCTCGATCGATCCTTTGAACGGGCGGGCGCCATCATGGGGGCGCCGCCCTGGATGGTGTTTCGAAAGGTAACGCTTCCGCTCATCATGCCAGGCGTGACGGCCGGCGCGGTACTCGCGTTTATCACATCGTTTGACGAGGTAGTTTTCGCGCTTTTCCTTCTTCCAAGTCCGCAGTATTTCACACTGCCAAGACAGATGTGGTCTGGACTTCGGGAGCAGATCAGCCCGGCTATTCTTGCAGCGGCAACGCTTTGGATTGTGCTTTCGCTTGTTTTGATGTGGTTGATGGGCGCGCTGAGAAAAAGAGCGGCGCATGTTCGGTGAGGCGCCAGAAGAGGGCGTGCGGGTGGACTACCGCACGAGAGCACCCACGTGCATTGAGCCCCAGCCGTTGCTGCTATCTGCTTCAGGAATTCAACTCGTTGGCGCGCGCCTGACATGCGTCGCGTTGAGCATGTCAAGGTGCGGGGGGCATATCCTCAAATTCGCCGCGGTCGTTCAAGCCTTCACATCCGTAATTGATCGCCGATACGTCGGCAGATGCATGTAGCCCGCCGGCAGCGCGACCGCGCAAAGGGCTGCCTGATGTCCATGCTAAGTCTTGATCCGATATCGAACCGCCCGGTGTATAGACTAGTGGTAGTTTTTCGATTGTGTCCGGCAGCACGAAACTGCCGATAGTGCTGCTGCCAGATCGCGGCTCGCTGTCCGCAACTGTGCTTGCATGCTATCCAAAGGTTCGGCGCATACTCAAGTGCGTCTTATTCGGCAATATGGAGACCGTGCTGCTTCCGCCGGCCTCGGTTGGCGTGCGAAGCGAAAGCTTGACGCGGCAGGAGATTCCGCCATGTAGCGCTAGCTGGCTTGCGGTCGGATAGCTATCGCGGGGAATGACGAAAAAAGGGATTGGGCCACCGTAGCGAACGGCGGCCCATGATGAAGGGCTCATCGCGAGCGTCAGATCTGGCTCGTTAGCTTCGGTAATGCAGAAAAGAGATCGCCGACCAGCCCATAATCTGCAATTCCAAAGATCGGCGCTTCTGCATCCTTATTCACAGCGACTATGACTTTTGAGTCCTTCATGCCGGCCAGATGCTGGATCGCACCGGAAATGCCCACAGCGATATACAACTGCGGAGCGACGATCTTGCCGGTCTGTCCTACCTGCCAGTCATTCGGAGCGAAACCCGAGTCCACCGCGGCTCGTGACGCACCTACCGCCGCACCGAGCTTCTGTGCCAGCGGATCGAGCAGCGCAAAGTTCTCCGCACTACCCATACCGCGCCCACCCGAGATGACGATTCGTGCTGACGTTAGTTCCGGCCGCTCGTTTTCAGCGACTTCGCGACGCACGAAACGCACACGGCGTGTACCTTCAGCAGCTCCGAGCGTGACAATTGATGCGCTGCCGCCAGTCGCGGGCGCGGCGTCGAAAGCGGTAGTGCGGATCGTCGCTACCTTGATCGCATCGTCGCACTGCACGGTTGCGATGGCGTTGCCTGCATAGATCGGACGGTCGAACGTATCGGCCGAATGAATGGCGATGACGTCCGAGATCTGTGATGCGTCGAGTTTTGCAGCAACGCGCGGTGCGACGGTCTTGCCCGCAGCAGTCGCAGCGAACAACACATGTGTATAAGACGGCGCCAGTGCAATCACCTGTGCGGCGATGTTTTCCGCCAGGCCATCGGCCAGAATAGGCGCATCGATCAGAATGACGACGTCGACGCCTTCGATTCTGGCTGCGGCTTCGGCGACGGGATGCGCGTTATAACCTGTGACAAGCATGTGCACGCCGTTATTGAGCTGGCGCGCGGCGTTGACTGTGTGCAGTGTGGCGGATGTGACCGCCGCGTCTCTGTGTTCCGCAATGACGAGTGTGGTCATCAGATCACCTTTGCTTCATTCTTCAGTTTGTCGATCAATGTGGCGACGTCCGCCACGCGTACTCCCGCCTTGCGGGCGGCCGGCTCTGCGACTTTCAGCGTCTTCAGCCGCGGCGCGGGATCCACGCCGAGATCGGCCGGCGTGATCGTGTCCATCGGTTTCTTCTTCGCTTTCATGATGTTGGGTAGCGTCACGTAACGTGGCTCGTTCAGCCGCAAGTCAGTCGTTACGATGGCCGGAAGATCCAGCTGAAGCACTTCGAGGCCGCCGTCCACTTCCCGGGTAACAGTGGCGACGTTGCCCTCGATCTCGATAGCGCTTGCGAATGTGGCTTGCGGCCAGTCGAGAAGTGCAGCGAGCATTTGGCCGGTCTGACCGGCGTCGTCGTCAATGGCCTGCTTGCCGAGAATGACGAGCTGCGGTTGTTCGCGCTCGACCACGGCCTTCAGCAGCTTCGCGACCCCCAGCGGTTGCAGTTCAGCTTCAGTCTGGATATGCAGAGCGCGATCGGCACCGATAGCGAGCGCCGTACGCAGAGTCTCGCCGCTTTGCGCGGGGCCGCAAGTGACCGCGACCACGTCATGAGCGACTCCAGCCTCCTTCAGGCGAGTCGCCGCCTCGACGGCGATCTCGTCAAAAGGATTAATCGACATCTTTACGTTCCCTATGTCGACGCCCGTCTGATCAGCCTTCACGCGGACCTTTACGTTGTAGTCGACAACGCGTTTAACTGCTGCCATGACCTTCATGCCTAGTTTCCTCGTTGCTCGGGGGTGAATTTGGGAGCGCGCGCATGTCATCTGCGCGCTGTCTGTTCGATAATGACGAGTGCCGCGTAGGGCGCCTGAGCTTCGTCGAGCGCCTCGCCGTTCAGCTCGTATCGTTCCTCGTTGCGGGCTGCCTCGATGTCGAACGCGCCGCCGTTTTCTGGGCGCGTGTAGACATATGCTTCAGGAAGCAAGAACGTTTCGCAGCGATCGCGTGCACGCACCATGCTGGCTCCATGCAGGGTCAGCACGAGCGCGAGGCATCCGGACGGTAGATGCATTGGTTCCCGTAGGACCACGATGCGAGCGGTGTAGCGCTCTCGCGCGACGATTGCGTTGAGTTTCAGGACTGGCCCGTCAAGCAGACTAGCTTGCCAGATCGCGTCTCCGTCATATTCCGCCGACACACATCCGTGTCGCATGTCTACGCGCCTCGAGCCGGCATTTAGCGTGACGCCTACACCCCGAACGACAAGCGACACGCGGTTCATACCGACGAATCGCGAATATGAGCCATCGCGTTCGACGTTGGCGAGGCTGATACGCCAGCCTCCGTCAGCGGCCTCTGCCAGGGTACGTGTCGTACCTTGGCCATTGCGCCAGGCTTGCGGTGCTATGCAAGCGAGTGGCCGGACCGCCAGTCCGACAGACGCTGGCACTTCACGAAACAGCGCCGAGGCCATACTTGCCGGTCAGCAGCTCGCCGGTGGCGAACCGCTCGATAGAGTACGGTTTGAGCGAGACATCTGTCGGCTGACCCAGCGCAGCCTGTGCGAGTATCTTCCCAACCGTGGGCGAAAGCTTGAAGCCGTGGCCCGAGAAGCCATAGCCGACCACCAGGCCATCGATACCTGGCAGCGTGCCGAGCACGGGGTTCCAGTCCGGCGTCACGTCATAAACACCGGTCCACGAAGATGCGATGCCTGCCGTCTCGTATGCCGGGAAACGCTCGGCGACCTGTGCGCCGACATCGACGACATAGTCCATCGGGATGTCTCCCTGTTCGGTGTCTGCCGTGCTCAGTTTCTCGCCGACCACTCCTTCGCTGACCAGCATCTGGTTCCCGCCGTAACTGCGGTAATACAGCATGCCTTCCGATGCGAGATCCTTGAATACCGGCATCTGGAAAGTGTAGGGCGCTTCGGGGCACTCGAGCGCAAGAACTGCGTGACGTTCCGGCGCAAGTGGGAGCGTCCTGCCGGTCCAGCCAGCCAGCTCCGGCGTCCAGATGTTTTGCGTGCTGATAACGGCGCCCGTACTGAAATCGCCCACGCTCGTCGACACGCCCACCACCTTTCCGTTCTCGATCAACAGCCTGTTCACAGTAACGTTCTCGCGGATCGTCACGCCGCCACGTCGCGCGGCGCGTGCGAAGCTGGTTGCAGTGAGATATGCATCCGCGAACCCAGCTTCCGGTTCATAGCCGATTAGCGCGGCGTCGTCGAAGGTGGCAATCGGCATGCGTTCTTTTGCCTGCTGCGCATCGAGCAGTTCAAGGGGAATACCCTGGGCCTTCTGTTGCTCCAGCGATGCACGGAGCGGCGCAAGTTTTTCGTTATCCGCCGAGACGATCATGTAGCCGCACTTGACCAGGCCGCAAGAAGCTTCTTCGTCGCCAAGATAGGCAGCGAAATCGTTGAACACCGACCACGACTTACGCGCCAATTCGACGTTTTCCTTTACCGAATAATGCGTTCGCAGAATGCCAGACGATTGTGACGTCGTGCCTGCGCCAATGGTCGCGCGGTCGAGCACCAGCACGTTTCTGGCGCCCAGCTTTTGTAGGTGAAACGCGACCGAGGTGCCGATCACCCCAGCTCCAATTACGACAACATCGTAGTTGTTCACGGCCATGTCCTTTGACAGAAACGATGATCAGAGTCTGCACCCGAAGGCGGTCGCCAATGCTTCAATAAGCAATTCTGATGAAAGGTCATAAGTGGGTTGTTCGAATAGGCGAGGACCACGTACGGTGACTTTGTCCCGTGGCATTATTTGGGTCGTCAAGGTTGTCCACGGGATGCAAAATTCAATTGCTGGCATTCGCGCATGGCGCATATTTAGCGATAGCGTCGATCACCATCGCATTTCTGTCTGGCCTTTCGACGAGAGGCCTTGTACGGCTGTTCGCTCCGAAACCAGTAGCGTCTGTGGTGGGGGAGATCGTCGGAATACTGGTTTTAATCGCCACATATGCCTATCTCTTCGGCTGATGGCTAGAGGTAGCTCGGTCCCGAATCCTGGAGCGTTGCCAGTTTGTGCTCCATAAGCTTCGCTTATGTGAGCGCTGTTCGACTTCAAAGCGGGTAGGCTGAGAATAACCTTTACAAGAAATGTCTTGAGCATGACCTCACAACTTGCATCCGCGCAGAACGCGCGTGAGTCGATGGAATACGACGTCGTGATCGTCGGCGGCGGCCCGGCTGGCCTTGCCGCGGCGATCCGCCTGAAGCAGCGGGCGGCGGAAGAAGGCGTCGAGCTTGGCGTCTGCGTGCTGGAAAAAGGCTCGGAGATCGGGGCGCATGTTCTCTCCGGCGCGGTCATGGACCCGCGCGCCATCACCGAACTCATTCCCGACTGGAAGGAAAAAGGCGCGCCTTTAGATGTTGAAGTGACGGAAGACCGCTTCCTCTTTCTGAGCGACACCGGCTCGAAAAGCGTGCCGAACTGGGCGCTGCCGGACAACTTCAGGAATCACGGCAACTACGTGATCAGCCTCGCGAACGTCACGCGCTGGCTGGGCCAGCAGGCCGAAGCGCTGGGTGTCGAGATTTTCCCCGGTTTTCCCGCCGCGGAAATCCTCTACAACAACGACGGCTCGGTGAAAGGCGTTGCGACCGGCAATCTGGGCATCGGCAAGGACGGCCAGCCGACGGACAACTTCCAGCTCGGCATGGAACTGCACGCGAAATACACGCTCTTCTGCGAAGGCGCGCGCGGACATCTGGGCCGTCAGCTGAACGATAAATTCAGGCTGCGCGAGGGCGTCGATCCGCAGGTCTACGGCATCGGCATCAAGGAGCTGTGGGAGATCGACCCGGCGAAGCACAAGCCGGGGCTGGTGATGCACACGGCCGGCTGGCCGCTTCAGGCCGACACGTATGGCGGCTCGTTCCTCTATCACATGGACAACAACCAGGTGGTGGTCGGCTTCGTGGTCGGTCTCGGCTACACGAACCCGTACCTGTCGCCGTTCGAGGAATTCCAGCGCTACAAGACGCACCCGGCGATCCGCCATTTTCTCGAAGGCGGCAAGCGCGTGTCGTACGGCGCGCGCGCGATCACCGCGGGCGGGCTGATGTCGCTGCCGAAGCTCGTGTTCCCGGGCGGCGCGCTGGTCGGCGACGACGCGGGCTTCCTGAACGCTTCGCGCATCAAGGGCTCGCACGCGGCGATCAAGACCGGCATGCTCGCCGCAAACGCCGCGTTCGACGCCGTGCAGGCCGGTCGTCATCACGACGAGCTGGCGGCCTACCCCGAGTCGTTCAAGACTTCCTGGCTGCACACGGAGCTCTACAAGGCGCGCAACTTCAAGCAGTGGATGAGCAAGGGCTTGTACCTGGGCACGCTGATGGTCGGCATCGAACAGAAGGTGCTCGGCGGCAATGTGCCGTGGACGCTGCATCACCAGCATTGGGACCACGAGATGCTCAAGCCCGCGTCGCAGTGCAAGCCGATCACGTATCCGAAGCCGGATGGCAAGCTGACGTTCGACCGGCTTTCTTCGGTGTTCATCTCGAACACGAATCACGAGGAGAACCAGCCCGCGCATCTGACGCTGAAGGATCCGACGGTGCCGGTGAACGTGAACTGGCAGACCTATGCGGGACCGGAGTCGCGTTACTGCCCGGCCGCCGTGTATGAGTTCGTGAAGAACGACGACGGCAGCGAGCGGCTCTTGATCAACGCGCAGAACTGCGTGCACTGCAAGACCTGCGACATCAAGGACCCGACGCAGAACATCGTGTGGGTGACACCTGAAGGCGGCGGCGGGCCGAATTATCCGAATATGTAGCCAGGACGAGGGCTTCCGATAGGCTGCAAGCGCCTGAAGTTCTACCCGGGTACCGATATCAGGCAAGAGCAGTTACGACATCCTGAGGAACGCGAACATCGTGATCCTGTCAGGCTGTGTGGGCGGGTCTTCATTTCTGTATTGGTGCATTTTCGAATTACAGCACCGCGGCACCGACCAAACTACACGACCTGTCCGGCACACTATGAGATCAACCGAGCGATGCGTGCGAGACCGAACGAGATGTGGTTGCGTTGCACAAGTCCAAGAGCGCGCATGTCCCCAGCGCGCAGCGCCAAGCAGCATTCGTCCAGCTCCCTATTAAGACTCCTAAGTTCTTCGTCCCATAAAAGTTCCACAATATTCAGCCTGAGCCGTGAGACTTGCACGTAACAGCGGTTATGCGTTTGGCGCACTTGTCCGTTCGTTATGAGGCCGTTGATTACGGAATGCAACTCATCGAGGACCTGCCAGAATGCTCCTGGATTCGGTGGCTCGTGTTGCAGCGTCGTCGCTTTAACCGCCAGCTGTTGCATCCGCTCGAGCGCGTGGGGAGCGTCTGCTGGAGAACAAAAGTCGCCAAGAATCTCGCTCAACCTTAGCCGGAATGCGTAAGTGTCACGATATTCCCGGAGATCACCGCCCGTGACTACCGTACCGATGCCATTTCTTGTTTCCACGAGGCCTTCATATGCGAGCCTCTGAAGATTCTGCCGAATCGGTGTGCGACTGACGTGGAATTCATCCGCAAGCGCCGTCTCGCGCAGTACGGTGCCGGGGGGATAATACAGCGTGCAGATCCGATCACGTAACGTCTGGTGGATCTTCGATATCGGATAGCGGGTTGCCGGCGCTTTGTCCACGGTGCCAGCTCTTGATAGCCTTGTTTTTGCAACCTGTGACATCAAAGACCTCCCTCGGAGCGAGGCATTAAGACCGTCGCCTGCCACACCTTAAAAAGCGTCTGCATCCGTTTCCGTGAATTGGGCTCCGCCGAACTGCTAGATTCGAAAGTGGTTGTGCCAACCGTGTGTATTTTCACATCCCACGGCGAAGCGTAGCCAACGGTCCCGCCCATCATGCGCTGTCGCAACGTAGTTAGCCTCTGGTTCAGGGGGCGGCAGCCAACTACCGATTTCTCAACAGCGAGGGGAAGCAAGAACGTTATGCGCGCCCCCGGCGCTCGCGAGCCTGCCGCACAGACATTCAGCCTTGCCGATTGTCAAGAATCGCACGGCGACAATCGCCACAACGGCGCTTTGGCGCGCGCCCTAGGTCTCCATTATGTGAGCCGCAGCGTCGTCGATTGGTCGCTCAGATGACGACAATCTCGCTTGCGGAACAACAGATTCGTCGTCGCTGCGAATGACCCTGCTCAGGTCATGACGCAAATAGCCTTCATGACTCTTGGGAGCTATTCCTCGTTTCGATAACTGAAACGAAAGATATTCTTCCCACGAGAACGCATCGAGTCCAAGGTGATGATTAACGTGTTGCTGGTCCTTCATATGTGTTAGAACAACCCATTGATGCCCTAGTGGGTGCGGAGCATCGAGGAGGACGAGCTCTAATCCACATTCCTCCGCGAGCAAACGAAGGGTTGAAGCCTTGTAATACTGAACCGCCGGATACGACCAGTGTGCGCAGCTGCTGTCTGAACCTCCCGCCAGAAAAGCCGCCACAAATTTCCCATTAGCTCGCAAACTCCGCGACACTGATTTTAAGCACCTTGTAATTTGCGTTTTACTCGCGTGCATGAATATGCCGGCGGCAATTATGTAGTCAAACTGGCAATTGAAACTGGTTGTATTTAAATCAGAATTGAATGAAAATCGTGGTCGCTTCAAAGTGACAAGTGCGGAGCCAACCTCCGCCTCGATGCCTTGCCGAAGACACCATTCTTCCGGTTCAATGCCGAAATAGCGATCGGGATTGAGGTACATCAAAGGGAACCTGCCTCCACGCAGTGAACCGCATCCGATATCCAATAAAAAGTGTTCCTCTCTCAACCCCAGCAGAAGCAATGTAACGAATTGCACGGCACCCAAGCGGTCGTAATAATCAGGTGGACCCACCCAGGCGCGATGATCCCTGTCCCCCATCACGTGCTGTTTACTTTGCATTTTGTAATCCTCATTAGGTTATCCAAAACTGTTTTCGGCTTGCAGCCAAACGAGCCGGTTCAATCGGCAAGCGGGAGTCATCGCGCGGCAACGCTATTGCCGCAGTCTGGAGCGATATTCCACAACTCACGCATGACGCCAGCGAACGTGCAAGAGACGTGCCGAGATGGTTCGGGCAGGTAGGCGATGGCCAGATCGTGTCGATATTGTCAGGTGTATGCCAACTCGCCATGTCAGTGTCGGAAAAGCGCGCAATGCGAGCGTCGCCGAGTGATTGCGCCAACTCTGTCTGCGGCGAGACTGACGGCCACGGTCGCTAGCACGATCACACCGATTTTTGGGGCGGCGCCGGGGCCGACCGTGCGCGTTTTACGCACGACGTAAAAGACATAGACCGACCACTCCGGCCAGATGACCTTCTCCAAACCGGTCAGTCAGCTGAATTCAGTTTTTGCGAACCAGAGCGCCCATGAGCGGCCATTGGCGAGTTCACCCGATCGGCCAATTATGGCCTTTCGAGCGGGAGGTCATGAGGCCATTCGAACGTCCGGTGCCACTCGGATCGTGTTTGCAAGGACTTCCCCCGAGAGTCAAGAGTGGGGTTCGATTTTTTGATGCGAGCAGAGAGTGGGTGCCTACATGCCGGTGGGCCTGTTGGTGTAGTCATTTCACTTTCCTCAAGTCGGCTGCCGCTGTCGTGTCGAAAGCAATATCAGGAACAGACTGCGTATTTGCAAACGGCCTTGTTGCCCGAGACGTATCGGGCGGGCCACGATATGAGCCGCCCAGGAGAACCCTATTTGAAAACCGGCGAACAGGCATGAGGCATTGAGCGTCATGCGGTAACGACTCGCCAACAGAATCCTCGGGTTCTTCTCCCGTTCGGTCCGACCTCGTCTTGCTATCGCGTCGAGCAGTAGTTGAATTTGCGGTCAATCAGGTCAGGTGGTGGCCGGTAACGGTGGATGCATGGGGTGGCGTTGCCAGGCATCGGCATCGTAACGCTCATCCTTCGCGAGCATCGCCCACAACATCCGTGCATGCTTGTTGGCAATCGCAGTCAGCGTCTTGTGATAGCCCTTGCGTGTTTACGCCGACCGAAAATTGAGCCACTTGTAGGGATCGCGCCGACTGAAAACTGAGCCGGGTAATCAACCTATCCTGCTAGTTTTTCAGGCAGGGTGTTTGGGGATGATCCCGATGACGATGATTGGCAAGGTGCGGCGGATGTTCCACCGCCAGAACAAGTCGGTCCGCGAGATAGCGCGTCTCACAAGCCTGTCGCGCAACACGATTAGCAAATACCTGAACATGGAGGTTCAGGAAGAACCGAAGTATCAGCGGCGCTCACAGTCGACCCGGCTGACGCCGTTTCATGAGGCACTCGTGCAGGCGCTCAGCGTGGACGCACGACGACCGAAGAAAGAGCGGCGCACCGCCTGGATGCTGTTCCACGAGATCAGGGCGAGCGGCTACGATGGCTGCTATTCGCGGGTGACCGACTTCATCCGGGCCTGGCGGCAAGGCGAAGGCCAGGCGGTATTGAAGTCGGCGTTTGTGCCGTTGCAATTCGAGCTGGGCGAAGCATTTCAGTTTGACTGGTCCGAGGAAGGACTGGTTATCGGCGGCATTTACCGCAAGCTGCAGGTGTCGCACATGAAGCTGTGCGCGTCGCGGGCGTTCTGGCTCGTGGCCTACCCGAGCCAGGGTCACGAGATGCTGTTCGACGCCCATACACGCTCGTTCACGGCCTTCGGCGGGGTGGCACGCCGTGGCATCTACGACAATATGAAGACGGCGGTCGACAAGGTCCACAAAGGCAAGGGCCGCACCGTCAATTCGCGCTTTGCGGTGATGTGCGCGCACTACCTGTTTGACGCGGACTTCTGCAACGTGGCCAGCGGCTGGGAGAAAGGCGTCGTCGAGAAGAACGTGCAGGACAGCCGCCGGCGTATCTGGATTGAAGCGCGTGAGCAGCGATTCGGCAGTTTCGCCGATCTGAATGCATGGCTGGCGAGCCGGTGCCGATCGTTGTGGGAGCAGGTGAAGCATCCGGACTATCGGGACCTGAGCGTTGCCGACGTATTCGAGCAGGAGGTGGCCCATCTGATGCCGATGCCGACACCGTTTGACGGTTACGTTGAACGCGCGGCCCGGGTGTCGTCGACCTGCCTGGTGGTGGTCGGACGCAACCGCTACTCGGTACCATGCGAATTTGCAGGCCAGATGCTCAGCACGCGGCTCTATCCGGGCCGCGTCGTTGTGGTGGGCGATGATGCCGTGGTGGCCGAGCACGAACGGCTGGCCGACGAAGGTCTGGTGCGATACGACTGGCAGCATTACATCCCGCTGATCCAGCGCAAGCCCGGCGCACTGCGCAACGGCGCGCCGTTCCTGGATATGCCCGAACCGCTGCAACGCCTGCGCCGGGCGCTGCTGCGCGAGACGGGCGGCGAGCGCGTGATGGCGAAGGTTCTGGCGTTGGTGCCGGAAAGCGGCCTGGACGCCGTGCTGATTGCCGTCGAGCTGGCACTTGAGCAGGCGCCGCCCTCCGGGCGCGTCAGCGTCGAACATGTGGTGAACGTGCTGTCGCGCATGCGCAGTGTGCAGATGCCGCCGAAGATCGATACGGCGCTACAACTGACGACACCGCCGCTGGCCGACACATCGCGCTACGACGGGCTGCGCCCGGCGCTGCAACAGCCGGAGGCCGGTCATGCGTGATCTGATCGTCGAACTCAAACAGTTGCGGCTGCATGGCATGGCTGCCAGCTGGGCCGAACTGCTCGAACAGGGTAACGTTGAGTTGGCGTCTTCGCAGTGGCTGCTTGAACGGCTGCTGCAGGCCGAGAGTGCGGATCGGGCCGTGCGTTCGGTCAGCCACCAGATGAACGCGGCGAAGTTCCCGGTGCATCGCGATATCGCCGGCTTCGACTTCGAGGGCTCGCCGGTCGATCGCCAGCTCGTCATGCAACTGGCCAGCATGACGTTCACCGAGGGCGCACACAACCTGGTTCTGGTCGGCGGGCCGGGGTCCGGGAAATCGCATCTGGCGACGGCCATCGGCGTGTCCGGGATCATGCACCACGGCAAGCGCGTGCGCTTCTACTCGACCGTGGATCTGGCCAATGCACTGGAGCAGGAAAAGGCGCAGGGTCGCGCCGGGAGGATCGCGGCGAGTTTGCTGCGTCTCGATCTCGTCATTCTGGACGAACTCGGGTATTTGCCCTTCAGCCAGGCCGGCGGGGCGCTGCTGTTTCATCTTCTAAGCCGCCTGTACGAGCACACGAGCGTTGCAGTCACAACGAATTTGGATTTCGCTGAATGGTCCAGTGTGTTCGGCGACGCGAAGATGACCACGGCATTGCTGGATCGGCTGACGCACCACTGCCACATCGTGGAGACCGGCAACGAGAGCTATCGTTTCCGACATAGCAGCGCCAGTGCAAAGAAGCGCATCCGGTCGCGTGAAGCGGCGCGCAGAGCCGACGGCACTAGCGCTTCCGAAGCCGGCTGATGTTGAAGTTCGCAAATTCCGCTAATGATGTCCGTTGGCGTGCTAATCGTGTCCATTAATTGTATTAGCCTGAACCGG
>NZ_CYGX02000149.1 GCF_900019265.1 Paraburkholderia ribeironis
TAAACCTAAACGCACCCGGAAGTTCAATGGTCGCCGGTGATTGCCAACCACACCGCCGCGCCCAACTTCCGTAGCCGACCCACAACAGTCGGTCGAACTGGCGCCGACTCAACGGCCGGTTCCAAGGTCAAACCGACATGCGATTACACCGAGGTCGCAGCGGCTCCGCGGCCAGTCGCCATTCAAGTATCGGCTTTGG
Organism: Paraburkholderia ribeironis; assembly: GCF_900019265.1. GTDB lineage: Bacteria > Pseudomonadota > Gammaproteobacteria > Burkholderiales > Burkholderiaceae > Paraburkholderia > Paraburkholderia ribeironis. Next base: position 200 of record NZ_CYGX02000149.1, read on the forward strand.
TGAGACGGCTACACGAAATGAACTGTCAGTGGAAGAGTTCTGCCGAGGACAGGGCATTGTTCTTGAGCTGGCCCCCCGCAACAAGCACCCGGCCATCGGACAGCAGCGTGGCGGTGTGCGAGTCACGCGACAGACCCAGGCTTCCCGTCTGTGACCAACTGCCGCTGGCGGGATCGTATAGCTCGTCGGAGAACCGGTCGAGTTGCGCGATTCCCGCCGTTGCGAGCACGCGGCCGTCGGGCAGCAAAGTAGCAGTATGGTGCTCGCGTGCCTGGACAATGCTCCCGGTCTCTGACCTACCGTGTTGACTGCGGCGCTTGGCGATCACCGGCTTGATACCGCGATCGCGCAGTTGCTGACGGTTAGTGTGGTGGATGAGCGTTTCATGTTCGTATCCCGGTTAGTCGCGGCATTTGTTGCGACGTTTGTTGCGCCATTCCCATACCCGGTCATTCACCAATTTGTAAACCACACCGGCCACGACAAGGATTGCAATCACCGCAGTCGTGTCCTCGCACCATATAGAATGACAGGGATACCCAGCTTGTACTGCCATCGCCGGTTCGGCCAACAACACCAACAGTATAAGAAGCACCATCAACCGTTTCATGTTCGTCTCCGATCAGATCCCGATCCCCGCCAACTCGTCGGCGAACCCACGAAACGCACAAGTCGTCGTCAATGACCGGCGCTTCCATCCTTGGGCTTCCATTGTTCCGGTGCCCAAGGTTACAGGTCGCCGAAAAAGTTAACGTCCCCCTGAAGGGGTATTTGAACTGGCCTCTTAGCGAGCTGCTCCGATTGCAGCTCACGCGCCACTTTGTCGAGCGCCACCTGTGCAGTATCAGTCAGTTGCGACGAGCTGGTTTTGAACGTGATCATCATCTGCAAAGAAGGTTTCCTCGGGGGGCGCGCCGTTTTCGGCTTCGACAGCACGTAGCCTCGGAGGGCGTCGTCGCCCGGTGCATCCGGCGTGAGCGCCTCCGTCACCGCCCGCTCATCGGTGTCCGGCTCTTCCATGAAGGGGTCGGCGTGAACCATGTGCGTCGGCCCGAAGATGCACAGGGCCGCGATGAACAGACAGCGTGCCAACGGTGTATGCAAGCAGAAGCGGACAATGTGTGACATACGGCGACCCTCGAAGAGTCTGACCGTCGGGAACCCGTCCTCGCCGTGTTCGCGGACATCGTCGGCGAGCCACCGACTGGAAACCCTGCTTTGATTGCCTCGTCCTGACAAAACGAACGAACCGCGCCTGATTTGAAGAGCTGCGTCGTGGCGCAACATCCGGTTCCGCCCCTTTCCCTTTCACGGCTAACCATCGTGACCGCAGCGCTCCGACCCACTCCTATCCCGGGCAAGTCCGGTCGGATGCGATCGCGTACCGGAGCGTACGTGCAGTGAGGCCGGCACATCCCTGCCAATACGATCACTCGAGCCCGTCGGCGTTTGTGTCCGCACCAGCATCCACCCGCCTTCGGGAAAGGCGTGCGACAAGTCGAGCGGCCGGGGCCGTGCACCTTTACGCCGGCAAACATCATTTACATTCGGCAATCGAATGACCGTATGCTGACCGAAACCGCCGTCTGAATGTCCGAGTGATACAACAGACGAACGTCTCGTTGTGGCCGGTTGTACGCATTCAGCTCCCTTCATCGAAAGCCGCCGTTCCCTACGGCAGCGGCAGCTTTGTGGCGCCGTAACTGAATGGGTACAACCGTTTAGGTTTATTCGATGCCTGCCGACATGCCCGGACGTATGCACATTCCTGCGGCCGATGGCAGGCATCGAATAA
>NZ_CYGX02000072.1 GCF_900019265.1 Paraburkholderia ribeironis
TTTCAGAATGGCTTTGACAGTGGTTGTAGCGAATATCCGGGACGTATCAGCGAACCCGTACCCATCCGCAAAGCCGCGCCCGGCGAACCTTTGACCGATTTCACCGACAAGTCGAAGTTGCGCAAATCGATGTCGCATCCACGTCATACGTTTGTGTTCGCTGGCGCACATTGGAGGCTCCACGGAAAGAATATTTTGTTATCGTCCTATCTATAACTATCGAGAGATTCCGTTCATGCAATCGCTGTCAAATGCGTCAGGACATATCGGGGCGAAGCGGATTCGAATCGAAAAAGGCGTCGCGCTGAAGGCCTTTCATGATGTGATTCCGATCCAGACGATTGTCGAGATCAACAAGGTCATCGATCGTGTGTTTGGCGACGCGCCGCAGCGCTCCCAGTCATGTGCCGCCGCCGCAGAACTGTTACGTCGCGATCCGGTATTCCGGGAGCTCGAACGGACCATCTGCGCGAATGCGCGTGCGATGGCGGCGATAGCCGGTCTGACGGATTTGCCCCGCGAACCGTTTCACGTGTTGCGCTATTCGAGCAACGCAACGCTCGCGGAGAGCCATTGCCGTCATTACGATTCGCACTTGCTGACGCTGCTGATTCCGCTGCAACTGGCGTCGGACGGTGTCTGCAACGGTGACCTCGTCATGTATCGACGGCCGCGTCTGTCGGTATCCACGCCAGGCAATGTGGTATGCAAGTTGCGCCACGGCATACAGCGCAAACTGCCGTTCAGCTGGCGCAAATGGCTGACGCTGCACGATCTGCGTCGCGGCAACTGCGCACGCATACCCGTGCAGGTTGGCAGCGTCTATGTGTTCAACGGCTTCGCCCTCCAGCACGCCAACCTCGATGTGCAGGGCGGCCAGCGTCGCACGCTGTTGATTCATTACTACGATCCCGGCTACTCGCTCGGTTTGAGCGAGATACTGCGGCGCGTGCGCATCCCGTGACGTGTTGCCGTTGCACGGCGGCGAACCATTGCTATCCGATTGACATGGCCACGAACCGCCGCTATCTGCGAGCGCCGGTCACGGCCGGCGCACGGCCAATCATTGAGTGACGCCGATGCGCAGCGCGCTCGCCCGGATCGGCACTGAGACTGCCGCGCAGCGCAAGCTTGCGACGCCTGTTCGCGAGACCGTCGGCACTCCCTCGTCCGCCCTCGCGGCCAAAGCAGACGTTTCACTTTAGGCTTGATCCGGAATACACTGATTTCAGGATTTCCTTCGCGCTCAGCTGCTGCCAGTTTTCAATACCAACAGATGCTTTTGTCGTGCTCCAGCGAGCCGAAGCAGGCTGGGTCGGTTCGTGCTCAAACACCATTGAACGGGACGACTCATCATGGCCGATACCAGCTACATGGCAAGGAAATCCATCGCAGACATCGTCGGCAGCGCGGACGTCGAAGGCCATGCGCTGTCGAAGACGCTCGGCGCCGCCAGCATCACGGCGATGGGCATCGGCGCGATCATCGGCGCCGGCATCTTCGTGCTGACGGGCACCGCCGCGGCACAGTTCGCCGGCCCTGGCATCATGTTGTCGTTCGTGCTCGGCGGTATCGCGTGCGCGTTCGTCGGCCTGTGCTATTCGGAACTCGCCGCCATGCTGCCCGTTTGCGGCAGCAGCTACACCTACACCTATGCGACGTTGGGCGAAATCTTCGCGTGGATCATCGGCTGGGACCTGATCCTCGAATACGCGATGGGCGCGGCGACCGTCGCGGTCGGGTGGTCCGGCTATATCGTGAGCCTGCTGCGTGACGTGGGCATCAATATCCCGCCGGTACTGGCCACCGCGCCGGGCACCGTCATCAAGCTCGCCGACGGCACCACCGCGACCGGCGTCGTCAATCTGCCGGCGGTGGTGATCATCGCGATTCTCACCACCATGCTGGTGCTCGGCACCAAGGAGTCCGCGCGGCTGAACAACGTGATGGTGGCGGTCAAGCTGGTCGTGGTGGTCGCCTTCATCGCGATCGGCATGTTCTTTATCAATCCGGCGAACTGGCATCCGTTCATTCCGGCGAACACCGGCAAGTTCGGCAGCTATGGCATGAGCGGCATTCTGCGTGGCTCGGCCGTGGTGTTCTTCGCGTTCATCGGTTTCGATGCGGTATCCACTGCCGCGCAGGAAGCGAAACGACCGCAGCGCGACATGCCGATCGGCATCCTTGGATCGCTGATCATCTGCACCCTGCTCTACATCCTGGTCGCGGGCGTGCTCACCGGGCTCGTACCTTACGGAGACCTGAATGTTCCCGATCCGATCGCCAAGGGCGTCGACGCTATCGGCTTTACGTGGTTCTCGATCCTGATCAAGATCGGCGCGCTGACTGGACTGACCACGGTGATTCTGGTGTTGCTGTACGGACAGAGCCGCATCTTCTTCACGATGTCGCAGGACGGCTTGTTGCCGCCGCTCTTCGCGCGGGTTCATCCGCGCCTGCATACGCCGCATCTGAGTCAGATGCTGATCGGCACGGTCGTTGCGATCGTCGCGGCGCTGACGCCGATCGGCGTGCTCGGGGAGATGGTCAGCATCGGCACACTGTTTGCGTTCATCCTCGTGTGCGGCGCGGTGATGTATCTGCGGCGCAGCGACGCCTCCGCGATGCGGCCGTTCCGGGTGCCGGGCGTGCCGGTCGTGCCGGTGCTGGGAATCCTGTTCTGTCTGCTGCTGATGGTGGGTCTGCCGCTCGTCACGTGGATGCGGCTTGTCGTGTGGCTGGTGATCGGGATGACCATCTACCTGTCGTACGGCCGCAATCATTCGATGCTGCGCTTTCCCGAGCGGCGTTGAGCGGATTGAGCCGCCTATGGCGCGGCACTGAGCGCGAGGACATGGATCGAGACACGCAGTCGACTACCCTGCCCTTCGCCCAGCCAGTCGCGCGAGCGCGGATTGCCATGCGCTCCCGGGCTCCCCCCGCTGCCCCGACGCCCATGCGCCTCCCGCGAGGCCACCGTCCCGCGCGCTCAGGCTCTTTCCGCGGGAGACGGCACCAGCTCGCGATCCGGCAATTCGCCAATGCCCTTTAACCGCTCGGCCATGAACTCGCGCAGCACGCGCACCTTGGTCGAGAAGCGCCGGTTCGGCAGATAGGCCATGTAAATCTGCCGGCCGGTCAGCGCGTTCTCCAACCGGTAGCCCGGCAACGCGACCTCCAGCTCGCCGCTCACGAGCAGATCGCGAATCAGCCAGATCTCGAACTCGGCAATCCCGAGTCCCGCCCGCGTCGCCTCCAGCAGCAGCTCCGAGTGGTCCGACTGCAGGTTGCCCGACGGCAGCACCGACTGCACCGTCGCGCCATCCGTCAGATGCCAACGGGGATCGCCCTCCGGATGCAGATAGCGCAGACAGTTGTGCTGCGCCAGATCGGCGGGCGCTTGCGGCCGTCCGCGTCGCGCGAAGTACGCGGGGGCGGCGCACAGGATGCTGTCGTTGCGCGAGATCGGCTGCACGATCAGGTTGTCGAGATAGTTCTCGCCTTCGTGGATGTCCAGATCGAAGCCGCCCATCACCATATCGTTGTGGTTGTCGGTTAGGCGAAGATCGAGCTGAACGCCCGGATACCGCTCGAGGAAAGGCGCGACGAGCGGCGCCAGATAGCGGCGTCCGAACGCGACCGGCGCGGTCAGCTTCAACGGGCCGCTCGGTGCGCTATCGAGTTCAGCGACCACGCGCAGTGTGTCGTCGAGATCCGCAATCATCGACACCGCCCGCGCGTGGTACAGATTGCCCGCTTCGGTCAACGCGACATGATGGGTCGAGCGATGCAGCAGCGACACACCCAGCATGTCTTCGAGCGCACTGATCTTGCGCGCGATCGTGGATGTCGCGACCTTCAGCTCGCGCGCCGCTGCAGAGAAACTGCCCAGTTCGACGATCCGCAGCAGCGCGCGCATCGCGCCCAGGTGATCGAGACCAACTTCGTTTGCTTTTTTTGAAGGCATCATTGCGTTGCGTCCAGTGCAAAACCATTTTCCAAATTACGTCTAATTGCTTTTTATTGCAATAATTAAACTCCCTTCTACCTGATCGACCCCGAAAGCATGCAATGACCCTCCCCTCGCACGTCCCGCTCGTCGTCGCCACCCGTAACGCGCATGTGGAGTGCATCCACTGGGGATCGGTGGCGGTGGTTGACGCCAGCGGTGCGCTCCTCGCCCACGCGGGCGATCCGCACGCGTGGGTGTTTTCCCGCTCGACGCTCAAACCCTTCCAGGCACTGCCGTTCGTACGCGACGGCGGCCCCGGTCATTTCGGCTTTACCGACGCCGAGCTCGCGCTGACCTGCGCGAGCCACGGTGGCGAGGACATCCACGTCGACGCTGTCACGGCCATGCTCGCCAAGATCGGCATGACGGAATCCGACCTGCGCTGCGGCGTGCACATGCCCGACTACTACAGCGAGCACAATCTGCCGCCGCGCGGCAGCGTGTTCGACCAGCGTCATCACAACTGTTCGGGCAAGCACACCGGCTTTCTCGGCTATTGCTGCATGCACGGCTATGCCCGGGCGAGCTACCTGGAGCGCGAGCACGAACTGCAGCGCGCAATCGGCCGGGAGGTCGCGCGCCTGGCCGGCCTGCCCGAAGAGGAGCTGTGGTATGGCATCGACGGTTGCAGCGCGCCGAACCTCGGCATGCCCTTGTCGCGCCTCGCGATGATGTGGGCCCGGCTGGCCGCCGGCACATCCGGCGCGGGCGCCAGCACCGACGCGGCGCTCGCCCGCATCTTCGCAGCGATGGCCGCGCATCCGCGCATGGTGTCGGGCACGGGCCGTTGCGATCTCGCGCTGGCCGAAGCATCGGGCGGCGACTGGGTGGCGAAGGTCGGCGCCGACGGCGTGCACACCATCGGCGTGCGCAGCACCGGCATCGGCGTGGCGGTGAAAATGGCCGACGGCGACTTCAGCGCGGTGTACGCAACGACCATCGCTGTGCTGCAGCAACTCGGCTTGCCGCTCGCGGTCGAGGGCACGGCGCTCGCCCGCTGGGCCGATCCGGTGCTGCGCAATGTGCGCGGCATCGCGGTCGGGCAACTCAAGGCCACGGTGCAGCTGACATGGGTATGAACGACTGCGCGCAGGTCGGCGCGGCCGCGCCGCTGGTCTCGCTGCGCGGCGTGAACAAGTCGTTCGGCGCGCAGCAGGTGCTGTTCGATGTCGATCTCGACGTCGCGCCGGGCGAGGTCGTCGTCGTGATCGGGCCATCGGGCTCGGGCAAGTCGACGTTGTGCCGCTGCATCAACCGGCTGGAGAGCATCGATTCCGGCGAGATCCGCGTCGCCGGCGAGCGTCTGCCGGAAGAAGGCCGCGCGCTCGCGGCGATGCGCGCGCAGATCGGCATGGTGTTCCAGTCGTTCAACCTTTTTTCGCACCGCACGGTGCTGCAGAACGTCGCGATGGGTCCGCGCAAGGTACTGCGCCAGTCGCGCGCCGAAGCCGAAGCGCACGCGCGCCGGCTGCTCGAGCGCGTCGGTCTCGCGCACAAGGCCGACACGGTCCCCGCCGAACTGTCGGGTGGCCAGCAGCAGCGGGTCGCGCTGGCCCGCGCGCTGGCGATGCAACCGCAGGTGATGCTGTTCGACGAACCGACCTCCGCGCTCGATCCCGAGATGGTCAGCGAAGTGCTGGCCGTGATGCTCGAACTCGCCCGCAGCGGCATGACGATGATCGTCGTCACGCACGAAATGGGGTTTGCGCGCCAGGCGGCGGACCGGATCGTGTTCATGGACGGCGGGCGCATCGTCGAAATCGCCGAGCCGGCATCGTTCTTTCGCGCGCCCCGCTCCGAACGAGCGCGTGATTTTCTCTCCAGGATGCTGGAGCACTGATTTCCATCGACTGATTCGACAGGGCCAAGCTGGCTCGTATAACAGAGGAGATACCACCATGCGTTTCAAATCGATTGCAGTCCTGACGTCATGTGTCGCCGCTGCGCTTATCGCGGTTACTGCGCCGGCCCACGCGGACAGCTTTCCCGCCGATTCAACGATGGCGAAGATCCAGAAAAAGGGCAAGCTGGTGGTGGGCACATCGCTCAACACGCTGATGTTCTCGGTGCGCAATCCGATGACGGGCCAGACCGAGGGCTTCGAAGGCGACCTCGCGCGCCTGCTGGCGAAGAAGCTGACCGGCTCGGCGGACAACGTCGAATGGGTCAAGACGACCACCGAAAACCGCTTGCCATTCGTGCAGAACGGCCGCGTCGACGTCGTGATCGCCACGCTGACCATCAATGACGCGCGCAAGAAAGTGATCGGCTTCGCCGGTCCTTACTACGTCGCCGGCCAGGACATCCTGACCCGCCGCGACGACACGTCGATCCACGGCGTGACGGATCTTGCCGGCAAGACGGCCTGCGTGCTGAACGGCACGACCGTCGAAGACAACGTGAAAAAGCTCGCGCCGCAAGCGAAGTTCGTGACGTTCAACGACACGGCCGCGTGCGTCGAGGGCGTCGCCGACGGCCGGGTCGATGCCTACGTCGACGACGGCGCGACGCTGGCGGGCGAATCGCTGCGCCAGCCGAACAAATTCCGCATCGTCGGCAAGCCGTTCACGCAGGAGCCGTACGGGATGGGTGTCGCGAAGGACGACGCGGTGTTTCGTGACTGGATCAACACGCAGCTCGCGGAGTCGATCAAGGACGGCACCTGGAACAGGCTCTAAGCGAAGAACCTGGAAGGCACGCTCGGCAAGCCGCAGGTGCCGACGATCGAACGCTGAAACCTGATTCGCTGGATGACTTCCCTGCTGCCGTTTGCGTGGCGCTTCATCGAAGCGATGGGCGTCACGATCGAGCTGACCGCGCTGTCGTTCGCGATGGCGTTCGCGCTCGGCGTCGCCCTGATGGTGATGGCCGTGGGGCCGCTCGCGCCGCTGCGCTGGTGTGCGGCGACGTACATCGAAATCATGCGCATGACGCCGTTGCTCGCGCTGCTGCTGCTCTTCGTGTTCGGCTTGCCGAAGCTCGGGTTCATGTATTCGCTGACGGCGTCGTCGGTGCTCGTGCTCGGCTTCTACACCGCGGCGTGGGTGGCCGAGGTGCTCAAGGCCGGCGTCAATGCGGTGCCCGCCGGGCAGGTCGAGGCCGCGCGCAGCATCGGCATGAGCTTCGTGCAGGTGTTGTCGAACGTGGTGATCCCGCAGGCGATGCGCACGGTGATTCCGCCCCTCGGCAACCTGTTCGTCAACCAGATCAAGGCTTCGTCGATCGCGGCGGCGATCGGCGTATTCGACATCACCTATACGGCGCAACGCATCAACTTCGAGACCGCCCAGGCCGTGCCGACGTTCGCGAGCGCGATGCTCGCCTACATGGTCCTGACGATTCCGCTCGGCCTTCTGATGCGGCGGCTCGAACAGAAAATGGCGGTGGCGCGATGAGCCGCCCCAACGCGCTCTACGAAGCGCCGGGCCCGGTTGGGCGGCGGCGGCAGCGCGCTGTCTCGGTGCTGAGCGCGCTTGCCGTCTGCGGCCTGCTCGTGGCGATCGGCATCCGTCTCGAAGCAAGCGGCCAGTTCGAAGCGGACAAGTGGGCGATCTTCCTGCATTGGGGCACCGCGAAGTTTTTGTTCGACGGTCTGGTGTCGACGATCGCGGCGGCTGCCTGTTCAGCGCTGGTTGCGTTTGCGATGGCGTTGCCGCTAGCGCTCTGGCGGCTTTCGAAGCGGCCGTGGGTCAGCAGGCTGGCCGGCGCCTATATCGAGTTTTTCCGCGCGATCCCGTTGCTGCTGCTGATCCTGTTCATGGTGATCGAGCTGCCCTCGCTCGGCTTCGACTGGCCGGCGCTGGGCTTTCTCGTGTTCGCGATGGCGCTGCACCACTCGGCGCTGACCGCCGAAGTCGTGCGCGCTGGCATCCTGTCGCTGCCACGCGGACAGTGTGAGGCCGCGCTCGCGCTCGGCCTGCGCCCTGCGCAGGCCATGCTGTATGTCGTGCTGCCGCAGGCGCTGCGCAGCATGTTGCCGGCGCTGATCAGTTCGGTCCTTGCGATCGTGCAGGACACGTCGCTCGGCTACGTAATTCCGTATGACGAGCTGCTGCATCGCTCGCAGGACGTGTCGAGCTATGCGCCGCAATCGCTGCTGCAGGCGGCATTCATCGTCACGCTGATGTATGGCGTGGTGAGCGCCGCGCTGCTGTATCTGAAGCGCTGGGTGATGCGCCGTCAAGGGCGGGCGCCTGCGAAAAGCACGGCGCGCTCCGGCATGACCATGTCCTCCGACGTTGCGGCCGAGATCGGCGCTTCGATCGTCAGCGCCAGTCCACGGGAGTAGAGACCGGGTCCCGGCCTCGGGCGGCGCGCCCGAGGTTGCTGCGCCATCGCGCACAACGCGAGCGGCGCGTCCATTCCCGGCTGGCGGGCTTTAACATACGCAATCCTTATTATGTCGCCCGCCTTCGGCTCAAATCGCAATCGCTATAAAGCCGCTATAAAGCCACTATAAAAAACTTAATCCTCGCGTGTGCGAACCGGCCGATGTATTGCACTTGCGCCGGCTGAGTCAGGATGAATAGTCGCCGATAAAAGGCATCAATAGCCGGTAATCTTCGTGGGCCGCCATCGGGCCCAAAACAATACGGCGAGAACCGCCGCTAGAGATGCACCACACCGCGGCCACATGTATTAGACTGACTTCGCGTGCGGGCCGCATCATGTCAGCGCCAATTGCAGTGACCCATCGGCGTTTGACAAGCAAATCGAACATTGTAAGATCAACCAGCGTTTTTCGCGGACTCCGAAATGGCGCGTCAGCTTTCCGGATGAAAGCGAATTCCAGATTACTGAAAACCTGTCAAACATAAAAGACTGCCGACCGTAAGACCGTAGCGATCTGAAGCAATAAAGAGTGCCTTGAACAAGGAGTTTCTCTTGCCCAGCTCCGCATCCTGCCTGCGTAGTCGAGTCTTGGCGTGCGTCGCCGCCGGTTTGCCGCTCGTGCTCGGCGCATGCGGCGAGCACAACGACGCGCCAGTGGCAGCCATGCCGCCCGTGCCCGTGCTCGTGGAAACGATTTCCGCGTCGAGCGTTGCCGATGTCGTCGAATTGCCTGGCCGGATCGAGGCAGTCCGCTCGGCGGAGATTCGTGCGCGCGTCGACGGTATCGTCGAACGCACGCTGTATCAGGAAGGCACCGATCTGCCGGCAAACGCCCCGCTCTTCCAGATCGATCCGCGCGACTATCGCGCGCAGCTGCAACAGGCCAAGGCTGCGTTGGCGCGCGCAGTCTCGACCCGCGACAACTCGGCGTCGGTCGTCGCGCGCTTCAAACCGTTGGTCGGCCGCCAGGCGGTCAGCGCGCAGGAATACGACGCCGCGCTCGCGACGCTGCAGCAGGCGCAGGCGAGCGTCGCCGATGCGCAGGCCGCGGTGACCCTCGCGCAGTTGCGGCTCGATCGCTGCATCGTCCGCACGCCGATTGCCGGACGCGTGGGCCGCGCGCTAGTCACCGAAGGCGCGCTCGTGAGCGCCAGCGGGGCCACGCTGCTCGCGCAGGTCAATCAGCTCACGCCGATCAATGCGGTGTTCACGCAGTCGAATACCGCGATGCTCGACGTCGAGCAGCAGATTCAATCTGGCGCGCGTGAGGCGATCGATATGAAACATGTCGAGGTCAAGCTGCTGCTCGCCAACGGCCAGGTCTATGACGAGCGCGGCTTTCTCGACTTCGCCGATCTGGTCGTCGATCCGTCGACGGGCACGCAAACGGTGCGTGCCCGGTTCGACAATCCGTCGCGCACGCTCCTGCCCGGCCAGTTCGTGCGTGGACGCATTATCAAAAGCGGCAACCGGCAGGGCATCCGGATTCCCGAACGGGCGGTGCAACTGGAGAACGGTGTCGCCAGCGTCGCGCTCGTCGCGGACGACGGCACCGTGTTTCGCCGCAACATCGATCTCGGCGAACAAGGCGCAGGACGGTGGACCGTGCGCGATGGGCTGAAGCCCGGCGAGCGCATCATCGTCGACGGATGGCAGAAGGTCCAGCCCGGCCAGCATGTCGATGCCCGGCCCGCGCCAGGCTCTGCACCGGCACCGGCGCCTGCTCCGGCTCCGGCCTCGCGCTGACGGGCGCGCCGATGAACCGTTTCTTCGTTTCCCGTCCCGTCTTCGCCTGGGTCATCGCCCTTTTCACGCTGCTGTTCGGCGCACTCGCGATCGCGCTTTTGCCGATCGAACAGTATCCCGACGTCGCGCCGCCTTCGCTCACCATTCAGGCCAGCTTCAACGGCGCCGACGCGCGCACGCTCGAGCGCACCGTGACCTCGATCATCGAAGACGAGATGAACGGCATCGAGAATTTTCTCTACATGTCGTCGGTCAGCCGCTCCAACGGCACCGCGCAGATCACGGTGGTGCTCAAACCCGGCACCAATCTCGACATCGCGCGCACTCAGGTGCAGGACCGTCTGAGCCGCGTCGAGCCGCGCCTGCCGCTGGAGGTCCGGCAACTCGGCGTGCGCGTGACCAAGGCGTCGACGGGCTTCCTGATGCTGCTCGCGTTGCAGACCAGCGACGGCACCATCAACGCGGTGGCGATGGGCAACTTTGCATCGAACAACATCGTCAACGAGTTGCGCCGCATCGACGGCGTGGGCGACGTGCAATTGTTCGGGTCGTCGTACGCGATGCGGATCTGGCTGGATCAGCGCAAGCTGGCGGGCTTCGGCCTGTCCGCGAGCGAGGTGCTGACAGCGGTGCAGGAACAGAACAGCCAGACCGCTGGCGGCGGACTCGGCGACCAGCCCAATGCGGGCGGTTCCGAGTTCACCGCGCAGATCGTCACGCAAAGCCGCTTCTCGACCCCCGAGCAGTTTCGCGAGATCATCGTGCGCGCCAATCCGGACGGCTCGACGGTGCGGCTTGGCGACGTCGCCCGGGTCGAACTCGGCAACGACAGCTATGGCAACCGGCTCACCGTCAACGGCAAGGAATCGGCCGGCATTGCGATCCAGCTCGCGAGCGGCGCGAACGCGCTCGCGGTGGCCAACAACGTGCGCAAGCGCATGACCGAATTGCAGTCCACGTTCCCGCGCGGCGTCACGTGGACCGTGCCGTTCGATACCACGCCGTTCATCACCACGTCGGTCCAGGGCGTGGTGCGCACGATGATCGAGGCGCTGCTACTCGTCACCGTCGTGGTGTTCCTGTTCCTGCAGGACTGGCGCGCTACGCTGATACCGACGCTGGTGGTGCCGGTTGCGTTGATCGGCACCTGTGCGGGGCTGTATCTGTTCGGGCTGTCGATCAATATTCTGTCGCTGTTCGGCATGGTGGTGGCGATCGGTATCCTCAACGACGATGCGATCGTGGTGGTCGAGAACGTTGCGCGCATCATGCGCGAAGAAGGAATCAGCGCACCGCGCGCCACCGTCAAGGCGATCGGCCAGATCTCCGGCGCGGTGATCGCGAGCACGCTGGTGCTGGTCGCGGTGTTCATCCCGATGGCGTTCTTCCCCGGCTCCACCGGCGGCATTTATCGGCAATTCTCGGTCACGCTGGCTGTGTCGATTCTGCTGTCCACGCTGCTCGCGCTCACGCTCGGCGCAGCACTGTGCGCTGCCCTGCTGAGAAACGAGACGACCGACGGCCCGAAGTCGAAGGGTCCAGCCGCGAAGCTGTTGCAGCGGGTCTTCGACGGCTTCAACCGCATGCTCGGCGCGGGCACCGATCGCTACATCCGCGGCGTCGATGCGATGCTGCGCGCACCGCTGCGCTGGCTGCTGGTTTTCGCCGTGGCCTGCGTGATCACCGCCTATCTTTTCGTGCGCCTGCCGGGCGGCTTCCTGCCGACCGAGGACCAGGGGCATCTGTTCATTACGTATACCGGCGCGCCGGGTTCCACGGAACAACGCACGGAACAGGCGATCCACCAGGTCGAAGCCTTTCTGCGGCAACAACCGCAGGTTCGCAATATTGCGTCCGTCACAGGCTTCAGCTTTTTCGGCCAGGGACAATCGGCTGCGCTGTCCTTCGTCGATCTGACGCCGTGGGGCGAGCGCCGCGGCGAGGAGAACTCCGCGAGCGCGCTGGTGCGCCGCGCCAATGCCGCGTTCCGGCAGATTCCAGAGGCGACGATTTTCGCGCTCGACCCGCCAGCCATTCCATCGCTGGGCAATGCGACGGGCTTCACGATGAAGGTCCAGGATCGTAGCGGGGTCGGCGGCGAAGCGCTGCAACAGGCCGCGCAGCGCATCATGATCGAGGCGTCGCAAAGCCCTGTCATTGCGGGCGTGCGTCCGGAGGGCTTGCCCGAGGCGCCGCAACTGTACTTGGAAATCGACCGCGTCAAGGCGCGTGCGCTAGGCCTGCAGATCGGCCAGGTGAATCAGGCGCTGGCGCTCTCGTTCGGCTCGAACTATGTGAACGACTTCGTGTTCGAGGGCAACGTGCTGCGGGTGTTTCTGCAGGCGGATGCCGCGCAGCGCATGAGAGCGGAAGACGTGAGCGCGCTGCGGCTTCGCAACAGCCAGGGCGAGATGGTGCCGTTCTCGGCGTTCAGCCGCGTTCGCTGGATTTCCGGTCCGCAGCAGCTCGAACGCTATAACGGCTTCCCGTCGGCGACCTTGTCCGGTCAGGCTGCCCCCGGTCGTTCGAGCGGCGCGGCGCTCGCCGAGATGGAACGCATCGCGTCGCGCGTGCTGACCGGCAACCTCACGTACGAATGGACCGGCACCGCCTTCGAAGAGAAACAGGCCGGCGGTCAGATCGGCATGCTGCTTGGGCTGTCGCTGGTGGTCGTGTTCCTGCTGCTCGCCGCGCTGTACGAAAGCTGGGCCATTCCTGTGGCCGTGCTGCTGATCATCCCGTTCGGGGTGATCGGCGCCGTATTGCTGACGATGCTGCGCGGCCTCTCGGCGGACGTCTACTTCAACATCGGGCTTGTGACGATCATCGGACTCGCCGCGAAAAACGCGATCCTGATCGTCGAGTTCGCGATCAAGGAGGAGTCCGAAGGAAGTGACGCCGTCAGCGCCGCAAAAGACGGAGCGCAGCAGCGCCTGCGTCCGATCCTGATGACCAGTGTGACCTTCGTGCTCGGCATGATGCCGCTCGTGCTCGCCGCCGGCGCCGGCGCCGCGAGCCGGCGGGCCGTTGGTACGGGGGTGATGGGCAGCATGCTCACGGCGACCCTGTTCGGGGTGTTTTTCACGCCGCTGTTCTATGTGGCCGCGCGCCGATGGCTGAGCCGCAAGAAGCGCCGCAGCGAGCTCGACGATCCACCGAAGTCCGCGCCAGAAAACGACGCGCGAGGCGGAGGACCGCAAGATGCGTAAGCACCTGCTGATTCCGCTCGTCTGCGCGTGCGCCCTCGCCGCATGCAATTTCGCGCCGACGTACCGACAGCCCGAGCTGCCGGTCGCCGATCACTTCGACATGTCGGCAACCGCTGGTGCGGCCGGCGCGCGTCTGGCCGCCGAGATCGACTGGGAAACGTTTTTCGCCGATCCGCAATTGAAGCTGCTGATCGCCACGGCGTTGCAACGCAACCGCGATCTCGCGGCGTCGGTCGCGCGCATCGAACAGGCGCGCGCTTTCTATCGCATCCAGAACGCGGCACGCCTGCCGCAAGTCAACGCGAACGCGAGCGCCACGCGCACCAAGACCCCGCTCGGCTCGATCGAACCGCAGTTCAACGAGACGGACGTGTCGGTCCAATTCAACCAGTTCAACGTGCAGGCCGTGGTGAGCTCGTTCGAACTGGACTTCTGGGGACGTGTTCGCAACGTGAGCGAAGCCGCGCGCCTGCGCTATCTGGCGAGCGTCGAGGCCCAGCGCGCGTTCCGTTTGTCGCTGATCGGCAACGTCGCGGCGAACTACTATGCGATCCGGTCGGGAGAAGAAGGCATCGCGCTCGCCGAGCGGACGCTGGCGAGTCGCCGGTATGCGCTGGAGGTCGCGAAACTGCGGCTGGACGCCGGCGTGACGTCGAAGGTCGATTACGAGCAGGCCGCCATTCTCGTGACTCAGGCTCAGACCCAGTTGGCGGATCTGCAAAGATCGACCGCGCAGCAGCGCAATCAGCTAGAGGTGCTGGTCGGCGGTCCGCTCCAGGATACGTTGCCGCCTGGGCCGCCGATCGTGGACGCCGCCCAGTTCGGCGTACTCGACCCGGGGCTGCCGTCAGCGTTGCTGGTCAATCGCCCCGACATTCTGCAGGCCGAGCAGGAGCTTCGCGCGGCGGATGCGGATATCGGCGCCGCGCGCGCGGACTTCTTCCCTCGCATCGCGCTGACGGGCAACTTCGGTTATGTGTCGGCGGAACTAGGCAACCTTTTCGTGCCTGGCCAACAGGTGTGGTCGGTGGGCGCGCTGGTCAACATGCCGATTTTCGACGCCGGTCAGCGTCAGGCTCAACTCGCGCAGACGCGTGCGCGGCGCGACGAATTGGTCGCCAATTATCAGCACGCCGTGCAGACGGCATTTCGTGAGGTGTCCGATGCATTGGTCGGACGGCAACGCTACAAGGAACAGATCGCGGCGCAGGAACAGGCCGTCGAAGCGCAGCGGCAGCTCGCGGAAACGGCCGAGCTGCGCTACCTGAACGGCATTTCGATCTATCTGGAGGTGGTGGATGCGCGGCGCAATCTCTTCGCCGCAGAACAGCAGCTGATTCAGCTTCGCGCCACCGCGCTGCAAAACGGTGTCTCGCTTTACGTCGCGTTGGGTGGCGGACCCGACGCGCCGCAAACGGACGGGAACCACCAGCCCAACTAGCGCACCGCGCCAGGACTACGCACGCGGTGCCTGGCGCGATGTCGCGCCAGCAGATCAGCCAAGCGTCACGGAAACCGACGCTTCTTCACCGTCGCGCACCACCGTGACGGAGACGGTGTCGCCGGCCTGCGCAATCAGTTGCCTGAGCTGTTCGACGCCGCGAATCACCTTGCCGTCCACCGCAACGATGATGTCGCCCGCCTGGATGCCTGCCGCCGCGGCCGGACCGCCGGCCTGCTGCACGACCACGCCGCCGGGCAACGAGGTTTCCTGCTGCTCGTCCGCCGTGAGCGGGCGCACCGCAACGCCAAGACGCGGACGCGCTTGTTCCTGCTGCTGCGTGCGCGGCGAAGCGGACGCCACTTCGCCCGATTGCGCACCGACCGTCACCGACAGCTTGCGCTCACCACCGTTACGCACGATGTCGATGCTCGCCGTGGTGCCCGGCGCGAGTTGCGAAACCTGCGCCATCAACTCCGTCGTGTTCGCAATGCGCGTGCCGTTCACGCCGACGATCACATCGCCCTCGCGCAAGCCGGCCGCCCGCGCGGGGCCGTTCGGATCGACCGAGCCGACCAGCGCGCCACGCGGCGCGTCGAGACCGAGCGACTTCGCCTGTTCGGCGCTGAGCGGCTGCACACCCACGCCGATGCGACCACGGCTGACGTGCCCGGTGCGCACCAGCTGGTCCTTCACGTGCATTGCCGCATCGATCGGAATCGCGAACGACAGACCCTGGAAACCGCCCGTGCGCGAATAGATCATCGAGTTGATACCGATCACTTCGCCGTTCAGATTGAACAGCGGACCGCCCGAGTTGCCCGGATTGACCGGCACGTCGGTCTGGATGAACGGGATCGGGCTGTCGTCGGAGAACTGGCGCGCTTTCGCGCTGATGATGCCGGACGTGACCGTGCTGTCGAAGCCATACGGCGAGCCGATCGCGACCACCCATTCGCCGACCTTGCTGTTGGCGGGGTCGCCGATCTTCACGGTCGGCAGGTTCGATGCGTTGATCTTCAGCACCGCGACGTCGGAGGTCTTGTCCTTGCCGATCACCTGCGCGCGGAACTCACGGCCGTCCGTCAGCTTCACGGTCACCCGCTCGGCGCCGTCGACGACGTGATTATTGGTCAACACGTACCCATCCTGGCTGATGATGAAGCCCGATCCGAGCGCTTCCCCACCGCGACTCTGTTCGCCGTTTTCGTCGACGGATGCGGCCTGTTTCGCACCGATGTGCACGACCGCGGGACCGTAGCGCGAAACGATGCTGGAAAAGTCCGGCGCGGACGAGCGCGTGCCGACGATGCCGGAGGATGCGCTCGCGGCAGCGTCGCCTTGAACATTGCTGACCGATGCGTCGGCGTTGCGGTGGCTGATCGCATAAGTGCCGGCGATCGCGAGCACAGCACAAGCGGCAACGCTACCGCGCCAATATTTCTTCGTGGTCATAGTCTGGAACTGTTGCGATGGGTTACGTGGAGGATGCGTAATGTAGTGGCCTCCACTTAAAGGAGGCTTAAAGATGGTGAGCGATCAGAGCGGCCACGCAGACGCGCTCTCGCAAGAAAGCGCAGCACGTACATGAACTCATCGTACCCCGTGAGTGTTGCTGAAAGTGCCCGCTTGCACATCCAGATTGCTCGAGCGAAGCCGCGCCCCTCCCCTCTGCCGTGCCTATTCAGCAATAACTCGAGGATTGACCCCGGTCTATGGCCTTCCGATAATAACCATGGCACTTTCGACGTTATAAATTTAGCCTTCCCTTTCAATATTGGTCATCCAAATGGGCGATATCAGAACGCTGGATCTCAACCTGCTGAAAACGCTGGACGCGTTGCTCGACGAACGCAACGTGACGCGCACGGCCGAGCGGCTATCGCTGACGCAGCCGGCCGTCAGCGGGATGCTGACGCGCTTGCGCGAAAATTTCGATGATCCGCTGTTCGTGCGCACCCAGCGCGGTATCGTGCCGACGTTGCGCGCGCTCGAACTGGCAGCGCCGGTAAAACGCGTGCTCGCCGAAATCGGTGCGCTGCTTCAGCCGCAAGAATTCGAACCGGCGTCGGCGGATTTCACGCTGTCGATCGCCGGAACCGACTACGCGCTGCGCTCGATCATCGTGCCGTTTTTGACGGCGCTCAGGCAGCGCGCACCGGGCATCAGACTCGCAGTGCGGCCGATCGAAGGCACCCAGGTGCAAACGCAGCTCGAGCGCGGCGAACTCGATCTCGCGCTGATGACACCCGAATCCACGCCGCAACAGTTGCATACGCAGCGGCTGTTCGACGAGCATTACATCTGCGCGCTGCGCGACGATCATCCGGATGCGGCACGCGGACGTATGACGCTCGAGCGCTTCTGCTCGCTCGATCACGCGCTGGTCTCGTGGTCGGGCGACCTCTTCACCGGCGTGACCGACGCGGCGCTCGCGCGGCTCGGGCGGCAGCGGCGCGTCGCGTTGTCGGTCGCGAGCTTTCTCGTGCTGCCGGAAATCCTGCGGACGAGCGACCTGCTCGCGGTCGTCCCGCGCCGCCTGATTCGGGAGAGCGAAGGCCTGGCGCTGCTCGCGCCGCCACTCGAGATTCCCGGCTTCACCAAGATGGCGGTGTGGCACGAGCGCACCGATAGGGATCCGGCGCATCGGTGGGTGCGTGAGCTACTGTTCGAGACCTGCGCGGAGCGCGCGGCGGATCACCGCAAGCCGGCGAAACCGGCGCGCAGTCGCAAACACGCAACTGTTAGCGCGAAGGCGTAAGTTGCCCTCCTGCAGCACGGCACCGGCCTGCCGATCCTGATATTTTTTCATGTGATGACAGATATCACAAATAACGATTGGATTTATATGTGATATGCGCCGATGATTCGCTTGTCGACAGCACCGACCGCCCGCGCCGCAGCGGTCATCCCTGTCAACTTCGCTGAATCTGGATGAGGATCTCACTCATGAACGCCATCGTATGGCCCGAGCAATTCACGCCGGGTATCACCGACAACTACGTGTCCAATGAAGTCATCGTCGCCGGTCTGAGCGCAGCCGACGTGTGGCCCTGCCTGAACGACACCACCCTGTGGCCGACCTACTACAGCAACGCCAGGGACATCGAGTTCCGCGACGGCTCCGGCCCGTTGCTGCGCGCCGGCGCGCGCTTTCGCTTCACCACGTTCGGTTTCCCGGTCGAAGCGGAAGTCACCGAGTATGAACCGCCCGCCCACGGCAAGCCTGCGCGCGTCGCATGGCATGGCTGGGTCGAAGGCACGCAAGCAACGCGGCTCGACGTCCATCATGCGTGGTTGTTCGAAGACCTGCCGGGCGAGCGCGTGCGCATTCTCACGCAGGAAACGCAAAACGGCCGGCCCGCGAAGGAGCTCGCGCAGACCAAACCCAACCCGATGCTGAACGCGCATCAGGAATGGATCGACGGGCTGCGCGACACGGCGCTTGCGCGCAGCAAACGCGCTTAGCGCTTAGCCCCTCCCGCTACCCACCCTACCTATCCACCCCCTTTTCGACGTGCTATTATGAGAATAATTCTCATTTACAAAAACACCGGATCGATCCATCCGGTGTCCTCGGCAGGTCATGGCGGCAAACAATCCGACGCTGCATCACGAAATGCGCACGCTCTACAGCGATCATCACGGCTGGCTTCACGCGTGGCTGCGCAAGAAGCTCGGCTGCGCGCATCGCGCCGCTGACCTCGCGCACGACACGTTCGTGCGCCTGCTCGCCCGCGATGAACCGCTCAGCGTCGACGAACCGCGCGCTTTCCTGACGACAGTCGCGCAACGCGTGATGGCCAATCACTGGCGCCGCGAGCAGATCGAGCGCGCCTACCTCGACGCACTGGCGCTCGTGCCCGAGCAGTTTGCGCCGTCGCCGGAAGAACGTGCGTTGCTTCTGGAAGCGCTGTACGAGATCGACAGTCTGCTGGAGAGTCTGCCGATCGCCGTCAAGCGCGCATTTCTGCTCGCGCAACTCGATGGTTTGAGCCACGCCGAAATCGCCGCGCGACTGAAGATCTCGATCTCCACCGTGAAGCGCCATCTGGTGCGCGCTGGCGCGCAGTGTTTCTTCGCGTTGAATGCCGCGTGACGGATGCCGCATATGAACAACGCTGACCCGAGACCCGACGTTGCGCAGCATGTCGCGCTGCGCGCGGTTCAATGGTGGATGGAACTGCAATCCGGCAAGGACACACGCGCACAGCAGTTTGCACTGGCGCGCTGGCGCGCCGAGCATCCCGATCATGAACTCGCGTGGCGGCATATCTGCAACGTCAGCGGGCGCTTTCGCCGCCTCGCCGACGCCACCGGCGACGCGCAGGGCGCGGCCGCCGCACGCTCCGCTCTGACGCGCGCCGGTTCGGCGCGACGGCGCGCTAGCGTCAAAGCGCTGGCGACCCTGCTGTTCGCCGGCGGTGCAAGCTGGATGGCGAGCGAACACGTGCCGTGGCGCACGTGGAATGCCGACCTGCGCACCGCGCTCGGCGAACGCCGCAGCGTCACGCTCGCGGATGGCTCGCGCGTGACGCTGAACACCGGCAGCGCAATCGATATCCGCTTTAGCGACGGTGAACGCCGCGTGCGTCTGATCGAAGGCGAAATCATGATTGCGACCGCGCATCGCGACGGCGAGCGCCGGCCCTTCATCGTGCAAACCGCGCAAGGCAGCTTGCGGCCGTTGGGTACGCGCTTCACAGTCAGACAGCAAAGCGGGCTATGCCGTCTCGACGTCTTCGAAGGCGCCGTGCAGATCAGGCCGCTCGACTCGCCCGCGCTCGAATCGGTCGTGCGTGCCGGACAACGCGCCCGTTTCACGCGCGACCAAATCAGCGAGCTGGAGACGATCAGCGAGCACGACGCGGCATGGACAGACGGTCTGATCGTCGCCAGCGGCATGCCGCTCGGCGATTTCATCGACGAACTCGCGCGCTATCGCGCGGGGCATCTGAGTTGCGATCCCGCGGTGGCCGGGTTGCGTCTGTCGGGCACTTACCCACTCGCCGATACGGACCGCGTACTCGATACGGTGGCGAGAACCTTGCCGGTCGAGATCGTGTTCATCACCCGCTATTGGGCCACCGTGCGCGCGGCGCGCTCGTAAAAAACCGGTCTGCGTTTCTGAACTGCACCCCACGTCGAAAAAAAATCACCCGTTGTGAGCTGTTTTCGAATCTCGCGTGACAAGGGAGATGAAAGCAACACGTCATCTATCTTCCTGCGAGCTTTGAACATGGGACAGTATCGAAAGACCGGCGCCGGCCGCGGCGTTTTGCGCGGCCGGCCGGCGGGACACTTCGCGCGGCATATCGCAACGGCCGCGCTGATCTCGACGGGGCTGCCGTTCAACACGGCGCTCGCCGCTGAACCCTCGGCCGCTACCCGCACCGCCGCCGAAGCCCCGGCGCGCAAGCGTTACGACATTGCGGCCGGTCCGCTCGAAGGCGTGCTCAACAGCTTCGGCCGCGAAGCCGGGCTGCTGCTGTCGTTCCCGCCGGCGCTGACGGCCGGGCGCAGCAGCGCGGGCCTGCACGGCGAGTACGACGTGCAACAGGCGCTCGACCATCTTCTGCTGGGAAGCGGACTCGCCGCGCAGCAGCAGTCCAACGGCGGCTACACGCTCGTTGAACAGACGACGCCCATTGCCGACAACAAGACCGACGACAACACCAGCGGCACCACGCTGCCCGTCGTCGCCGTGACCTCGCGCATCGTCAAAGCCGGCAGCTATCGCCCGCCCGCAGAAGCAGTCGTGATGCGCTCGGACACGCCGATACTCGACATCGCGCAAGCCGTCAACATAGTGCCGGCGCAGGTGCTGCGCGACCAGCGTCCGCGCAATCTGGACGATGCGCTCGCGAACGTGAGCGGCATCGTCCAGGGCAATACGCTGGCCGGCACGCAAGACACGCTGCTCAAGCGCGGTTTCGGCGGCAATCGCGACGGCTCGATCATGCACAACGGCATGCCGCTCGTGCAGGGCCGCGGCCTGAACGCGGCCGCCGACAGCGTCGAGGTGCTCAAGGGCCCCACCTCGCTGCTGTACGGGATCATGGACCCGGGCGGCGTCGTCAACGTGGTGAGCAAGCAGCCTTTGCTCACGCCTTATCACGCGATCTCCGTGCTCGGCTCGACGTATGGGCACGGCCGCAACGGCGCGGGCGCGACGCTCGACACGACCGGCCCGATCGGCCCGATCGGCGATTCGGGCCTCGCGTACCGGCTGGTGGTCGATCGGACCGACGAGCAGTACTGGCGCAATTTCGGCGAGCATCGTGAGACGCTGGTCGCGCCGTCGCTCGCCTGGTATGGGCGCGACACGCAGGTGGTCGCGTCGTACGAGTACCGCAATTTCCTCTATCCGTTCGACCGTGGCACCGCGCTCGATCCGAAGACCAATGAGCCGCTCGCGATTCCGAGCCGCCGGCGTCTGGACGAACCCTTCAACGAGATGGACGGCGAATCGCATCTCGCGCAGTTGAGCGTCGATCATCAGATCAACCCCGACTGGAAGGCTCACTTCGGCTACAGCTACAACCGCGAAACCTACGACGCGAACCAGTTGCGCGTGCAGGGCATCAACAGCACGACGGGCGCCGTGTCGCGCAGCAACGACGCGACCCACGGCGCGCTGGGCACGGACAGCTACGCGATCGCGTATGTGGACGGCCATTTCGACGTGGCCGGTTTGCGCAACGATCTGCAAGTCGGCGTCGACAGTGAATACCGCCGCATCTATCGCCGGGACCTGCTGCGCCAGGCCACCAGGTATCCGTTCAACTTTTTCAATCCGGTCTATGGCCTGGAGAGTCCGTCGAGCACGGTGTCCGCGAGCGACAGCGATCAGACCGACACGCTGCACGAGCGCTCGCTGTTCTTCCAGGACAGCCTGCATCTGACTGACAAGTGGATACTGATCGGCGGCGCGCGCTTTCTGAGCTACAACCAGATCGCGGGCAAAGGCCGCCCGTTTGTTGCCAATACCGACATCAACGGCAGCAAATGGCTGCCGCGCGCAGGTGTCGTGTACAAGTGGACCGAAACGGTGTCGCTGTACGGCAGCTACACGCAGTCGCTCAAGCCGACCTCGACCATCGCGCCGCTATCGAGCGGCGTGGTGATCGATTCGTCGGTGCAGCCTGAGCAGGCCACTTCGTGGGAACTCGGCGCGAAGATGGCGATGCCGGGCGGCCTGAGCGCCACGCTCGCGCTCTTCAACATCGACAAGAAGAACGTGCTGGTGCAGCAGTACAACGACACCACCAGGCAGACCGACTGGCGCACCGCCGGCCGGGCGCGTTCGCGCGGCGTGGAGCTCGACGTGGCGGGCCAGATCGGCCAGCGCTGGAGCGTGATCGCGAGCTATGCATATATCGACGCAAAGACCACCGAAGACCCGCTCTACGCCGGCAACCGGCTGTGGAATGCGCCGCAGAACACGGCGTCGTTCGCGGCAGTGTATGACTTCGGCGCGATTCTCGGCGGCGACCAGTTGCGCGTCGGCGCCGGCGTGCATCACGTCGGCGCGCGGCCGGGTGATTCGGCGAACAGCTTCACGCTGCCGTCGTACACGGTCGCCGATGCGTTCGCCACCTATGACACGAAACTCGGCAACCGTCATCTGTCTTTCCAGCTCAACGTGAAGAACCTGTTCAACAAGACTTACTACCCGTCGAGCGTGAACAAGTATTTCGTCTCGGTGGGCGATGCGCGTCAGGTGTCGCTGCTATCCACGCTCGAGTTCTGAGCGCCGCGCAGTTCGCACGAGACACGCGCATTCGACCGAATCGATCAATCTGCCAGCGCGCAGTTCGCACGAGCCACGCGCATTCGACTGAATCCACCAATCCGCAAGAAAACAGGAATCGCCATGAAGCCAACGCATCGCCGCACTGGCAATGACCTCGCCCCCACGCCCACGCGCCGGACCTTTCTCGCCCCGGCGGCAAGCGCCGGCGCGTGGCTGGCGCTCGCGCCGGCCGCCGCACGAGCGGCGTTGAACGCACCGCATGGCGACGCGAAAAAAGGCAGCAAAGAAGTCGTGCTGGTCGTGCAGACGAACGGCCCGCACCTCGCGATCGATCAGATGATCGCCGCGCATCTCGGCGCACGTGGCTATCGCGTGCGGATGCTGGGCGAGGCGTCGCCGCCGGATGCGGCAAGCGACGCCGAGCGGATCGACAAACGCGGTTCGACAAACGCGAACTGCTTGACCGCTTAGTCGTCGCGCACGAGTGCGCATGCGCCGGGAACGCAACGACCGGTATCGCCACCGGACCCGAAACTGTTATTCTTCCCTCTCTTCCGATCATCATCCGGTCGCCTGCCGCCATCGCGGCGGCACTCCCAGGCGGCGCTCGCGCGCCCCATCTACGAGAGGCAGGAATTTGCATGTTCGGCTTTCTGCGTGGCTATTTTTCAAACGACCTGGCTATCGACCTCGGCACGTCGAACACGCTGATTTACATGCGTGGCAAGGGCATCGTGCTCGACGAACCATCGGTGGTCTCGATTCGCCAGGAAGGCGGTCCGAACGGCAAGAAAATCATTCTGGCCGTCGGTAAGGAAGCAAAACAGATGCTCGGCAAAGTGCCGGGCAACATCGAAGCGATTCGCCCGATGAAAGACGGCGTGATCGCCGACTTCAACATCACCCAGCAGATGATCAAGCGCTTCATCCAGATGGCGCACGAGTCGCGTATGTTCGCGCCGTCGCCGCGCATCGTCATCTGCGTGCCGTGCGGTTCGACCCAGGTGGAGCGGCGCGCGATCAAGGAGGCCGCGCATAGCGCGGGCGCCTCGCAGGTCTATCTGATCGAGGAGCCGATGGCTGCCGCGACCGGCGCGGGACTGCCGGTGTCGGAGGCAACCGGTTCGATGGTGGTCGACATCGGCGGCGGCACCACGGAAGTCGGCGTGATCTCGCTTGGCGGCATCGTCTACAAGGGTTCGGTGCGCGTGGGCGGCGACAAGTTCGACGACGCCATCGTCAACTACATCCGCCGCAACTACGGGATGCTGATCGGTGAACAGACCGCTGAAGCGATCAAGAAGGAAATCGGCTCCGCGTTTCCAGGCTCCGAAGTCAAGGAGATGGAAGTCAAAGGCCGCAACATGTCGGAAGGTATTCCGCGCAGCTTCACGGTGTCCAGCAACGAAATCCTCGAAGCGCTGACCGATCCGCTCAATCAGATCGTCTCGTCGGTGAAGATCGCGCTCGAACAGACGCCGCCGGAACTGGGCGCCGACATCGCCGAGCGCGGCATCACGCTGGCGGGCGGCGGTGCGCTGCTGCGCGATCTCGACCGGTTGCTGGCCGAAGAAACCGGCCTGCCGGTGTTGGTCGCCGAAGCGCCGTTGACCTGCGTGGTGCGTGGCTCGGGCATGGCGCTCGAGCGCATCGAAAAGTTCGGCGGGGCGTTTTCGTACGATTGAGCGAACCGCGTCGCGTGCAACCAGGCCCATTGCACTTGCGGTGCTAAGAATCGGCGAAATACTTGGTTGTTCACCGTCGCGCTCGTCCCGTACCGTTCTCCGATTGCGCCTTCGCGCGCCTCACTTCGGAGAACCCATGTCAGCACCCGAATCGCAGCACAACCCGGCGGGTCCGATCGCCGACGCCGCCCAACTGTTCGGCGACGACCCGCTGACCCGCCGCTTCGCGCCAATCTTCGCGCGTATCGCCGAAGGCGCGGTGCAACGCGAGCGACATCGCGAACTCGCGTATGCGCCGGTGGAGTGGCTGCGCGAAGCGGGCTATACGCGGCTGCGTGTACCGCAACAGTATGGCGGCGAAGGCGTCTCGCTGACGCAATTCTTCGTGCTGGTCACGCGGCTTGGCGAAGCGGATTCGAATCTGCCGCAAATCCTGCGCGTACACGGCGGCTTTATCGAATCGCTGCTGGAAAACAGCGATGAACCGCTGCGCGAGCGCTGGCTCACGCGCGTCGCCCGAGGTCAGATCGTCGGCGGCGCA
This sequence comes from Paraburkholderia ribeironis, assembly GCF_900019265.1. Lineage (GTDB taxonomy): Bacteria > Pseudomonadota > Gammaproteobacteria > Burkholderiales > Burkholderiaceae > Paraburkholderia > Paraburkholderia ribeironis. Next base: position 24,723 of record NZ_CYGX02000072.1, read on the forward strand.
ATCTCCGAGCGCACCGGCGTGACCAGCAACAGCGTGCGTCTCACGCAGACCGATGACGGCTGGTACCTCGACGGCGAGAAGTACTATACGACCGGCACGCTCTACGCCGACTGGGTCGACGTCACCGCGCACGATGGCCAGAGCGACGTACGCGTGCTCGTCAAGGCCGACACGCCGGGGCTCGCCCGCATCGACGATTGGGACGGCTTCGGCCAGCGCCTGACCGGTAGCGGCACCGCGCGTTTCGAGCGCGTGCAGGTGCCGCCCGACCATCTGTACCGCCGCTATCACGCATGCGAGCCGCGCCGCAATACCCTGCTGACCTTGTACTACCAGGCGTTGCACGTCGCGAACCTCGCGGGTATCAGTCGTGCGGCGCTGCGCGACGCGGTGGCTTTCACACGCGCCAAAACGAGAACCTTCGGTGTCCCAGGCGAATCGAGTCCGCGCGACAATCCGCTGGTGCACCGCGTCGTGGGCCGCCTCGCCAGTCTCGCCTATTCGGCGCAGAGCATCAGCGCATCGCTCGCCCGGGCGATCGATGAAGTGAGCGTCGCGCGCCGCGAAGGCCGGACCGACGAGCAGACCTACATCCGCCTCGACATCCAGACGTTTCAGGCGCAGCAGATCGTGATCGAGCAGACCTTGCAGGCGGCCACGCTGCTATTCGAAGTGGGCGGCGCGTCGGCCACCAGCGAGACGCGCCGCTTCGACCGCTACTGGCGCAATGCGCGGGTGCTCGCGTCGCACAATCCGGCGATCATTCGCGAGGCCGCGATCGGCGACTTCTATCTGAACGGCAAAGCGCATAACGAACGGTTCGGGATCGCGCGGGAGGAGTTGGCGGCCTGAATCATGTGGCACAGTATCGTCAGACGCATGCGAGCGGCTTGACCCAGGCTGCGCCACCCAACCGCCCTGACGAACAACATGACGACTCTGCCTGCCTACGAGCCTCCGGTCGACGAAAGCGAGCTGCTGCTGAAGTGGATCCGGCGCGCGCGCGAATCCCAGATGAGCCACTACGACATGGCCGACCTGCTGGCGGCGCGCGATCGCCGCATCGGCTGGCTGGTGACCGCATTGACCGCGTTCGTGGGCACGGCGGTGTTCGCGTCGCTGGTGTCGGCGGCAGTCACGGTTGAAATGCGAATCTTCGTCGGGCTCATGAGCGTGACGGCCGCGGTCTCGGCCGCGCTGCAAAGGTTCGTGCGCTATGCGGAGCGCGCGGAGAAGCATCGCGCGGCCGGCGCGCGGTATGGCGCCGTGCGCCGCAGGCTCGAAGCGGTATTTGCCGGCGACGCCGACGCACGCGACGGCCACTACCTGACCGCGATTCGCGTCGAACTCGACCGGCTCGCCGAGGATTCGCCAAACGTGCCGCCGCGCATCTTTTTCCGCACGCAACGCACGCTATCGATGGCCACGCGGCGCAGCCGCGATGCGTGAGCAAGCGTGAGCAAGCGCGTGGTGTGAGCGCCCGTGACGCGATCGCGCTCCGCTGCGCTTGTCAAAGATCGTCCACGCCGATTCCCAACTCCGCCGCGATCCGCCGCACCACCGCCTGAAGCCGGCTCACCTCGTCGGCCAGCCGCTTCTGCTCGGCCTTCACCGCCTCGAACGCGGACAACGGCACGGCGTCGTCGTCGGCGCCGCTGGCCGGGGCCAGCTCGCTCGCACTCACCTCGCCGCACAGCAGATGCATCCAGCGATGCTCGCGCTCGCCCGGCGTGCGGGCCAGCTTCACGACCCGCGGCGGATCGTTGGCGGTCAGTTCCTCCAGGAATGCCTCGACCGACGAAATGTCGGCGAAGCCATGCAGACGCGCGCTGTTCAGGCGCAACTCGGCTGCGGTCTGCGGGCCGCGCAACAGCAGCGTGGTCAGCAATGCCGCCGACTGGCTCGGCAAGCCGAGCACGCGATTCAGGTTGTGCTCGAAGCGCGGCACGCGGCTGCTGCTGCCTTCCATCACGAGACTGAGCCGCTTCAGGCCATCGATGGCGGTCAGCACCTCGGCCTCGGTCGCGTTCATCACCGGCGCGCGGCCGGTTTTCTGATTGCAGCCCAGCGTCAATGCGTTCAGCGACAGCGGATAACTGTCCGGCACGGTGTGCTGCTTTTCGACGAGCACGCCGAGCACGCGCCCTTCGAGCAACGTCAAGGCGCGAATCGCGGGGCGGGAGGAAGCGTCGGGAGTGGAGTTCATGGATGATCTTGCGGCATGCGTCGCCGGGTCTCGTGGATGATGCGCGTCGCCGTTGCTTGGCGGGCGGCGCTTTCTGAGGAGCGGTCACTATGATAAACGGCCGGGACCGTCGCGGTGTACGAAACTCTGGATTGGCGATGCGAGCAATGCCCGATTGGGCACGCAGCGTGCCATCAGCGCAAGTGCTGGGCCGGTGCGCCTGTCGAAACCGGAGGCAAGTTCGCGCGCATCTGCTAGTGTTCTCTGATCAGCGCCTCTTGTGTGGAGAACCCGTGGTGTCCACCCGCTCCGCGAAGCCCAAGCCAGCCGGCTCCGGCGCAAAAGCCCGCCCGCCAACCGACGCCGACACCGACGCCACGCGCCTGAGCGACGCGCAGATCGCCGTCGAAGCGACCCGCCGCCTCGCATGGGACGCCGCGGTTCCCGAACACACGGTCACGGTGAAGGTCTCGCGCGGCCGCATCACGCTGGAAGGCGTGGTCGAACGCGAGCAGCAGCGCGCCGCCGCGCTCGAAGATGTCGGGCGTCTGTTCGGCGTGCGGGGCGTCGTCGATCACATCGTCGTCAAGGCGAAGTAACGTAACCTCAGCGTCACCCCAGCGTCACCCCAGCATCAATCGGCACGGGCGTGCCTCGCTCAGCCTTTCCATGTCCAGTTGCGGATTTCCTCCTTATCGATGCCCTCGGCATGCGCATAAGCCAGATGTTCGATGATCTGCCCGCGCAGCCACTCCTTCGTATGATCGCCGACGCCGCGCAACGCCGGCACGCGGTCGATCACATCGATCGCCAGCGAGAACCGGTCCACCTGGTTGATGATCGCCAGTTCGAGCGGCGTGTTGATGTTGCCTTTCTCGTGATAGCCGTGCACGTGCAGGTTTTCGTGGTTCGCGCGGTTGTAGGTCAGCTTGTGCACGAGCGACGCATACGAATGGAAGTTGAAGATCACCGGCTTGCTGGTGGTGAACAGCGAATCGAAATCGCGGTCGGCGAGCCCGTGCGGATGCGCGTGCTCGGGCATCAGGCGGAACAGATCGACCACGTTGACGAAGCGGATCTTCAGCGCGGCGAAGCGCTCCTTCAGAATCTGCACCGCGGCGAGCGCTTCCATCGTCGCGATGTCGCCCGCGCACGCGATCACCACGTCCGGCTCGACGCCCTGGTCGGTCGACGCCCAATCCCAGATGCCGATGCCCTTGGTGCAATGCGTGACGGCCGCATCCATGTCGAGATACTGCAGATGCGGCTGCTTGTCGGAGACGATCACGTTGACGTAGTCGCGTGAACGCAGACAATGATCGGCCACGCTCAGCAGGCAGTTCGCGTCTGGCGGCAGATAGATGCGCACCACGTTCGGGCTCTTGTTGGTGACCACATCGAGAAACCCCGGGTCCTGATGCGTGAAGCCGTTGTGATCCTGCCGCCAGACGAGCGACGTGATCAGCAGGTTGAGCGACGGCACCGGCTGCCGCCAGCCCAGCTCGCACTTGGCTTTCTCGAGCCACTTGGCGTGCTGGTTGAACATCGAGTCGATCACGTGAACGAACGCTTCGTAGGTCGCGAACAGGCCGTGGCGGCCGGTCAGCACGTAGCCTTCGAACCAGCCTTCGAGCGTATGTTCACTGAGCATTTCCATCACGCGGCCGTCGGGCGACAGTTCGCCGCCGTCCGCGTCGCCAGGCTCCGTGCCGGCAAGCCAGGTCTTGGGCGACGCCTGATAGACCGCGTTGAGCTTGTTGCTGGCGGTTTCGTCGGGGCCGAACACACGGAAGTTGCTCATGTTCCTGCGCATCACGTCGCGCAGGAACGTGCCTAGCACGCCAGTCGGCGACGTGTACGACGCGGCCGGTTTCTTCACGGTCACCGCATAGTCGCGAAACGGCGGCATGTCGAGCGTCTTGCACAGCAGGCCGCCGTTCGCATGCGGATTGGCGCTGATGCGGCGCGTACCCTCGGGCGCGAGTGCGCGCAGCTCTTGAACGAGCCGCCCCGCTTCGTCGAAAAGCGTTTCGGGCCCGTAACTGCGCAGCCAGCCTTCGACCAGCTTCAGGCTCTTGCCACTGGTGGCCGGATCGAGCACCGGCACCTGATGCGCGCGCCACGAGCCTTCCACTTTGTGACCGTCGACCTCCTTCGGTCCGGTCCAGCCCTTCGGCGAACGCAGCACGATCATCGGCCAGCGCGGCCGCGCCGCGTCGTGGTTGGCGCGCGCATGCTGCTGGATCGTGCGGATTTCGCCGATGCACTGTTCGAGCGTCCCGGCCATTTGCTGATGCATCGTGTCGGGGTCGTCGCCTTCGACGAAATATGGCTTGTGGCCGTAGCCGGTCAGCAACGCATCGAGTTCGTCACGGGGAATCCGTGCGAGGACGGTCGGGTTGGCGATCTTGTAGCCGTTCAGATGCAGCACCGGCAGCACCGCGCCGTCGCGGATCGGGTTGAGGAATTTGTTCGAGTGCCACGAGGTGGCAAGCGGACCGGTTTCCGCTTCGCCGTCGCCGATCATCACCGTGACGATCAGATCGGGATTGTCGAACGCCGCGCCGTAGCCGTGCGACAGGCTGTAGCCGAGTTCGCCGCCTTCGTGAATCGAGCCTGGCGTTTCCGGCGTGCAATGCGAGCCGATGCCGCCCGGAAACGAGAACTGCCGGAAAAAGCGCCGCATGCCGGCCTCGTCCTCGCTGCGGTCGGGATAGATTTCCGAGTAGTGGCCTTCCAGATAGCAATGTGCGAGGCTGGCCGGCGCGCCATGACCCGGGCCGGAAAGATAGATCATGTCCAGATCGAGCTTGCGGATCAGCCGGTTCAGATGCACCAGCAGGAAGCTCTGCCCCGGGTCCGAGCCCCAGTGCCCCAGCAGGCGGTTCTTGATGTGTTCGGGTTTGAGCGGCTCGCGCAGCAACGGATTGTCGCGCAGATAGATCATGCCGACCGACAGATAATTGCACGCCCGCCAGTAGCGATCCATTTTGCGTAGCGTTTCGGGGTCCAGGGTATCTGGCGGGATGGGACGTGAAATTGCTTCGGCCATGGCGTCACTCCTCGAAAAGGACTGTCTGGCAGGTTAGCGGGTGCTGCGGGGGAGGTTCGTGATGCGGCGGCGGGCAATGGCGTCGGCGCCGTCGTGTCAGCTTGCTGTCATGTGCATGTCATGACGGATATGACGCGACCAGGGCCTATTGCATGAGTCGTTACCGCATCGCGGTCGCGATCGTCGGGGGTGTGACAGACGGCGTGCGTCATGGTTCGGCGTAGTCGTCGAAAGCTTGACGGCGGTCGCGATTTGGTCGCGATTTGGTCGCGGTTTGGTCGAAATTTCAGCGCCATCTTGCGCCAGAGCGCCAGTGCATTTCAACCGGATGTACTAAGCTGTCCACATCAGGCTGCCCGAACCGGATGCGCAGCGGCAACGCGCATTGCGCTTTTCTCCCCTCTGACATTAACGGTCATCATGTCGACAATCAGTCCTGTCAAAAAGCTCGTGATCGGCCTTCTCTCGCTCCTGCTGCTCGCCGTGGGCATCGCCGTGCTGGTCGGTGTATTCGGGTTGCTGGTCAAGCTGTTTGGCCCGGTGTAGCGCGGCCGGCCACACGTGGCCAGCGCGACCCGGCTATGCTGAGCGATGTCCCGGCGCTGTGGTAGCGCCTCGTTCGATTGGTTCGATTGGTTCGATTGGTTCGATTGTTTTGATTCCCAGGAGACTCCATTGACCGCCCCCGCCCCGCCTTCCCAGCCACCGGTCGATCCCGAACTGCTCGCGTTCGCCCAGCAAGTTTTCGATCTCGCGCGGCGCGGCGATGCCTCGATGCTCGCCGCGGTGATCGAAAAAGGCGTGCCGCCCAATCTGCGCAACGACAAGGGCGACAGTCTGGTGATGCTGGCGAGTTACCACGGTCATGTGGATGCGGTGCGCACGCTGCTCGAACGCGGTGCCGATCCGAACCTGCGCAACGACAACGGGCAGACGCCGATTGCGGGCGCGGCCTTCAAGGGCTTCGACAAGGTGATCAAAACCTTGCTCGCGCATGGCGCGGACGTCGAAGGCGCGTCGCCGGACGGCCGCACCGCATTGATGGTGGCCGCGATGTTCAACCGCACCGCGATCGTCGACTTGCTGCTTGCGCACGGCGCGAACCCGCAAGCCCGCGATGTGAACGGCGTGAGCGCGGCCGACGCCGCCGCGCGCATGGGCGCGAGCGATGCTGAGGCGCGGCTGAAGGAACCCGGTTCGTGACGCGTAGACGTGCTCTGTCAGGCACCTCTAACGCGCGGCGCCCAGCAGCGCATCCACATCGCAATCCGCGAGCTCGCCAATCCTTTCGATGCTCACGTCCGCGGGCGGATTGCTGGCGATCTCCTTCGGGTCGAAAGCATAGTGTCCCTGGCGTGGAAAGACCGTCGTCAGCTGCGCGCCCCAGGCTTTCTTCATCGCGGTGAGAATGCGCAGCTTGTCGTCGACCATCACGTAGTGGCGCGCCGGATAACAATCCATCACCTGATCGAGCATCAGCTCCTTGTGGATGTAGATCAGCACCCGCCCGCCGACCTCGTCCCATAGGCCCGAACGCGCGATCTTGCGCGGCTGGAACACCACGTCGCCGTCGGACAGGATCACGGTGGGCCCGCGCCGCGCGAGATGCCGCAGCGCATCGAGCGCGCCCGGATAGAGCCGGTTCGCAAACGGATATTCGATCAGAAACGACGCCATCAGCAGAAGCCGCGTGTCGCGCGGATGTTCGAGCCGGTAGCGCTGCAGTGCGCCGAGGTAGTCGGCGTAGCCCAGCTCCGCGCGCAGGTTCTCGAAGATCTCCCAGTAGCGCGCGCTGTTATCCGCGCCGAACTCCCGCATCATGTGCGCGCGCAGATCCTCCAGCACGTGATCGTTGTCGAGCAAGGTGTTGTCGCAGTCGAACAGGAACACGACGTCGTGCGGCGTGGCGGTGGTGGCTTGCATCGCGGCTCCCTCCTGCGGCGTTGGTGTTGGTGTCGGCGGTGGCGTTCACCGTTGCATCAGGTTTTCGGTCCATGGCCCGGCTCAGCGGCCTTTTCGACGTGGCCGCCGAAATCATGCCGCATCGCCGACAATACGCGGTTCGCGAAGTCCGCTTCGCCACGCGAACTGAAGCGCGCGAACAGGGCCGCGCTGAGCACCGGCGTGGGCACGCCTTCGTCGATCGCGGCCGCCACGGTCCAACGCCCTTCGCCCGAATCCGAGACGCGTCCCGTGTAGTTCTTCAGGTCGGCGTCGCTGACGAGCGATCCTGCGATCAGGTCGAGCAGCCACGACCCGATCACGCTGCCGCGCCGCCACACCTCGGTGACGTCGGCGAGATTCAGGTCGTACTGGTACAACTCGGGACGGCGCAGCGGCGACGTCTCGGCATCGACTTCACGCGCGTGTTTGCCGGCGTCGGCATGGCGCAGAATGTTCAGGCCTTCCGCATACGCGGCCATCATGCCGTACTCGATGCCGTTATGGACCATCTTCACGAAGTGTCCCGCGCCCTGCGGTCCGCAATGCAGGAAACCCTGCTCCGCGGTGCTCGTGCTCGCGCTTGCGCTCGCGGCGCGGCCCGGCGTGGCGGGCGCCGCACCGGCGCCCGGCGCGAGCGTCGCGAAAATGGGCTCGAGTCGCTTCACGACCTCGACCTCGCCGCCGATCATCAGGCAATAGCCGCGTTCGCGTCCCGCCACGCCCCCGCTCGTGCCGACATCGACATAGTGAAGCTGACGCGCGCCGAGTTCGTTGCCGCGGCGGATGTCGTCGTGATAGTAGGAGTTGCCGCCGTCGATCACGATGTCGCCCGGCTCCAGCAGCGGCACGAGTTGTTCGAGCGTCGCGTCGACCACCGCGGCCGGCACCATCAGCCACACGGCGCGCGGCTTCGCGAGTTGCGCGACCAGGTCCTGCAGCGAAGTCGCGCCCGCCACGCCGTCCGGTTTCAGCTTCTCCACCGCCGCCGGCTGCATGTCGTAAGCGATGCATTGCTGACCGCCCTTGGTCAGGCGTCGCACCATGTCGGCGCCCATGCGTCCCAATCCAATCATGCCTAGTTGCATATCTCGCTCCCGAAGGTGCTTCGTTGCATGGTTCGATGCGGGTCAGTCGGATCGCGGCGCGGTGTTTTTGCTGGGTGCTTCAATGGTCGTGCCGGGGCGTCGCGCGGCTATGCCATTCACTGTAGTCGCATCGATGCACGAACGCCGGACACACTGCCGCCGCGTTGGATCGATCATGCGTGCGGATAAGCTGGTTTGACCGCACACGTCAAAAGACGATACGCCTCTTTGCGCAGGCGTGGCGTAACGTTGTTGCTGGCATCCAGGTTGGCTGGGCGGCGCGGCTCGCGCCGCGTGTCTCGCGTCTTCGTGTCTTATGTCTTACATCGTGCGCCTCACCCCTCGCGCAGCACCCCTCAATCGCCGCGCTCAGGCACGCGTGTTCGCCATTTCGCCTCGAGCTTCGCGGACTGCACACTCGCAAAGCGCCTCACCGCACGCCACATCAGCGGGTAGCGATAGCCCGGCACGGCGAACAGCACCAGCGCGCAAAGCGCCAGCAAGCCGCAGATCAGGAACGTGCCGCGAAAGCTGAACGCCTGCACCAGCAAGCCCGACAACACGCCCGACAGAATCGAGCCGACCCGCGCGGCATTGAAGAACAGCGCGGTGGCACGGCCCGGCGAATGCGGCATCAGATCCTGCACATAGGTCATGCCAAGACACGACGTGACGGCGACGACGAACGCATTGAGAATCTGCATCGGGATCAGCACGTTGACGGTGCCCGCCAGCGACATCCCCACGAAGTAGGCCGCATGCACCGCCGCGCACGCGGCCAGCCAGTTCGGCTTGTGCAGCACCGACGACTTCGCGCCGAGCGCGAGCATCATCGGAATCTCCATCAATGCGCCGAGGCCGAGCATCACCGACACGTCCAGGTGCGAGCCTTTCAGCCCATGCACGATGTAAAGCGGCAGCACGATCATGGTCGCGTTCGCGGCGAGGCCGATCAGCGTGAGCGCCGCGACCGCGCGGCTGATGTCGTTGGCCGACGCGACTTCCGGCAGGTCCTCGTGCGCGTCCTCGCCTGGCGCGGTCAACGGCGGCACGGTGATCGACGCCGAGGGCTCCGACGCCGTGTCCTCGACCGTGTGATCGCCCAGATGACCCTGCGGCTCGCGCATGCGCCAGACAATGATCGCGCAGGTCGCAAAGCTCGCCGCCGCGAACAGGAACAGCCCGTAGAAGCTGGCGGCGGCGAGCACCAGCGCGCCCACCGACGGTCCGAACACCCACGCCGCCGACAGAATGGTCCGCAATGTCGCGCTGGCGAACACGCGTTCGGCCGGGTCCGGCACCGGCAGCGCCGCGCGGCTGAACGAGAAGACCATCGAGATGGCCGAGCCGCCCGCGCCGATGAAGACGATGCCGATCACCAGCAAGAGCCGGTAGTCACGCACGACGCATAAGCACAGATAGCCGAGCGTGGCGGCCACCAGCGCCGCCAGCAGCAGCGGCCGATGCCGGCCGCTGGCATCGCTCCAGCGGCCGGCGAGCGTGCTGGCGAGCACCCCGCTCGCGGCGATCAACGTCATGAAGATGCCCAGGCGCAACGGCGTCATGCCGGCGCGCTCGACGCCGAACAGCGACAGATACGGAGCGGTGAAGGACATCGCCACACCCAGCATGAGGGTGGCGGCGGCTAACGGCTTGAAGCCAGGGATATGAAGCAGGTCGAAAAAACGTGAGGTTTTCAACACGGGCGCGGTGGGTCTGGAGGAGCGAGCCTGAAAGCGCGCTGCGCGCCGGAGGCTCGGGGCCGGAACGACCGGAGCATTATCGGCCTCGCTTGCAGATGCGTAAACCCGCGCCGCGCCGTCCCAATTTCAGGTGGCGCAACCGCAGCACACTCACCACACAGTCACAGCGCAACGTAGCCACGCTTTTCGAGCGTCCAACGATGCCATTGATTGCCATAGGCGCCACAGACCACGGCGAACAGGATCGACAGCAGCAGTCCGATCAGATCTGCCGTTGCGCCCCATAGCCCGATGCCGAACAGCATCAGATTGATCGCCAGCATGACGAACGCGGCAAACCACATGCGCTTCGACAATGCCCAGATGAAACCAAGCAGACATGCGCCCCAACTGAAGCCGGTCGCGACCGCGACGGTTTGGTCGTGGCCGGGGTGTTGCAGATAGATCCTTGCGCCCATTTTGTTTTCCATATTCGATACATGCGACACACACGCGACACACCCGATGACCCGCCGGCTCGCTGGCAGCACAGGGACGAAGTTCGACCCGCCGCAGCGTCGAGCATGCCAGATGCGCGCAATGCAGCGCAACGCAGCGCAGCGCCCCGCGCGTTCGCCGGCTCGCCAGCGCCCTTGCCCGGGCCGCCTTCGATGACGACCCGCGGCATAGCTGTTACTCTTGATCAATCCTCACGCAGGAAACGCCGCGCCAGCGGAATTGCCTGCCCGCACTGTCATAACAACATCGGAGTACGCATGGCAACCCAGACCGCCTATTCTTCAAAAGCCCCGTCGCGAGCCGAAGTCGACGCACTGCCAGGCGTTACCGTCGTCGAATTCGGCACCGACTGGTGCGGCTATTGCCAGGGCGCGCAAGCGTCGATTGCGAAGGCGCTCGAGCCGCATGCCGGCGTCCGCCATCTGAAAATCGAAGACGGTCCCGGCCGGCCACTCGGCCGTTCGTTCAAGGTCAAACTCTGGCCGACGCTGGTGCTGATGCGCGACGGCGCGGAAGTGGCGCGCGTGGTCCGACCAACGAGCGCGGCGCAAATCACGGACGCGCTGACGGCGGTCTGATCGCGTAGTGCGCCGGGGCGCCGGAGCGCCGCACTGCATATCCAACCGCTGCGCGTGCTTCGAATCCGCACGCCGCGCCGCCGGCTCACAGCATACGCGCAGCCGCACCCGGCCACTGCACGCCACCGCCACGCCAGCTACATCGAGCACCGATCATGCGACAAGCCATCCATCATCTGAGCATCCAGGCGCCTCGCCGCGGGCTCGTCGAGTTTACCGACGAAGCGCGCCGCTTCGTCGCCGGCCAGCGCATCGGCACCGGCCTCTTGACGCTGTTTTGCCGCCACACGTCCGCGTCGCTGCTGATCCAGGAGAACGCCGATGCTTCGGTGCGCCGCGATCTGGAGCGCTACTTCGAGCGCCTCGCGCCCGAAGACGCCGAGCGTTACGAGCACGACACCGAAGGCCCCGACGACATGCCTGCCCATCTGCGCACCGCGCTCACGCAGGTGCAGTTGTCGGTGCCGGTCGAGCATGGGCAGATGGTGCTCGGCACATGGCAAGGGTTGTATCTGTTCGAACATCGCCGTCACACGCAGCAGCGCGACATCGTGCTGCATCTGCTCGGCGAATGAAACGCAGCCTCGGGGGCCGCGCGGCCCCATTGCAACAGCGAGCCGTTGTTTTCCGCGCGTGCGTTTGTCAGGACCTGTCACGGCATTTCATCCGCAAACCGGAGCAAAGGGAGCACATCTCATGGACACCCGTAGCGAGCTGCAAGCCACCGTCAAGGCCATGGTTCAACCCGGCAAAGGGCTTCTCGCCGCCGACGAAAGCGGCCCGACCATCGCCAAACGCTTCAGGACGATCGGCCTCGAATCGACCGAGGAAAACCGCCGCGCGTATCGCGATCTTCTGCTCAGCACGCCAGGGCTCGGCGAGTTCGTGAGCGGCGTGATCCTCTACCACGAAACGCTCGGCCAGCAGGCCGACGACGGCACGCCGTTCCCGCAACTCGCCGCGCGCAACGGCATCGTGCCGGGCATCAAGGTGGACCTCGGCAAAGTGCCGCTCGCGCTTGCGCCCGGCGATGAAATCACCGAAGGACTGGACGGCCTCGCGAAGCGCTTCGTCGATTACAAGCGGCAAGGCGCGCGCTTCGCCAAGTGGCGCGCGGTGTACAACATCACCGCCAGTTTGCCGAGCCGCCTCGCGGTCGAAGCGAATGCCGATTCGCTCGCGCGCTACGCGGCGATCAGCCAGGAAGCGGGCATCGTGCCGATCGTCGAGCCGGAAGTGCTGATGGACGGCGAGCACACCATCGAGCGCTGCGCGCAAGTGACCGAGGCGGTATTGCACGAAGTGTTCGACGCGTTGCACCGGCATCGCGTGGTGCTCGAACACATCCTGCTGAAGCCGAGCATGGTGCTTGCGGGCTCCACCCACGCGCAGCAGTCGTCGAGCGCCGAGATCGCCGCGCAAACCGTGCGGGTGCTCAAGCGCACGGTGCCGTCGGCGGTGCCGGGCATCGTGTTTCTGTCCGGCGGCCAGACGCCCGAAGAAGCCACCGCGAATCTCGACGCGATGAACCGCCTTGAAACGCTGCCATGGAATCTGAGCTTCTCGTACGGGCGCGCATTGCAGGAACCGCCGTTGCAGACGTGGCGCGGGCAGCCGGGCAACGTTGCGGCGGCCCAGCAGGCGCTGCTCAAGCGAGCGCGTCTGAACGGCGCGGCCGCGCTCGGCAAGTACGACGCGGCGCAGGAAAAGAGCTAGCGGTCTCATCGACGAGCACGCGCACGACGCGCCACGCGCCACTGCCACGCACGCTGAGCGTCAGGGCTCGCACGCCACCAGCGCGTGCAACTCGTCGATACTGAATGGCTTGGAAAGAATTGCTATGCCGAGACGGCGCGCTCGTTCGAGTTCGTCGGCGTAGCCGGTCATCAGCGCGATGCGCTGTGCCGGCCACGCGCTGCGGACTTTTTCCGCGAGGTCGATACCGTTCAGCTTGCCCGGCATCTGGATGTCGGACAGCACGAGTTCGAAACGCGCGCCGCCGTTCAGCACATCGAGCGCCTGATCGGCGGTTGGCTCATGCCGCACGGCGCAGCCGAAGGTTTCGAGCACGGCCGTCACGCCAGCCGCCACGTCCTCGTTGTCTTCCACCAGCAGCACGAGGCCGGCCGGTTCCTGCGCCGGCACCTCGCGCGTGTCGAGGTTCGCGGCCGTTGCCTCGCGCTCGCGATAACGCGGCAGAAAGAGCCGCACCGTCGTGCCGCTGCCCGGCACGCTGTCGATCTTCGCGGTGCCGCCCGCCTGCTCGCACACCGCCAGCACTTGCGTGAGCCCGAGCCGCGCAGTTTGGTGGTGAAGAGCGGCTCGAACGCGCGCAGCACGACGGCTTCCGGCATGCCCTCGCCGTCGTCGGAACAGATGATCTGCACGTATTCGCCATCAGGCAGCGACGTATCGCTGCCGACGAGGCGGTTGTTCTGGCAGCGAATCACGAAGCGGCCGCCGCGCGGCATCGCATCGCGCGCGTTGACGGCCAGATTCATGATCGCGAATTCGAGCTCGGTCGGATCGGCCAGCAGCTGCCACAAGTCGTGAGGCAGGCGCAGCGCGAGTTCGACAGTGTCGCCGAGCGCCGCATCGATCAGCGGCGCGACAGCGGGCAGCCAGCGCTTGAGGTCGACCGGCTCCTGTTTGAGCGGCTGCTTGCGCGCGACGCTCAAGAGACGCCGCGTCAGCGATTCGGCGGCGGCGGTGGCGTGCTCCACCGCGAGCACTTCTTTTTCCAGATTGTTGTAGTGCTTGAGCCGCGCAAGCTCCGTATTGGCGGAGACCACCATCAGCAGATTGTTGAAGTCGTGCGCGACGTTGGCGACCAGATTGCCGAGCGCCCCCATGCGCTGCAATTGGCGGCTCGCTGCTTCCGCCGATAGCCGCATCGCCACTTCACCCTGCCAGCGCTCCCACGCGCGGCGCTCGCCTTCCAGGTGACGCAGCGAGTAGAGCACCAGCAGCCAGATCGAGATGCAGGGCACGGCCATGAATGCGGCGACCATCGCGAAGTGCGCGCGCCAGGCGGCCGCGATCGACGACGTCGCGTACGCGCTCATCACATACAGCGGATAATCGCCGACCCGGCGAAACGCGAGCAGCCGATCGACGCCGTCCACCGTCGAACGCAACTCGATATGGCCGAACAACTGCTGGTCGCGCAACGCGGCGGTAAACGGGCTGCGCTCGGCCGGCGTCGCGCCCGGTGGCCACGCCGGATAACGCACCAGCAGGTTGCCGTCCTGGCGATACAGGCCCAATGCGAGCGACGGGTCGCCATGGGTCAGCTCGCGATAGAAGCGCGCGAAATATTCGTTGCGCAGCGCCACGGTGACTACGCCGAGGAACTCGCCATCCGCGCCCGAACGGCCGATCGCGGTGGTGAACACATCGGTCTTCGACAGCGGCCCGAACATCGGCAGCGAGAAATACGGCAGCGGGCGCATCGCCTTCGCGGTGGTGAAATCCTCGCGCCGGCTGATCGATATGCGCGGCGCGGGATACGCGAGGCTCGACACCAGCAGGTCACCCTGCGCGCCGAGCAGATAAACGGACGACACCTGTGGAAAGTCGCCGCCGATTTCCTGCAGACGCTCGTGCAACTCCGCTTCGCGCGCACGAATCTGCGCGTCGTCGGCATTGCCGAGCAGCTCGACGATGCGCGCCGCCATCTGCCGGTTCAGGTCCAGTACCTTGACGGCCTGCTCTTCGGTCACGCGTGCGAGCCGGTCGATCACGTCGTTCGAATCGGCGATGCGGCGCTGGTAGTCGAAATAGCCATAGCTCGCGAGACAGACCAGCGGAAACACGATCGACACGGCAAGCACGATCAGCAGCATGCGCCGCGTCACCGCGAAATTGCGCGACGGCATCGGCACCTCGACTGCGGCACGCTCCACTCGCTGCACGGCCACTATCTCCGCGAAATTTGGAAGTACTGAGGGAAAACGTCGCACATTCCGTGCCGCGCACGGATGGTCGAGCGCTATCTCCCTTGCGGGAATTTACCGCACTTCCCGCGTTCTCCCTAGCGCGCCGACTCCGCGATATGCGACGATGCAGCAATGGAAAGCGGCGGCGGCTCAGGCACACGGATTGCTGCTGCACAGGCACCCGGCACCTTGCAACGCGCGCTGCGGCGCGGCGTGGCGCCAAAGGCGCAGTCGCCATATTCAGCCCACCGTATAGTGCTTGCGTTGCCTGCCTGACAATCTGCGAGGAACCGATCATGGCCACGACTGCCCGCCGCGTCGCCCAGCTATCGCAATTGCGCGCGGATCGCGCCGAACGCGTGATCGTCGACGACGAGGCCATCCTGCTGGTGCGCGACGGCGACACGGTTCGCGCGTACGCCGCCGACTGCCCGCACGCGGGCGGGCCGCTGGAACAGGGCGCGCTTTGCCATGGCCGGATCGTCTGCCCATGGCACAAGGGAACTTTCGATGTCGCGACCGGCCGCGTGCTCGAACCGCCCGCGCTGTTCGCGCTCGATCGGTATCCGGTCGCCGTCAGCGGCGACGATGTGATGGTGACGCCGCAGAAACTGGCGCAACCGGTGTGCCGCGCCACCGCACGCGATCCGCACTACGTGGTGATCGGCGCGGGCGCGGCAGGCGCCGCCGCCTGCACGGCGTTGCGCGAGTGCGGCTTCGGCGGTCGCATCACGTTGGTCGGCGACGAGCCGCATGCGCCTTACGATCGCACTGTCCTTACCAAGTACGTGCCGTCGTTCGAGATGGCGCTCGCGGAAGTGCCACCCCTGCTGCCGCCGCACTGGCTGGAACAGCACGACATCGAGCGGACCGTCGCGAAGGTCGTGCGGCTCGACGTGCCCGCTCGCACGATCCATTTCGAAACCGGCGACACGCTCAGCTACCACACCGCACTGCTCGCCACCGGCAGCGTGCCGAAGGTCCCCCCGATTCCCGGTTGCGAACTCGGCGGTGTGCACGTACTGCGCAATCTCGACGACGCCGCCACGCTGATCGACGCACTGGGTGATGACGCGCAGCACGCTCAGGTGGCGATTCTCGGCAGCAGCTTTATCGGTCTCGAGACAGCTTCGGCGCTGCGCAAGTGCGGTGCGCAAGTGACCGTGATCTCGCCCGAGCGAGTGCCGTTCGCGAAACAGTTCGGCGAGCGCGCGGGCGAGATGTTGCGCGCATTGCATGAACGCAATGGCGTGGTCTTCCATCTGGACGCGAAGGTTGCGTCGCTCGAAGGCGAGGAAGGCAATGTGCATCAGGTGATGCTCGAAAGCGGCGAACACATTGCCGCCGACGTGGTGCTGCTGGGCACGGGCGTTACACCGGCGACCGGTTTTATCGAAGGCCTGCCGTTGCAGAAAGACGGCGGCGTGATCGTCAATGCGGGCATGCAGGCCGCGCCGGGTCTGTATGCAGCCGGTGACATCGCGGCGTTTTCGTTGCACGAGAATCACGAACCGGTGCGCATCGAGCACTGGCGCGTCGCGCAGCAACAGGCGCGCATCGCGGCACAGAACATGTGCGGCGCGCGGCACCGCTATGTCGCCGTGCCGTACTTCTGGACCTATCACTTCGATAAGAACTTCGAATATCTCGGCCATGCGAGCGAGTGGGACGAGATCGTGATCGACGGCGATCTCGAGCGCCAGCAGTTCGTCGCGCTGTATCTGCAGGAGGCCAAGGTCGTCGCCGTGCTCGCGTGTGAACACGAAGCACACACCGCGCGTTTGATCGACGCGATGGGGCACGCGATGGATCGTGGATTGTCGCGCGATGAGGCGCTGCGGATAATCGGACACGAAGGGTCCACTGCACATTAGCCGAGAGGAGCGGAGGATCGAAAGCAGGTTGGCAGATCGCCCAACAGGTCGAGGACAGCGTTCGCTGTCGGCACGGCAATCCGCCTGTTAATCCGTTATCCTTAGCATTACCCATCAGCCACGGACAACTCTTCCTGGGCTGCATTCGCAGTTTCGATGCGCCGGCACGCCGCCAGCATGTCCTGTAGCGACGTGACGTAAGCCGCTCCGTCCATTGCGTCTTGCAGATCGGCGCTCCAGCTCTGCCTGTCTTCTGGCGCCCACAACCCGACGACGATCGACACGTTCGGCAAGCGCGCACGAACGCGCTTGATCAGATAGCGCAGATGCGAAGGAACGCCGTCGATCTGCAAGTAGAAAATGCAGACGATCCCGACATCGGCTGCATTCAGACTGTCGATCGATGCGCGCGACACGGCTTCGTGCGGCAATACCCTCGACGCAAAACCATGCTTGCCCAGTAGTTGCGAGAGGATCGTCATCGCCAGGGGATCGAGCGGTCCGCGTCCGGGAATGCACAACACCCGGCTATTGCCCGCATGCAATGCGCGCGCCGGTTGGGCCGGCACGACGTGGTCCTCAGTCTTGACCAACGGCGCCGTGTGGGCGCCTGCATGCGTCGTCGCGCCGCCTGGCTGCCGGTCGCCGGTTGGCGCGACCGGCCCCATCTCTTCCCAGTCTTCTGGCGCCGCGAGCGCGGCGGGCTCGCGGTCCTCGTAGCCGTCGAGGCCATCGACCAGATCGTTGGTGGTCGCCTCGATTCGCGCAAGCTGCGGCGCGGTCACGCGGCCGCCCATCACATCGTTCGCAGCGAGTTGCAAGCCCTTGATCGCCACCTCGTCGTAGTAGGCCGACAACGATCGATCGCGCAGCAAGGCTTCGGCCTGCTGAATGGCTTCGTCGGGGTCCCCGGTCAGCGCCCGCTGGTAGAAGTTTTCGATCGGCGTCAGCACCGGTTGATCGCCGAGCAGCACATCGAGGAGCTCGAGACGCCGCACATGCCGGCCGAGCACCAGCAGGCACAAGGTCAGCGGCGTCGATAGAATCAGCCCGATCGGCCCCCAGATCCAGCTCCAGAAAATCGCGGCGACCACCACCGAAAACGGCGACAGTCCGGTGCTACGTCCATATAGCAACGGCTCGACCACCTGGGCCACCAGCAACTCCACCGTGACGAACAACGCCAGCGTCCCGATTGCCATCGTCCAGCCCGGACTCACGGCGGCGGCGAGCGCGGTGGCGAGCGCGGCCGAGATCCAGATGCCGACGTACGGCACGAGCCGCAGCAGCGCCGCGAGAATGCCCCACAGAATCGGACTCGGCACGCCGATCACAAACAGCCCCACGCCGATCACCGTGCCGACACCGGTGTTCAGGCCGAGTTGCGAAACGAAGTAGCGACTCAGACGCCGCGCGGCTTCGTCCATCACGGTGGTGGTGCGGTGCAGGTCGCGCGAGCCGAACAGACGAATCGCCCGATTACGCAGATCGTCGCGTTGCAGCAGGATCACGACCATCACGACGAACACGATGAACGCCGTTTCCAGCGGACTGATGGCCGGCGACAGCACGCGCCTTGCGAGTTCGAATGGCGTGGGCATCGGTTCGCGCACCTCGACCGGCAACGCGGCCGGTGTGTGAGCGCTGGCGGCGGACGCGCCGCGCGGCGGCTCGGGTGCCGGCGGCTCGATGGTGGCGCGCTGCAGCGCCTGGCCCGCGGCACCGGCGATCCGGTTGAGCCGGCCGATCGTCGCGCTGTGCACGGTTTCCATCTTGTGTTCGATGGTCACCTGATAGCGTGGCATGCCGGCCGCGAGGCCAGTCAGTTGCGTGGCGATTACTGCCGCCAGCATCACGATGACCGACACCGAAATGAGCACGGCGGCCAGCACGGACGCAACGTGGCCGAGCTTCAACCGGCGCAGCGCATCGACCAGCGGCGCGACCAGAAAGCTCAGCAGAATCGCCAGCGTGATCGGAATCAGCACGGCGCTCGCGAAATACAGACACGCGATCACAGTGACGGCGACGCCGAGCGCGACGAGGCCATCGACGCCGAGCGTTGCGGCCGGAGGGTGAACACGCGCGACGGGGCTCGCCGCGTGCGGGTCGGGTGAGTCCTTCATTCGTTCTCTGCCGGCCGTTCAATGACAGCGGCGTTGCAGGCGCATATCACGCGCTTACTTGAGGGATTCCCCATCGACCGGCCCGCTTTCGACCGGTGGCGCCTCCTTCTCTATCTCGGCGCGCGCCTGCTCCCAATACTCGTCAGGCGAGCCCTTTGGTTCCGGGGCCTGTTGCCACAGGTAGTACGCACGCGTGCGAATCTGCTCATCCTGAGCGACTGGTGCCCCTGCTTGTTCCCGTGTTTGTTCCTGTTCCATTCGATCACCCCTGGCTAAACCTTGCGAAGACCCATACCGGCTGGAGCTCGCCCGCCGCAATGGCAAGTCGCGCCCATCAGTCGCAATCAAATCGAGCAAGGCTTGTACCTGATCGGGTGCGCGGCGCTTGCGCACCGCGCAGTTCGCGTCGAGCGTCAGGAGCCAGCCGGCGGCTCGCTTTCGTCGGAGGTCAACTGCACTTCGAGGCGGTCGAAGACACGCTGCGTCGCCCGGCTCGGCGCTTCGAGTGCGAACAGCAGGAGGGAGCGCCCGGTCACCTGATACGCGTCACCGGCGTTGAATTGGGGCAAGTCGGGCCGCACCGGCATATTGCTGTCGAGCAGGCACATCCACGTGTCGCCTTCGGGAATATCGGGTAGCGTGAAATTGACGACGTCGTGGTGCGCATTCATCACGAGCAGCAATGTTGCATCGGATGCGAGACGCCGGATGCCGCTCGCCTGAGCGCGGCCGTCGATCACCAGCCCGAAGCAGCGCATCAACGGGTCGTCCCATTGCTCGCCCGTGATATCCGTGCCGTCGGGCGAGAGCCAGCGTGTGTCCGTGACGTCCAGCGCCTCGTTGTATTCGCCGGTGAGAAAACGGCCGCGTCGCAGCACCGGCAGGCGGTGGCGCAGCGTGGTCAGATTCCTGACGAAGTCGGTAAGCGCGCGCCCGTCGTCGTCGATTGCGTCCCAATCGACCCAGCTTATCTCGTTATCCTGACAATAGGCGTTGTTGTTGCCCTGCTGAGTGCGGCCGAATTCATCGCCGGCGAGAATCATCGGCGTGCCTTGCGACAGCAGCAGCGTGGCCAGCAGATTGCGTTTCTGGCGTTCGCGCTGCTGACGAATCCCGGCGTCGTCGGTCGGCCCTTCCTCGCCCATGTTCCAGGACTTGTTGTCGGCGTGGCCGTCGTTGTTATCCTCGCCATTGGCCTCGTTGTGCTTGTCGTTGTACGACACCAGATCATTGAGCGTGAAACCATCGTGCGCGGCGATGAAGTTCACGCTCGCCCACGGACGTCGTCCGCGATGATTGAACTGGTCGCCCGACGCGGTCAGCCGGGTAGCGAGATCGGCGGCCATGCCTTCGTCGCCCTTCCAGTACCCGCGCGCCGCGTCGCGAAAGCGGTCGTTCCATTCGGCCCAGCCAGGCGGAAAGCCACCCACCTGGTAACCGCCGGGACCGCAATCCCACGGCTCGGCAATCAGCCGCACGCTCGAGAGCACCGGGTCTTGCCGGCAGCTATCGAGGAACCCGCCGCCTTCGTCGAAGCCGTGATCCTCACGGCCGAGAATCGTCGCGAGGTCGAAGCGGAAGCCGTCGACCTTCATTTCGGTCACCCAGTAGCGCAGGCTGTCGGTGACCATTTGCAGCACCCGCGGATGCGACAGGTTCAGCGTGTTGCCGGTGCCGGTGTCGTTGATGTAATAGCGCGGCTCGTCGGGCATCAGGCGGTAGTACGACGCGTTGTCGATACCCTTGAACGAGATCGTCGGGCCGCGCTCGTTGCCTTCGGCTGTGTGGTTGTAGACCACATCGAGAATCACTTCGAGATCGCTCTGATGAAAGCGGTCCACCATCTCCTTGAACTCGGCCACCGAGTCGGTGGACGATGCGAAGTAGCGCGGATCGGCCGCGAAGAAACCGATCGTGTTGTAACCCCAGTAGTTGGTGAGAGCTTTGTCGAGCAGATGGCTGTCGTTGACGAACGTCTGCACCGGCAGCAATTCGACCGACGTCACGCCGAGGCTGCGGATATAGTCGACCACGACCTGCTGCCCGAGCCCGGCGATAGTGCCGCGCAGAGGCTCCGGCACATCGGGATGACGTTTGGTGAAGCCGCGTACATGCGTTTCATAAAAAATCACCCGCTCCCACGGCAGTGCGTTGCGCTCGGGATGGCTCCACGAGAAGTTGGCATCGACCACCTTGCACTTCGGCACGAAGCGCGCGCTGTCGCGCTCGTCGAACGACAGATCGCCCTCTTCCGAATCGAGCGTATAGCCGAAAATTTCCGGCGCCCATTTCAGCTCACCGATATGCGCTTTCGCGTACGGGTCGAGCAGCAGCTTGTTCGGATTGAAGCGATGGCCGTTTTCCGGCTCGTACGGGCCATGCACGCGATAGCCATACACGTCGCCCGGTTTGAGATTCGGCACGAACACGTGCCAGACCTCGTCGGTGTATTCCGGCAGTTCGATGCGTTCGATTTCGTTCTGGCCGGTTTCATCGAACAGACACAGTTCGACCTTGGTGGCGTGCGCCGAGAACAGTGCGAAGTTGACACCGCTTCCGTTCCATGTCGCGCCGAGCGGGAAAGGCGTGCCTTCCGAGATGCGCGTCGTGTAGCTGGCCGGCGATGTCATAGTGGTTCCTGTGGAAGCAAGAGGCGCTTGCGCGCGTGCTTTAGTGTACGCAGTGGATCGGTCAGCGTACGGAATTCCGTGCGGGCTATGCGGCTGAGGGCCTCCGTCAGCCTCAGCGAGAATATACCGAAGGGTTTAACTGGATGCGGAAAAAGACCGCCACAGACCGGCACCTGAGCGGATCTGGTTCGCGTCACGTCTCGTGCAGCCTTTCCGGTGGCCCGGCAACAGGCAGCGCCGCCGCCGCTTCGAGCACGCGCAGCAGACCCTCCGGCGTCAATGGTTTCGCGCAGTGCGCGTCGAAGCCGACGGCGCGCGCACGGGCGCGATCATCACGGGAAGCGAAAGCAGTGCAGGCGATCAACAGCATATGCGAGGTCGACGGATGAGAGCGCAGACGGCGGGCCAACTCTAACCCATCGAGCACCGGCATCTTGATGTCCAGCACCACGGCGAACGGCTGCCACTCGCGCGCCATGTCGCAAACGGCAAGCGGGTCGTCCAGCGCGCGGCACTCGAAACCATCGGCTGTCAGCAACATCTGCAATGCGTCCGCTGCTTCCCGATAATCGTCCACCACCAGCACACGACGATGCGACGCCATCGCATACTGGATCGGCCGCCACACCACGACATCGTCGTTGTCGTCCGTTCTGTCGTCGACCATCACCCTCTTCTCCTTCGCGCTTTTTGTGCGCCACCGATGGCGCGCCGCGAACCTTGCGCAAGTTCCGCTCCCGCTGATAGTGCGAGCGCCAGCGAGGTTCACACGCGGCGCATCGATACGACACACTTGTGTCGTGCACGCCGCCCACGCCGCTTGCATCGCGCGACGTTTCGTCTTCACGGTAATTTGTTCAGCTACGTGAAGCGTTACCTTCAACAAACAATATAAGGAACGCGCGTTTGCCGCGCGCATCGGCAGCGTCGATATAGACGCTGGTATATAGAGAATAAGCGACGACGCCCGCCGAAAAAATGGCCGGCACGTTAGGTGTTTGCGCTCAGCGGGTTATCCCGCACGATCGTCGATGACGCCATTGAGCATCGCCAACGTATCGGCATCGTCGATCCGTTTGTCGGTTCGACAACGCAGCATGCGCGAAGAGCGCACCGCCATGCCCGCCCGATTTGTGACGCGGGCTCGCCTGAATTCCCTCGAAGCCGATTTCGAACACTAGCGTCGGCGTCACGCTACACAGCGGGCCGAACTTCTCGACGGTGGTCTTGCGCACGATCGCATCGACCTCGCGCATCTCTTCATCAGTGAGTCCAGAATAGGCCGTCGCAAATGGCACGAGTGTGCACACGCCGTTCGCCTCGTCCCACACTGCGAACGTGAAGTCGGTTAGAGACTGGCGCGGCGGCCATGACCGCGTTGCGCGTAAACCAGTACGACATCCACCGTATAAGGATCGATCTTCTCGATCTTCTATTTCCACCACGTGCCCGATGCCTTGGTGCGGCCGACTCCGTACATCGACGCGCGCTCCGGCTCTCACGCGAGAATTTCGCCGTCGATCACCTACTCGCCGAACGGCGTGCCCGGCTCGATGCGGGCATTCCTGGAATTCGCGCGACGAACCCATGCGCAGAAATCGTCAGCTGCCAGTATGGCCGGCTTATTGCTTACGGTATATAAAGCAAAGAGGCGTGTCGATACCGGCTGCCACCCGGCAGACGCCGACTCGCGCCGCGAGGCCCCATGCAAATCATCCTCGACCCGCACGCGCTGTATATCGCGAAACATCCCGGTCAATTCGTGTTGCAGACGCTGAAAGCGTTCCGCGCGAACCAGGGTCTGCTGCTCGCGGGCGCGGTTGCGTATTACGCGCTGCTGTCGATCGTGCCGCTGCTGATCCTGATCGTCATCGTGTTGTCGCGGGTGGTGCCGCAACACGTGCTGCTGGCTGCGCTCGGGCATCTGCTGCGCTGGCTGGTGCCGGGCCAGTCGAATGCGCTGGTGCAGGAGCTGGCCAATTTCCTCGATCATCGCGCGGTGATCGGCTGGGTGCTGTTGCTGACGATGATCTTCTTCAGTTCGCTCGCCTTTACCGTGCTCGAAAATGCGATGTCGCTGATTTTCGTGCATCGCGTGGTGGTGCGGCGGCGGCACTTCCTGATCTCGGCCCTGCTGCCGTATTGCTACATCCTGTGTCTCGGCATCGGGCTGCTGATCGTCACCTTCGTGTCGAACTGGCTGGAAGCGATGGGGGCCGAGCGCGTCGAACTGTTAGGTATGCATATTCCGTTGCAAGGGCCGTCGCGCGTAGTGTTGTATCTGCTGGGACTCGCAGGCGAGATTTTCGTGCTGACGTCGATCTATCTCGTGATGCCGGTCGGCCGCCCGTCGCTCAAGCATGCACTGATCGGCGGCGTGGTCGCGGCCGTGCTGTGGGAAATCACGCGACATGCGCTGGTCTGGTATTTCTCCACGCTGTCTCAGGTCAGTGTGGTGTATGGGTCGCTGACCATGGCGATCGTGATCCTGCTCAGCTTCGAATGGCTGGCGACGCTGCTGTTATTCGGCGCGCAGGTGATTTCGCAATACGAACGATTCGGTCCGGCATCCCTTCACGCGCCGCAGCCGACGATCAAAACCAGTTGAACCGGCCGCGGCTTTGACGGCGCACGTGGCTGTTAAAATGGCGCGATAGTCGATAGTCGTCGGCCCTCCCGAGCACCTAGCCTGGCCCTCCCGAGCCCTCAGCCACCCGTCACCTGATGCCGAACCATTCCGCCTCAATCTCCGCCGCAGGCCCTATCCCCATCCCCGCATCACGCATCGGCAGCGTGGTCCATGCTTGACGAAGCCCGCATCATACGCACGCTGGCCGCGCACGGCATTACGCCCGATGCCCGTCAGCGCGCCGCGATCGCGGCGCTCGTCAGCCTCGCCGGCGCGAATCGAACCCGACACGCGCGATCCGGCGCCGCGTTCAAGCGCCAAGGCGTCTATTGCCACGGGCTGCCCGGGCGCGGCAAGAGTCTCGTGGTCGATACGGCGTTCAAGCTGGCCGACTGCCGCAAGCGGCGGCTGCACTTCCACGAATTTCTGCGCGAGATGAACCAGCGGCTCGTCAACGCACCGCGCAGCGACGACCGGCTCGGCTCGGTGTCGCGGCAATGGCTCGATGGTATCGAGCTGCTGTGCTTCGACGAATTCCACATGCACGATATCGCCGACGCGTTCCTGATGGGCCGCTTTCTCGATATCGCAATCGGCCTCGGTACGCGCGTCGTGCTCACATCCAACTACGCGCCGGACTCGCTGTTGCCGGACCCGGAGTTTCACGAGCGCTTCCTGCCGACCATCGAACAGATCAAACGCTGCTTCACTGTGATTCATTTCGATGGCGGGCGTGACTACCGTTTCGGCGGCGAGCAAGCCGAGCGGCCGCGTTTCTTTGCGCCGCTCGATCAGGCGAGCCGCGATGCGCTGGGGCACATATTCACGCGCCATGGCGGCGGCCAGCGGGTTGCGCCGGTCACGCTGAGCGCGGCAGGCCGGCCGCTCACGGCCCGCGCGGCGAGCGCGGCGCTACTGTGGGCGGACTTCGAGAGTCTGTGCGTCGCGAGCCGCTCGCACCTCGATTACCTGGATCTCGCCGAACAATGGCATGGACTGATTCTCGACAATCTGCGCACCACGTGGCTCACGCAGCCGCCTACGCTGCAGCGCCTCGTCTGGCTGATCGATATCTTCTACGACCGCAAGCGCGCGTTGTTCATCGCGTCGGATCGGCCGATCGAGACAGCCCTCAATGGTCTCAAAGGCGTGCACGATCTATCGCGCACGCTGAGCCGGCTAGCGGAAATGCAATCGCGAGCTTATCGCAGCACGCTTGAGGACACCGGGCACGGCGCAGCAGGTGGCGTCAGCGAATCCTGATTGCCTGCATTGGTCGCATTGGTCGCATTGGTCGCATTGGTCGTTTCAACCGTAGTCCGAAGCAATTCTGAACACGCAACGGCATGCAAAAAGGCCGGCGGTTTCCAAATCGCCGGCCTTTCCATCACGCACGGTGCTTCACACGCACCTTCACACGCAACCTCAAACGCAACTTCGCACGCTACGCGGAACCAGCCTTTGACTGAACCCGCGCGATCTGCTGCTTCGCCGCTTCGTACACGCGCTCCGGCGTGAAGCCGAACTTCTTCTTCAGATCCGCAAGCGGCGCCGACGCGCCGAACGTATGCATCACCACCTGCGCGCCGAGCCGGCCGACATAGCGGTCCCAGCCGAGCGACGCAGCCTGTTCGACGGCCACGCGCGCTTCCACATCGGGGGGCAGCACCGAGTCCCGATACGCGTCGTCCTGACGCTCGAAAATATCCCACGACGGCATCGACACCACGCGCGCCGCGATGCCCTCGCCTTTGAGCTTCTCGTAGACGTCGGTGCAGATCGACAGTTCGCTGCCCGTCGCCATCAGGATCACCTGCGGCTTCTGCCCATCGGGTGCATCGGCGAGCACGTAGGCGCCCTTCTTCACGCCGCTCGCGGCGGCATAGCGACTGCGGTCGAGCGTCGGCAGCGCCTGGCGCGTCACGACGATGCACGCGGGCCGCCGCGGCTGCGTCAGCGCCACGCGCCATGCTTCGGCCACTTCGTTCGCATCGCCAGGACGCAGCAGGGTCAACCCGGGCACGCCGCGCAGCGACGCCAGTTGCTCGATCGGCTGATGGGTCGGACCATCTTCGCCGACGCCGATCGAATCGTGCGAGAACACGTAAATGGCCGGCACCTCCATGATCGCCGACAGACGGATCGGCGGCTTCATGTAGTCGCTGAAAATCAGGAAGGTCGAGCCGTACGCCCGCAGGTTCGACAATACGAGCCCGTTCACCACCGCGCCCATCCCATGTTCGCGAATGCCGAAATGCAGATTGCGGCCGCCATAGTGATCGGCTTCGAAGCTGCCCGCGCCTTCGAACTTCAGATTGGTCTTGGTGGACGGCGAGAGGTCGGCCGCGCCGCCGATCATCCACGGAACGCGCGCAGCAATCACATTGAGCACCTTGCCAGACGATTCGCGCGTTGCGATGCCCTTCGGGTCCGCGTCGAAACTCGGAATGTCGCTGTCCCAACCGGCCGGCAATTCATGCGCCAGGATCTGCGCGAATTCGCGCGCAAGCTCCGGATATTGCTTGCGGTACGCGTCGTACTTCGTCTGCCACGCAGTACGCGCCGCCTTGCCGCGCGCACCGATGCCCGCAGCGAACCGTTCATGCACGCCATCCGGCACGTAGAAGAATTTGTCCTCGGGCCAGCCGTAGAATTTCTTGGCGAGCGCGACTTCCTCGACACCGAGCGCTTCGCCGTGCGCGGACGCGGTGTCCTGCTTGTGCGGCGCGCCCCAGCCGATGATGCTATGAACCACGATCAGCGTCGGCCGGTCGGTGACGCTTTTCGCTTCGACGAGCGCCGCTTCGAATGCGGCGGTGTCGTTCGCGTCGTCCACGTTCAGCGTGTGCCAGTTGTAGCCGCGAAAGCGGCTTGCCACGGCGTCGCTATAGGCGAGGTCGGTATGGCCTTCGATCGTCACGCGGTTGCTGTCGTAAATCCAGATCAGGTTCGACAGCTTCAGATGGCCGGCCAGCGACGCCGCTTCGTGCGAGACGCCTTCCATCAAGTCGCCGTCGCCGCACAGCGCGTAGACACGGTAATCGAACAGCGGCGCATCCGGCTGATTGAAGCGGCTTTCATACCAGCGTGCCGCCATCGCCATGCCGACGCTGTTGCCTAGACCCTGGCCGAGCGGGCCAGTGGTAGTTTCGACGCCGCTGGTCAAGCGGTACTCGGGGTGGCCGGGCGTGTTGCTGTCGATCTGGCGGAAATGCTCGATGTCGTCGAGCGACACGGCGGGTGCGCCGGTCGGCTTGCCGTCGTGGTCCACTGCCTTGACGTTGGCCAGGTGCAGCAGCGAATACAGCAGCATCGACGCATGCCCCACCGATAGCACGAAGCGGTCGCGGTTCGGCCACAGCGGCTCATCCGGGTCATAGCGCAAATGGTGTTGCCACAGATGATAGGCAACGGGTGCGAGGGCCATTGGCGTGCCGGGGTGGCCGGAATTGGCCTTTTGCACAGCGTCCATCGACAGCGTGCGAATCGTGTTGATGCACAGCTGGTCGAGGGCGGGATCGTTTTGCATGAGACACTCCTTGTTCGGCGGATGGGAAGACAGCCGAAGCGCTCCGTTCGAGCGGGCCGGCGCACCGTGAGGACATGAAACAACGCATGAGGAACGCAGCGAAGCTCATCGATAATGCGCCGATGCGCGCAAGTCTGCACGACACTCGACGTACGACACGCGCAGCGTCGCTGCCAACATGATCGGCGGCGGATCTTTCAGCGGGCTTGCGGGGCGGCGGACTTTTGACGGCGGGTTGTGGGTTGCATGTTGCCAATGCGCGTTGACGTTGAGCGCATCAGATGGCGTGGCTGCGCAAGGCTCGCAGCGCGCGCCAACACTCGTCTTTTTCCGCCACGTCAAGCAGCATGCAGCCAGTATTCGACGAGCGGGCCGTGCTTGCCGTCGATCGGGTCCAGCGCGGGAAACGGCAATCGCTCCATCGCCGCCTGCTCTTCGGGGTGCAACGCTTCGCGGCGAATGTCCCACTGCTGCCCCTCCGGATAGCCGGCCACCACCTGAAAATGCCGCTCGAACGATTGCAGGCAATGGCCGGTGCCGGCCGGCAGCAATAGCGCGTCGCCGGCCGCGATCGTCACCACACGGCCCCCCGGCCCACCGACGATGACCTGCGCGGAGCCATCAATCACGCCGAGCACCTCATGCGCGGTCGCATGAAAATGGTGGTAATCGAAAATGCTGTTGCGCCATTGCGACGGCCACGCGTTGTGCTCGAACAGGATTTCGAAAGCGGCAGCCAGGTTGCCGCTTTTCGGTGACAGCGCGCGCCGGTAAATCACGACCGGCAATGTGCGGTTATTCGGCACCCAGTCGTGCGGATCGAGCATGAATGCCTCGTACTCGGTTTTCGCCGCATCGAATGCATGTTTTGAATCGTTGAACATGGTCGGCTCCTGGTGCTTCCCGTTTCCTTGCTGATGCGCGCGTCCCACGGCGCCGCCCGTGGTAGCGCTGGCGCTCTCGTCGCCGAGGCGGCGAGCGATGAGACTGTGCAGTTCATTGCCCAGTGCCGCGCAGCACAGCACAGGCGCCAGCGCTGAGTCAGCGCTTGCGCTGCGATTCACGTCCGCCGCCGCCCGGCGGCTCGGACTGCGCGCCTGTGCCGAGCGGCACTTCGGCAGTCTGCGCGGGCCGCTCGCTGGATCGCGGCGGGTTGGTTTGCCGATCCACGCCGGTTTGCTCGACCGGCTCGATGCCGAGCGGGCTCGGCTCCACATAGTGCGTTCCGCTCGGCTTGTTGCGCGCCTTCGTTTCCGGCGACACCGCCGGCGCGTTGCGGTTTCCCGTGGGTTGGCTGTCGTGCATGACCCTCTCCTTCACTTGAAGCACTCGGTCATTGCAGCAACATCCGGTCCTCCTCCGGGCCACACCCGCGCGGGAGCGCCGATCGCGCGACGACCCTGACCCTGCCAGGCACGGCGATTGCAACTTCGCGGCTGGAGGTCTGCACCATCTTTTGTAAAAAGGAGAACCTGACGACCACGACGATTCGCGTTTCCGATACCGAATTACAGGTCGAGCGCACCCTGTACACGTTCGCACACAAAAGCGACGCCGAAGCATTCGAACGCTGTCTGGCCGACAGTTCGATCGGCGGTTGCTATCGTTTGCACGCGTCGCTATCCGCCTGCCCTACGGTCCAAGACGGCCAAGACGGCCCTCCCGACGATCCGGGCCGTGGCAGTACGATTTCACCGTCGCTCGGCGGGATGCCTCGATCGCGAATCGTGGCACGCATTGCTTGCCCCTCGCCAATGAAACGCGGTAGACGGCGCGCGCACCGCCTGCCGCTCCACCTCAGCTTTCCGGCATGGCGCGATCGGCAGCGACGATCTTGCGGCCATACTCGATCGCGGCGCGGCGCGCTTCGTCCGCGCTCGCGTAAGGACCGATCTGAGGTGCGCCATCGAATGGAAACAGCACCTTCCTGTCTGCCTTTCTAACGACCTTCAGGCCACCTATGTAACGGCCGTCGCCTGTGCCGTGATAGCTCGCGTAAATCTCGAAGTCATCGTCGGCAACGTCGGCCTTATGTCGCGCCATTTGTGTTTCCTCGTTCCTGCACTTGCCGTGCTCCATGTTCGCGGTGAGTCGCGGTGATTCGCGCTGCAACGCTGATGCGTCGCGCGCTTGCCCGAGCCGAGCAATAGTCGTTCCACGCAAAGCCGGGCCGGCGTAGCGCGTCGATTGGGGGCCGAGGCACGGCAATTGCAGGTAAGTAAGAAAACGTGAGGGAGACAGCGATGAACTTATCGAGCACCTCGGCAATGAACTTATCGAGTACCTCGACGGCCGCCTGCGACGCCCGTTGCATCGCACGCCGCCACATGCATACGCCGATGCCACCCGAGGTCGACCCCGACGCACCGCTGCCAGACAGCGATCCGGTTCGCACGCCACCGGACGACCCGGCCAGCGATCCGTCCCGCCCGCCCGACGGCGATCCTCCCGCCAAGCCGCCGCCCGTGAGTGGCGCGGGCCGCGAGCTTGCCCAGTTCGGCCCGCATTGAAAACAAAGCGGCTCGACGAATAGCGCTATGACGCGTGCGGTTGAGGATCACTGCAAGCGGTCGAGTCGATTCTCGTGCAGAAGCACGTCACGCTGAATGGCAGCCGGGTCCCGTCGCATCAGAACTGATGCAGCATGCCGACGTAAGCACCGGTTTGCGATTCGCCGACCAACGGACTCGTGTTGCTCGACGAATCGCGCGGCGACGCTTCAAGCGAGAAATTGGAATTGCTGCTATTGCGCACGTAGCCCATCGTGCCGTACAGAAACGTGCGCTTCGACAGGTTGTAAGTAGTGCCGAGCACGTACATCATCGCGTGGCCGGAAGGGTCGTGCGCGACGTCGCCTTCGCCGGCGCCGACCCGGATGTAGTAGCCGCCCGCGGTCACCGCCCAGCGTGACTGCGGGCTGTACGTCGCGCCGAGCCAGTAATGGTCGGCCGTATCGGCCACCCCGGCCGGCGAGTCCGGCGCCGAGTAATGCGTATAGGCGCCCTGAATCTTCAGCGCATCGAAACGCACATTAGCGCCGACAAAATATTCGCGCGACGCCTGGAAGATATTGCTGAAGCGGCCGTTGTTGTCGCGCAGTTCGTCGTAGATGCCGCGCACGTCGAATAGCGGCGAGTGATAGGTCAGCATGATGCCGTTCGAGCGGCCGAACTCGCCGGGCGCGCCTTTGTTGAACGCACCCGGTTGATTGCCGAACGCATATTGCGCCTGCACTGCTCGTTTTTCAATCCGACGAACGCGCGCCCGATGGCGAAGCGCTCGCGTGGGCCGCCACGCGGCTCGCCGATCATCAAGCCGCACGGCGCATCCTGATGGTGTTTTCCGACGGCTATCCGTCGACCAGCGACGGCGATCCGCAGGTCTTGCGCCACGATCTGCGCGAACGCGTCGCGGCAATCGGCCAGCGCGGCATCGAACTGGTGGGGATCGGCGTGCTGACCGATGCGGTCGAAGACTTCTATCCGCGCAATGTCGTGGTGAGCCGCCTCGCCGAATTGCCGTCGACAGTGTTCTCCGTACTGGGTTCGATGCTGCTCACGCGCTAGCGCCATTGCCGTGCGCGTCTTCGTCCGCCTGGTCGTCCACCGGTTCGTCGGTCCACCCAAAGCGCGTTCGACGCAATCTTCAGATCACGCACGCTGTCGCGCAAGCGCGGCCCGCGCGCCGCTCAGGCCAGTTGCGGCCGGAACGGATGCTGGCCGATCTC
The DNA here is from genome assembly GCF_900019265.1 of Paraburkholderia ribeironis. Taxonomy (GTDB): domain Bacteria; phylum Pseudomonadota; class Gammaproteobacteria; order Burkholderiales; family Burkholderiaceae; genus Paraburkholderia; species Paraburkholderia ribeironis. Next base: position 56,221 of record NZ_CYGX02000072.1, read on the forward strand.
ACCGCCGCGTGCGACCACGGCCGTGCTCTCCGGAATTTCCTCCCACCAGCCCGGCAAATCCGCGAGCGGCTCGGACAGCACCAGAAACGCATCCTCGCCGACCGCCGTGATGCGCGAGTCGTCGGGATACAGCTCGTGCAGATGACGAAACGAGGTACTGTGAAACAGCGAGCGCGACTGCCCTTCGCTTGAATAGCGGACCGCGACGATCTGCTCGCCGTCGGTCGCGCACACGGTCATGTTCAGCGGCGCGTCCACGCCATGCTGGCGGCCGGTGGCTTCGACGAAAGCCACCATCCGTTCGAGCGCGGTGACGGGCGCCAGCGCGAGACCGAAAGTGAGCGCGAGAAAAAACAGCACCTCGGAATCGGTCGATCCTTCGATGGACGCAAACAGATCGGGATCGATCGCCAGCATCAGATCGCGGCGCACCGCCGGGTAGTTGCGCACCAGCCCGTTGTGCGCGAACAGCCAGCGGCCGTAACGGAACGGATGACAGTTGGTTTCCTGCGACGGCGTGTCGGTCGCCGAGCGCACGTGCGCGACGAACAGCGGCGAATGAATCGCCCGCGCGGCTTCGCGTAGATTGCGGTCGCTCCACGCGGGCTGGATGCAGCGGTAGCGATACGGAGTAGCGATACGGAATGTCGGTCGGATGTCCGTACCAGCCGATCCCGAACCCGTCGCCATTGGTGGTGGTGTGACCGAGCCGCGAATGCAGGCTCTGATCGATCAGCGAATGTCGGGCATTGAATAGCACCGTTTCGAGCTGAAGCGGATTACCGGTATAAGCGAGCCAGCGGCACATGATTTGCTCTCCTGTCGGTGATGCATGACCACCCTGCACTGCGTGCGGCCGCCTGCGGGTCTATCTGGCGACGGGCGGCATCGTCGCAATTGGAATCAGGAATTCGGAGAAACCGGTCAGCATGATCTGCACGCCGATGCACAGCAGCAGAAACGACGACACACGCATCGCGACCTTGGTCCCTTCGACGCCGAGGTACTTCGCAAAGACGACGGCGCGGCTGTAGATCAGATAGACCGTGACGGCCACCGTGAACGAGATCACCACCGACGCAATGCTCGACACCACGAACTCCGACAGCTTGTGCGTGCGGTTCGCGCTCAGCGCGATGGCGGTGGCGATCGAGCCCGGCCCGGTGGTCAGCGGAATGGTGAACGGGAAGAACGCCTTGGCCATCGCGTTGTCCGCGTCGACGCGCTTGACGGCTGGCTGCTCGCCCGGCGCGGTGTCGGGCGCATTGAGCATCTGCCAGCCGGCGACCGCGACCGCGAGCCCGCCGCCGATGCGCAGCGCCTCCAGCGAGATGCCGAAGAAATGCAGGATCGGCGTGCCGATGAAGAACGCCACCAGCAGCACGCACACGACATTCACGGCGATTTTCCTCGCGAGCGCGGTGCGCTCTTCGGTGGTCAACGACGCAGTCCGGTCAAGGAAGACAAAAGCAATGCCGATGGGGTTGATGATGCTGATCAACCCCATAAAGCCAAACAGGATGTCCGAGATCAGGCTGACGACCATAGGGATTTTTCCGTATCGGGCATCGCACCGGGTCGCCCGACAATCTGTCCGCGCACCCGCAGCGACGCCACATCATGGTGATGGAACGGACCGACCTGCTGGCCCGGACGATGCTCGCACTTGCGTGGCCAGATCATATCGCGGCGCGCCACCCAAAGCCGCAAAAAGCCGTGCCGCTAGTAACACGCGCCGGCGCGCCAACACCTGCGCGGCGCCTTGCGGCGCAGCAATCGCCGCGCAGAAAGGTGCGCCCGCAACTTTCATAAAGCCTACGCTTTTTTGACGTACTTTACGCAGCCGGAAGTATCGGGCATACAGTCATTAAGGAAGCTGCAATTTAAACGCAACGTATTTAACGATCCGAGGAGTTGTCCATATGTTGCTTCGTGTACTCGCCGCCCTGCCGTTCATCGGCATTCTGCTCGGTGTTCCGTTCGTGAATCGTGTCGAGCCGCTGGTGCTCGGCATGCCCTTCGTGCTGGCCTGGATCGTCATGTGGGTGGTGTTGAGCTCGATCATCATGGCAATCATCTATCGTCTGGATCCGTCCAACCGCAACTTCGTCGCTGAAGGCGAGGAGGTCCAGTCATGAGCGCACTCGTCATCATCGCAGCCGTCACGCTGTTCGCGCTCTTTCTCGGCGTGCGTGCGCGCCACGGCCACGACATGAGCCTCGAGCAGTGGAGCGTGGGTGGCCGCAGCTTCGGCACCGCTTTCGTGTTCCTGCTGATGGCGGGCGAAATCTACACGACCTTCACGTTCCTCGGCGGCAGCGGTTTTGCGTACGGCAAGGGCGCGCCGGTGTACTACATTCTCGCGTACGGCACGCTCGCGTACATCCTCTCGTACTGGATGTTGCCGCCAATCTGGCGTTACGCAAAGAATCACCGCCTCGTCTCGCAGCCGCACTTCTTCTCGCGCAAATACGAGAGCCCCGCGCTCGGCACGCTGGTTGCGCTGGTCGGCGTAACTGCGCTGATTCCGTACCTCGTGCTGCAACTCAAGGGGCTCGGCATCATCGTCGCCACCGCCTCGTACGGGAAGATCCCGTCGACGGCGGCGATCTGGATCGGTGCCGCGGTCGTGACGTCCTATGTGATCGTCTCCGGCGTGCGCGGCTCCGCGTGGAATTCGGTGGTGAAGGACCTGCTGATACTGGCGATCGTGCTGTTCCTCGGCATCTACCTGCCGCTGCACTACTACGGCGGCCTCGGCAGCATGTTCCGCACCATCGACGCCGCCCGGCCCGGCTTCCTGGCCTTTCCGGCGCGCGGCTCGAGCGTGATCTGGTTCCAGTCCACCGTGCTGCTGACGGCGCTCGGTTTTTTCATGTGGCCGCACACCTTCGGCTCGATCTTCACCGCGAAGGACGAACGCATCTTCCGCCGCAACGCGATGATCCTGCCGCTGTATCAGCTGATCCTGCTGTTCGTGTTCTTCGTCGGCTTCGCGGCGACGCTGCGGGTGCCCGGCCTGAAGGGTGGCGACATCGACCTGTCGCTGTTCCTCCTGTCGTTGCAGACCTTCGACCCGTGGTTCGTCGGCGTGATCGGCGCGGCCGGCATTCTGACCGCGCTGGTGCCGGGCTCGATGATCCTCACGTCCGCGTCGACGCTGCTCGCCAACGATGTCTATCGCGGCATGGTGAACCGCAACGCGTCGGATGCAACGGTGGCGACGCTGGCGCGCATCCTGGTGCCGGTGGTCGCGCTGGTGGCGGTCGGCTTCACGCTGCATGGCGGCGAGACCATCGTCGCGTTGCTGTTGATGGGCTACAGCTTCGTGACGCAGCTCTTCCCCGCGGTGATCTGCAGCCTGTTCCCGCGTAACCGCGCGACCCGGCAAGGCGCATTCTGCGGGATCCTGGCCGGCGTCGCGGTGGTGACGCTGACCACCACGCTGCACTGGAGCGTCGGTCAGTTGATGCCGTTCCTGCCCGACGCGCTGAAGGACGTCAACATCGGCTTCCTCGCGCTGGCGGTCAACGTGATCGTGTTCGTCGTGGTGAGCGCGCTCACGCAGCCGCGCCCGTCTGAACAAACGCACGCCCAGGTGCATTGAGCGTGGTTGTGTGTAGAACGTAGCGCCTGACGCGCCGGGACGATTGAGCGCGCCGCATGTGAGACGACATGCTATGCGGCGCGCCAGTGATTCGCGGCGCTCGCATCAGTTCGCGCGCACGCCGATGATCAACAGTCCGCGCGACAGATGGCTCACGCTGTCGACCGCTTGCGCGCCCGCGTACAGCCGCGCGAGCGGCACCCACACGGCCGGATACTTGTAGCGCGCGACATCGAGCAGCAACGCGCTATCGCTCGCGGCGTCGTACGCCGCGAGCGGCGACCAGTGCCCGCCGCCCGTCTCGCCGATTTCCATGCGCCGGAAATTCAGTAATGCGAAGCGACCGCGGCGGCTGGTGGTGTCGCGAATCAGATCGCGGAACTGCTCGAGCGTCAGGTCGCTGGCGTGGAACTTCGTCACTTCGACAGGGAACGCGCGCAGCGCCGCGCTGAGTTGATCGAGCGTCATACCCTCCTTCGAGACCTGCGCGGCGTTCGCCACCTGCGCATCGATGCCGCGAAAGAAGTCCTGTTGCGAGAAGAACGGAAAGTCCGGGTACTCACTCGACTCGGGGCGACGAATACCCAACGCGTTGAGCGCCATGACCGACGTCGCCACCGAGCACCAGGCTTCGTTGCGCTGCGTTTCGAAGTACTGCGAGAGCGGCCAGTAGGACTGGTTGTAGGCGGTGGACATCAGGCGCTGCTGTCCTTCCGGCTGCATCAACGGGACCAGGCCGGCCGGGACCGGCAACGGTCCGCTAGCCGGGCGTGGCAAGCTGGCCGCCGTCGCGGGTGCCACGCTCTGACCGGAGAAGCCGGCGACGGTTTGCGCCTGGGCACCATGCTGGCTGGTGGCGGGCGGCAACGGCGCGCACGCGCTCAACGCTGCCGCCGACGCCATGATAGCCGCGAGCCACCCGGCCGCGCTCCTGCGCCCCACGGCGCGTATCGACGAATCTGTGGACATGGTCCCTTCCGTTACGGATTTACCCGGGAAAATCGCGCTCGCCCAGGTTGCCGATGGCACGCGGGCGAGCCCCGGTCTTTTAACACGAAACTGGTTGCGGCGTGCTGTGTGCTACGTGCCACGCACGGGCGGGCGCTCATGCGAGCACGGTGCGAGCGCGGGGCGTGCTCACGGATGAGGTGGATCTTCGGGGGTGGATCTTCGCGGTGGATCTGCGGCTGAAACTGCAGGCATCCGGTCACAGTATCTTTGGGACCTCAGCCCGCCAGGCCGCTCCTTGAGAATCGCGCGATTCGCCCGATTCACGAACAAGCGTCACACCTGCGCCGCCCGTCCCGGCTGTCCGAAGAAAGCGTAGCCGTCCTTGCCGCTGCGCTTGACCTGATACATCGCGTCGTCGGCGGCGGCGACGAGGCGGCGGTAGTCGTCGATGCGATCGGGAAAGCTGGCAATGCCGATGCTCGCGCGCACAAAACCAATTCCCATTTGCTCATCGACGTGTGACACGCACGCCATGAGCCGCTGGGCGATGTCGGCGAGTTCCGATTCGGACGAGAACGCGCCGACCAGCACCGCGAATTCGTCGCCGCCGATCCGCGCGACGAGATCGGCCTTGCGCAGCGAGACGCGGAAACAGGTGGCCACCGCGATCAGAAAGTCGTCGCCGGTGCGGTGGCCAAACGAATCGTTGACCTGCTTGAACCCATCGAGGTCGACATACAACACCGCGATCTGGCGCGCCGTCGAATCGGAGGCCGGTTTCGTCGCGGCCGCTTCGAGCGTGGCAAGCAGCTTGCGCCGGTTCGGCAGACCCGTCATCGAGTCGTGCAGCGACGCATGCTCGAACTCACCGGACTGACCTGCCAGTTGCCGATGGCGTCGGGCGTACATGCCCAATGCCGTGATCAGCATACAGAACAGCAGCGCCGCCAGCGCGATCAACGTGCGCGCGACGCGGGTGACCCGCACACGTACGTCGGCGCTATCGGCATCGCGTTGCGCGCGCCAATACGCGGACACGTCGCGCAACAGCGCATCGGTATCGGCGAGGCTGGCGTCGGCGGTGAGCATGGCAGGTGGAATACGTGGTGCCGTGGATGGGCTCGCATTCACCAGCGCCGCCAGCGCAGCGATGCGGCGCGCGAGTTCGGCACGCGCATGCCGGTATCCCGGCGCGGCAGCCGCATCATCGGCACGCATCTGCTGCCAGACGCCGACCAGTTCTCGCGCGCTTTCGGCACGTGCGGCCGCTTCGAGAACGAGTTCCGCGTACTCCTGCTTCAACTGATCGGAAAAGATCGTTCTGATCTGCAGTGCCAGGTAAAGGAGGCCGATCAGCAAACATAGCAATGACGCGATCCCGATGGTCGCGGGCCCTGGTCTGAAGCGCATGGCACGCGCGGGGCCGCGATCGACGCGCCGGGTCCGTGACGGCTCAGGGATGCGCGTAGATATCTTGTTGCTGGCGTCCGCTGTCATGTTGGCGATAGCTCACGCGCCGGAAGAACTTGCCCATCCGCGCGAGCAGAGTGCCCTTATGTCGCGTGTTCGCCGCGCTCAAGCGCCGCTCCTGCTGCGCGGACCGGGCATCTTTAGCGGGCCGCACCGCTGCGAACTGCTGCATGGCGGCATCGGCGGCGTTGCTCGCGCGACGGGTCGAGTGCGGTGAAGATGCCGAGCGAGCCGGCACAGCAGATGCCGCGTCGGCAAGCGTGGCCGGGGGCGTCGTGTCGGCGGCGGGATGCACGACCTGCCCTGACCATACCGCCTGCTTGCTGCCCTCCTCGCCGGCTGACACGAGCGCGCTGTCGGCGATTGCTGCGTGGGGCGCTGCTGGCGCGCCGGTCTGCCTGAGCGTTGCCGATGTGTTTGATGTTGCGGACGCGTATGGGGTTGCGACGGCGTTCGCCGATGCTGGCGCGTTCAACTTTGCTGGCGCGTCCGGCGTTGCCACCCCCACGACAGTCACGGGCGCAGTCCTGACTGCGGCCGTCGTTGCCGGCGCCGCTGCGCTCATCGCGTCAGCTTGCAGCGCGGCCATCGATGCCGCCGGCTCCGCCGAAGCGGGCGACTTCGCCACCGCTCTCGCCGCCACAGCCGCCACAGCCGCCGCACCCGGCGCGGGCGCGCCGAGCGCCTGCCGCGCGCCCGCGATGGCGGCGGCATAGGTCTGCTGATCGTGATTGAACCAGACGCCGTAGGCGACGGTGCCCACCACACCGAATGCAAGCGCGCTCATCACAGCCACGCACAGCGCGAGACGGCCGAAGCGTGGCGGCGATGCGTGGCTGCCGTACAGGCGGTCAGCTTCGAAACCGGTCTGGGGGCCTTCTGATTCAGACTGAGGCAAGTCGGTATCGTTAGCCATCGCAATACGCTCCGGAATACTCGCGTCCGACGGCCCATCAGAGGACCATCGGACGTCGATCACACGATGTCGCAAGGTCGATGCAGGCGCTGCTAAAAGAATGTAACTCGCTGACCCGCCGATCACAACACTGCGTTGCCTCGTTGCCTCGTTCTGAACGCCGCGGCGCTACGCAGCGTCGCATGGCTGCACACAGGTAAAAGATGCAATGCGCGCCGTAGGCGCGATCCGTGCCCCGATGTCGGCTGCCGCTGCCGTGCGCTTCCGGGCGATCGGCAGTCACCGTTGCTTTGCAGCACGCAACATCCAGGCCATCGAGCGCGCCGCCTGGAACCGCCATCAGCATCACGTAGCGTCGCTCGAACCTGCTAACGTTCATATCTTTGAAACAGCGCGCGCATCGTGGTCATCGGCTGGGTCATGTACGTCCCGCCGCCGCGCCCGGTTCAACGTCATCGGTCCGCACAAAAACCATGTCCAACGTGTACCAGCATAAACCGCTCACGCCATTGCGCCGCACACTCGCGCGCTTTTCGCTCTCCGAGACGGCCAAGTACGCCAAGCTGACGCTGGGTCTGTGGATCGGTTTCGCGGTCCCGTCGCTGCTGGGTTTTCCCGACGCGGCCGTTCCGCTCGCCGGTTCAGCGATGCTGACCCTGGCGCTTGGAAGCTCGATTTCGGCGGCTCGAAGCTATTTCCACAAGCGCGTGCTGTCCAACGTCGTCGCGATGCCGCTCGGCACGCTGCTGATCTGGCTGACCGCGCCCGATCTGTGGCTGGGCGCGCTGCTATTGCCGCTGGTAATCTTCAGCGTCGTCGCCCTCAGACCGTCGCTGTTCCAGATGACGAGCGTCACGGTGCCGATGACGCTCGTGCTCTACACCGGCGAACACATCCCGCTGCTCGAACAGCGCCTGATCGGCGTCGTGCTGGGCATGCTGCTCGGCTTCATCATCCAGCAGGTAGCGTTTCCGCCCGATCACGGCTACTGGGCGAACACGCTCGTCAACGACGGCAACGAGCAGTCGGCCGGAATCCTCACACAGCTCGCCGCGGGCAAGCTGGACAAGGCGCAGATCAAGCCGTCGGCGACCGCACTGCGCACGCTGAGCACCAACCTCAAACAGGCGCACCTGCTGTTGAAAACCGATATCGAGCAAGCGTGGGTTTCGTCTCATCTGAAGCGCAATCGCGCCCGGCTACCGCTCTTCGCGTGCTACCAGGAAACCTTCGATTCGCTGGTCAATTTTCTCGAGACCATGGACACGTTCCACGACCAGTTTGCCGCGCTCGACGCGCCATGGCGCGAAGCGTTCCTCGCGCGCCTTGCAAGACTCGTGTCGGTGCACCGGCAACTGGCCGAGGCGGCGGACCTGCGGGTCGAACGGCCGCCGTTGGCGGTACCGCCACTGCACATGGAAGAGCTGCGCCAACTGGTCGCCGAGCTGCCCGGCTCGAGTGTATTCACGAGCGTGTACCTCGGCCACCTGACCGGCTACGGCATTCTGCTTTGCCGCCTCAGCGAGCTGCATACCGCTTGAGCGCCCGTTCGACGCACTCTTCATGACGCTGCGCTTCACGCGCCGCGCTCATTGCACGGTGATCGTCTCCCTCATGTTCGGATGAATCGCACAGAACACCTTGTAGACCCCCGGCTTGTCGAACTTGAACTGGTAAGTGTCGTTCTGATCGAGCGCCGCGGAACGGAACATGCCGGCATCGTTCACCACCGTATGCGGTTCGCCATCCAGATTCTTCCAGGTCACGGTCGACCCGGCTTTGATCGTGAGCTCCATCGGCGAAAACATGAAGTTCTTGATGGTCACCACATTAGGCGTTTGCGCATACGCCGCGCCGGGTCCAGCCAGTGCCGCGATCAACATCGAGCTTCCGAACAGAGCCGCGAGCGCACGGCCGGTCAATTTGGTTTGCATTCCTGATCTCCTGAAAGTGGCAACGCGCTAATCTCAAACCAACGTCGTATCGACCAGCGTCGCCTTCACCGGATGACGTGCGATGCTGACACTGGTGATGCCCAGCATCTTCGGAAGCTGGTCGCTCGCCACCTTCAGCGGACCGGGGCCGGGCCCATCGCCCGCAGTCGGCTGCGGATAGGCCGTCGAGCGCGCGGTGTGGAAGGTGATGTTGCCCTCGGTCTTCGTCACGATCTGATGAATGTGGCCGTTGAGCACCGTCACCGAGCCGAAGCGTTTCAGGTAGCTCATCGCTTGTCCGGCGTCGCCGGTGCCCCATCCCCACGGCTCGTAGATGGTCCACATCGGCATGTGCGCGAAGACGACGATCGGTGTACTGGACGACCGTCCCTTGAGATCGTTTTCAAGCCACTGGAGCTGCTCGTCGCCAAGACCGCCCAGGCCGTTCGGCTTGAAATTCATCACATTGACGAGACCGACGAAATGCACGCCCTGATGATCGAAGCTGTAGTAGCCGCGGTTGTCCGACGCCTGACCGAAGCGCTTGAAGTATTCGGTTCCGGGCCCATCGGTCACGTCGTGCTCGCCGGGCACGGTGTGCAATTCGGTAATCTTCAGAGCCGACAACAGTTGCTGCGCCTGATCGAACTCCGCGGGCTTCGACAGATGCGTGATGTCGCCGGTATGGATCGCCAGCGCGGGCTTGACCGGCATCGCGTTGATGTAGTCGATCGTCTGCGTCAGCGTGCCGGCCACGTCCGGATTGGCTTCCTTGTTAAAACCGATATGCGTGTCGCTGATCTGCAGGAAAAGCGGCACGCCCATCCTGGCGGCCGAGGTTTTCGGGTCGGCGGCGAGCGCCAGCTCCACCGGCGTGAGCACGCCGCCGGACAGCACGAACACCGTGCCGAGACCGCCGAACGCCAGGCACTTTAGCGCGCCGCGCCGCGCCGGATCGAATGAATCATGTGACGACATAGTGACCTCACGATAAGGATTCGCCGGTCGGCCGCAGGATGTTCCCGTGGCCCTTGCGTCCCGGTTCACGAGGCATGACTGAGGATGTGCCGGTTTTATTCCCGGGTTGTACGGGTGATGTCGGCGTGGTCGTCGCGCTGGCGCGTTTGCCAGGCTGCGCTGGGTTGCGTCGCGGGTTGAATTGCGTCTGCAAAGAAGCCGCCGGGGCATAGGACCTCTTCTTGATGACGCGGATCCCGGTGCCTCGATCATGCCTGCAAGGCACGCGCATCAGCCTATAGAGGCTTTGCTATTCCGGCACGCAAGTCGCTGAATTGCAGCCTGTTCAGGGACGCGAAACTGCTTGCCGCTACTGCAAAACATATACCCATCGATACCCCGTTAGCCATTCACCGCCGCGATGATGCGTGCGCGCATCGTCTGGTCGGGCAACGGTCCAAGGCCAGCGCGAACGTTGTCGGCCATATATTGCGGACGGCCCGTGCCGGGAATCACCACCGTCACCGCCGGGTGAGCAAGCACGAACTTGAGCAGAATCTGCGCCCAGCTCGTACAGCCGATTTCCGCCGCCCACGCGGGCAGCGGCGATTTGCCGACCCGGGCGAGCAAGCCACCGCCGCCGAACGGCTGATTGATCACCACGCCAATACCCAGTGCCGCAGCGAGCGGCAGGATGAGATTCTCTGCGGCGCGGTCGTCGGCTGCATAGTTGATCTGCACGAAGTCGGGCTTTTCGCTGCGCATCACGGACGCGACTTCACCGAATGCGCTCGACGTGTAATGCGTGATGCCGATATAGCGGACCCGGCCGCGCGTTTTCCAGTCGCGCAGTGTGGCGAGTTGCGTGCGCCAGTCGAGCAGGTTGTGAACCTGCATCAGATCGACGCGCGGTTGTTGAAAGCGGCGCAACGATTCTTCCATCTGCGCGATGCCGGCCGCGCGCCCCTCGGTCCAGATCTTGGTGGCGACAAACGCTTTGTCGTGCGCGTCGAGTTGTGTGAGCAGCGCGCCGGCAACGGCTTCTGACGAACCGTACATCGGCGATGAGTCGATCGTCGATCCGCCGGCTGCGAACAGAATCCGCAGTACGTCAGCGAGTTGTGCACGCGCGGCGGGATCGTCGCCGACATCGAAGGTGCGCCAGGTACCGCAGCCTATCACCGGCAGACGCTCGCCTGTGGAGGGGATCACGCGTTGGGCGATGCGCGGCGAAGGTGCCGTGCCGGCCTGAGTCTGCGCAACAAGCGAAGCCGGCAGGCCGAGTGCGGCGCTGCCGACCATGCGCAGAAAACGGCGCCTGTCGACGTGTCGCCCGCCGCTGTCCGACGAAAGTGCCATCACGTACCCTCGATTCGCGAGTCAACTCGTGACTTCGTACGATACGGCAATTCGGCGCCGCGTGTTCGGCCACGCGCCGCGCGCCGCACGGGTACTCGATGTCAGGCCGCCCGTCGAGTCGGAACGGCTCGCTACCGGACGACGTGCCCACAGATCGACAGACTGACAAGCTGTGACGACAACGGCTGTGCGCCACCGGCGAGCGCGAACCGCTGCGCAGCCGTCGCGGAACCAGCGGCGGCGGCGATCGCGACGACCACGATCGCCATACCGCGCAGACGTCCAGCGCGGCCACCGAGCGGGTTGGACACGCTGCGCCAACCGGCCAGCAAGGTCATCGTCAGTGCGACGATCGCGCAGCACATGACAGGTGGCTCACGCGTTTGCCCCGGCCTGTGCCGGGCGCGCGGGGAACGGATTGCGCCATGCGTCGAACGCGTTCAACTGATCGTGCCAGCGCCGCACTTCCGTGAATTCGTCAAGCGGTATCGCACAGCGTGGTGCGTACGGCAACATCACCGCAACGGAAAAATCCGCGATCGACAGATCGTCTCCGAGCAGCCACTTGCGCCCCTTCAGGTGCTGGTCGAGCACACCAGCAAATCTGCGAAAAGAATCCTGCGCTTCGGAGACTTTCGATGGATCAGGTTCGCCGAGTCCGAACAACGGTTTGACAAGGTATTCGAAGTAAAGCGAGCCGCCATGCCGCAACAGATGCTGGCTGTTCCAGCTGAGCCAGCGCACCACGTCGACCTGCTGCGATGCGCTGCGTGGCCATAGCTCCGATTCCGCGTTCAGCGCGAGATGGAACATGATCGCATCGGCCTCCCAGATGCTTCTCTCGCCGTCGACGAGACACGGCAGCTTTCCGTTCGGATTGATCGCAAGATAGTCCGGTCTGGTTTGCTCGCCACGTGTCAAATCGACGAACGCATATTCGATTGGCAGACCTAAATATCTGGCAACCGCGCAGGCTTTTCTGGGCGACGGCGTTTCACAATAGTAGAGCTTCATGTTCGACCTCGGTACGTGTTCAAACCCATGGTGGATTGCAACTCAATCGCCCGCGCGTGCCAACTCGGCGACCAAACGTTCCAGCTTCTCGAATGCGCTGGTCCAGCCGGTCCGATGGGCGTCGCGAGCGGCTTCGTCGAAGAACTGCGAGTGCGTCAAATTCAGCTCGGTGCCCTCTTCGATTGCACGCAGACGGAGCGTCACGAGAGAGCGCCGCTCAGGCATCGTGACCCACTCCCACGTGAAGACGAGCTTGCGATCCGGTTCGACCTCCCGGTATTCGCCGCGGCAGTCATGCGTTTCGCCATCCAGCGTCTGGAACACCACGCGAAAGCGGCCGCCCACGCGCGGATCGGCTTCGGCGCTCAGCACCGGTCCCGCGTCGGGCCCCCACCAGCGCGCCATCAGCTCAGGACGTGTCCACGCCGCGTAGACCTTTGCCGGCGGCGCCTTCAGGCGCCGCACGATCGTCAGGCTCGGCTTCTCTTCCTTCATCCCTCTTCCCCTTCGACCAGATCGGCAAGCCGATCGAGACTCGCGGACCAGAAACGCTCGTAACGTCTTAACCACGCCATCGCCTCTTCCATCGGCCCGGCGACCAGTTCGACCGACACGGTGCGGCCGCTCTTCGTGCGAGCGATCAGACCGGCGTCACTCAGCACGTCGAGGTGCTTCATGACCGCCGGGAGCTTGAGCGGCAATGGACGCGCGATTTCCGTCACCGACAGGCCGGGCTCGCGCTCGAGACGCGCAAGGATGGCCCGCCGCGTGGGGTCCACGAGGGCGGAAAACGTACGATCGAGTTGACTGGCTGGATACTTCACCATGTGGTGAACTATAGGCGCTCGGCGTGAGGCGTCAAGTTTTTCTGAGCAGCGCGTGAGTGGACCAAGGACAAGGGCAAGGACAAGGACAAGAGCAAGGACAAGAGCAAGGACAAGAGCAAGAGCAAGAGCAAGAGCAAGAGCAAGAGCGACGGCGAGAGCAAAAATGCGGGCGAGCGCATGGATGCAATACTGCGCGCGTCGGGTCCGCTACAGCAATCCGCGACGCGTCAATTCATCGGACAAGCCCGCCGCGCTGACGAACCTGTACCCTTGCAGACCGGCGTCGATTGCGCCGCTCACGTTGGCGTCGCTATCGTCGACGAAGAGCGTTTCAGCGGCGGGCACGCCGATCCGTTCAAGACAGCGAAGATAAGTTTGCGCTGCTGGCTTCGCCGCGCCAAACGACGCGGAAGAATAGACGCGCGAACCGAACAGCCGACCCACTGGCGGATTCAGATAGCCGATGTGGTCGGTCAGCAACCGGCAGTTGTTCGTCAGTATTGCGATCTGACGGTGTTCGGCCACCTTGCCGGCAAGCGCGAGCACGGTTTCGTCGGGCGTGATCGACGCGCGGCGCGACGCCAGCCAGTCGGCGCGACTGACGGGATAGTTCAACAGAACGCCGAGTTCGCGCAGATATTCGTCATCGGTAATCATGCCGGCGTCCGCCTGCGCCTCGAGCCCCGAGCCCCAGATCGCATGACGCACAACCTCGCCCGTGCGCCCTGAGAGCGCCGCCAGCCGCTCAACCCGCGCAGCGCGGTCGTAGTGCGAGAGGACGCCTTCCAGATCGAACAGCACCAGCCTGATGGATGCAATCATGCTATCGGCCTCGCATGAGGAGCGTTCAGAAAGCAAGAACCGCACGACTGAATGACGCCGTGCGATTGTCGCTTGATATTGTGCCCCGACTCGCCACCGACGCGATGCGGACCAGAAGCCGCGCGTTCGCATGCTACGCATTTCGCGAATTACCGCTTCGCTTCGATCATTGCAAAGCTGATGCGCTTGCAAAACGCAGATGAAAACTCGTGTGCGAGGCCATTTCATCGTCAACCGAAAACGCGAACGGTGACCTTGCGAGTGCAGGTCGTGATGTCCATACAAACACCCAAACGCGCTCGCATTCAAAAATCCCCTCGGGCCAAGGAATAAAGCCGCAACACCACACGTTCAATTAGCGCAATGACGGCAATGACCATCGGTCACCAGGGAGGTGCGGCGATGAAATCTGTGCTTAAGGTATTGGGCGCTGTCGTCGGCAGCGCGGCGTTGACGGGTCTTGTCGCGTGCGGCGGAAGCTCTGACACGCTGACCAGCACGCAATCGTTTACGTCCACCGTGCTGGTGTCCGACGGTGCAGTCCCCGCGGCGCATACGGACCCGAACCTGAAGAATTCGTGGGGCATCGCCTTCAACCCGAAGGGTTTCTTCTGGGTGGCCGACAACGCCACCTCGGTCGTAACGCTGTATGACGGCAACGGCACCCCGCAATCGCTTATAGTTAGTATTCCAGACGGATTGAACGGAGCCGCCAATCCAACCGGCATCGTCTTCAACGGCACGACAGATTTCATGGTCACCCAAGGCGGCAAAAGCGGCGTCGCCGCATTCATCTTTACCGGCGAAGGAGGCACGATCACCGCCTGGGCGCCCGCAGTGGCTCCAACCACGGCCATCATCATGTTCGACGATGGCAACGGCGGTGCCGTGTACAAGGGACTCGCGCTTGCGAGCAACGGCAGCGCCAACTTTCTCTACGCGACTGACTTCCACAACAACAAGATCGATGTGTTCGACCGCAGCTTCACGAAAGTCGCGATGCCCGGCAAGTTTCAGGACCCGACGCTACCGGCGGGCTTTGCGCCATTCGGCATTCAGGCGATCGACTCGAAGCTCTTCGTGACCTACGCCCAACAGAATGCGGAGAAGCACGATGACGTCCACGGCGCCGGTCTCGGCTTCGTCGATGTCTTCGATACCGCGGGCAACCTGCTGCAGCGCTTCGCGTCGGCAGGTCCACTGAATGCGCCGTGGGGCATCGCGCAGGCGCCGGTCAATTTTGGCCGCTTCAGCGGTAACGTGCTGATCGGCAACTTCGGTGACGGCAAGATCAACGCGTTCGATCCGACCACCGGCGAATCGCTTGGCGCGCTCACTCAGTCGGACGGCAGCACGTTCGTGCAAGACGGTTTGTGGGGCATCGCATTCGGCAATGGGCTCGACAATCAACCAGTCAACACGCTGTTCTTTGCAGCGGGGCCGAATGAGGAAGCAAACGGCGTCTATGGCCGCATCGATTTGAAGATGTGAAGCGAAGTGTATTGCGCGTTCGCCGTCGGTCCATTCTCGCCACGCGCGAGTTGCGTCGCTCCGTCGCGCGAGCCCGCAAGACCGACGCGCAGTCGCGCGCCATCCGCAAGCGCGCCTAGCTCTTCACGCCGCGCAACGCGTAAGCGGACAGCGACGCGAGCCGCTCGACGCTCAGCGTCCGCGCGATCCGTTTGAGCGCGTGGCGTACCCGGCCGCGCAGATGCGCGACGCGCATATGACGCCAGAAACGGTCCGGCGCGAATTCGGCGAAGCGCGCCTCCTTTTCCAGCAAGCCCTTGCTGCCCGGCAAATGGACGAACGAGCAGCAGCGAAACCACCGCAAGTCACGGTAGTTGTTGCCGGCCCAATGACGGCCAACAGCCTGATAAGCACCGACTTCGATCAGCACCTGGCCTTCATCGGCCAGCGCATTGAGCGTGGCGGAGATGAACGATTCGTCGCCGTGATGCTTCAGACGCCCGCTTTCGCTCAGATAGCGTGCGTAGCTGGCGCGGGCGCGCGGCACGAGGCGGCGCAACGACGCGGGCGTCGCAAGCATGAACTCGCCGCCGTACCAGCGCGGATTGCCAAGCCGACGGCCCGCGACGATTTCCAGATCCGCCACCACACGCTCGCTGCCGTACGCCGGAAACACCTGATCCGAAATATCGAACACACCGAGGCCGGCCTGCGCGCATCGCGCGATCAGGTCGCGATCGAGCGGCAGAAACGCGACCATGTCGGCGTCGAGCAACAGCATCATCGTGTCCGCAGGCAAACTGCCGGCGACCTGGTCCATCAGGTCGAGTTTGAAATGCGCGGCATAGAACGGCGTGTTCTTCGGCAATTTGATCGTCGCGGTGAGCGGCGTCACTGCGGGCCGCTTCTCGCGCGGGATTGTTTCGAGCCGCTTGTCGACCAGCGCGGGTGCGTTGGTCATGATGGTCAGCGCCGGCATGCCCGCCCGCCGCAAGCTGTTGTTCAGGCAGATCGCCTGGTCCACATACGACAAGGGGTCGCGATTCGTCGAGTTGGGGCCGGGACTCGCATCCGCATCGACATACACCAGAGTGCAAGGAAATAGATTCACGTTGCGCCTCAGCACGCATGAGCGACGGTTCGCTTTTGCAGCGCTGCCGTGACTGTCAACAGGTTGATCCAGCAATTCCGCAGGCAAAACAGGCCGGTAGCCCGCGCGAGATGCGTGATCGTCGATGTGGGGCTCGCGCCATCGTGGCGTAACGCTTGAGCCAGTCCACAGAGCTGCGACGATGGAGCCGAGGACCCGGGTCGCAGCTTCAGGTACACCGCATCGTTTCACGTCCTTGTATACCGTTTCCGCCAAAACTAAGCGAGACACAACGCGTGGACGATGCGACGCGAGTTCGTTCCCGGCTTTGCGCAACTATTGCCGCCACATTAACGAGGGGCACTGAATAACTTACTTGCAAGCGACGAACCAGCCCGCGTCAGGTCAAGTGAAAAGCTCAGGCCGGTGCCTGGCTCGCGCGCCGGAAGGGCAACGAGCCAAACTGTAAGGCATCCGGTCGTGGCCGTCTGTCGCTAACGTATTCACATCCGCTGCCGCAACGGCCGGAAAAACTGACGAATTTCGGCCGCGAGCAGAGCGGGCTTTTCCATTGCCGCGAAGTGTCCGCCGCTCGGCATGTCGGTCCACTGCGTGACCTCGAAGGTTCTTTCGAGCCAGCTGCGCGGTGGATGGTTGATCTCCTTGGGGAAATGCGCGAAACCGACCGGCGGCACGACATGTTGCCCGGCGGCGAAACGCATCGGCTGCAAGCGGTTTTCCCAATACATCTGCATGGCCGGACCAATACTCTGCGTGTACCAGTAGAGCGAGATGTTGGTCAGCAGCTCATCCTTCGAGAACACGCGCTCGAGTTCGCCATTGCAATCGCTCCACACGCGAAACTTCTCGCCGATCCATGCCGCCAGTCCCACCGGCGAATCGTTGAGCGACGCTGCCGCGGTCAACGGTCTGGTGCTGTGCATATGCGCATAGCCGCCCTCGAGCGCGGCCCACTCGCCTTTCTCGCGCAGGAATGTTTCTTCCGCAGGCGTCAGTGGCCGCTGCGCCGCGCCGATCGCAGGCTCGTACGAACTGGGCAGGAAGTTCAAATGAATCCCGTCGACGGCTTGCGGATGCCGCATGGCGAGCGCGATCGACACCCCCGCGCCTAGATCGCCGCCCTGAGCGCCGAAGCGCTGATAGCCAAGCCCGCGCATCAGCTTTGCCCACACGTCCGCCACCTGGAATGCCGAGGTGCCCGATCGTGCGGGCGGCGGCGAAAACGCGAAGCCAGGCAGCGAAGGCACGACGACATCGAACGCGTCAGCGGGATCGGCGCCGAACGCGCTCGGGTCGCAGAGCTGGTCGAGCAGCGCATGAAACTCGAAGAACGAACCGGGCCAGCCATGCGTGATCACCAGCGGATAGGGCGCGCGCCCGTCGCCACGCCGATGCACGAAGTGCACGCGCTGACCGTCGACATCGGCGATGAATTGCGCCTGCTGATTGAGCTTGCGTTCGGCCGCGCGCCAGTCGAAATGCTCGGCCCAATACGCCGCGAGTTCACGCAGCCAGGCGGCATCGGCGCCCTGTTGCCACGCGGGCGACGGCGTGGCTGGCGCCCAGCGGGTCGCGCGAATGCGCCCGCGCAGATCGTCGATGTCATGTTCGGCAATGGCGATCGCAAAGGGTTCGATGTGCATGGCAACTCATCCGTGCGAGGTGATGGGGAACGTGCGCCGCGAGTTCAGTCACCTGGCGCAGCGCAGCTTGTCTGCAGCCCGGCCGACGCCGGCGCGCGACGTAAGCCGCATGGTACGCGAGCGGCGCGAACAACGAAAAAAGCCCGCGAACGCCATTGCGCCATTCCCCTCTTGCGCCACACCGGTTCGCTGATGGCCGATAATGAGCGCTCAATTCCGATATCCACCGAGAGGAGCTTGCCGCGATGTCCGCCGAAGAATCCAGAGTGCCGCGAGTGCTGTTGACCAACGACGACGGTATCGACGCGCCCGGCCTCGCCGTGCTCGAAGCCGTCGCCGCCGAACTCGCGCACGAAGTCTGGGTCGTCGCGCCCGAGCACGACCAGAGCGGCACGTCGCACTCGATCAGCCTGCATTCGCCGCTGCGCGTGAGCCGCCAGGGCGAGCGGCGTTTCGGCGTGACCGGCACGCCCGGCGATTGCGTCGTCATGGGCGTGCGCCATCTGATGCGCGACGCGCCGCCCACGCTGGTTCTCTCCGGCATCAATCGCGGCGGCAACCTCGGCGTCGAGACGATGTTCTCGGGCACGGTCGGCGCGGCAATGACGGGCCTGCTGCTCGGGCTGCCGTCCTTCGCGCTGAGCCAGACCTTCAGCGACCGCGATCGCGTGCGCTGGGATACGGCGCGCACCCTCGCGCCCGGCGTGATCCGCCGGTTGCTCGCCATCGAGCACGCCGCGCCAACCTGCCTGAACATCAATTTCCCCGACGTCGACGCGGCCGCCGCCGGTCCGCCGACACCAACCCGGCAAGGCGTCGGACTCATCGAACATATCGACGTGCTCCCGCACACCGACCCGCGCGGCATGGCCTATCACTGGCTGCGCTTTCAACGCGGCACCCGCGCGAACGATCAGGACAGCGAGACGGCCGTGGTGGCATCGGGTCGCGTATCGGTCACGCCGCTCGCCTTCGACCGCACCGACGAAGCGACCTTCGCGCGACTCGCCACCTCGCTACGCTGAAAGCCGATTCGTTAGTCTTCGATCGATGCATCGATGCGCGCCGCTGCGTGCGCGCGGCTGAACCCGACGCGCTGCGGGCGCCGATTACCGCAAAGCCGCGGCTTCAGGGAGCTGGCGCGACAGGCCGGCTCGACGCGCCACCGGGCCAGCCGGGATTGGGATTGCCGAATGCCGGCAGACTGCCGTCCTCGCGCCCACGGACGATCTCCGCGCGTACCTGCGCGCGTGTGTCCGGAGCGCTGTCCGACTTCGGCAGTGTGTCGCTGGGCAGCGTGGGCTGAGCCACGAGCGCCGGCGAGATGGTTTGCGCTACGGGTTCGGCGCGTGCATTCGACGGTGCTGTTTGCACCGCCTCGGTTGATTGCTGCACCGGCGCATCCGGTTCGATCGTGACAGCCGAAGCATTTGCGGCGGACCCGTTGCCGCTCGACGCGCCAACAACGTCCGCGCCCACCGCCACGGTTTCAGCCAGGCGCCGGTTGTTTGCATGACTTGCTGCGTGGTTCGAATGCTCGCGCGTCGCATAGCGGCTGTCGCGCGAATGACCACTTTTCGCGTGCCAACTCGACGACGTGCGTGCCGGTTTCTCGACCGCCGCCTGCGCATTGAGTTGGTCTTGCGGCGCAATCATCTGATCTGCAATTTTGCCTGGCGTGCCGACCGCGTCCAACTGCGGCCGCGCGGCGGCCACATCGTCGCGTGGCCAACTATTGCGCTCGGCCTGTAGACGAGCCGCCACTGCCGCCGAATCGCCGCGCGTCACAACCGGACCGGACGTCACCGTTCCGGTGATCACATCGCCGCGCATCAAGCCGGGGCCATCCGCCGAACTTTCGCGATCTGCGGACTGCGATATGTAGGCCGCAACGGCAAGCGCGCCGATTGCGCCGATTGCCAGGCCTGTGAACACCATCTTTCTGGGTTCGCCATACACGACGTGTCCCCTTCCCGGCGTGGACGTACAAGTTTGGGCTCGCGCGAACGCCCCGCAATCCATCGGAGGATTGGCCGCGATCGATGCAATGGATGCCGTCATCACGGCCGCAACTTCGGGCCGTCGATGTATAGATGAAAGTGTGAGCGAACCGGATGCATCTGATGCAGCGATTGGTCCGGCAAACGTCAAATCGTCGGATTGTGCAGGTCATGTGTCCGAAAAAAACAGCCAACGAACCCGCGCGAGATCCAACGAGTGATGATTCGATATCCGAAGCAAATGCGCGCGGCCCGCGTAGCCTCGTCAGGCGACGAGGTTATACGAGCGGCCCCTCTGTCTGCTTTCCACGCACCGCCACGGCAATCGAACTGCCGACAATCAGCGCAATGCCGAGCAGCGACATGGCGCCGATCGTCTCGCCCCACGCCACATAGCCGAACGGCGCGGCCCACGCAATGCTCGTGTAGTTGTACGGCGCGAGCGCGTCGAACGTCGGCGTGCGCCACGCGAAAAACAACGACGCGCCCATCACGACCGTGCCGATCATCGTGAAGTACAGCACGGTGGTGCCGGAATCGTCGGTGGCGCGAATCGCGCTCGCGCCACGCCATGCCACGCCATGCCACGCCACGCCATGCCATGCCACACCACACCACACCACACCGTACGATGCCACGTCGCGTCGCATCATGTCATGCCGCCGTCATGCCACCGTCATCTGCCGCATAACGTCACATTTGGCCACATCGCATCGCGTCAACTCACCCCGAGTTTCGCGAGCATCGCCCTCGCCGCCGCTTCCGACGACGCCGGATTCTGCCCGGTAATCAGCGTGCCCGCGACGACGACATGCGACTGCCAGTCCGGCCCCTTCGAATAGCGGGCGCCGTTTTTCTTCAGCATGTCTTCGACCAGAAACGGCACGACATCGGTAAGACCGACGGCCGACTCTTCCGAATTCGCGAAGCCCGTGACCGCTTTGTCACGCACGAGCGGCGTGCCGTCCGGTCCCTTCGCGTGACGCAGCACGCCGGGCGCATGGCAGACCGCGGCGACCGGTTTGCCCGACGCATGAAATATTTCAACCAGTCCGATCGAATGGGGGTCTTCAGCGAGATCCCAGAGCGGGCCGTGACCGCCGGGATAGAACACCGCGTCGTGGTCCGCGGCCGCGACAGTGGCAAGGCGCACGGTATTCGCGAGCGCGGCTTGCGCTTGCGGGTCTTTCCTGAAGCGCCGGGTCGCGTCGGTCTGTGAGTCGGGATCGTCGCTCTTCGGGTCCAGCGGCGGTGCGCCGCCGTCAGGCGAAGCGAGCGTCATCGCGACGCCGGCGTCCTTGAACACGTAGTAAGGCGCGGCAAATTCCTCGAGCCAGAAGCCGGTCTTCCTGCCGGTATTGCCGAGCTGATCGTGTGAGGTAAGTACCATCAAGATGTTCATAGCCACCTCGCGAGCAGAGTCGATCCACGTGGCGACACGCCGGGTAGCGGCGTGTCGCCGTCAGACGCTCTCGCAGTATAGGCGGGCCTGCGCAACGCCGACGATGTTTCCCGGCCGGCCTCGACGCGGTTCGTCATGCCATCGACGCCGCTCGCACGCGCCCCCGCAAGTCGGGTTCGCGCGCAGCGTTGCAGGCGCGTCGATTACGCGATGCTGTCGAGCGTCGCGCTAGACGGCATGGATGTCCTGGTTGTCGACGAGCGGTAAAAAATTGCCGCTGCGTCCGTCGAGCGCGAGCATCACGCCGCTCTGGATATCGAAGATCCAGCCGTGCAGCTGCAACGTCCTGTTCGCGATCCCCACCGCCACTGAAGGATGGGTGCGAATGTTGTTGAGCTGCGCGATCACGTTGTCCTTGATCAGCGCGTCGAGGCGTTCGGCATCCGAGTGATAGGTGCGCGATGCGTTGATCGCCCTGGCCGCATCCGCGTGACGCAGCCAGCTTGCCACCGCGGGCAGATGGTCCAGATTCGTGCAGGCCGAGATGGCCGTCATCGCGCCGCAGTTGGAGTGACCACAGATCACGATATCGCGCACGCCCAATACCGCCACCGCGTACTCGACGCTGGCCGATACCCCGCCCGGCTCCGGACCATAGGACGGCACGATGTTGCCAGCGTTGCGGATCACGAACAGCGCGCCGGGCTCCGTCTGCGTGAGCAGTTCCGGGACCACGCGGCTATCCGAGCAGGTCACGAACAGCGTGCCGGGACTTTGCGCCGTCGACAGACGCTTGAACAACGCGAGTTGCTGCGGAAAGACTTCGCGTTGAAAGCGGATCAAACCTTCGATGATTTCCTGCACGACGTCCTCCAGAGAATCGAAGACTGCGTTCGCCGCGCAGGCGGCGCTCCACCGCTTGCGCACTATTGGTTGGCGCGACTATACCGCAGACCCGACCACTGCCAGACACCCGGCTCGTATTCTGACGCGCTCGCCAATACGCTTTCATGCAGTCGCCTTCATCAATCCGGCGTCGTCAGAGAAAAAAACCCCAGCTGTTGCCAGCCGGGGCCAACTCTCTCGCACGCACACGAGAGGCCGTGCGTACATGGAGACTGTACCGGCGCCGATCACGCGGATATATACGCGGCGCTGGAAGAGTCCTTTCCACTACGGCTCGAAGCCGGATGCGTTGTACTCATGCGCGGCATCGCGATCGGACACGCACAAGCGCAACGCCACCGGACACATCGAAGCGCATCGCGCGTCACGACAGGCGTGCGAAAAAACCGTCGCATCAACGGCTGTACATCGCGTTCCAGTCCGCCGACGACACCGCCGGCCGGCCGCTTTGCGACGACCCCGCGACGCCGCCGCCATAGCCGCTCGCGCTGTCGTTGCGCGCGGCAATGCGGGCCTCGGCCGCCAGCACGGCGTCGGGATAATGGGTCTGGTCGCCATCACCGACGTGATAGCCGGCCTGTTCGAACTCAATCAGTTCCGCGCGCACCTGCTCGCGCGTGATGCGGGAATTCGATTGGGCGAAAACCGTGGCCGAAGCAGCCAGCGAAGCGACGATAGCGACGATAGCGACGGCCTTGATGAGGGACTTCATGATGAAAACACGCTCCAGAAATTGAGGGTTCGCGGCGCGTCGGAAGACTCTCTGCGCGACCGCCGAGCTCAATATAGGCGCTGGTTCCCGATCGAAAAACGGCCTCGCGTCGAAGGGATTGTTGCTGGATCTGGAGAAGTGGCGCGGCCCGGCGCACACGCGCCGGGCCGCCGCCGTGTGAATGGCCGGGACCCGTACGGCCTCGGCCGAAACCTAATTGAAGTCGCCAGTCTCGAGTTCCACGGACCGCCCGCCGTTCTTTTCGAGCACCCGCCGCGCGGCATTTTCAATCTGCGCGCGATTGGCTTCGAACGTACCGACCAGATCGTGGGCCGATGTCCCGTCATTGCCGAAATGGTCGTTCAGCGCGTCCAGCGACACGCTGCACCAGACGTTCGCCCCATCAACATTGGCCTCGAAGGCGACGCGCGCCGCTGCCACGACTTCACGGCGTCCGCTGAATCCGATCCTCATAATGTCCTCCATGTGTCGAAAGAGAAATGCGAATGCGCAAGCCCGGTGCCATGCCGCTTGAGCCCTCCCCAGACGACTGGCGCGCGGGGCGCGCATTCTCCGTAAGGTGCATACTCCATATCGGCCGCTGCGCGCGGCCGTATCGATGCGTCGCGGACCTGCGTCCTCCCAGGCTGTCCGGCGTGCCCAATACCCCGATACTACCCCTCCACGTCGAGCGTCAGCTCGCTGGTGCTGACTCAGGAGATCGTCAGGATGGACGAATGCGGCAGCGCCACCGCGTCGAATCTCTTTGAACGCAATCTCGGCAGCACACCTGGCGCGACGCTGTTCGGCGCGGTGCTCCATTTCGGGCTCAACCATTCGAAGGATATGGGCCTGTCCGCATCCGCCGATCAACCGCCCTTCGCGTACAGCGTCGATTCCGCAAAGCCTTCGGCGGCCAGCACCTGTCCGACCAGGATCAGCGCGTTCCGCTCGATGGCGGTCGATTGCACCTTGCTCACGATGTCGTCGAGCGTGCCGGTGATCTTCTCCTCGTCCGGCCAGCTCGCGCGATAGATCACCGCGATTGGACACGTGCCGCCATAATGCGGCCGCAATTCATCGACGATGCGCGCGAGATGGCGCACGCCGAGGTGAATTGCCATCGTCGCGCGATGCCGTGCCAGATCGGAGAGCTGTTCGCCTGCCGGCATCGCCGTTTTGCTTGCATAACGCGTGAGGATCAGCGTCTGCGATACATCGGGCAGCGTCAGTTCGCAACCGAGCGCCGCGGCGCAGGCTGCCGTGGCGGTCACGCCAGGCACGATCTCGTACGGAATGCCCAGCTCGCGCAAACGGCGGATCTGTTCACCGATCGCACCGTACAGCGACGGATCGCCCGAATGCACGCGTGCCACGTGCTGGCCTTTGGCATGCGCGGCCTGCAGCAACGCGACGATCTGATCGAGGTCGAGCTCGGCGGTATTGACGACCTGCCCGGCGCTGTGACCTTCGAGCACCGCGGCCGGCACGAGCGAGCCCGCGTACAGGATCACTGGACAGCTGCGCACTAGGCGCTGCCCTTTCACCGTGATCAGTTCCGGGTCGCCCGGACCCGCGCCGATAAAAAATACCGTCATTCAGTACTCCAATGATTTATTTGGGCGGAGTTTGGGCG
>NZ_CYGX02000050.1:0-18062 GCF_900019265.1 Paraburkholderia ribeironis
TCACGTGCGGCTTGGTCCGTTCGAATTTACCTTTAGCCATGTTTCTCTTCTTTCAATAAGTTAATCGTTGAATGACTTGCCGCGCGCTTACTTCGACTTCGCGTTGATGATCGCTTCGGACACGTTGCGCGGTGCTTCGGAGTAGTGCTTGAACTCCATCGTATACGTGGCGCGACCTTGGGTCAGCGAACGCAGCGACGTCGAGTAGCCGAACATTTCCGACAGCGGTACTTCTGCGCGGACGATCTTGCCGCCGCCGACCATGTCATCCATGCCCTGAACGATACCGCGACGACCCGACAGGTCGCCCATCACGTTGCCCATGTAGTCTTCCGGCGTTTCGACTTCGACGGCCATCATCGGTTCGAGGATGACCGGCTGAGCCTTGCGCATTGCTTCCTTGAACGCCATCGAACCGGCCATGCGGAACGCATTTTCGTTCGAGTCGACGTCATGGTACGAACCGAACGTCAGGTGAACTTTCACGTCAACGACCGGGAAGCCTGCCAGCACGCCAGCCTTCAGCGTTTCCTGGATACCCTTGTCGACTGCCGGGATGTATTCACGCGGAATCACACCGCCCTTGATCTCGTCCAGGAACTCGTAGCCCTTGCCTTGCTCGTTCGGCTCGAGCGTGATGACCGCGTGACCGTACTGGCCGCGACCACCCGACTGCTTGACGAACTTGCCGTCGACATCTTCCGCCTTGCCGCGGATCGTTTCGCGGTAAGCCACTTGCGGTTTGCCAACCGTTGCTTCGACGCCGAACTCACGCTTCATCCGGTCGACCAGAATTTCCAGGTGGAGCTCGCCCATACCCGAAATAATGGTTTGACCCGATTCTTCGTCCGTTTGAACGCGGAACGACGGATCTTCCTGAGCCAGACGATTCAGCGCCAGACCCATCTTTTCCTGGTCCGGCTTCGTCTTCGGCTCAACAGCCTGCGAAATCACCGGTTCCGGGAAAACCATGCGTTCCAGCACGATCGGGCTTTGCGGATCGCACAGCGTGTCGCCGGTCGTTGCGTCCTTCAGGCCGACTGCAGCAGCGATATCGCCTGCGCGGACTTCCTTGATTTCTTCGCGCTGGTTCGCGTGCATCTGCAGAATACGACCGAGACGTTCCTTCTTGTCCTTGGTCGCGTTCAGCACGGTGTCGCCCGAATTCACAACGCCCGAGTACACACGGAAGAAGATCAGCTGGCCGACGAACGGGTCGGTCATGATCTTGAATGCCAGTGCCGAGAACTTTTCGTCGTCAGCAGCGCGGCGCTCACCCTTTTCACCGTTTTCCAGCTCGCCGGTAACCGGCGGAATGTCGATCGGCGACGGCAGGAAATCGAGCACTGCGTCCAGCATGCGTTGCACGCCTTTGTTCTTGAACGCGGTGCCGCACAGCATCGGCTGGATTTCGCAAGCGATCGTACGGTCGCGCAGGCCCTTGATGATTTCCGCTTCGGTCAGCTCGCCTTCTTCGAGGTACTTGTTCATCAAGTCTTCGCTCGACTCAGCCGCAGCTTCGATCATCTTTTCGCGCCATTCATTGCACGTGTCGACGAGTTCTGCCGGGATGTCTTCGTACGAGAACTTGGTGCCCTGGGACGCGTCGTCCCAAATGATCGCCTTCATCTTCATCAGGTCGACGACGCCCGTGAAGTTCTCTTCCGCGCCGATAGGCACCACGACCGGAACCGGGTTCGCCTTCAGACGCAGCTTGAGCTGGTCGTAGACCTTGAAGAAGTTCGCGCCGGTACGGTCCATCTTGTTGATGAACGCGAGGCGGGGAACCTTGTACTTGTTAGCCTGACGCCACACGGTTTCCGACTGGGGCTGCACGCCGCCCACAGCGCAGTACACCATGCACGCGCCGTCGAGCACGCGCATCGAGCGTTCGACTTCAATCGTGAAGTCGACGTGGCCCGGGGTGTCGATGATGTTGATGCGGTGCTCGGCGCGATCGCCGGCCATGCCCTTCCAGAATGCCGTGGTAGCAGCGGAAGTAATGGTAATGCCGCGTTCCTGCTCCTGCTCCATCCAGTCCATGGTGGCAGCGCCGTCGTGAACTTCACCAATCTTGTGGTTCACGCCGGTGTAGAACAGAATGCGCTCGGTCGTCGTCGTTTTGCCGGCGTCGATGTGAGCGCTAATACCGATGTTACGGTAGCGCTCGATAGGTGTCTTGCGAGCCACTTTGATCCTCTATTGGGATAACGCGATGCGAGAAAGTACCCGTCGCGCTGTAACACAAACGGGCGAGTCGCTTTGTAAGCGCACCCGCCCGGAATTTCTTTCCGCTTTCCGCTAAACCCAGGGTCGGGAAGCTTAGAAACGGAAGTGCGAGAACGCCTTGTTGGCTTCTGCCATCCGGTGAACTTCGTCGCGCTTCTTCATTGCGCCGCCACGGCCTTCGGCCGCTTCGGAGAGTTCACCTGCCAGACGCAGGGCCATCGACTTCTCGCTGCGCTTCTTCGCGGCTTCACGCAGCCAACGCATCGCCAATGCCATACGACGCGACGGACGCACTTCGACCGGAACCTGATAGTTCGCACCACCAACGCGGCGGCTCTTGACTTCGACCACCGGCTTGACGTTGTTGAGCGCTACCGTGAACACTTCCAGCGGGTCCTTGCCACCCTTGGTCTGGATCTGTTCGAAAGCGCCGTACACGATACGCTCGGCAACCGACTTCTTGCCGGAGAGCATCAGCACGTTCATGAACTTAGCTACATCTACGTTACCGAACTTCGGATCCGGCAACACTTCCCGCTTGGGGACTTCGCGACGACGCGGCATGTTTCTTCCTTTAACTTTTCAGTTGGAGCTACTGTTAGCCCCGCGGCCACCAACTAACCCGATTCATCTTCAAGACTTACCAGCCTGGTCGGGTGACCACTTACTCGGCAGTACCGGCAATTCCAGCACCACCGCCATTACCGCCTTTGCAGGCGACCTGAAACTACTGACCGGCTAATTACTTGCCAGCCTTGGCACGCTTCGCACCGTACTTGGAGCGAGCCTGCTTACGATCCTTGACGCCCTGGGTATCCAGCGAGCCGCGAACCATGTGGTAACGCACACCCGGCAAGTCCTTGACACGGCCGCCACGAATCAGCACGACCGAGTGTTCCTGCAGGTTGTGGCCTTCACCACCGATGTACGAAATGACTTCGAAGCCGTTCGTCAGGCGCACCTTGGCAACCTTACGGAGTGCCGAGTTCGGCTTCTTCGGCGTCGTGGTGTACACACGGGTGCACACGCCGCGACGCTGGGGGCAGTCCTGCAAAGCCGGGCTCTTGCTCTTCGTCGTTTCCGACGTGCGGCCTTTGCGAACCAGTTGATTGATGGTTGGCATTTTGTTTATTCCTGAAATTGAACAAAATCGACGCATCTGTTTCCGGGCAAAGCAGAAACGATTGCGCATCGAACTTCCGGATGGACTGCATGTGCGTGAATTGGCTTCGCGCGCAAGCATTCCAAGAACCGGAACCTAGCATAATATTCCGAAAACCCTAACGGGGTCAACAGCTTGCGATATTTCGGACTCCCGCCGACCTGCGCAGGAACGTGAGATACGCTCAGTCGGCGGCGACGACTTCCAGCAATTCGTCGCCGAAACGATCGAGCTTGCGGGCGCCCATGCCGGGAATGCCACGCAAATCATCAATCGAATCAGGGCCGGAGCGGGCGATCTCGGCCAGCGTCGCGTCGTGGAAAATAACGTAGGCTGGCACGCCGTCGCTCTTTGCCGTTTCGGTGCGCCAAGCGCGCAGGCGCTCCCAGCGAGCGCGCTCGCGCGGCCCCATGCCGACCGTCGGATCGGCGCGCTCGCTGGTGCGCCCGGACGACTGGCGGGTGCGGGTCGGCTTGACATAGCGGCGCATCGTTACGTGCTGCTCGCCCCTGAGCACCGGCTTGCTTGCTTCGGTGAGGACCAGCGAGCCAAATCCCTCATGGTCGACTGTCAGGTAGCCGAATGCGACGAGCTGCCGGAACACTGCGCGCCACTCCGGCTCACCGAGCGCCGCGCCGATGCCGAAAGTGGTGAGTTTCTCGTGGCCTCGCTGCATGATTTTCTCGCTGCGATTGCCGCGCAGAATGTCGATCAGGTGGCCGGCGCCGAAGTGGAATCCGCTTGCCCGCTGCGCCCGGAATACGCATGACAGCGCCATCTGCGCTTCACGCGTTGCATCCCAGGTAGGCGGCGGCTCGAGACAGTTGTCGCAGTTGCCACACGGCTGACTCGTTTCGCCAAAGTAGGCGAGCAGCCGCACGCGCCGGCAGGTTGCCGCTTCGCACAGACCGAGCAGCGCATCCAGCTTGCCGGTTTGTAGGCGCTTGTGGGCATCGTCGGCGTCCGACTCGTCGATCATCTTGCGCTGTTGCACGACGTCGCCAAGACCATAGGCCATCCATGCGTTGGACGGCAGTCCGTCGCGGCCCGCACGGCCAGTTTCCTGGTAGTAGCCTTCGACGCTTTTCGGCAGATCCAGATGCGCGACGAACCGCACGTCGGGTTTATCGATGCCCATGCCGAACGCGATCGTCGCGCACATCACGATGCCTTCCTCGCGCTGGAACATCTCCTGATGTTTCTGGCGCACCTCGAACTCCATGCCGGCGTGGTACGGCAGCGCGCGCATGCCCTTTTCCTTCAGCCACTCGGCCGTTTCTTCCACCTTGCGGCGCGACAGACAATAGACGACGCCCGCGTCAGTAGTGCCGTCCGGCTTCGAATGTTCGGAGCGGATGAAGTCGAGCAGCTGCGCACGCGCGTTGTCCTTTTCGGCGATGCGATAGCGGATGTTCGGCCGGTCGAAGCTCGATACGAACACACGCGCATCTTCGAGCGCGAGACGATGAATGATTTCGTCCCGTGTGATCGCGTCCGCAGTGGCCGTGAGCGCGATCCGCGGCACGTTCGGGAAGCGCTCGTGCAGCACCGACAACTGGATATATTCAGGCCGGAAATCGTGCCCCCACTGCGACACGCAATGCGCTTCGTCGATTGCGAACAGGCCGATGCGCGTGCGCTCCAGCAACTCCTGGAAACGCGGCGTCATCAGGCGTTCCGGCGCGACGTAAAGCAGGTCGATCTCGCCGTCGCGCAACGCCCGCTCGGTGGCCATTGCCTCGGCGCTCGACAGCGTCGAGTTGAGATACGCCGCTCTTACGCCGACTTCTGTGAGCGCGGCCACCTGATCCTGCATCAGCGCAATCAGCGGCGAAACCACGATGCCCGTACCGAAGCCGCCTTCCCGTCGCACCAGCGACGGAATCTGATAGCACAGCGATTTGCCGCCGCCCGTCGGCATCAGCACGAGACAGTCGCCGCCACCGGCGACGTGCTCGACAATTTCGCCCTGCTGCCCTCTGAACGCGGGATAACCGAAGACTTCGTTGAGGATTTCGAGCGGACGGGACATGAATTTGAGAGAAGCTGCCAAGAGAGGCCAAGAGAGCGGCGCAAAGCCGGTGACACGAATTTTACCAACGCATTCGCGCCGCGCCCGCGCTTTGCGACAACCTTGGCCATCCGGCCTAAGAATCCGTCAAAGCGCGACAAACGAAAGCGCACAAAAAAAAGCCGCTCAGTCGAAACTGAGCGGCTTCGCTGGCTGGTGAGCCCATGCGGCTTGCGCCGCCGGGACTTACTCGCCCGAGTGCTGCTGTTCGGCGGCCGGGGTTTCCGGCGTACCGAATTCGAACGACTCTTCCGCTGCGATCTGATCGAAACGCTCGCGGTCGGACAGTTCCTTGCTCTTGCGTGCCTTGTGGAACGCGAGACCCGTACCGGCCGGAATCAGACGGCCGACGATCACGTTTTCCTTCAGACCGCGCAGGTCGTCGCGCTTACCCATGATCGCCGCTTCGGTCAACACGCGAGTCGTTTCCTGGAACGACGCCGCGGAGATGAACGAATCGGTCGACAGCGACGCCTTCGTGATACCGAGCAAGACGTTTTCGTACGTTGCCGGACGCTTGTCTTCCGCGATCATACGGTCGTTCTCGTCGAGCATGTCCGACCGCTCGACCTGTTCGCCCGGGATGAAACGCGTATCGCCGTTGTCCGTAATCTGCACGCGGCGCAGCATCTGACGAACAATCACTTCGATGTGCTTGTCGTTGATCTTCACGCCTTGCAGACGGTACACGTCCTGCACTTCGTCCACGATGTAACGCGACAGCGCTTCGACGCCCTGCAAACGCAGGATGTCGTGCGGATCCGCCGGCCCGTCGACGATCATTTCGCCCTTGTTGACGACCTGACCATCGTGCACCAGAACCTGCTTTTCCTTCGCGATCAGGAACTCGTGCTGGTTGCCCTCGAGGTCCGTGATAACGAGACGCTGCTTGCCCTTCGTGTCCTTACCGAACGACGTCGTACCCGTGACTTCCGCCAGGATACCTGCGTCCTTCGGCGAACGTGCTTCGAACAGTTCCGCCACACGCGGCAGACCGCCGGTAATGTCACGCGTCTTCTGCGATTCGGTCGGGATACGTGCGAGCACTTCGCCGACCTGCACCTGCTGACCGTCCTTCACGGTGATCAGCGCGCCGACCTGGAAGCCGATCTGCACCGAGTGCTCGGTGTTCGGGATCTTGACTTCTTCGCCGCTCGCGTCGAGCAGCTTGACCTGCGGACGCACCGTCTTCGATGCCTGGGTACCGCGACGCTTCACGTCGATCACGACCAGCGTCGACAGGCCCGTCACATCGTCGATCTGCTTCGCAACGGTCACGCCTTCTTCGACGTTTTCGAACTTCACCGTGCCACCGTATTCGGTGATGATCGGACGCGTCATCGGATCCCACGTCGCCAGTTGCGTGCCGGCCTTGATCTGCGCGCCGTCCAGTTGCAACAGCGTCGCGCCGTACGGCACCTTGTGACGTTCGCGCTCGCGGCCGTGGTCGTCGGTGATCATCGCTTCGCCCGAACGCGAGATGACGATCTGCTCGCCCTTCGCGTTGGTGACGTAACGCATCGTCGCCGTGAAGCGCACCGTACCGTTCGACTTCGCTTCAACCGACGAAGCGACCGCCGCACGCGACGCCGCGCCACCGATGTGGAACGTACGCATCGTGAGCTGCGTGCCAGGTTCGCCGATCGACTGCGCCGCGATCACGCCGACTGCCTCACCGACGTTGACCGACGAGCCGCGGCCCAGGTCGCGGCCGTAGCAGGCTGCGCACAGACCGTAACGCGTTTCGCAAGTCAGCGGCGTACGCACGCGCACTTCGTCGATGCCGAGGCGTTCGATTTCTTCGACCGCGTCTTCGTCGAGCAGCGTGCCCGTTTCGTACAGCGTTTCCTGCGATTCCGGGTTGACGACGTCAGCCACCGTCACGCGACCGAGAATCCGGTCACGCAGCGCTTCGACGACTTCACCGCCTTCGACCAGCGCCTTCATCGCGACGCCGTTGGACGTGCCGCAATCTTCCTCGACCACCACCAGATCCTGCGTCACGTCGACCAGACGTCGCGTCAGGTAACCCGAGTTTGCGGTCTTCAGTGCCGTATCAGCCAGACCCTTACGTGCGCCGTGGGTCGAGATGAAGTACTGCAACACGTTCAGGCCTTCACGGAAGTTCGCCGTAATCGGCGTCTCGATGATCGAGCCGTCCGGCTTCGCCATCAGGCCGCGCATACCGGCCAGCTGACGAATCTGAACCGCGGAACCACGAGCACCCGAGTCCGCCATCATGTAGATCGAGTTGAACGATTCCTGACGCGTTTCGTTGCCGTCGCGATCCGTTACCGGTTCCGTCGACAGTTGCTCCATCATCGCCTTGCCGACCGCTTCCGACGTCGCCGACCAGATGTCGACCACGTTGTTGTAGCGCTCTTGCGACGTGACGAGACCCGACATGTACTGACGGTCGTATTCCTTCACCTTTTTCGCGGCGTCGCCGACGATGGTTTCCTTCTGCGGCGGCACGAGCATGTCGTCGACGCAGATCGAGATACCAGCGCGCGTTGCCAGACGGAAACCGGACTGCATCAACTGGTCGGCAAAAATCACCGTTTCACGCAGACCGCACTTGCGGAATGCGGTGTTGATCAGACGCGAGATTTCCTTCTTCTTCAGCGGCTTGTTCAGCACCGAGAACGGCAGGCCCGGCGGCAGGATTTCCGACAGGATTGCGCGGCCGACGGTCGTCGCGTACAGCGAGATCTTCGGCACGAACGCCGGCGCACCTTCCGACTTCTCCTCGTTGTGGACCATTTCGGTGATCCGCACGTTGACGCGCGAAGCGAGCTCGACTTCCTTGTTCTCGTAAGCACGCAGCACTTCCGAGACGCCCGTGAACGTCAGGCCTTCGCCTTTGCCGTTCACCGCTTCGCGGGTCGCGTAGTACAAACCGAGCACGATATCCTGCGACGGCACGATCGACGGATCGCCGTTGGCCGGGAACAGCACGTTGTTCGACGCCAGCATCAACGTGCGCGCTTCCATCTGCGCTTCCAGCGACAGCGGCACGTGAACAGCCATCTGGTCACCGTCGAAGTCGGCGTTGAACGCCGCGCAAACGAGCGGGTGCAGCTGGATTGCCTTGCCTTCGATCAGCACCGGCTCGAAAGCCTGAATGCCGAGACGGTGCAGCGTCGGCGCACGGTTGAGCATGACCGGATGCTCGCGGATCACCTCTTCGAGGATGTCCCACACCACCGGCGTCTGATTCTCGACTTCCTTCTTCGCAGCCTTGATGGTGGTAGCGACACCCATCACTTCCAGCTTGTTGAAGATGAACGGCTTGAACAGTTCGAGCGCCATCAGCTTCGGCAGGCCGCACTGATGCAGCTTGAGCGTCGGGCCGACCACGATCACCGAACGGCCCGAGTAGTCGACGCGCTTACCGAGCAGGTTCTGACGGAAACGACCGCCCTTACCCTTGATCATGTCAGCGAGCGACTTCAGCGGACGCTTGTTCGCGCCGGTCATCGCCTTGCCGCGACGGCCGTTGTCCAGCAGCGAATCGACGGCTTCCTGCAGCATCCGCTTTTCGTTGCGGACAATGATTTCAGGCGCCTTCAGTTCGAGCAGACGCTTCAACCGGTTGTTACGGTTGATCACGCGGCGATACAGGTCGTTCAGGTCCGACGTCGCGAAACGGCCGCCGTCGAGCGGCACCAGCGGACGCAGTTCCGGCGGCAGCACCGGCAGCACTTCGAGGACCATCCAGTCAGGCTTGATGCCCGAACGCTGGAAAGCCTCGAGCACCTTCAGGCGCTTCGCGTACTTCTTGATCTTCGCTTCCGAACCGGTGTTCTTGAGTTCGGTGCGCAGCATCTCGACCTGTTCGTCGATGTTGATCGCGCGCAGCAGTTCGCGAACGCCTTCCGCGCCCATCTCGGCACGGAATTCGTCACCGTACTCTTCGACCTTGTTGTAGTAATCCTCTTCGGTCATGATTTGCCGCGCTTTCAGCGGCGTCATGCCCGGATCGATCACCACGTATGCTTCGAAGTACAGCACGCGCTCGATGTCGCGCAGCGTCATGTCGAGCACCATGCCCAGACGCGACGGCAGCGACTTCAGGAACCAGATGTGCGCAACCGGCGAGGCCAGCTCAATGTGGCCCATCCGTTCGCGACGCACCTTCGCCAGCGTCACTTCGACGCCGCACTTCTCGCAGATCACGCCACGGTGCTTCAGGCGCTTGTACTTGCCGCACAGGCATTCGTAGTCCTTGATCGGACCGAAAATCTTCGCGCAGAACAGACCATCGCGCTCCGGCTTGAAAGTCCGGTAGTTGATGGTTTCCGGCTTCTTGACTTCACCGAACGACCACGAACGGATCTTGTCCGGCGAGGCCAGACCGATCTTGATCGCGTCAAAAACTTCAGGTTGTTGGACTTGCTTGAATAGATCGAGCAAAGCTTTCATCGCTTCTCTCCAGTAGTCCGATTAGTTCCGGTCCAGGTCGATGTCGATACCGAGCGACCGGATTTCCTTCACCAACACGTTGAACGACTCAGGCATGCCGGCATCGATCACGTGATCGCCCTTGACCAGGTTCTCGTAAACCTTGGTCCGGCCCGTCACGTCGTCCGACTTCACGGTCAGCATTTCCTGCAGCACATACGATGCGCCGTACGCTTCGAGCGCCCACACTTCCATTTCACCGAAGCGCTGGCCACCAAACTGCGCCTTACCGCCCAACGGCTGCTGCGTGACCAGCGAGTACGGGCCCGTGGAACGCGCGTGCATCTTGTCGTCGACCAGGTGGTGCAGCTTCAGGTAGTGCATGTAGCCGACCGTCACCGTACGCTCGAACATCTCGCCCGTGCGGCCGTCGTACAGACGCACCTGGTTCTTCGACGGCGTCATGCCGAGGTTCTGCGCGATGTCGTCCGGGAACGCGAGATCCAGTGCGCGCGACATTTCTTCTTCCGTCGCACCGTCGAACACCGGCGTCGCGAACGGCACGCCTTCGCGCAGGTTCTTCGCCAGTTCGACGATCTCGTCGTCTGTGAAGCTGTCCAGCTCTTCGGCGCGGCCCGACTCGTTGTAGATCTTGGTCAGGAATTCGCGCAGTTCTTCGATCTTCGCCTGACGCTGCAGCATTTCGCCGATACGCCAGCCGAGACCCTTCGCGGCCCAGCCCAGATGCACTTCGAGAACCTGACCCACGTTCATCCGCGACGGCACGCCGAGCGGGTTCAGAACGACGTCAGCCGGACGGCCGTCGGCCATGTACGGCATGTCTTCGATCGGCACGATCTTCGACACGACACCCTTGTTACCGTGACGGCCTGCCATTTTGTCGCCAGGCTGCAGACGGCGCTTGACTGCCAGATACACCTTGACCATCTTCAGCACGCCCGGCGGCAGTTCGTCGCCTTGCGTGAGCTTCTTGCGCTTTTCTTCGAACGCCAGGTCGAACTGGTGACGCTTCTGTTCGATCGAGTCCTTGATCGCTTCGAGCTGTGCCGCTGCTTCTTCGTCCGCGAGGCGGATGTCGAACCAGTGGTAGTGGTCGAGATCTTCCAGGTAAGCCTGTTCGATCTTCGTGCCCTTTGCGAGCTTCTTCGGACCGCCGTTCGCGACCTTGCCAGTCAGCATGCGTGCGAGACGCTGGAACGCGTCGCCTTCCACGATGCGCAGCTGGTCGTTCAGGTCGAGGCGATAACGCTTCAGTTCATCGTCGATGATCTGTTGTGCACGCTTGTCGCGCTGAATGCCTTCACGCGTGAACACCTGGACGTCGATCACCGTGCCGCTCATGCCCGACGGCACGCGCAGCGATGTGTCCTTCACGTCCGAAGCCTTTTCACCGAAGATCGCGCGCAGCAGCTTTTCTTCCGGCGTGAGCTGGGTTTCGCCCTTCGGCGTCACCTTGCCGACCAGCACGTCGCCTGCTTCGACTTCCGCGCCGATGTACACGATGCCCGACTCGTCGAGACGGCCAAGTTGCACTTCAGCGAGGTTCGAGATGTCGCGCGTAATTTCTTCCGGTCCGAGCTTCGTGTCGCGAGCCACGACGTTCAGTTCTTCGATGTGGATCGACGTGTAGCGATCGTCAGCCACGACCTTTTCCGAGATCAGGATCGAGTCTTCGAAGTTGTAGCCGTTCCACGGCATGAACGCGATCAGCATGTTCTGGCCGAGCGCGAGTTCGCCGAGGTCCGTCGACGCGCCGTCAGCCAGCACGTCGCCGCGTGCAACCTTGTCGCCCATCTTTACGATCGGACGCTGGTTGATGTTCGTGTTCTGGTTCGAACGCGTGTACTTGATCAGGTTGTAGATGTCGACACCGACTTCACCCGCGACTGCTTCGTCGTCGTTCACGCGAATCACAATACGGCCCGCGTCGACGTAGTCGACCACACCGCCGCGGAACGCCTGAACCGTCGTACCCGAGTCGACCGCCACCGTGCGCTCGATACCCGTACCAACCACGGCCTTCTCAGGACGCAGACACGGCACAGCCTGACGCTGCATGTTCGAACCCATCAATGCACGGTTCGCGTCGTCGTGCTCGAGGAACGGAATCAGCGAAGCTGCCACCGACACGATCTGCGACGGCGCCACGTCCATGTACTGGATGCGATCCGGCGTAACCATCAGCGTTTCGCCCGCTTCACGCGAGGACACCAGTTCGTCGGTCAGCGTGCCGTCTTCAGCCACGGCCGCGTTCGCCTGAGCGATCACGTAGCGGCCTTCTTCGATCGCCGACAGGTAGTCGATCTGGTCCGTCACCTTGCCGTCCGTCACCTTGCGATACGGCGTTTCGAGGAAGCCGTATTCATTCAGGTGCGCGTACAGTGCGAGCGAATTGATCAGGCCGATGTTCGGACCTTCCGGCGTTTCGATCGGGCACACACGACCGTAGTGCGTCGGGTGCACGTCGCGGACTTCAAAGCCGGCGCGCTCACGCGTCAAACCGCCCGGGCCCAGTGCCGACACGCGGCGCTTGTGGGTGATTTCCGACAGCGGATTCGTCTGGTCCATGAACTGCGACAGCTGCGACGAACCGAAGAACTCGCGAATCGCCGACGAAATCGGCTTCGAGTTGATCAGGTCGTGCGGCATCAGGTTTTCGCTTTCGGCCTGGCCGAGGCGTTCCTTCACAGCCCGTTCGACACGCACGAGACCTGCGCGGAACTGGTTTTCCGCCAGTTCGCCGACGCAACGCACACGACGATTGCCGAGGTGGTCGATGTCGTCCACTTCGCCCTTGCCGTTACGCAGTTCGACCAGGATCTTGATCGTGGCGAGGATGTCGTCGTCTTGCAGCGTCATCGGTCCGACGATCTCGTCGCGACCCACGCGACGATTGAACTTCATACGGCCCACCTTGGACAGGTCGTATGCGTCTTCGCTGTAGAACAGACGGTTGAATAGCGCCTCTACCGCTTCTTCGGTCGGCGGTTCGCCCGGACGCATCATGCGATAGATCGCGATGCGAGCGGCCATCTTGTCCGCGGTTTCGTCGATACGCAGCGTCGACGAGATGTATGGACCTTGATCCAGATCGTTCGTGTAGAGCGTCTGGATGTCTTTGATCTTCGCTTCGCGCAGCTTCTCGAGGACGGTTTCGGTGATTTCGTCGTTCGCGTTGGCGATCACCTCACCGGTGTCGCCGTCGACGACGTTCTTCGCCAGCACGCGGCCGAGCAGATAGTCTTCCGGCACCGAGATGAACTTGGTCTTCGCGTTGTCGAGGTCGCGAATGTGCTTGGCGTTGATCCGCTTGTCCTTCTGGACGATCACATTGCCGTCACGGTCCGTGATGTCGAAACGCGCGACTTCGCCACGCAGACGCTCCGGCACGAATTCCATCTGCGCGCCTTCCGGCATCAGCGTGAAATTGTCGAACACGAAGAAGTTTGCGAGGATCTGTTCCGGCGTGAGGCCGATTGCCTTCAGCAGGATCGTGACCGGCATCTTGCGGCGACGGTCGACGCGGAAGTACAGCACGTCCTTCGGGTCGAACTCGAAGTCGAGCCACGAACCACGGTAAGGAATGATACGTGCGGAGAACAGGAGCTTGCCGGAGCTGTGCGTCTTGCCCTTGTCGTGTTCGAAGAACACGCCCGGCGAACGGTGCAGCTGCGAAACGATCACACGTTCCGTGCCATTGATGACGAACGAACCGGTCGGCGTCATGAGCGGAATTTCGCCCATGTACACTTCCTGTTCCTTCACTTCCTTGACGACCGGCTTGCTTGGCGATTCCTTGTCGAGCAAAACCAGACGCACTTTCGCGCGCAGCGCCGAGCAGTATGTCAGACCGCGCTGCTGACATTCCTTGATGTTGAATGCCGGCGGCGACAGCATGTAGCTGACGAACTCAAGACGTGCGAACCCGTTGTGCGAAACGATCGGGAAAACGGACGTAAACGCAGCTTGCAGGCCTTCCGGCTTGCGCTGCGTCGACGACGTATCTGCTTGCAGAAACGTGCTGAATGATTCAAGCTGGGTAGCCAGCAGGAAAGGTACTTGGTGAACGATGGGGCGCTTCGCAAAACTCTTGCGAATACGCTTCTTCTCGGTGAAGGAATATTGCATACGATCTCCGAATCACGGCGGGCATTGTTGTCGAGGCAGGATACCTTGATGAGACAACCCGAGTGTTCACCGACTGAGACCCGATGGCCGTCCGATGGCTTGAACGAGCCTAGAAGCTTGGTGGTTGGCCGCTACCAACCGCTGGCTGACGGCAGCGGATGCCTGTGTTGCCCGCTACCCGACCAAACTTGCCTTCTGCAGTCGCTTCAGAAGACAAAGAAAAGCGCCGGTCAATGTTGCCGAATGGCGATTTTCTTTGGCTTCTGGGAGTCTCGTTCCTACCGAAACGGCCTTGCAAAAACGCGGCTCCCACAAAGCACAAAAAGGCCGGCGGTGAAAAACCGCCAGCCTTCGCACAGCGCGCTGAAACTTACTTGATTTCAGCCTTCGCGCCGGCTTCTTCCAGCTTCTTCTTGGCTTCTTCAGCAGCAGCCTTCGGTACCGCTTCCTTAACAGGCTTCGGTGCACCGTCGACCAGGTCCTTCGCTTCCTTCAGGCCGAGACCCGTCAGTTCGCGAACAGCCTTAATGACGGAAACCTTGTTCGCGCCGACTTCAACCAGGTTGACCGTGAATTCGGTCTGCTCTTCAGCTGCAGCAGCGCCGCCGCCTGCACCTGCCGGGCCTGCCACTGCAACAGCAGCTGCCGACACGCCAAACTTTTCTTCGAACGCCTTAACCAGCTCGTTCAGTTCCAGAACCGACATCGAGCCTACGGCTTCGAGGATGTCTTCTTTTGCGATTGCCATTTGAAATACTCCTAAATTGAATTCGGATACAGCTAGCGATCAATTACGCTCGGCCGAAGTGCGTTAAGCAGCGGATTCTTCGCCTTGTTTCTTTTCTGCCAGCGCGGCCAAAGCGCGCGCAAAGCCGGAAACAGGTGCTTGCATAACGAACAACAGCTTGGAGAGCAGTTCCTCGCGGCTCGGGATGTTGGCCAGCGCTTGCACGCCTGCCTTGTCCATCACGTTGCCTTCGTAGGCACCAGCCTTGATGACCAACTTGTCATTGCCCTTGCTGAAGTCGTTGACGACCTTGGCAGCAGCAATTGCATCTTCCGAGATGCCGTAGATCAGGGGGCCAGTCATCTGCTCTGCCAGCGGAGCGAACGGCGTACCTTCAACAGCGCGACGCGCCAGCGTGTTCTTCAACACACGAAGGTAAACCTGTTGCTCACGCGCTTTCGCGCGCAGCTTGGTCAGATCGCCAACCGTGATCCCACGATACTCAGCCAGAACCACGGTCTGGGCTTTCGCGACTTGCGCGGCAACCTCAGCGACGACGGCCTGCTTGCTTTCTTTGTTGAGTGGCACGGTTAACCTCCAGATTCGATACACGCAGCGTGCGCCTTGTGTACCGCGTTCAATAACGGCGTCCGACCAGTCAGGAGTATTTCGACCGCCCGACATCCACATTGCTGGGGACATCTAACGGCTTCATCACTACAAAACCTTTTCGGGTTCGCCATCTGCGTTGGCTTTACATTAAGGACCCGCCTGCCTGCTGCGTGCCCGCCAACGGTCTTTGACAACCGGCTGCGCGATGCAGAATGCCACCTCGCAACCGCCCAAAGCCCATAAACCGCCCCGACTGCCGTCGAGGCGATGAAATTTATTACTGTGCTGCGATCGATGCCTGGTCGACGCGAACGCCAACGCCCATCGTGCTCGACACTGCAACCTTGCGCAGGTAGACACCCTTGCTCGTTGCCGGCTTCGCCTTTTGCAGCGCGTCGATGAGAGCGTTCAGGTTGCTGCGCAGAGCCGTCGGCTCAAACGATGCACGGCCGATCGTGGCGTGAATAATACCGGCCTTGTCGACACGGAACTGCACCTGACCAGCCTTGGCGTTCTTGACCGCGGTCGCGACGTCCGGCGTAACCGTACCGACCTTCGGGTTCGGCATCAGGCCGCGCGGGCCGAGGATCTGACCCAGCGTACCGACAACACGCATCGTGTCCGGCGAAGCGATCACGATATCGAAGTCCAGCTTGCCAGCCTTGACCTGCTCAGCCAGATCTTCCATACCGACGACTTCCGCACCAGCTGCACGAGCTTGCTCAGCCTTTTCGCCCTGTGCGAACACGGCGACACGGACTGACTTACCGGTACCAGCCGGCAGCACGACGGAACCACGAACCACCTGGTCCGACTTCTTCGCGTCGATGCCGAGTTGCACTGCAACGTCGATGGACTCGTCGAACTTTGCGCTTGCGCATTCCTTCACGAGCGACAGTGCGTCGTCGATCGCGTACAGCTTCTGACGATCAACCTTGGCTGCAAATGCCTGCAGACGCTTTGAAAGCTTAGCCATTTACACGCCCTCCACGGTGATGCCCATCGAGCGGGCGCTACCAGCGATCGTACGAACCGCTGCGTCCAGATCAGCTGCCGTCAGATCGGGCATCTTGGTCTTGGCGATGTCTTCAGCTTGAGCACGCGTGATCTTGCCGACCTTGTCGGTATGCGGCTTGCTCGAACCCTTGTCGATCTTCGCTGCCTTCTTGATCAGAACCGTAGCCGGCGGCGTTTTCAGGACGAACGTGAAGCTTTTGTCCGCGAACGCGGTAATCACGACCGGAATCGGCAGACCCGGTTCTAGAGCCTGAGTCTGCGCGTTGAACGCCTTGCAGAACTCCATGATGTTCAGGCCGCGTTGGCCCAGTGCCGGACCGACCGGCGGCGACGGGTTGGCTTTGCCTGCAGGAATCTGCAGCTTGATAAAGCCGATGATTTTCTTTGCCATGTTGAAAACCTCTTAGGAACGCCCTATGGGTACATGCGAACGTTCAGTGAGTAGTAACGCGCGTTCGTCGAAAAGCTGACTACTTGCGCTCCTCAACAGCCATTGCGCGGGCCGTAAGCGCGAAATACGGAACGCACCGATTGGTGCGTTCCGTAGAGTTCTGGATTACAACTTTTCGACCTGGCCGAATTCCAGTTCGACCGGCGTTGCGCGGCCAAAGATTGTAACGGAAACACGGACGCGCGACTTTTCGTAGTTCACTTCTTCGACGCTGCCGTTGAAATCTGTGAATGGGCCGTCCTTCACTCGTACCATCTCGCCGACTTCGAACAGGGTCTTCGGACGCGGTTTTTCCACGCCTTCCTGCATTTGCGACATGATCTTCTCGACTTCCCGCGGGGAAATCGGGCTTGGGCGGTTACGCGCACCGCCGACGAAACCAGTCACCTTTGCCGTGTTCTTCACGAGGTGCCACGTCTCGTCTGTCATTTCCATTTCCACGAGCACATAGCCCGGGAAAAAACGACGCTCGGTCACCGACTTATGACCGCCCTTCACCTCGACCACTTCTTCAGTCGGAACGAGGATTTGACCAAACTGGTCTTGCATGCCGGCGCGTTCAATGCGCTCCTGAAGCGCGCGCTGCACGCTCTTCTCCATGCCGGAGTAGGCGTGCACGACATACCAACGTTTGCCGCTCGGGGATGCCGGAGTATCGCTCATATCATTTCCAACCCAGAATCACCGAGAAAATCGCCCATTCGATGGATTTATCACTAACCCAAAGAAAGATCGCCATAACGAACACGAAGCCGAACACTACGAGCGTTGTCTGAGTAGTCTCTTTGCGAGTAGGCCAAACAACCTTGCGAACTTCTTTGTACGAGTCTTTGGCGAAAGCGATGAAACCCTTGCCAGGCGCGGAGAGAAGACCGACTGCAACACCCGCGATCGCACCAACAGCCAAGGCGGCTCCGCGGACGTACCATTCCTGGCCACTCAGCCAGAAGAACCCCACGAACCCGGCCAAGACTAGCAATACGCCCGCGACGAGCATCAGCTTGTCGCTGGATGTATTCACAGTTTCGACGGAAGGATTCGCCATAACACCTTAACGAAGCGCCACATACGACGCGAGAGTTGGCAGGGGCAGAGGGAATCGAACCCCCAACCTTCGGTTTTGGAGACCGACGCTCTGCCAGTTGAGCTATACCCCTAAACCATTTGGGGTTGACGACACCGCCAACCCCGAAACCACCGATCAACGAGAACTGTCTGGCGTTACTCGAGGATCTTTGCA
>NZ_CYGX02000050.1:18072-18345 GCF_900019265.1 Paraburkholderia ribeironis
GCAGGATACCCACGTTGTCACCCGCCTGACCCTGGTCGAGCAGCTTGCGGAACATTTCCACGCCCGTGCAGGTCGTCTTCACCGTCGGCTTGATACCGACAAT
Organism: Paraburkholderia ribeironis; assembly: GCF_900019265.1. Classification (GTDB taxonomy): domain Bacteria; phylum Pseudomonadota; class Gammaproteobacteria; order Burkholderiales; family Burkholderiaceae; genus Paraburkholderia; species Paraburkholderia ribeironis. The sequence continues at coordinate 18,176 of NZ_CYGX02000050.1, forward strand.
TTCGATTTCCTCGCCGACCTTGACGACGCCACGCTCAACGCGACCCGTCACCACCGTGCCGCGACCCGAGATCGAGAACACGTCTTCCACCGGCATCAGGAACGTGCCGTCCACCGCGCGCTCCGGCGTCGGGATGTACGTGTCCAGCGCATCGGCCAGGTTCATGATCG